>CAKUFA010000028.1 GCA_934647165.1 uncultured Clostridia bacterium | reverse complement strand
ATTTACCACCGCGCTCAGAAAATTGGAAGCAAAGCCGCCAACATCTTGCAAGGTATAGGAAGCCGCGCCGGTCAACGCATTCAGGATCGGATTGATGAAATTATCCGTCAGAGATGTAACAATGCCAGAGAACGCACCGCCAATGATAACGCCGACCGCCATGTCCATCACATTTCCGCGGAGAGCAAACTTCTTAAACTCCATCATGAACTTCTTCATGGCTTTCCCCTCTTTCTTCCAATCCATTCAGACGCCTTCTTTTGCTTATTTCACAATTTTTTCGAGCCGCGGTGTCACATAGCTGAACACAATGCCCAGCGCTGCGCCCGCAACACCCTGAATCAGATTGCCTGGGATGTCCGCCACTGCAAATTCCGGCACTGCAAACCACTCATAGGCAAAGTAACCAAGCACCATCACCGCTTCAGCTGCAACACAGGCAAGCACCATGCGCCGCACGTTTCCTTTGCGATAAATCAGCCATGCAACCAGCGCCATCAGTCCCTTTACTACCAGCGTCACCGGCGCATAGACCGGATAAACCAGCAAGTCCGCCAGCATGCTGCCAATGGCTGCCGCCGGAATGCCCAGCGGCCCCAGCAGCATCACGCCCAGCAGAATCAAGCCATCACCCAAATGGATATAGCCGGAACCCAGCGGAATGTGCGGAAAAATTGTCAGCACGCAGATCATTGCAGCCATCATGCCGGTTACGGCAAGCTTTTTCACGTTCATGTCGTTCTTCACGCGTTCCTCATTTCACCAGGTCGTGGAACCGCCTGGAAAGTCCCAGCGGGCAGCACAGCAGCCATGAAAGCACCGCGCCAACACCTGCCTGCAGGCACTGGAAAGGCAATTTCATCAGCGCATACTCCGGCGTGCTGTAAACATATGCACGTCCAAGCGTATACCCTACCACCATGATTACCGCACCGACCAGCACCGCAATGGCATAGGCCAATGGTTTTTTCAGCCGCAGTTTGCTGGACAAAACGGAAATCGCCACCGCCTGCAAGCCGTGCGTTACCAGCGACACAAACATCGGTGCAGGATAGAACAGCAAATCCCCCAGAAACGCACCTACGCCGCAGGCCAGGAATGCCGAAAGCGGATCCATCAGCAGCGCCGCCGTATCAATCACCACATCGTTAAAATACAGGTGGCCGCCGGGCACGGGCACACTGAGCATGCTCATGCTCAGCACAACCACCATGGCCATAAACAGCGCCGTCATCGTCAGCCACAGCACTGGTTTGCGGCGACGCAAATCCATCGGAGTCGTCAAACAAAATCGATCCTTTCATCAGGAAAATGAAGGTTACACATTCTCCAGCTTTTTCAGTCCCTCATCCACACGGCGCAGCGTTTCTTCTTTTCCCAACAGCCATGCAATTTCAATCGCGCCGCCGGGGGTGGAAGCCTGGCCCGAAATGGCAATGCGCAGCGGCCACAAAGCGGCGGCGTTCTTCATGCCTGCCTCGGCAATGGCTGCCATCAGCGCATCGTGGATGGCCGTTTCCGTCCACTCCTCAACGCCCTCCAGCACAGGCCGCAGCAGATTCAACGCCTGACGGGATACTTCCGGGTTCGTTTTACTCTTCTTGTTCGTGTACAGCGCCACATCGTAATCAGGCAGCTCCGCCAGGAATTTCACCATGTCAGGCACGCGGTTGAAAACCTCGGTGCGGGTCTGCATCAGCTCAGCCAGGCGCTTGTAGTCAATGTTCTTGCCTGCCAGCACCTTATCAAACCAGGGCGTCGCCATCTCCAGATACTTTTCCGGGCTCAAGCGGCGAATATACTCGGCGTTGAACCAGGTGAGCTTGTCAATATCGAAGATACCGGGCGCCTTGTTCAGGCGGTGCACGTCAAACACCTGAATCAGCTCGTCCATCGTAAAGAATTCCCGGTCGTCTCCGGGATTCCAGCCCACCAGCACCAGATAGTTGATGAGTGCTTCGGTCAAATAGCCTTTTTCGATAAAATCGGAATAGTACGCATCGCCGTCGCGCTTGCTCAGCTTGTGGTGCGCATCCCGCATCACCGTGGGCAGATGAATATACTGGGGCACCTGCCAGCCAAAGGCTTCGTAGAGCAGGTTATACTTGGGTGTGGAGGACAGATACTCCATGCCGCGCATCACATGCGTAATGCCCATCAGGTGGTCGTCAATCACGTTGGCAAAGTTGTAGGTGGGCATTCCGTCCTGCTTGATGAGCACCATGTCGTCCAGCGTGTCGTTAGGGAACGTCATGTGTCCAAACACCAGGTCATCGTAGCTGGTTTCGCCTTCCGTAGGCGCGTTCTGACGGATCACATAGGGCACGCCGGCATCCAGCTTGGCCTGAACCTCTTCCTTGCTCAGGTGCAGGCAATGCTTGTCATACTTGAACACCTCGCCCCTGGCCTCGCATGCGGCACGGCGCTCGTCCAGTTCTTCCTTGGTGCAGAAGCAGTAGTAAGCGTGGCCGCTTTCCACCAGCTGCTTGGCATAAGGCAGATACATGGCCTTGCGCTCGGACTGAATGTAAGGGCCGCAGGGACCGCCAATGTCCGGCCCCTCGTCCCAGTTCATGCCGCAGCCCTTGAGCGTTTCGTAGATGACCTCCGTTGCGCCTTCCACAAAGCGCTCCTGATCCGTATCCTCAATGCGGAGGATGAACTTACCGCCCATTTTCCTCGCAAACAGATAGTTATACAGCGCCGTGCGCAGGCCGCCCAGGTGCATAAAGCCCGTGGGACTGGGCGCAAACCGTGTTCTGACTTCCATGATGTATCCTCCATCGGCGGCAGAGGCAATCTGCCGCAGTTTTCCTTGCGTGCAATCAGCTTTTCCGACCCGTGGTTGTCACTTTGCCTGCTTGGCATACGTGTCGCGGAGGCCCACGGTGCGGTTGAATACCGGCAGCTCCGCTGTAGAGTCGGGATCCTTGCAGAAATAGCCCGTGCGCAGGAACTGGAAGGTCGTCCCCGGCGCACAATCGCCAATCACCGGTTCGGCCACGCCTCGCACCACCGTCAGGCTGTTGGGGTTCAGGCGGCTGATGAAGTCCTTCTTGTTCACCGGTGCTGCGGTTGTTTCCCCTTCCGCAGTTTCGTCGGCTTCTTCCTCCACGCCCTCGTCCAGCGCGTTGAGCAGCGGCTCATACAGCCGTGCTTCAAAGGGCACCGCATCCTGCGCGCTCACCCAGTGCAGCACCTTGCCCTTAATCTTGCGGTTGCCGCCCTCGGTGCCGCTGGCAGAATCCATATCCACCGTGCAGTGCACTTCTGTCACAATTCCGTTTTCGTCCTTCACGCACGCATCGCAGCGCACAATGTAGGCGCCCTTCAGGCGCACCTCAAAGCCGGGATACATCCGCTGGAACTTCTTGGCCGGCACTTCCATGAAGTCATCCTGCTCAATGAACAGTTCCCGGCCAAAATGCACCTTGTGCGTGCCCATTTCGGGATGATCGGGATGGTTCTCCATTTCCAGTGTCTCCACACGGTCTTCCGGCCAGTTGGTCAGCACCACCTTCAGGGGTCTCAGCACCGCCATCGCCCGGGGAGACTTATCGCCCAGGTCGTCGCGCACGCAGCTTTCCAGCAGCGCAAAGTCCACGGTGGAATCCGCCTTGCTCATGCCGATGCGGCCCACAAAATCGCGGATCGCGGCAGCCGTGTAGCCACGGCGGCGCAGGGCGGACAGGGTGGGCATCCGGGGATCGTCCCATCCGCGGACATAGCCGCCCTCTACCAGCTGGCGCAGGTAACGCTTGCTCATCACCGTTTGGGTGATGTTCAGGCGTGCAAATTCAATCTGTCGCGGCCGTGCGGGCAGCATGTTCTGGCTGTGCTCCACCACCCAGTCATACAGCGGGCGGTGAATCTCAAACTCCAGCGAGCACATGGAGTGGGTGATGCCCTCCAGCGCGTCGCTGATGGGATGCGCAAAGTCGTACATGGGATAGATGCACCACTTGTTGCCCGTGCGCCAGTGCTCCTTGTACAGGATGCGATACATCGCAGGGTCGCGCATCACCATATTGGGGGACGCCATGTCGATCTTCATCCGCAGGATGTAGCGTCCCTCCGGGAACTCCCCTGCACGCATGCGGCGGAACAGGTCAAGGCTTTCCTCGCAGGGGCGGTCGCGCCAGGGGCTGTTTTTGCCAGGCTCGGTCAGCGTGCCGCGATAGGCGCGCATCTCCTCCTGGGACAGCTCGTCCACATACGCCAGATCGCGCCGAATCCAGTCCTCCGCAATCTCATAGAGCTTATCGTAATAGTCGCTGGCGTAATACAGCCCGCCCGTCCAGTGGAAACCCAGCCACTGAATGTCGCGCTTGATGGCCTCCACATATTCCGTGTCTTCCTTGGCGGGGTTGGTGTCGTCAAAGCGCAGGTTGCACAGCCCGCCATACTTTTCCGCCGTCAGGAAGTCCATAATCAGCGCCTTGCAGTGGCCAATGTGCATGTATCCGTTCGGTTCCGGAGGAAAGCGCGTGTGCACCTGTGTGTAGCGACCTTCCTTCAAGTCCTGCTCGATGGCGTCCCAGATAAAGTTGCTGCGCGTCGTTGTCTCTTCCATAGAAAAACAGTTCCTCCTTCTTCCGTTCTCCGCTTAAAAGCGTTCTTCCCATTATACTGTTATTTCCCCTAAAGCGCAAGCCTGGATTTTTTGCGAAAGTGCGTGCCCTCCTCTACACTGCTGTTTTTGGGAAAATCATGGCATTTTTTGTTGACTTTTCCATTTGCAAGCGATACACTAAGAAAAAAGTGCGGAGGAAAAAATTGCATGAAAAAGCTTCTGGCATGTCTTTGGGTACTGGCCTTGTCGATGGCGGCCTTTTGCTGCGCTGTGGCGGACGAACCGGAAACCTTCATAAGCGGCGATTGGGAATACCGTGTACTGGCGGATGGCACGGCACAAATAATCGATTATTCCAACTACGAGGCAACCAGCATTCCGATTCCTGACACGCTGGATGACCGGAAGGTTACCGATGTAGATCCACTTCATTTCAACATCCCCAAGAAGAAATGCTCTGCTTTTATTGTTTCCCCTGACCATCCAACCTTAGCCGTCATTGATGGTGTGCTGTTCAGCAAACCCGACAAACGGCTCATCTCCTATCCCAAGGCAAAAGCGGGCAGCACCTACGCCATTCCGCAAGGGATTGAAATAATCGGAAATCTCGCTTTTTATAATTGTACATCCTTGACCAGCATCTCCATACCAAACAGCGTCACAAGCATTAGACCTGAAGCATTTTATGGTTGTTCTTCGCTGACAAGCATCCCCATCCCAAACAGCGTCACTAGCATCGGAATGCAGGCATTCGAAGAGTGTTCCTCGTTGACAAACATCATTATCCCGAACAGCGTCACTAGCATCGGAGTTTGGGCATTTGCTGATTGTTCGGCACTGACAAGTCTCTCCATCCCGGACAGCGTCACAAGCATCGAAGATTGGGCATTTATTAGATGTCCCTCGCTGACAAGTATCTTCATCCCGAACAGCGTCACAAGCATTGGAAACAATCCTTTCTATGGTTGTGAAAAGATCACCATCGAACTTTCTTCAGATCACCCTGTCTTTGCCGTCATTGACGGTGTACTGTTCAGCAAACCCGATAAACGACTTATCTTCTATCCCCATGCAAAAGAGGGCACGTCCTACACCATTCCGCAAGGGATTGAAATAATCGAAGATTTTTCCTTTTCTGGCACATCTTTGACCAGCATCTCCATCCCAGACAGCGTCACTAGCATCGGAAACATGGCATTTGACGAATGTCCCAACCTCACGCTCACCGTTGGCCGCAATTCCTATGCCGAGCAGTATGCCAAGGAAAACAACATCCCCTATACCGTGCAAGATACCACGGAAAACAACGCCTCCTATGCCTTGCCTGATGACAGTGACGATTGGAAATACCGTATTCTGGCGGATGGCACTGCAGAAATAGACTTTTATCCCAACTTAGAAGCAACCAGCATTCAGATTCCTGAAACCCTGAACGGACGGAAGGTCACCAATATAGCAGGAGGTGCTTTCCGCATCTGCTTAAATAACTCGTCCTTTGAGGTTTCTCCTGACCATTCGACTTTTGCCGTCATTGACGGTGTGCTATTCAGCAAACCCGACAAGCGGCTCATCTCCTATCCCAAGGCAAAAGAGGGCGACACCTACGCCATTCCGCAAGGGATTGAAGTCATCGAAGAGTTTGCTTTTTCTGAGTGTACATCTTTGACCAGCATCTCCATCCCAAATAGCGTTACAAGCATCGGAGAAGATGCATTTACTAAGTGTTCGTCGCTGGACAGCATCTCCATTCCAGACAGCGTCACCAGCATCGGCGGTGGGGTATTTGACTCTTGTCCCTTGCTGACAAACATCACCATCCCGGACAGCGTCACAAGCATCGGAGGTTGGGCTTTTGCTAGTTGTCTTTCTCTGACAAGCCTCTCCATCCCGGACAGCGTCACAAGCATTGGAGATTGGGCATTCAACAATTGCCCCCATCTCACCCTCACCGTTGGCCGCAATTCCTATGCCGAGCAGTATGCCAAGGAAAACAACATCCCCTACGCTTATCCGGACGCCAATGATTGGCTGACCAAATAAACCGACAGGCCGATGAAAAAACAAAGGATACGCCGAACCCTTGCAATCGTTTGGCGTATCCCTTTTTTTGATGTCCTTTTCTGTTCCGTTAAAGGGTTTCTCCCACCATCACAGCCGTGCCGGGCTCCTCCTGCCGTGTCTCCCCTGCGTCCAGAAAGGCTTGCAGCTCCTTCAGGCGTGTGATGCGCCCCTGCACCCTGCGCCCGGTAAGTGCGCGAGAGCGATACCGGTCAAACAGCGAGCGAACGCCCATGGTCACCGGCAGCGCCGCCCAGAAGCCGGCCGCCGCGGTCACCGCACTGCCTACACCCATGGCAACGCCCGTTTTCGCCATGCGATAGGCGCCGTCCTTCACGCTGGTTTTGCCGCTTTTGCGCCCAAGGATAACCTTGCTGCCCTCCGTTGCGGCAATCATCACAAACGGCAGCGCCGCGCAGGCGGAGCTTGTCACCTCCGTGAGCAGATTCGCCTCTGCCAGCAAGCCTGTGTCCACAGCAATTTCATCCATGTAGGTCAGCCCAACCGCCAGTGTGTCCACCACGGTGTCATGCTGGCGTTTGCGATATTCCGCAACCATTTCTTCATAGGTTTTCATGGTGTTTGCCTCCTACTTCAGCAGGTTCAGCACAGTCACAAGAACCCACGCCCCGGCGATAATGCCGGCCAACACCGTCAATTGGCTGATCAGATTCTGCGGCCGTTTTCCTTTTGCTTCCTTTTGTTGGCGCGCGCTTTGCGCCTTTTCCAGTGCGGCCAGGCGGCGCGTCACTTCGTCCAGGCGGCGGTCAATGTCGCGCTGCGTCTCCATCAGCGTGCTTTCCTGCGCCTGCTGTTCACTTTGCAGCCGCTGCTCCAGGCGGTCATAATCCGTGCGGAGAGCCGTCACTTCCTTGCGCAGCCGTCCCTGATCGTCACATAAGCCTTCCGCAACAAGCGTCATCTCTGCCGTAAACTGTTCCACCAGCTGTTCTGTGCTCTCACCCTTCACAGCCTTCACGGCACTGTTCCACAGCTGGCGGGGTTTGCTTGGGGTCTTCTGTTCTTCGGACACCGGGCATCCCTCCTTCTGTTCTGCATCAAAAGTATAGCACACATTACCCGAAAACGCAGCCATTTTTTACCCATTTGTCATCTTTTGTGTCCCAGCCGGCTCATTGCCTTGCTGAAAACAAAACGTTCGCGTGCGGAAAAATCATCCCGTTCCATGATCAATTCTGAGTGTTTTAGGCAAAAACGGGCAAAAATGCGCCAAAAGTCGCATTCGTGAAATCCGAACTATTTTTTCCGAAAAAGCTTCCATCATTCGCGCATTTGTGCTATAATAGAAAACGATCTTTTGATTTTGAAGGAGCAGCTGACCGTGGAAAAAATTCGCCGCAATGAGCGCATGAGCGCCATGATGAAAATCCTTGCCGATACGCCCAACCACATTTTCACCCTCTCGTATTTCTGCGAGATGTTCGGTGCCGCTAAGTCCACCATGTCCGAAGATATTGACATCCTGCGGAATGTGGTGAGAACCTTTGGCCTGGGCGAGTTGGAAACCGTGACCGGAGCCGCAGGCGGCGTGCGTTATCGCACCCGCGTCAGCCGCAAGGATGCACGGGAGTATGTGCAGAGCCTGTGCGAAGAGCTCAGCGGCACCCAGCGCGTGCTGCCCGGCGGCTTCCTGTATTATTCCGACATTCTGTCCAATCCGGAAATCGTTCGCCGGATGGGCAATATCCTTGCCACCGTGTATTATGATGCCGCGCCGGATTTCGTCCTCACCATGGAAACCAAGGGCATCCCGGTGGCATTGGCCACCGCTAACGCCTTGGGCGTTCCGCTGGTGATTGCCCGCCGCTCCTCCAAAGTGTATGAAGGCAGTGCCGTGAACATCAATTATGTGTCCGGCTCCTCCCGCACCATTGAAACCATGAGCCTGAGCCGCCGCGCCGTGCGTGAGGGACAAAAGGCGCTCATTGTGGATGATTTTCTTAAGGGCGGCGGCACGGCCAAGGGCATGGTCGATCTGATGCATGAATTCAGCGTCACCGTGGTAGGCATGGCCTTTGTGATGTCCACCGCTGCACCCGAGAAAAAACGTGTAAGCGGCGAACGTTCGCTGATGGTGCTGGATATCAGCCCGGAGGAAAACGGTGCGGCCACCATCCGCCCCGCCGCCTGGCTGATGGAGGAAGACTGAATATGAAAACCGTCGCGATGATCCTCGCTTCCGACCGGGAGAACCAGATGCAGTCCGCCCGTGCCAAGGAACTGCACGAGCTGATGGGGCACACGCTGATGCAATGCACCATGGATGCAGTGAAACGCGTGAGCGATGAGGTCGTTGTGGTGCTTGGGCACCATGCCACAGAGCTCGCCCCCACGCTGCCTGAAGGAATCCGCACTGCCGTGCAGAACTTTTCCCTGGGCAACGGCACCGCCAAGGCCGCGCAGGCAGGCATGTGCCTGATTGGTGAGGATGTAGACCGCGTGTTGATTGCCGCTGGGGACATGCCCATGGTGTCCACTGCATCCTACCGCCGGCTGTTGGAAGCCGTGGATGGCAAGCGCTGCCACGCGGCGGTTCTGTATGCAGATGTTGCGAACCCTGCAGGGTATGACCGTGTCATTTTTGATGGCGACGGCAATGTGAAGCGCATTGCACGCGCTGCCGAGCTTGCCCCTAATGAGGAGGAAATCCCCTCCATCAACGCCAGTGTATACTGCTTCTCGCGCACCGTTCTGGCACAGGGGCTTCCCCAATTGGAACCGGAAGGGAACGGCCTGTATCACCTCTCCAGCGTTGCCGCTTATCTGGCCGCTGAGGGCGAAGCCGTGGCAGCCATCGCCGCAGAAGATGCCCGGGAAGCCGTGCGCATCGTCACCCGGCGCGACCTGGCCGATGCTACTGCATACATGCGGGAGCTGAACTGCCGCTATCACATGGAGGCCGGTGTGACCATCATTGACCCTGCCGCCACCTACATCGAAAACAACGTGACCATTGGACAGGACACGGTCATCTATCCCTTTTGCTATTTGCAGGGCAACACCCACATAGGCGAGCGCTGCACGCTGCTCCCCGGTTGCCGCCTGGCGAATACAACGCTTGGTGATGAATGCACGGCTGAAATGTGCGTGCTCACCGGCCAGCAATATGGGCGCGGCACAAAAATCCCCGCCTTTACACGAGCGGAGAACAATTAACCATATCCACAAACGCGAGAGGAACCCTGTGTTTGACACAGGCATCCTCTCGCGGTTTCGACTAGAGAGGAAAACATGGAAACATATCTTGTGGTCGGCCTTGGCAACCCCGGCACGCAGTATGCGCATACCCGGCACAATGCAGGTTTTGAGGTAACGGACGCACTGTGCAGCCGTTGGGGCGTGCGCCCGGACAAGAAAAAGCTTGGCGGCATGCTCACGGAAGTGAACCGCCAGGGCAAGCGTGTGGTTATCTGCCAGCCGCAGACGTTCATGAATTTGTCCGGCGAATGCGTCCTTCAACTGCTGAATTGGTATAAAACGCCCCTTGACCACCTGCTGGTGGTGTATGACGATATCGACCTGCCTGTTGCCCACCTGCGCATGCGCAAAAGCGGCAGCGCGGGCACGCACAATGGCATGCGCTCCATCCTGGCCCATGTGCCCGGGCAGGATTTTCCGCGCCTGCGCGTAGGCGTCGGCACACCGCAGCCCGGATGGGATCTCATTCCTTGGGTGCTTGGCAAACCCCAAACCCGTGAGGAGCAGGCGGCCATGAACGACGCTTACCTGCGGGCAGCTGAATGTGTGGAAACATGGATTGACAGTGGTGCAGAAGCCGCCATGTGCAAGTTTAACCAGAAATAAACGGAGTATATGCAACATGATACAGGCATTGCTGGGCGGCGCGCAGCCCGAGGAGGCGCGCAGGCTCTTTTCGGATTTGGAGCAGAATGTTCCCGTTACGCTGAGCGGCATGACGGAAACCCAGGGCGTGCTGCTTGCCGCGCGCGTAGCTGATCGCACCGGCAAGCGCGTGCTGCTGGTGACGCCTAACGACCTGAAGGCCGCCAAGGCCGCAGAGGATGCGCAGCAGCTTTTAGGTCAGCGGGCAGGATGCCTTCCCGGCGGTGAAATCGACCTGACGCGCGGCGCCAGCAGCCATGAAAGCGCCTGGCGCCGCCTGGAGACCCTCAGCCGCGTGACAGCAGGAGAAGTGAAGCTGCTGGTGACCTCTATGGATGCGCTGATGCAGCGCATGGGCGATGCCGATATGTTCCGCGCCTCCACCCTGCGCCTGAGCGCCGGGGATGTGATTCAGCCCACAGAGCTGATGGACCGTCTGACCCGCATGGGCTATGAGCGGGTGGAGATGGTGGAAGGCAAAGGTCAATGCGCCATGCGCGGCGCCATCATCGACTGTTATCCCCCGGCTGCCGTCTCCGGTTACCGCATGGAATTTTTTGATGATGAGGTTGACAGCGTCCGCACGTTTGACTGCATCAGCCAGCGCAGTCAGGAAAAAATCAAAACAGCCGTCATCACCCCAGCCATAGAAGTGCTCTTTTCCCGGAACGCATGTGCTCCGGCCGCCGAGCGCATGCGCCGGGCACTGGATGGCCGCGAAACGCAGGTTGTGCCGGAAACTGAACTGTTTGCCGACTTGCCGCCCCTGCCGGATGACGATGATGAGCTGGAAACCATTTTTGACCAGAAAGTCGCCCCCAAAGCCCGCAAAAAAGCGGAGGACGCAGCGCGTGCACAGGAGTTGGAGCGCCGCACCAGTCTTCTTTTGCAGGATGCTGAACAGCTGGAAGGCGGCGTGCCGTTCCGGCGCATCCGCGCATGGCTGACCGTGCTCAGCCCTAAATCCCATACGCTGCTTGATTGGTATCAGGCAGACGCAGTGTTTCTCTGGCAACCCGATCAGCTGCGTGAGCGCGCCTCCGAGCGTCTGATGGGTTTTGGCGAGGATCTGCACGGCGCCATGGAACGCGGCGAGGCCGTGTTGGAGCAGCAAAACCTGCTGATGCGCTGGGATGAGGTGCTCAGTCTCCTCAAGCCGTATCCCTTGGCCGCCATGACGGAATTCCTTCGCAGCATGGGCGGTGTGGAAACCAAAGACGCCATCGATCTTGGCAGCAAAGGCATTGCCAGCTATCAGGGACAGATGAAAGTGCTTGCAGCCGATTGTGAAAAGTGGAGACGGGACGGCAACTGCGTGCTGCTTCTTTCCGGCGGTGTTGCGCGCGGCAAGCGGCTTGTCCAAGCCCTGGGCGAATTGAACACCCCCGCCACTTTCATGGAAGAGTGTAACAACCTGATCCTGGGCGAAACGCTTGTGTTGCCCATGACCCTCAGCCACGGTTTTGTGTGGCCGGCTGCCAAGCTGGTGCTCATCGCGGATACGGACATCTACGGCGCGGGTTACCGCAAGGCCAAAAGCCGCCGCAACGCCGGGGAAAAGATCGCCGCTTTCACTGACCTGAAGGTTGGCGACTATGTTGTGCATGAAGATCACGGTGTCGGCATCTATCAGGGCACCGTGCGCCTGCAAAGCGAGGGCACCTACCGGGATTATCTGCTGATTCAGTATCAGGGCAGCGACAAGCTGTACGTTCCTGTGGAGCAGTTGGAACGAGTACAGCGCTATATCGGCAATCCAAACCAGCCCCCCAAGCTGAACAAGCTTGGCGGCGGCGAGTGGCAAAAGCAAAAAGGCAAAGTCAAGGAAGGGCTCAAAAAACTGGCCTTTGACCTTGTGCAGCTCTATGCCCAGCGCAGCCAACGCAAAGGATATGCTTTCAGCGCAGATACACCCTGGCAGCGGGAATTTGAGGATCACTTTCCCTATGAACTCACCCCCGATCAGGAGCAGAGCGTGCGGGAGATCACCCGAGATATGGAATCCGACCGGAACATGGATCGTCTGCTGTGCGGCGACGTGGGCTACGGCAAAACAGAAGTGAGCCTGCGTGCAGCCTTCAAAGCCGTAATGGACGGCAAACAGGTTGCCATCCTTGCGCCCACCACCATTCTTGCCCAGCAGCACTACAATACGGTAGTCAAACGTTTCCACGGTTTTCCTGTCGTGGCGGACGTTATCAGCCGTTTTCGAACCGTGAAGGAGCAAAAGGACGTCCTTGCCCGTCTCAAGAATGGCCAAATCGACATTGTTGTGGGTACCCACCGCCTGCTGGCCAAGGATGTGCAATTCAAGGATCTTGGATTGCTCATTGTGGACGAGGAGCAGCGCTTCGGCGTGGCGCACAAGGAAGTTATCAAAAACATGAAGAACCAGGTGGACGTGCTCACCCTGTCCGCCACGCCTATTCCCCGCACACTGCACATGTCCATGGTGGGCATTCGCGATATGTCCGTGCTGGAGACCCCGCCTGAGGAACGCCTGCCTGTGCAAACCCACGTGGTAGATTATTCCGACGCGGTTGTGCGCGACGCTATCCTGCGCGAACTGTCCCGCGGCGGACAGGTGTATTTTCTGTACAACCGGGTGCAGTCCATCGAACAGTTCTATAACCGTCTGCGCGCCCTGGTGCCGGAAGCGCGCATCGGCGTTGCCCATGGGCAAATGAAAGAGCACGGCCTGGAAGACGTGATGATGGACTTCTATGCCGGCAGCTACGACGTGCTGCTGTGCACCACCATCATCGAAAGCGGTCTGGACGTGCCCACCGCCAACACGCTGATCGTTTTTGATGCAGATCGTTTCGGCCTCAGCCAGCTGTATCAGCTGCGCGGACGCGTTGGACGCAGCAACCGGCAGGCTTATGCCTATTTCACCGTGCGGCCGGAAAAAATGCTGTCCGAAACAGCCCAGCAGCGATTGAGCGCCATTCGCGAGTTCACGGAATTCGGCGCAGGCTTCCGCATTGCCATGCGTGACCTGGAAATCCGCGGTGCAGGCAACATTTTGGGACCCGAGCAGCACGGTCACCTGGCCACCGTCGGCTATGATATGTACTGCAAGCTGATTGAGGAAACCCTCCATGAAGTGCAGGGGCAGGACAGTGCCGCCAAACCGTTGGAAACCCGTGTGGATCTCAAGGTGGACGCCTACCTGCCCGGAGATTATGTGCACGACGAGCGTCAGCGCATGGAGATGTACAAGCGCATTGCCGCCATTCAAACACAGGAGGATCGCGAGGATATCGAAGAGGAGCTGCTCGATCGCTTTGGCGAATCCCCCGCTGTGGTGGACGCACTGCTGGACATTGCACAGCTTCGGGCGCTGGCCAACATGCTGGGCGTTATGAGCGTCGTCTGGCGCAAGGGGGATCTGGTAATGCGGGTGGACAGCCGTTATGTGCCTGATCCTGCGTTGCTGCTTCGTGCCATGCAGGATACGGATGGCCGCCTGCGCGCCAGCAATGTGGCGCCTGCCGCCATCATTCTCCGTGATTCCCGCCTTCAGGAGCGTGATATGCTCCGCGAAGCCGTCTCCGTGTTGAAAAAGCTCACCGCCAAGGTCAGGGAATATGAGACCGCCGCCCAGGAGAAAGCCGGATCCGCCTCGTAAATTTCTCCGGTCGTCCTTTGGCAAAATCCTTCCTTCTTCTCTTTTTAGCACAAAGCGGACAGACAGCGCCGCCAGCCTTTCGGGCTGGCCAGGCGCTGCCTGTCCGCTCTTTTTCTTTTTAGCCGCCGTCAAACGTGCCAAATTTCCTTGGCATATTGTTTAATGGTTCTGTCGGAGGAGAAGGTGCCCGCACTTGCAACATTCATCAGGCACTTGCGCGCAAAGGTGATGGCGTCATGATAGTCACGGTTGGCGCGGAGCTTCGCGTCCAGATAGCTGCGGAAATCATGCAGCAGGAAATAATGATCCGGTTTGTGCCAGCTTGCGCCTTCCAACAGCGCTGTGTGCAGCTCCCGCAGCATGCCGTCCTCATCCGGGAAGGTGCCATCCACCAGCGTGTCCACCACACGGCGAATCAGCGCGTCTTTCTTGTAGATTTCCTTCGGATCATATGTTGCCTTGATGGCATTCAGCTGTTCCACCGTTGCACCGAAGATATAGTTGTTTTCCGCACCGGCCTGCTCCACAATTTCGATGTTTGCGCCGTCATAGGTGCCCAGCGTCACCGCGCCGTTGAGCATCAGCTTCATGTTGCCCGTGCCGCTGGCTTCCGTGCCTGCGGGGGAAATCTGCTCGCTCACATCAGCCGCAGGAATAATCTTTTCCGCATAGGAGCAATTATAATTCTGCACAAACACCACTTTCAGTCGATCGGAGGTCTCCGGGTCCGCATTCACCTTGTCGGCAATCATGTTAATCAGGTGAATAATGGCCTTCGCCCGATCATAGCCGGGCGCAGCTTTCGCGCCAAAGATGAATGCCGTGGGTGTGAAATCCTTGAGCGTACCGTCCTTCAGCTGCTGATAGATGGCCAGAATGGACAGCGCGTTCATCAGCTGCCGCTTGTATTCATGCAGCCGCTTCACCTGCACGTCGAACATCATGGAAGGATCCAGCGCCACGCCTTCCTTTTTGAGAATTTCCGCAGCCAGCTGACGCTTCTTCTCTTCCTTCACCACCCTGAAGTCCCGGCACAGCGTGTCATCAATCATGGGTTTCAGCTTTTCCAACTCGGAAAGGTTCGTCAGGAATGCACGTCCGCCCAGATGCCGGGCAAGCAGTTCTGTCAGCTCCGGATTGCACAGCCCCAGCCAGCGGCGCTGGGTGATGCCGTTTGTCTTGTTTTGGAAGCGCTGCGGATACAAGGCGTACCAATCAGCAAATACGTCATCCTTGAGAATTTCCGTGTGGATTGCCGCCACGCCGTTGGTGGCATGGGTTGCATAAACCGCCAACTGCGCCATATGCACCTGCGTCACCTTGGCATTCCACGGGTTCGGCCACAGGATGCAGCGCGTTGCCTTCACTTCCTGGTCGGCAGCCGCCATTTCCTTGCGGAAACGCGCGTCAATGCGGCGGATGATGCGCACAATGTCCGGGCACACGGAGGACAAAAGCGGCAGATCCCATTTTTCCAGTGCTTCCTGCATCACCGTGTGGTTGGTGTAGGCAAAGGTTTCCCGTGCAATGGCAAAGGCGGTTTCGAAGTCCACGCCATCCTTGTCCAGCAGGCGGATCAATTCCGGAATGGCCATCACGGGGTGCGTATCATTCAGCTGCACCGCGTGCTCGGCCGCAAAAAATCTATAGTCGCTGCCGTGGCGCAGGCGATACTGCCGCAGCATGTCCTGTAGGGATGCGGACACCATCACATACTGCTGCTTCACCCGCAGCTGCTTGCCTTCCCGGTGGCTGTCATTGGGATAAAGGAACTTGGTGATGTCCTCGGCCCTATTCTTGTCGCTTGCAGCCTTTTGATATTCCTGCTGGTTAAACAGCGGAAAGTCGATCTCATGCAGGCTTTCACACTGCCACAGCCGCAGCGTGCCAATATTCTTCGCACCATAGCCGATCACCGGCATATCATATGGCACCGCCCGCACATTGCCGGTCTTCATTTCCACGGTCACTGCCAGCTCATCCCGGCGGATACTCCACGGATCGCCCCACTTCGCCCAATCATCCGGCTCTTCGTGCTGCCGCCCATCCACAAAGCTCTGCTTGAACAGCCCGTAGCGATACCGCAGGCCATAACCGGTGAGCGGCACATGATGCGTCACCGCGCTGTCCAGAAAACATGCCGCCAGCCGCCCCAAGCCGCCGTTGCCAAACGCATCGTCTTCAATGTCCTCCAGGCACGCAATGTCAACGCCCCGTGCTTTGAGCAGCTCCCTTACCTCATCCAGCACGTTCAGGCAGAAAAGATTGTTGTATACCATTCGCCCCACCAGGTATTCAGCGGAGAGATAGTATGCCTGCCGCTTGCCGGAGCGTTTTTCTTCGCATTTGACCCAGCAGGGCGAAAGCGCCTCCATGGCAGCAGTGGACAGTGCGTTGTGCAGCTGCACGGCGCTGGCGTCCTCCAGTTTCACGTGGTCGCGCGTAAGCAGCAGCATTTCCGTCTGCTTCATCAATTCCTTCGCGTTCATCATGCCTGTGTCCCCCTGTTCGTCTGTCGGTTCAGTTCCATCAAATGCGCAGCCACCTTTGCGTTTGCCGCGCCGGGCAGCATGCGCCATTGCCAGTTGCCGCCGGTGGTTCCCGGCAGGTTCATGCGGGCGCTTCCGTCAAGTCCCAGCACATCCTGCATGGGGATCACCGCTGTGTTTGCACGCGACGCCATCACCGCGCGGATGAAGGCTTCCGGCGCATCCTCCAGCCGTTCAAAGCCCAGGGTACGCTTCGCCTGTGCAAGGGCGTTTTCATCAGCTGTTTCCACCCAGCCGCGTACCGTATCGTTGTCGTGGGTGCCGGTGTATACTACGGAGTTTTCCACATAGTTTGCCGCCAGGTGGGGATCATCCTCTCCTCCGCCAAAGCCAAACGTCAGCACCCGCATGCCGGGATATCCCACAAATCGCAACAGCGCGCGTACTCGGTCGTTTACGCAGCCAAGGTCTTCCGCCACAATGCGCATCCCTGGCAGCTGCTTGCGGAAAACCCGGAACAGGCTCTTTCCCGGGCCGATGATCCATTTGCCTGTGCGGGCGTTGGGCGCGCCGTACGGAATGGAATAGTAGTTCGCAAAGCCAATGAAATGATCAATGCGAATCAGGTCGTACATGCCGGCCATGGCGCGCATACGCTCTACCCACCAGCGATACCCGTGCAGCCGCAGATAGCCCCAGCGATACAGCGGATTCCCCCATAATTGGCCATCCTCGGAAAAATAGTCCGGCGGCACGCCTGCCACGCGCTTGGGCACGCGATTCTTGTCCAGCTGAAATACCTCCGGGTGCGTCCATGTGTCGGCGCTGTCCTCCGCAACATAGATGGGCATATCGCCAAAGAGCTCAATTTCCCGCTCGTTGCAGTATTTTTTCAGCGCCGCCCATTGGCGGAAAAAAAGCGTTTGCACGAACAGGTGATAGCGAATGTCCTCCTTAAGCTCCTCGCGATAGCGGATGATTGCTGCTTCCCGCCGCATGCGGATATCTTCGTCCGGCCATTTTGTCCACATCACATCGCCAAAGTGACGCTTCACCGCCGTAAACAGGGCAAAGTCTTCCGCCCACGCATGGGTACGGATAAAATCATCCACAGCGCTGCGCATCTTCTCCCCGCTCTGGCGGAAACAAAGCCGCAGCCGCCCCTCTTTATGTGCCCGCACCCGCTCGTAATTTACCTGATCCAGCACGTCATCCTCAAAAGGCGGCAGGCAGCTGTCATCCAGCAGCCCCTGGGCACGCAATTCCTCCAGTGAAATGAGCATGGGATTGCCCGCAAACACGCTGCTGGACTGATAGGGCGATTCGCCATAGCCGGTGGGCCCTACCGGCAACACTTGCCACAGCCTCATTCCGGAAGCATGCAGAAAATCCGCAAAGTCCCGCGCCTCCTGTCCCAAGCTGCCAATACCGTCTTTTCCAGGCAGTGAGGTGATGTGCATCAGGATTCCACTTTGCCGCATTACTAATTCGTCCTTTCATCAAAAAAGTGTATTCTGTCACCGGAACCGTTTTCGGTTGTTTGTTAAAGAACGGCGGGAGGAGGTGTCACTCCACCCGCAAAAGAAGGCATGATGCCGCCGGCAGCATCGCGGTTCCGTTTTGCACCAGCGCACCGCCATAGCTGCCCAGCACCTGCGTTTTTCCAAGCGTATTCAGTGCGGTTTCCGCCTCGTCCGTTGCAGAAGCATTCACCAACACTGCCACAGCCGTTCCCGTTGCTTCATCCGTCACCTTGAAAAACGCTACGCTATCGCAGCCCACATCCAGGGCTTCCATCACGCCGCGCTGAAGCTCCGGTGCCAGGCTTCGCAATGCTGTTATCTGCCGGTAGCAGTTCAACAAACTGTTCTCGTCCGCTTCCTGTGCATCTGCGCCTTCCTTCAGGCGCTGCGTCTGGTCTGCACCGGCAGGGGGATTGCACAGCCGCGCCTCCTCTGTCGTGCTCCACACCATGGGCAGGCGTTTGTTTTCATCTTTCCCGGAGCCAGACATTCCCAGCTCCTCGCCGTAGTAAATCGTTGGTGCACCAGGCAAAAGCAGATACAGCATGGCCGCCGCCTTCTCTTTGGCCAGATCATTGCGCAGGATGCCGCGCACACGCCCCAAGTCATGGTTGGTCAGGAAAGGCGCGTCCATGCTTTGGGACGATACTGCCCGCACCCGGGTATTCCAGTCCGCCAATGCCTGTGCCATGGCTGCACCCTTGCCGTTCATGGCGCTTTTCAGCAGCCTTCCGGCCTGATCCGCCGCCGGGAAATTGAACAGGCTGTCCACGCCGCTTTGATACAGGGCCAGAACAGTGTTCTCATCCGCCCATGCCTCCCCAACCAGATAGCAGTCTGGATCGTTCCGCTTTGCCGTTTCGTTCAGGAATCGCACAAATTCCGTGCTTTTCCCCGTTGCTCCGGTATAGTAGCTGGTCACAGCGTCCAGCCGGAACCCTTTCACGCCCATGCTTTGCCACAGCGCCATGATGCGGGCAATCTCCGCACGTACCTCCGCGTTGTCCAGGTTGAGATCCGGCATATGGCTGCCAAAGCGTCCTTCGTAATACCAGCCGTCCGCCTCCGGCACAGCATGATAGCCGTCCGCACTCTTGTCCGTAAAGTTGTACCAGTCCCTGTGCGGGCTGTCACTTCCCGTTTTCAGCGCTTCACAGGCGCTGCGGAACCACGGATGCTCGCTGGAGGTATGGTTCACCACCAGATCCAGCATGATCTCCATGCCCCGTTCCTCACATGCCCGCACCAGCGTCTCAAAGTCTTCCAGCGTGCCGTAGGCCGGGTCAATCGCCTCGTAGTCCGTCACGTCATACTTGTGGTAGCTCGGCGACGGATGAATCGGCATCAGCCAAATGCGGCTGACATGCAGGGCTTCCAGGTAGTCCAGCTTGTCCACGATTCCCTGCAAATCGCCGCAGCCATCGCCATTGCCATCTGCAAAGGAGGCAATGAATATCTCGTAGGTCACGCCGCTTGAGTTCTGCGCGCCCGCTGCGCAGGCCGGCGTCAGTCCAATTACCGCCGCACACAGGAGCGTCAGAACCTGACACACGCGTTTTTTCATGGTCTTCACGCCACCCTTCGCATTCATTCCATCAGGAACATTTGCCGCAGCATGGGTTGCGCGCCGGTTTCAGGATCCATCACCAGCTCCAGCACGTCGTCCATGTATTCATTCCAGCGATCAACAACCGTGCTTTGCGCTTGCGTTTTTTCTGCAAAGGCAATGCCTTTTTCACATTCGTAGTAGCCGAACACAACGTGCCCATCCGACCAGATGGAATAGTTGCGGATGCCTGCGCTTTTCAGCAGTTCCTTCATTTCCGGCCATATAGCATCATGCCGGCGCTTATACTCCTCTTGCATCCCCGGCTTGATACGTCCCATCCACGCAAAGCGTTCCATCGTTTTTTTCCTCCTCGCCTTTCCGCATTCCCGGGAGATATCAGCTCCCCCGGGAATGCGGAAAGAATCAGCCCTTCACCGAACCGCCGGTGATGCCTTCCACATAGAACTTCTGCATGATGACAAACAGCACCGAAATCGGGATGGACACTATCACGCCGCCCGCGCAGAACTGAGCGAAGTAGTTGTTGATGTTCGTCTTGGTAATCAGGGAGTACAGGCCGATGGCCACCGTCTTCTTGGCGTTGTCCGTCAGCATGACCGAAGCAAAGATGAAGTCCATCCACGGCGCCAGGAAGGAGTTGATGACCGTATACACAATGATGGGCTTAGCCAGGGGCAGGATGATTTTCCAGAACACGGTAAACTCGTTGGCGCCTTCCAAATAAGCCGCCTCACGCAGGGACTTGGACACCGTGTCAAAAAAGCCCTTGGCAATCAGATACCCCAGTCCGCTGCCTGCGGAATACACAATCACCATGCCCAGCAGCGAGTTGGTCAGGTTAACGCTCTTCAAAATGAAGTACACCGCAATCATGGAAAGAAAGCCCGGGAACAGGTTCATCACAATGCCCAGATTCATCAGCGTCTTGCGGGAGCGGAAGCGCATGCAGCTCATGGCATAGGCCACCATCAGCACAAACATGCTGGAAATCAGGCATGTGCAGGCAGCAATGATGAAGGTGTTCATAAACCAGTTTTTGAACTGGTTAAGGGACTCCGCCCCCGGATTGAGCAGTGCCGCATAGTTGTCCAGCGTATACGCCTTGGGGAAGAAGGTGGAGAGGTTCGGTCCCTTATCCACGCCAAAGGAGGTCACCACCAGCCACACAATGGGAATCAGCCAGAAAACCGCCAGCAGCGTCAGCACCAAATGACGGCCGATCTGCCGCAAAACTTTGGTCGTTTTCATTGGAAGTTCTCCTCCTTTCCATCCTTAATCATGCGGTTGAAGGCGAGCAGCGTCAATACCGCGCAAACAATAAAGACCAGTATGCCGATCACGGAGGCCATCTTATAATTTGTGTGCTCCTGCGTCAGGCGATACAGCCAGGTGACCAGCAGGTCAACCTCTGTGGCGTTGGCTTGCCCCATCAACTGGTCGGAGGTGGTGTACACATCCTTGGTCAGCAGCCAGATGACGTTGAAGTTGTTGATATTGCTCACCACGGAGTTCACAAGGCTCGGCCCGGTCACAAACAGGATATACGGCATGGTGATGGACTTGAAGGACTGCCACGCGTTCGCGCCGTCAATCCTCGCACTCTCCAGCAGCTCGCCGGGGATGTTCATCAGGATGCCCGTTGCAATCAACATCTGATACGGGATGCCAACCCACATATTGATGAGGATAATCATGGGCTTGGCCCATGCTGCATTCGTCAGGAAGGGAATATAGTTGCTGGTGGGAATCGCGCCAATGTTGAACAGCCAGTTGGTAATCCCGGCATTCTTGCACATGGTGTTCACAATGCCCTGGTTAGCGAAGAAATTGCGCACCAGCATCAGGCTCACAAACTGCGGCACCGCAATGGTCACCATAAAGCAGGTGCGCCAGAACTTTTTGCCGATGGTTTTTTTGTTGTTGATGAACATCGCCAGCAAAATGCCGCCAAAATAGCAGGTGAACGTCGCCACCACAGCCCAAATCAGCGTCCAGCTGAGGATTTTCCAGAACGCATAGCCAAAGCTGCCCGAGCCGGAAACGGACAGCAGATTCTTAAAGTTATCCAGCCCTACCCACGTGAACAGGTTGAACGGGGGCAGGTGTGCCTTGTCATAATTGGTGAAGGCAACGGCAATCATGATGATCAGCGGGATCACCGTGAAGCACACAACGCCCAGCACCGGCAGCGTCAGCAGCGTGCGGTGGAACTTCTTGCCCAAGCAATCCGCCACATCTTCCCGGAAGGAGTTCACGTGCTTGCCGCTCTTTTCCAGCACTTCCACTTCGCGGGCCGCACGGATATTGCGCGCCCACAGCACCACCGCGGCCACGATAATGACCAGGCCGATAACGCCGAAAAGCAGAATTTTGAAGGAGTTGTCATAGTCGTTCCACACCTTGGTTCGGGTGGTTTTATCAATGACGGCTTTCGCTTCCACCGTGCCCAGGGTGTCAAGTTTGGAAATGTACGGCCAGAAGAAGGCCGGCACCAGCCACAGCACCAGCGCCTCCACCAGCGTCAACAGCACGCCTTTCACATACTGTTTTCTTTTGATGCAGCTTGCACCACAAATGAGCGCGGAAAGCTTCACAAAAAGATCACCCTGTGCAAAATCGCGCCCCATCCCCACAAGATAGCGGCCAATACCTGAAAAGAAGCGGACAATCCCGCCGCTTGCTTTCGCCTGTTTCGTTTCCATTCCGTCGCCCCCCGCGCTTCTTGTTGCAATGCTCCGGAAAGGTGTTTTCTGCATCCGCCCTTCCGCAAGCGCCTCATAGCTTCGGCTTTTCCCTTGCCGCAGCCGTTTTCCCCTGTTGTCCATCCAAGGTGAGAAAACAGCCGCCCCGGTGCGAGTTGTTCATTCGCCTCGGGGCGGCCGTGTGTATGGCTTGCTTAGTCGGCCACGGGCGTGGTGATGCCGGTCACAGCATCATCAAGGATGGTCTGCAGAGCCTTGCCGTCGGGGTTGCCCAGCACAATCAGCTGCCCCAGCGCTTCGCCGTTGGACCAGTAGTTGTCGCCCACGCGCTGCACATTGGCATACGCGGACTGAGCGGCCAGCGCGGAGATAGCGGGATCAGCCTTCACCGCATCGGAAGCAGCAGCTTCCACATTGGCAGGACCTTCGCTGCGCAGCTGGAAGCGCAGCACCTGGCTGTCATAATTGGTCATGAAGGCCGCAAACTCAGCCGCGCTGAACACGTCCGCGCTGTATGGGTTCACACCAACCATCTTGTAACCTGCGAAGGAAGCCATCTGTACCTGCTTGCCGGCCACGGTGTAGGTGGGCAGCTTCACAGCGGCGTAGTTGTCGCCCCAGGCTTCCTGGGCAACGGTGGCATTCCACGTGCCGGAGATGCCGGCAACAATGGAGCCGTCTTTCACGCCGGTCACAAAGTCTTCACTCTTGGCATTGCGGAAGCCGGGATTCTTCGCCAGGGTCAGCAGTGCTTCCAGCACGTCCACACCCTTGATCTCAGTATCGGTCGCATTCCAGTTGCAGACATTGTTCTTGGTGCTGCCCTCAGCCAGACCCATGGTCAGCCCGGCGCCCTTGAAGAAGCCGTACAGATACCACGCGTCGTTCATGGGGATGCCAACGTACTTGCCGGCAGCAGCAGCCTTTTCCAGCATGCCGTCCAGGGTCTGCACGTCTTCTTCCGTGAAGTACTCCTTGTTGTAGAACATGAAGTAGCCGTTGGAAGCCGTCGCCGGGAAAGCATACAGCTCGCCGTCCATGCTGGCCGCCAGCACGGAGCCGCTCTCAGCGCCGCCGTCAGCGGCAATCACATCAGCCACATCCATCACTTCGTCCAGCTTCTGCAGCGCACCCTGGGCCGCCAGATCGTTGAACTGGTCGTCCGCGAAGGTGTACACATCAGCAGCAGCTTCAACGTCCTTGAGCACCGTGCTCTTCGCATCGCCCTCGCCCACCACATCCACCTTGATGGTGTAGTTCTTGTCGGGGTTAGCCGCCTTGAAATTCTCAATGACCTTGTTGATCCACTCCATGTCCAGGTTGTCGCCAACCCACACGGAAAGGGTCACGTCTTCAGCCAGCGCGCAGGAGCACAGCGTCATCACCATGCACAGCGCCAGTACCAGAGAAAGGAACTTTTTCATTGTAGTTTCCTCCTTTTTATTCTTCACATAGCGCGCCGGCGCCATGCGGAGTGCCTGTTCAGTCCGCCCTCACCTGGGCGGTTGATTCGCGGATGCGCAGCGTCGCATCCACAGTCACATGGCGGGATTCTCCGCCATTCTCCATCATATCCAGCAGTACCTTCACGCTTTCGCGCGCAATGTCCGGCACCGGCTGTTCAATGGTTGTCAGCCTCGGAATGAAGTATTTCCCCATTTCGATGCCATCAAACCCGATCACACTCACATCCTGCGGCACACGCAGCCCCATGTCCTCCAGCGCGCGTATCGCGCCCATGGCCACCGTGTCGCTCATTGCAAACACGGCAGTGGTGTCGCTCTTCACAGGAAAGAAAGCTCGGGCGCTGTCATATCCGTCTTTCATGGAAAGCCGCGTTTCCACATACCTGCTCTCGTCAAACACAAGCCCCGCATCATGGAATGCGTCTGTCACGCCCTGATAGCGCAGCGATAAGCTGTCGCCGCCCATGCGTGCTCCGCCGAACACGGCAATTTTCCGATGTCCGGCGTTCAGCAGCGTTTTCGCCGCGCAATAGCCCATCGCACGTTCATCCACCGCCACGGATGCGGCATGGAGCAGATGTGCATCCTCCGCGCTCACCGTTGCAAACACCAACGGCACATCCAGCTCTTCAACGGCTCTGCGGCGCTCGTCCAGGCGGCTTCCCACAAAGATGAAACCCTTGGCGCGCTTTTCATGGCTCAGGCGCAGTGCTGTTTGAAACTCATCCTCCCGCTCGTCAATAAATTCCAGCATAAAGGATGTCCGGCTGCCGGACGCCTGCTGAAGCATCGCTTCCGCAAGCGCGTTCAGGAACGGGTTCTGATGCCCCCGCAAAATGATGGCCGCCATGTCGCTCTCTGCCTGCTTCAGGCTTCGCGCATTGGCGTTGCCCACAAAGTGGCATTCCGCCATGACCTTTTCCACCTTTTCCCGGGTGGCATTGTTCACATCCGGGCGATGGTTCAGCACGCGGGAAACCGTCGTCACGCTAACGCCGGACTTGCGCGCGATGTCCCTGATGGTGTAGATCTTCATGGGAAACCCCAGTCCTCCTGTGCTATGGTAACGTTGTCGGAACCGTTTTCATTTCACAATGGTAGAATACCATATCCTTCAGGTGATGTCAATAGCTTCTTTGAATTTTTTTCATGAATTTGCGCCAAACAGCATTGTCCTGTGCACATTTTTCAGCATCATTTCTTCGTTTTCATTGCCCTCTTGCTTTTTCATTGTTCCCTTTCTCCTGCCGTTTCCTCTTCGCAATGCCGCCATCGATAAATCTGTCAGCATTTTTTCATTCAGCCATCGCTCGTGGTCTTTCGCTCCGTCCGCAAATTTTTCCTTGACAATTCTTTCTGCTCATGCTATATTTGATAGGCTATAAGCGCCTGTAGCTCAGTTGGATAGAGTGTCAGACTCCGACTCTGAAGGTCACAGGTTCGAATCCTGCCAGGCGTACCATAATGAAACGCTAATCTTGATACCAAGGTTAGCGTTTTTTCATACATTGAAAAGCCTTGTCTCCTAAAGCTTTTCGCACTCTGCCGGGTGAAAACGCATCCTACCCCAATATCACAGTTGGGTGTAGGATGCGTTTTTCTTTGCATTTTTCTGTTTTTTCATAATTCCCGGCCACTGGCTGGGTGCAAGATCAAGCAGCAACTTCCTGTTACCATTTTATTTTCTGCACCCAATCCCTCTGCCGTTTTATTTTGCCAATTTCTCTCCGCCTGGCATTATAACGGGATACAAACGCCGGTCGAAGTGAAACGCCTGCTTCGACGTTTCCTCTTGCCATTTTCATCAGCCTCGTAGTTTGAACGCCGCTCTCTTTCCTCCATCGCCTCACCGAACACTTGCTTTGAAATAGCCGAACAGCAGGATTTCAAATGCCGGGTTTTCCGTATATCTGTACACACCGCTCCGGGACAGGTCAGTGCCGGATTTGGTTTCCAAGTCAATAGAGAGATATTCGATCATACATTCGCAAATTTCCTGATTCCTTGCATTTACTTTCTGATATAAGTCTGGTTCCTGCTGGTCGGCTTATCCGGAATGCCCATGACGATAAGACCTTGTTCCAGTGCAAGCAGCAGATAAAGCTTCCTGAAGTTGTTCCTGGATTTCAGGGACAGCGCCGGTAAACGGATCGAACTGCTGGGTAAAGCGATACCCGTTGTCAGCAACGGTGGAAAACAGCTTCTTGCCCAGACGTGTGACGATCCGGTGATACCCGTACCGTTCCAGGGTCAGAATCGCCCGCTGATAGGTCAGGCCTTCCGGCTGACCGCTCCGGTTGTTTTCCGGCGCGTTGCGAAAGGCGCGGTCGCTGGCCGCCAAACTATTTCAGGTTTTCGCGGCACTTTTTTCCGCTTCGCCGTTCAGCCGCTGAAGCCTGCCGTTTTCGCAATGAAAGGATACGCCTGTTTCCGGAAACATAATCATCATCCCTTCACCGATCCCATCGTCAAACCGGTCATAAAGTACTTTTGCAGGAAGGGGTAAACGCACAGGATGGGCACCGCGGCCAGGAAAATCTGAGCGGCCTTGAAGGTACGCTCGGAGATTTCCCGCATCACCAGCTGTTCGCTGGAGGTCATGGACTGCAGATCCGGGTTGATGATGATGGTGCGCAGGTAGCTCTGCAACGGATAATTGTAGGTGTGGTTCATGTAAATGATGCCGTCGAACCAGCTGTTCCAGTGATTCACGATCACAAACAGGCTCACCGTGGCCAAGGACGGCAGGGACAGGGGCAGGTAGATCCTCAGCAGGGTGGTGAAATGCCCCGCCCCGTCGATGAACGCAGCTTCCTCGATTTCATGGGGAATGGTGCGGAAGAAGTTCATCATCAGCACCACGTTGAAAATCGGCACCGCGCCGGGCAGCACCAGAGCCCAGATCGTGTCCAGCATGCCCAGGTACCGGATCGTCATGTACGTAGGGATCAGGCCGCCGCTGAACATCATGGTGAAAATGAAGATCCACGCGTATTTGCCCCGGGCGCGGAACGCGTCCTTTTCCTTGGACAGGGGATAGGCAGTGAGGATGATCACCACCATGGTCACAGCGTAGCCCAGGGCTACACGCTTGGCGGAGATCAGAAACGCCTGGGTGAACTGGGGCTTCGTCATGGCATACTGGTAGGAAGACCAGGTAAATTCCACCGGCCACAGCTTCACGTATCCCGCCGCCGCCGCGTTGGAGGAGGAAAGGGAAACCGCCAGCACGTTGATCAGCGGCAGCAGGCACAGCAGGGCGGAACAAGCGAGGAACAGGTAATCCGCCACCAGAAAGATTTTCCGGCCCATGGACAGCCTGATGTGCGTGCCGACCATTTTTTCTTTTTGTTTCATCGTCCGTTCACCTCCCTCAGAACACCCGGTAATTGGCGTAGCGACCCGCCAGGTAATTGGCCAGGGACACCATGATGATGGAAATCACGGATTTGAACAGACCCACGGCTGTGGACACGCTGAACTGCGCCTGCTCCAAACCCAGGCGGTACACGAAGGTGTCGATGATGTCGCCGGTGGAGTAGACCGACGGGCTGTACAGGTTGAAAATCTGATCGAAGCCCGCGTTCAGGATGTTGCCCAGATTCAGCACACCCATGAGCGTCACGATGGGTAGAATGCCGGGCAGCGTCACATGCCAGGTCTGCTGCATGCGGGTCGCCCCGTCGATGGACGCAGCCTCGTACAGGTTCCTGTCCACGTTGGTCAGCGCCGCCAGATACACGATGGTGTCGTAGCCGAAGTTTTTCCACACGGCGGTGATGACCATGGTATAGGGGAACCACCCCTTGTCTCCAAGGAAATAGACTGGCTTGCCGCCGAAGAGACGGATCACGTCGTTCACGATGCCGGTAGAGGGGGAGAGCACGTCCATCAGCACGCCGCCCAGGATGACCCAAGAAAGGAAATGGGGGAAGTAGACCACCGTCTGCACGATCCGCTTGTAGGGTTTGCTGCCGATTTCGTTCAGCATCAGCGCCACGAAAATGGGCACGATCATGCCCACGATGATTTTCAGCACCGCGATGAAAACCGTGTTGTACAGTACGCTGCCCATGTTCGGCAGCTTGGCCATATAGACGAAATTATCCCAGCCCACCCATTTGGATCCGAAAAATCCCTTGGCGGGCTTGAAATTCTCGAAGGCCATCACGATGCCGAACATGGGCACGTAATGGAAAACGAGCAGCAGCGCCAGGCCGGGTATCAGCATCAGGTGCAGCGGCAGCTCGCGCAGGCGACGCTGGCGGAGGTATTCCCGGTTCCTTTTTCGGGGCAGTTCTTTCACGGCAGTCATCACGGTACCCCCTTATCTGAAAATGGCCCCCTGCCGTGCCGGATGAAGCAGCGGCAGGGGCCGGTGTTCACGGGATCAAAGGATTACTTGACGGATTCGTACCAGGCGTTCACTTCGTTGGTGATTTCCGTGCCGCCCAGATTGTAGAAGTCTTCCACATACTTGTCGAAGGCGCTGATGTCCTCGCCCATGATGATGCTGGTGAACACTTCGGCTTCCATGGCTTCCAGGGTGGACATGTACTTGTTCATGGAATCGGTGGGCGTGCCGTAGAACTTGTTGGTGATGTAGTTGCCGCTGTCCACATACTGCTCGATCACCGCGAAGCTGCTCAGCTCGCCGAAGATGCGGTCCTGGGTCCATCCGTCGGGGTTCTTGTCGTTGCGCCAGGTCAGGATGCGGTCATAGTAGCCGCGCTCTTCAGTGTTCAGGATGGAGGGATCGCCGGTTTCAAAGGCGGTGCGGATCTTCTTGAAGGCGTTCAGGTTCTTGCCGGGGTTCTCGTCGCCGATGACGTTGTACTGCCAGATAGCGATGCCGGTGGGAGAAATGGACAGGGAATTGTCCTCCTGCTCACCGTAAGCGTTCTGGTGGCTCCAGTTGAGGAGCTTGATCAGGGCTTCAGGATGTTCGCTCTTGGCGCTCATGGCGTAGTAGCGGGTCACAGGCATCTTGGTGATGGGCAGGGCGGGCTGATCGTCGCTGGACAGCACGGGGAACGCTTTCCAGTCCGCATTGGGATCGTTGACCACGCTGGCATCCAGGAACGCGCCGGCGGAGCTCATGGTGCCGTACACTACGCCCACTTTGCCGGCAGACACGGTTTCCTTCACCTTGGCCTTGTCCTTCACGCCGAATTCGGGGTCGATCAGGCCGTCTTTGTACCACTCCTGGAGCTTGAGCAGCGCGCCGCGCATTTCAGGCTGCACAGAACCGTAAGCCAGGGCGCCGTCCTTTTCGATCCAGCTCCTGGGATAGGCGTGATAGCCGTAGAACAGGCCGACAGCGGTTGCGTGGCCATGCTTGTAGAATTCCTTCTGCAAGGCCAGGCCGTAGGTGTCGTCCACGCCGTTGCCGTCGGGATCCTGGGTGGCGAAGGCGCGGATGATGGTTTCCAGCTCAGCCAGGTTGGTGGGTTCGGGCAGGTTCAGCTTGTTCAGCCAGTCGGTGCGGATGAACAGCACACCCAGGGAGTCGAAGGAGGACGCGGTGTGGGGAATGGCGTACAGCCTGCCGTCCACCTTGGCGGTGTCGAACTGCTGCATGTCCGCCATCAGGGTGTCCTTGGCATACTGGTTGGCGTACTGGTCAAACAGGTCGGTCAGGTCGTACAGAGCGCCGTCCTGAGCCAGTTCCTTCAGCTGGGAGGCTTTCAGCCACATCAGGTCGGGCAGATCGCCAGAGGCGATGGACACGTTCATCTTCTGGTCGAATTGTTCCTCGGCCACCACCCAGTCGTAGGTCAGGTTGATGCCAAGGTCGCTCAGGTAGCGGTCGATGTAAACGTTCTTTTCGATGGTGTCGCCGTTCTCAAACTGAATAGCGGAGGAAAGGAACCGCCAAGCGGTCAGGTTGATCGGGGGATCATAGGGCTTATCCATGTCCTCCTGGGTGATGTCCGCCAGCGCGCCGGCCGCGTTTAGCAGCAGGCACAGGCTCAGCAGCAGGGCCAGCAGCTTCTTGGTATTCTTCATCCGGGTCACCTCTTTCAACGAATTTGGGAATCACGCTCCCGTTAATGTGATTATAGGGCATTATTTTGCCTTTTTGTACATTCATTTCTTTACATTTGATTCCAATTTTTACTTCCTGCCCACACGGATTGGCAAAACAGTGTTTTTCAGGTATAATACAGGCAAAAAAAGATGAACACAGGGGGGCAAACGTGTGGGCAGACTCAGAAAGTTCCTGCATACCATACCGGGGCGTACTGCCGCCTTTCTTTTGCCCATGCTGACGCTGCTGCTGGTCTCCATCGCATGCGTGAACCATTCCAGCCAGACCGCGCTGCAGAAGGAAATCGTGACATGGAACGAAACCCAGGCGTCGGCAGCTTTGGAGCAGATTGCCCTTTTCATGGAAAGGACCGTCACCCTTCAGCGCGACCTGCTCTACGACAACGACGTGAACCGCCTGGGCGTGACACCGGGTTACTTCACCCAACCGCAGAAAATCCGCGCGATGCTGCGTGTGATGGAACGGATGGCCCAACTGGCCAATTCCTCTCCTTTCGTCAGGCGAGCGGAATTCCTGGCGCCTTCCATCGGCCGGGTGATCACCGCCAGCGAGGTCAATCCCCTGTCCAACGCGGAATTCCAGCGAATCAACAGCCTGTACCTGGAACACGGCAGCGTTTTCACCGACAAGGACGGCGAATACGATATCGTAATGCCGTATCCTTCCTATCACAACTACCTGAAAGAAAACGACGCGTCCTATATCATCCGGGTGCGGGTCGACCGCCAGGCCGTGGCGTCATTCCTCTCCTCCCACAGCGTAATGGAAGAGGAAGCGTTTTTCCTGTTCACCGGGGACGGCAGGCTTATGTGCGCCGTCAACGGGGAAGCTGCAAACGGCACGGCGCGGCTGTACAAACAGGCGCTGTCCGCTGATTCTTTTGCCTTCGAAGGATCTGAGGGCAGGCGGTACCTCCTGTCTGCGGCGCGGACAGAAGCGGCCGGGAAAACGTTCACCCTGGTCAAGCTGCAGCCCGCCCGGCAGGCCTTTTCCGAACTGACCACCCAGAGGAACTTCTTCATCGCCCTGTTCGTTCTGGTGATCGCGGTGAACCTGCTGTACATGCTGCATCTGTGGCATCTGATCTACAAACCCCTGAACAAGCTGTCCAACGCATTCCAGCAAGTGGAACAGGGGGATTTTTCCATCCGCATTCATCACAGCCGGGACGACGATTTCTCTGATATTTACCATAGCTTTAATCAAATGACCAGGCGGCTGGAAAAACTGATCGAGCAGGTGTACATGCAGACTATCCGCACCCAGCGGGCGGAACTCAAGCAGCTGCAGTCCCAGATCAATCCGCATTTCCTGTACAACAACCTGTTCACGATCCGTTCCCTGGCCCAGCTGGGCGACACGGACACCATCGAAGTCCTCGCCGCCGACCTTGGCGAATACTTCCGCTACATCAACCGCACCGGCAGCCAGGAAGTTCCCCTGTCCATGGAAGCCGGTCACGCCCGGAACTACGCCAATTTGCAGGATCTGCGTTTTTCCTCCCGGATCCATCTGGATTTTGAACCGCTGCCTGACGAGCTGCGGGACGTGATCGTGCCCCGGCTGGTGCTGCAGCCCCTGATCGAAAACGCTTATCAGCACGGCCTGACAGGCACCCTGACAGGCGGCGAGCTGCATGTCGGTTTCCGGGCGGAGGCGGAGGACGCGGTGATCGAGGTGGAGGACAACGGACCGGACGTGGACGAAACGCTGATCCGGGATTTGACCGCCCGCATGTCCAACCCGGACGCACAGGAAACGACCGGCATGATCAATATTCACAGGCGGCTGCGCCTGCGGTTCGGCGAACCTTACGGACTTGCCTTTTCCGTCAGTCCCCTGGGAGGTCTGCGGGTGGAAATGCGGCTTCCGCGACACGGAGGTGATCTGCGCGATGAGAAAAGTACTGGTGGTTGATGACGAGCCCATCATCGTACGTGGGCTTTTGTCCAGGCTGGAGGACAGCGGACTGGACATCGATCTGTACAAAGCCGGCAACGGGGAGGAAGCGCTCGGCATCCTGGCGGAAACCCGCATGGACATCGTGGTGTCCGACGTAAAAATGCCGGGCATGGACGGCCTGCAGCTCATGGAGCACATCAACCGTCAGTGGCCGGAATGCCAGGTGATCTTTCTGTCCGGCCACAGCGAATTCGACAGCATTTACCGGGCGGTTCAGGGCGCGGCGGTCACCTTCCTGCTAAAAACGGAGGGGTTCGGCAAAATCGTTTCCACGCTGCGGGAAACCATTGAAAAGATGAATCAGGCCCAGAAAAATCAGGAGATCCAGCATCAGCTCGCGGCTCAGCAGGCCGTTACCCGGCAGATGTTCCAGCGCGACGCGCTTTCCGCGCTCATTCAGGGCAGCAGCCGAAAGGCTACCGCCGAGAGCCTGGAAATCAGCCTGCAAAAGCCCGTTCTGCCGCTGTACGCCTACATCGAAAGCGGCACGGCGGATCTGCCGCTGAAAGACTATCACGAAAAGCTGCTGACTGCTGACCAGGCGCTGCGGCTGCATCTGGCGCCTTATCCCATCCAGATCGCCTTCTGGAACCACGAGGACGATCTGCTCTGGCTTTTGCAGCCGGACGAATCCCTTCCCTTCTTTCGCTGCATCCCTTATGTGCGGGAAAACCTGGACCTGATCCAGGCGGACATCGCAGCCGAAACGGGCCTGACACTGGCCTTTGCCCTGCATACCGACGCCGTACCCGCCGGCCAGCTTTCCGACGCCTATCTGGCCCTGCGCAGGCGTATCTGTCGGGGCGTGGGTCTGCCGGGCATGATCGCCCTCCGGCCCTCTCATTCACAGGACGCCGCGCCGCCCCTGCCCGAATCCCTGCTGGCCCGGCTTCAGGAATCCCTTGATCACCTGAACCGCCGGGAATTCATGAGCGCGTTTTCCGAAGCCATGGACAGTCTTCGCAGGTGCTCCCGCATGGACGATCCGTTTGGTCTGGAGATCTACCTGACCATGAGCCGCCTGTTTCTGTCGCACATCAACCGGCGGAAGCTGCACAACAGCGTCCAGTTCCCCGGCGGGCTGTCAGGCTTCACCTCCGCCGCGGGCTTCACTTCCTGGAACCAGGCGGCGGACGCCTTTATGGAACTGGCTCGATCCATTTTTCGGCACAGCGACGCTGACCAGGGCAACCGCAGCCATGCCATCGTGACCCGCATCAAGGACTATATCGCGGAGCACCTCAGCCAGCCGGACGACCTGAGCCTGACAAGCATCGCCGCCAACGCGTACTTCAATCCCGCCTACCTGTCCCGGCTTTTCCGCCAGGTCACAGGCGAAACGCTGTCTGAGTATATCAGCGCAGAACGCGTCCGCAAGGCGAACGAGCTGCTGCGGCACAGTGGAAACCGCATCAGCGACATCAGCGAAGCCGTGGGTTTTTCCGCCCCCGCCAATTTCACCCGCTTCTACCGGAAAATGACGGGTTCCACGCCCCAGGAATACCGGGATCGTCTGGCGCAAAAAACCTTCCACGCCGACCGCGCAAAGTAAACAAGAAGCCTGAATCCATGCCCGCCACCGAAGAAATCAACATCCGGGATCCCTTTGTTCTGCCGGACAACGGCATCTAAAGTCTTAAGGCAATACCGCACAAATGAGTTGGTGCGGAAGCGAATGAATTTTTCGTCAGATGCAATGGCAGATTTTGAAGG
>CAKUFA010000027.1 GCA_934647165.1 uncultured Clostridia bacterium | reverse complement strand
TTCACGTATGAACTGAACGCGAACACGAAGGCCGACAACTACGAAATCAAGACCGAGACCGGCAAGCTGACGGTGACCGGCGACAAGGTGATCCCCGAAAAGGAAAGCCCTGCGGTGGACGGCGTCTATAAGCTGGGCGATCGAATTCCCTTTACTATCACGGTGAAAAACGTGAGCGATGTGGCGGTGCCTAACGTGCAGGTGGAAGACACCAACGCAGTTATTCTGCCGGGCACGGGCTATCGGGTGCTGAACGATCACCAGGCGCTGATTGACGAGCTGGCGGTGGGCGCGACCGTTGTGGTGAATGCCCAGCATGAAGTAACCAGCGAGGATATCCTGGCCGCTACGGTGGAAAACACCGCGAATGTAACCTGGGAGAACATGGAACGCACGGTGCACAAGACCGTAGAGGACATTGACGACATTGACACAACGCTGACGGTGCACAAAACAAGCGATGTAGCTGAGGGCGCAAAGGTCAAGCTTGGCCAGGTGATTACCTACACCATGACCGTAAAGAACGACGGCAACGTGCCCTTCGCTGGTGTGAAGGTTCTGGACAACATGAATGGCCTGAACATTCTGCCTGGCGATGGCTACACCGTGACAGGCAATGGCGAAGTGACCATTGGCGGCATGGCAGTCGGTGCACAGGTGACCATCAAAGCTACTTACACGGTGATGGAGGATGATATCCTGGCTGGCGTGGTCCGCAATGCGGTGACGGCTTCCGGCGATGAGATCCCCGATCCGAAAAAACCTGAAGAACCGAAAAAGCCCGAGGGCGGAGACGAAACCGATGACGACACGGACAATGTAGACGTGACGCTGACGGTGGAAAAGCTGAGCAGCGTGGCGGGAGACAAGCGCGTGCGCGTTGGCGATACCATCATCTACACCATCAATGTGACCAACAACGGCAACGTGACCTATCACAATGTGCGGGTGACGGATGCTCTCATCGGCATAACGCTACTGCCCGGAGACGGTTACACGGTGACCGGCAGTCAGCAGGCAACCATTGATGTGCTGGCGGTCGGCCGGTCGGTAAGCCTGAAGGCGCAGTACACGGTGACGGAAGAAGACCTGGTCGATGCAAAGGTGACCAATGTGGTGAAGACAGAGGCTGATCCGGTGCCGGATCCCAAGGACAAAGAGAATCCCAAGACGCCTGCGGGAGAAGACGAAGTGACCAACCTGCTGGGCAAGGATGTGGAAGTGACGGTTCACTGGGTGGACGGCGACCAGTTCTATCGCCCGACAACGCCGCTCAAGGTGCAACTGATTGGCAACAATGGCGCTGTGATGGCGGAAACCTCCGTGCAGCCACGCACCATGGGCACCGATTGGAAGTACACCTTTGAGAACATGCCGATTGTGGATGAGGACGGAAACGAAATTATCTACACCGTGCTTGAACCTGTGGCGCCCGGCAACGGCCGCTACGATGTGGCGTACAACGGGTTGGAAGTGACCAACACGGCCTACGTCATGGTAACCTTTGTGAACTGGAATGGCGCGGTGCTCAAGAGCGAGCGTCTCCTCCTCGGTGATTCCACAACCGAACCGGACGATCCTATCCATGTGGGGCATCGCTTCACTGGCTGGGGCGGCGGCGAATGGCGGAACGTGACCCGTGATCAGCTCATCCGCGCAAAGTTCGAGTCGCTGCACAACGTGATTGAGGATCCTGATATCCCGTTGGCAGGCGGCACGGTGCAGAACGTGGGCGACTGCTTCGACTAAACAACAGAAAAGCACGGCTCGGCCGGCGGGGGAAAGCAACTTCGTCGGCCGGGTTCAGGCAGCAAACATGGCTCGACAACGCTGAGGGGTGACCATTGATCATGAAAAGAATCATTGCGCTTTTGCTGGCATGGATGCTTGCATTCAGCTGTATGGCGGCTTTTGCTGAAGAGAAGGCTGCTGCAGAATGGAAACTGGACATTACCGTGACGGACACGGATGGCAACCCCATTGCGGATGCGGATGTGACGGTGCGGAACGACTTGAAGAAAACGGTGTTCACTGCCCGGACGGACGGAAAGGGCACAGCTTCCGCTGCGCTGCCGGAAGGGTTGTACACTGTGCGTGCTTCGGCTGACGGTTACAATGCACAGGAAGCGATTGACCTGAATGAAGACATGGCGCTGGCACTGACCATCCGCACCCTGACCCCCGGCAGTCATGTGACCGTGGGTACCCTGTCCAAAGTGACGGGCAGCTTTTCCACAGACCTGTTTAGCAACAATACTTCGGACATAGACGTGCGTGCCATGCTGCATGGCTACAGCACGGTGGGCTTCACCGGCGAATCGATCTATGAGGTGGATGATTCCGTGGTGACGCTGCGCTCGGCCAGCTCCGATGACCTGGACAACAAGCTGTTCATCTTTGATGTGGCAGAAGGACTGTGCTACAACGATGGCACGCCGATCACAGCCAGGGACTATGTGTTCAGCATTCTCATGCAGGCCAGCGCGGCCATGAAGGAGTTGGGGGCGCAAACCACCGGCTACTGGCAGGTGCTGGGTTTTGATGAGTACAATGCGGGCGACCGCAATTACATTTCCGGTTTGCGGCTGCTGGACGACAGATCCTTTTCCATCAACATCCGAACGGATGCGCTGCCGTACTACTACGAAATGATGCTGGTCAATGTGACGCCGTATCCCATCAGCGTGATTGCACCCGGATGCGATGTGGCGGACGATGGCCGCGGCGCCTACATCACGGGCGAATTTACGGCGGAAGTGCTTCGCAAAACCATGCTGGATCCGGAAACAGGATATGTCAGCCACCCGAAGGTGACATCTGGCCCCTATCAGCTGGAGAGCTATGATGCGGCTGCCGGCACGGTGGTGATGAAAGCCAACCCCAACTACCGCGGGAATGTGGATGGCCAGCGCCCACTGATTGAAACGGTGACGTTGGTGGAAACCACCGTGAGCGATGCGCTTGCACAGTTGCAGGACGGCACGCTGGATATTGTGAACAAAATGACGGATAGCCAGGTGGTGGAAGCGGGCTTGGCGCTGGTGCGCGGCGGCACGCTGCAAACGGCCAACTATCTCCGCTCCGGGCTTGGATTCCTGTCCTTCGCGTGCGAGCAGGGGCCGACAATGGTGAACAATGTGCGCAAGGCCATCAGCTATTGCCTGGATCAGGATGCACTGGTGACGGCATACACCGGCGTATATGGTCGCGCAGTATACAGCTGGTATGGCCTGGGACAGTGGATGGTGACGAACTATGTGAACGACATGGATCAGCACACCACCACATATCCGATCGACCTGAAAGCGGCGGAAGCACTGCTTCAGCGCTCCGGGTTTATCTACAATGAAAAGGGCGAGGCTTATAATCCGGAAACGGATACGGTGCGTTACCGGCTGCTGCAAGGCAACACCCTCAACAACTACAACGAGACCAAGGATCCAGTGGTGAAGGCTGTCAAGGTGGGCAACAAGAACCTGCTGCCTTTGCAGCTGCGCTTTGCCAAGGTGGAAAACAACCGCATGTGCGAAGTGCTGGAAGAGATGCTTTTCCCCAACCTGCGTAAGGTTGGCTTCGATGTTGCGGTAGAGGAAATGAGCTACGAAGAGATGCTCGCCCAGTATTACCGCGATACGACACGCACCTGCAACGCTTTTGCGCTGGCAACCAATTTCAACTTTGTGTTTGACCCAGTGAACACCTGGCGTAACGAGCCTGCGTATCAGGGTCATGTGAACACCACCGGACTGGACGACAATGAACTATATGTAGTGGCGCGCACCTTGCGCAACACGCAGCCCGGCGATACGGAAACCTATACGAAGCGCTGGCTGAACCTGATGCGCCTTTACAGCGAAAAGCTGCCGGCTATTCCGCTGTATTCCAACATGTATTTTGACTTCTTTGGCAACAAGGTTCAGGGCTATCAACCAAACGGCAACTGGTCCTGGTCGGCAGCGGTGCTGTACACCTGGGTGGATGACAATGCTGCCACAACCACCGATATGCCATAATCCTTGAAAGAAGAGCAGCCTGAAGGGGATAACCGGAGAAAAAAGCCGGTTATCCCCTTTTTTGCGATGGAAAAGCGCCGCAATTATGGCTTGCGGTGTGTATTTGCAAGGTAAAAATGATAGTACAGGCGGGGAAAATCTGCTATAATGAAGCTGAATCGAACAACATATGGCTGCAATCAAATGGGTTAGAAAGCGGAACACAACGTCGAAAAACTTGCAAAAAGGAAAAATACAGCGGTTTTGAAAGGAAGGAAGCAAGATGAACCAGGAATTTGCGGATCGACTGATTGCCCTGCGCAAGCAGAACGGCTACTCGCAGGAGGAATTGGCCGCCAAACTGGGCGTCAGCCGCCAGGCAGTATCCAACTGGGAACGTGCAGAAACATCACCTGACACAGATAAAATGATTGCACTGGCCAAGCTGTATGGCTGCACGATAGACGCGCTGGTGAATCCGCCAGCCTCTGCTGACGCTGAACTGCCGGAGGGAAGCTTCTATCACCAAGAAAGGGAAGACAAGACAAAGGACGATGCGCAGGAAACGCCGAAACCGCGTTTTCGAAAGGATTTTCCCTATGGCGCGCTGGTAACGGTGATTTATCTTGTGCTGGGCTTTTGCTTTCACTTGTGGCATCCGGGATGGATCATTTTTTTGACGGTGCCGCTGTTTTATCTGCCGGACAGCGAACGGGGCTATCTGCAACTGCTGGGAAACCCGGCGATGGTTACGATCATTTATTTGCTGCTGGGCTTTTGCTGCAACCTGTGGCATCCCGGCTGGCTGATTTTTCTTGCCGTTCCGCTGCTGAATGAACTGGAAAAGCCGAAGAAAAAGGAGCAGGAAAAGGCATAAGCAGAAAAATTGACTGGGGCGTTTCAGACTGTCGGCAAACCTTATGAGGAGGTGCCGGAGGGGCTGCAGCCCCTCCAACTGGATGCGTATCGACCGGCTATGCCGGTCGTGCAGGTTGGTTTCGGCCAAAGCAAAAACCATTCCTAACCTTTTTCGCGGCCGTCAGTTTTGCTGACAGTGAAAAAGGTAAATTTGACAAAGCGGCTTTGCCATTTTGCGGACACGCTGAAACGCCGCTGATGAAGAAGGCTCATCAGCGGCGTTTTGCATTTATCGCAAGGCATAGACCATCTCACCATGCCTGTTATTTTCCCACGCAGAATTGGCTGAAAACGGCATCAAGGAGGCGTTCATCCACCTGATCGCCGGTGATTTCGCCAAGGGCGGACTGTGCGGCAGTCAGATCCACGGAACACAGGTCAATGGGCAGCCCTGCGTGCAATGTGGCGGCAGCCTGGCGGAGATGCTCTGCTGCGCGGCGGGCTGCGGCAAGATGCCGGGGCTGTGTCAGCGCCAACTGATCGGTGACGGAAGCACGGCGGGACAGCGCATCCTTCAGGGGCTGAAGAGAAGCGGGCTGCGCAGCCGACAGCGTCAGCACAGGTGCAGATGGAAGCAGTGGCGCAATGTCGGAAAGGTTCCAGGCGGCGGGCAGGTCGCATTTGTTGGCCAGCACCAGCGTGCGGGCGGCGTCCAGCGAGCGGAGCAGCAGACAGTCCTCCTCTGTCAGAGGCATGCTTGCGTCCAGCACAGCCAGCACAACATCCGCCTGCTCCATGGCCTGTCCGGAACGGGCAACGCCGATGCGCTCCACCGGATCATCCGTATCGCGAAGGCCCGCGGTGTCCGTGAGATGAATTTCACAGCCATTCAGCAGCAGTGTGCCGGTGACGACATCCCTTGTGGTGCCGGGAATAGCGGTGACAATGGCGCGATCTTCCCCCAAAAGAGCGTTGAGCAGGGAGCTTTTGCCGACGTTTGGCCGGCCGCAAAGCACAACGTTCAACCCGCTTGTAAGGAGACGGGCGGCATGCTCGTCACAGGCTGCATCCAACTGTGCGGCAAGGGTCAGCAGCTTGGGGGCAAGGCCGGCGGCGGCCTCCTCTTCGCTGATTTCTTCGGGATAATCCACACAGGCGGCGACGCCTGCCGCAAGGGTGTACAGCGTATCCTGCGCCTTGCGGATGAAGGAGGACGCGCCGCCCTCCAGCTGATGCATGGCCGCGCGATGCGCCTGATCGCCGCGGGCTGCAATCAGGGACATGACGGCTTCGGCCTGCGCCAGGTCGATGCGCCCGGAGAGGAACGCCCGGCGGGTAAATTCCCCCGGGTCAGCCAAACGTGCACCCTGGCGCAGGCACAGGGCAAGCACCCGCTGGCAGGTGTAAAACCCGCCGTGAAGCTGGAATTCTGCCACATCTTCCCGGGTGTAGCTGCGTGGTGCGCGCATGATAACTGCCATGCACTCGTCCACCGTCACCGCACCATCCAGCACGTGACCATAGGTCAGCAGATGGGTTGGCAGGGAAGTGAGCGCGTGGTTTGCAGGCTGAAACAGCGCCATGAGGATTCGCTCGGCATCCGGGCCGCTCAGGCGCACAATGCCCACACCACCCTGCCCGGGCGCGGTGGCGATGGCTGCAATGGTGTCATTGGTCATGGAAGAGCCTCCTTCGATTTGCAGCCCGGGCGCGAAAGCGGCGTCAGCTGCATCAACAGGAACTGTTATCATGATAGCATGGGCGGTCTGAACCGTCAACCATGGGGCGGCAGCGAAAACGCGTTTGCCGCCGGCAGGATTGCACAATTTCGGCGGAGAATATAGTCGGCAGTGCTGCAAAGATGCAAACATGGGAGGATGCATATGCGAGTTTTGCTGGTGGAGGACGAACGTCCCCTGGCTGAGGCAATCCGGCGACTGCTGGAGCAGGAGCACTACATGGTGGACGTATCCGTCAATGGCTTGGACGGGGTGGACAATGCCCTGAGCGGTATCTATGATGCGATGGTGCTGGATGTGATGCTGCCCGGAATGGATGGATTTACGGTGCTGCAAAAGGTACGCGAGGCAAACAGTACCTTGCCGGTGCTGATGCTGACAGCGCGGGGAGATGTGCAGGATCGTGTGCAGGGGCTGAACCTTGGCGCAGATTACTATTTGCCTAAACCATTTGAAAGCAGCGAACTGCTGGCATGCTTGAACACCATCACTCGCCGGAAGGAAGCTTTACCTGTGAATAGCCTGTCCTTTGCAGGGTTGGTGCTGGAAAAGGAAAGTGCTTCTATTTTCTGCGAAGAAACAGGCAAGCGCGTGCAACTATCAGGTAAGGAATATCAGCTGATGGAATTGTTTTTGCGCAATCCTGGACAGTTGTTGCCTAAGGAAATGATTGTGGAGCGTGTGTGGGGATTTGATAATGAGGCGGAATACAACAATCTGTCAGTATATCTAACCTTCCTCAGACGCAAAATTGCCTTTGTCGGTGCGCGGGTGGAGATTCATGCTACACGGTCGATTGGCTACCGGCTGGAGGAAATGAAATGATTGGCGAACTGAAACGGAAGATGCTGCTGACCATAGTGCTGGGACTGTTGATGATTTTTGCAGGGGTGGTCGCGGCTATCAACCTGGCGAATACAGCGGAATTGAAACGGCAGGTGCAAGCGTCGCTGGAAATCCTTGTCGGGAACAATACCCATGCAGCCACGCAAACGGAAAATACGGTTCGCAGAGACAGAAGCGGTTTACCGGAAGTACGCGCGTCTACACTTTCCCGGGTGACGGATTATTGCGTAATTCGCCTGAACAAGGCAGGAGAGATGCATGAATGGAAAAGTGAAAGCACCGATGAGTATAACGAGGAGATTGCAACAGCGCTGGCCAGACAGATTATGGCAGAAGAGAGTGCAACGGGCAGAATTGGCCAACAGGCATTCCGCCGGGAGAGCAGAAGCTATGGCACGCTGATTGTGGTGATGGATGTGAGCACAGAAATTGGCTATGCGCAGACGCTGCTGCGCATCACTGTGATTGTCGGTGTGATGGCATGGGCGCTTCTGTCCTTGCTGGCATGGGCAATGCTGCGCCGTGTGCTACAGCCTGTGCAGGAGGCGTTCACCAAGCAGCAACAATTCATATGGGATGCGAGCCACGAGCTGAAAACCCCCATGGCGGTGATTTCTGCCAATACACAGGTGTTGGAGCGTGAACTGGGCGATAACCCATATTTTGATAATATCCGCAATGAGGTAAAGCATGCCGACGATCTGGTACAAAATCTCCTGACGCTGGCGCGGCTGGACACGGGACGACAAAACGTCACTTTTTCTCGCTTTGATTTGGGCAGCGCGCTGCTGACCCTTGCACTGCCCATGGAAAGCCTGGCCTATGAAGAAGGAAAAACCCTGGAACTTCGCCTGTCGTCCGGCATTTTCTGCATGGGCAACGAAACGTTGATAACGCAGCTTATATCCGTTCTTTTATCCAATGCCCTCAAATACACGCCGGCTGGGGGCTGCATCACACTGTCCCTGGAAGCAAAGGGCAGGCGGCGATTGATTCGTGTGCACAATACAGGAAGCTATATTGCCCCGGAGGAAAGAAGACGCATTTTTGACCGATTTTATCGGACGGAGGAAGCGCGTGAAACACAAAATGGAAGCGGCATTGGTCTGGCGATTGCTATGAGCATTGCAAGGATTCATCATGGTGAGATTCTGGTGGATAGCGATATGCAGCAGGGAACAATGTTCACTGTTGTGCTTTATGATTATGAATAATACACTTGTATTGAGAAAATGAATATTTCAATCTTCTTTTAAGATTCCTCCGTTAGAATGCAAACTGTTCCTAGAGAAAAGGGACAGAAAAGGAGGAAAAAGATATGAAAATTTCAACGACGGTGCTTTCCTTGACAACTGCTGCGGCACTGCTGGCTACGGCTTCTGCGGTGGCACGTGCAGAAACGACGGATGCTGTGAAGCCGATCACGACGGTCAGCCAAACAGAAACTATGCGAAATGGCTTGAAATACGGTTTGAAAAATGGCCTGGTAAACGGCGCGACAAACGGCATGAGCAATGGACTTGCAGCTGGGATCACGGGCGGGCTGAAGAACGGAGCGACAGAAGGCATGAAGAACGGCAAGGTCAACGGCCTTGCAGGCGGGCTGAAGAACGGAGCAACAGAAGGCATGAAGAACGGCAAGGTTAACGGCCTTGCAGGCGGGCTGAAGAACGGGGCAACAGGAGGCATGAAGAACGGCAAGGTCAACGGCCTTGCAGGCGGGCTGAAGAACGGGGCAACAGAAGGCATGAAGAACGGCAAGGTTAACGGCCTTGCAGGCGGGCTGAAGAACGGAGAAACGGACGGCTATCATAGGGGACTCAAGAAAGGATTAACCGGCGGTATGAAGAATGGCCTGGTAAACGGCGAGCTGCGCACCGCCGGCCAGAAGGGAGGAACGCAGGAGTAAGACCATCTCATCTTCCGTGGAAGGCTTAGCCCGGAAGGCATGAAACAGACTCTTTCTGGCGCGCCTGCCTGCATGATGCACTATGCAGGCAAGCGCGCTTTTTGAATGAAAAAACTAAACATTTTGCTGAACACAAGGTGAATAATCTGGAAAGAAATTAGATAGTTTTGGAAAAAGACTTGACAACTGGAAATGAACGTATTATGATATAGTCAATAAAGCCGGTAAATCCGGAGCGATTTTAGGAGGATATGCCATATGAAAAAGATTCTCTCTCTTTTGCTAGCTGTTGCGATGCTGGCAACCATGGCCTGCTCCTTTGCTTTTGCAGAGGATAAGCCCGCCGGTTGGAACGATGTGAATGCCGAAGGCTATCAGTACCCCGACCTGTCCGGCCAGACGCTGCGCGTAATGTGGTGGGGTTCCGATACCCGCGCGAAGATCACGACCGAACTGATTGAGCTGTTTGAGCAGAAGACCGGCGCGAAGGTTGACTACGAGTACTATGATGGCACCACGTACTGGACGCAGTTCCAGGCCTATCAGGCTGCCGGCACGCTGCCGGACGTGTTCCAGATGGGCAACAACTGGGCAACCTACTACGACACCATCGAGCCCCTGAACGCTTATGTGGAAAGCGGCCTGATCGACACCACCCACATTGGCGCCGCCATGCTGGCCACCACCACCAATCAGGCGAACGGCGACCTGACGGGTATGTCCAACGGCACCAACGCACGCTGCTTTGCCTACAACCCCGCCATCTTTGACGAGTGCGGCGTGGCGTACCCCACCGACAACTGGACCTGGGACGACTTCGCAGCCGCGGGTCGTGCCATCACCGCCAAGACGGGTAACCCCGCCATCACCACGCTGGAGTACAACTCTCTGGTGTTCTCCGCTGTGACCCAGTCCAAAGTGGGTGCAAACTTCTACAGCATGGACGGCAAGGACTTCGCCTTCGAGGGCGATACCTCCTCCATCGCCTACATCATTGACCTGCTGGTGACCCTGATGAAGGAAGGCGTCATTGCTGACTACGGCGTGCAGAACGAAATCGGCACCAACATCGAAGCTGACTGGATCGCCACCGGCGATGCGGCCATGGTGATGCTGTCCTCCAACCAGTTCAAGGCGCTGAGCGGCGTTGCGGCTGAAAATGGCGTGAAGCTTGCCCTGTGCACCATTCCGCGCATGTATGCTGATGGCCAGAGCGGCATGGTCGTCCGCTCTTCTCAGCAGATGAGCATCTATTCGAAGTCCGAAAAGAAGGAACTGGCGGCTCAGTTCATCAACTTCTTCATCAACAGCGTGGAAGCCAACCAGATCCTGCAGTGCGAACGCGGCGTGTCCATCAACTCCGAAGTGCTGGATTCCCTGATTGCCGCTTATCCGGACGATGAAGTGAACAACGAGATTTATCGCCTCATCAACCTGGTGGGCTCTTTCCCGGATGCCGCCAATTCCAGCCCTGCCGAGCCGACTGCTAACGAAGAAATCTCCGACGTGCTGAAGGCCACCTACATCCAGGGTTACTATTATGGCAACTTCGCTACCGCGCAGGAAGCGGCCGATGCCTTCTGGGCGGAAGCACAGCAGATTTGGGCCAAGTACGAAGCCAAGTAATTCGCGGATTTTCACGAGACCAAGCTGCGCCCTGAGGGATCACCTCCTTCAGGGCGCATTTTGAAAGGAGCGGCTGCGCATGCAACCATCAGCTGCCGTCAAACGGCCCAAGCGTAAGGAAAAAATCCTTTACCGGGATAATACGGTGGGATATCTTTTTGCTGCACCGTTTATCATTGGTTTTTGCTTTCTGACACTTGTGCCCATGGTGCTTTCCCTGTATTATTCCTTTTGCAGCTATAAGATTGGTTCGGCACCCCAATGGGTAGGGCTGGACAACTATATCAACCTCTTCACCAACGATGCAATGTTTGGCAACTCGCTGCTCCGCACTTGCCAATATGTCGTCATCGGCGTGCCGCTGAAGCTGGTGTTCGCACTGCTGATTGCCGTGCTGCTCACCAAAGATACCAAGGCGCAGGGGTTCTATCGCGCGGTGTATTACATTCCTTCCCTCATTGGCGGCTCTGTGGCAGTTGCGCTGGTGTGGAAGCAGCTCTTCGGTGCCAGGGGCCCCATTTTGGCCATGCTCAAGGCCATGGGTGCGCCTGCGTCCTTCAACTTCTTTGGCGATACGCAGTGGGCGTTTGTTCCGCTGGTTTTGTGCAATGCATGGCAGTTCGGTTCCTCCATGCTGATCTTTGCTTCCGGCCTTAAGCAGATCCCCAAGGATTACTATGAGGCGGCCAGCATTGACGGCGCGGGTGTGTGCAAGCGCTTCTTCAGCATCACGCTGCCCTGCCTGTCGCCCATCATTCTCTTTAATCTCATCATGCAGCTGATTTCCGGCTTCATGACATTCACCCAGGCGCAGGTTATCACCAACGGCGGCCCCAACTATGCCACCAACTACATTGCCCTGAACATCTTCAACGAAGGGTTCAAGTATTCCCGGATGGGCTATGCCTGTGCGGAAAGCTGGATTATGCTGCTGATTATGGCGGCGGTGACGGGCATCATTTTCAAAACGTCCTCGCATTGGACTTATTATGAGAACTGAGGAGGGCGTAGAAAATGAAAAAGAGAAGAATCATTAACAATGTGATTTATCACTTCTTTGTGGTGGCTTTTGGGCTTTTGATGATTTACCCTGTGGTGTGGATGATTCTTTCGTCCTTCAAAATCAAAAGCGAAATTCTAGGTCCCAAGGCGACCTTTTTGCCGAGCGACTGGATTTTCACCAACTATCCGGACGGCTGGTATGGCGCGGGGCAGCTGACATTTGGCAATTACTTTGGCAATTCGCTGCTGGTATCCTGCCTGGGCACGCTGGGCACGGTGATTTCCTCCGCCATGGTGGCCTATGCGCTGGGACGTGTCAATTTTAAGGGGCGCAAGCTGTGGTTTACGGCCATGATTATGACCATGCTCCTGCCGGGTCAGGTGCTGATGATTCCGCAGTACATCATCTGGAATAGCCTGAACTGCGTGGGTACCTTCATTCCGCTGATTCTGCCCAAATTCCTTGGCTGGCCGTTCTTCATTTATATGATGATGCAGTTTGTGCGCGGCTTGCCCAAGGAGCTGGATGAGGCGGCCATGATTGACGGCTGCAACAAGTATTCCATTTTTGCGCGCATTATTGTGCCGCTGATGGGGCCGTCCATCATCACAACGACGGTTATTTCCTTCTATTGGATTTGGGATGACTACATGGGCCCCCTGCTGTATCTGACCAAGCCGGCCCTCAAAACGGTATCGTTGGCCATCAAGGGCTTTGCGGATGCGCAGGGTACCAACTTCGGCCCCATGTTCGCCATGTCCACCCTGTCGCTGATTCCTGTATTCCTACTGTTCCTGTTCTTCAACCGGTATCTGATGGACGGGGTGACGGCAGGGAGTGTGAAGGGCTGATGCCAATGCTGAAAGGCGAGAGCACGTGCGTGTTCTCGGCCTTTTTTGTGGGAATGTGCCGGCAAAGGGAAAATGCAAAGGAGTGTTGCAAGCAATGCAGGAAAAACCATGGGACGCGGGAAGGCTGCACATTGGGGAGAATCATCGTTATCTGCAAAACGGAAACCAGCCCTTTTTCTGGCTGGCGGACACTGCGTGGCTGCTGTGCCAGACAACGGATGAAGATCAGGCAAAAATGTATCTTACAAACCGAAGGGACAAGGGATTCACGGTCATTCAGTCCGTGCTGATTCACAGCCTGCCAAACATGCAGATGTCCAGCCTGGCCGCTGCGGAACGCGATGCTGCGGATCCGGCCTATTGGGTCTATGTGGACAAAGTGGTGGACTTGGCGGAGGAGCGCGGGCTGTACATGGCGCTGTTGCCAACGTGGGGGAGCATTGTTCAATCCGAGCTGCTAAAGAGCGAGGACATGGATCGCTATATTCGCTTTCTTGCCGCACGTTATGGCAGGCGGAAAAATGTGATCTGGCTGCTGGGCGGAGATATCCGCGGCGACCGGTATCACGACTTGTATTGCAGGGCGGGAAGGCTGCTGAAGCAGCTGTGCCCGGATACTCTGATCGGATACCACCCCTTCGGCCGCACATCCTCCAGCCTGTGGTTCCATGGGGAGGAATGGCTGGACTTCAACATGTTCCAAAGCGGCCATCGGCGGTACGATCAGACGTCCCTTGGCGCATGGGATGACAACCGGCTGGATAAAGAAACGTTCTTTGGCGAGGATAACTGGCGCTATGTGGCGCGGGATCTGGCCATGGATCCGCCAAAGCCCACGGTGGATGGCGAACCCAGCTATGAGCTGATTTTGCAGGGATTGCATGACAGGTCGCAGCCCTATTGGCGGGAATGGGATGTGCGCCGCTATGCCTATTGGTCGGTGTTTGCCGGTGCAATGGGGCACACGTATGGCGACAACAGCATTCAGCAGATGTATGCCAACCCTCTTAAGCCCGGCGGGTACGGCGTGCGGTTTCCGTGGTGGCAGGCGTGCCATCATGTGGGCAGCGGTGAAATGGGCATCCTGCGCGCACTGATGGAGAGCGTTGACTATCAGCATGGGGCGCCTGCCCAGCAGCTTTTGCGCAGCGAACAGGGGGAGAAGTATCACCGCATCAGCCTGTTTGCGGGCAAGGATTTCCTCATGGCTTATGACTATCTGGGTGAAGCGTTCGCCGTTGATTTGACGCCGTGGCAGGGGAGAACCCTGCACGCCTGGTGGATGAACCCTGTCAGCGGGTGCAGGAGCTATTTTGCTGAATTGACAGGGAAAACGGAGGCACAGGTGCGCCCTGTTGCACGATTGACCCAGGACAACGACTGGGTGCTGCTCATTCGGGCGGAATAAGCGCAAACATCCTGTTGCGAAGAAAAAGCAGATAGGAAAAGATCCCGGGAATGTGCTGGACAACCAGCGTATTCCCGCGATCCTGTTTTTGAAACCGTAATCTTGCTCACGAGACGGTGCCGGGTTTGCTGTTTCTTTAAGGCGGCGTCTTTTCTGCCGGCGGCAAGGGCGGGAAACGGCGAAATTACATGATTACAGAACATGCAAAGACAACTTGGTAAGGAAGGAAAAAACGACAAGGGAAAAGAAGGGAAAAATGAACTTTTACCGGGCACGTGCGACCTGTGGTTGCAGTGCGGAGACGCTGTAAAATGGAAGGTTGACAAGAAAATGAATGCCGCAATGGAGACCACTGGAACATTATGCAAAAAACAGAAAAAATACAAGACTGGATGAAAATGAAGCTTTCCACGCAAAAAGGCGAACATTCAGCCTTGCAAATGCGTCAAAAAGAAAAGAAACTGCATAAAAAGGCGGCAAAAACTTCATTTTGTTCCGTTTTGTGCATGGAATAGGTAAAAAACCTGCATGAAGCCGCCGCGAAATCTTCACGAAAGGTTGACAAAACGTTCACGCTGAAGTAAAATAAATGCTATCTACCGTACAAAATTCAACATTTGCACGGTGGGGAAAGATTCAGAAAGGATGGAACTGATCATGAAGAAGCTGCTTTCCCTGGCGCTTGCCTTCACGATGCTGCTGAGCCTGGTTCCCGCGGCGTTTGCTGAGGAAGCGGAAACCAAGACCCTCACCGGCAAAGTGTGGGGTGAGGACTATACCTCCCTGTATAAGCAGTTCGGCAAGGACATCACCATTGCCGATGTGGAGGAAGACGAAGAAACTGGCCTGTGCTACATTGAGAAGGACGGCCAGAAGTATGAACTGGGCCTGGACTTCCTGAGCATGGCCATGGTGTACAACACCAAAGTGGCCGGCGATTACGAGACGGAAGACGATGTGTACGCGGCCTGGTGGCGTCTGTACATGCAGCGCTGGAACACCCTGCTGCCTGAAATCCCGCTGTACTCCAACGAGTACTATGATCTGTACAACGCTCAGATCAAGGGCGTGGCGGAGTATCCCACCAACCCCTTCTGGGATCCTGCGGCTGCCCTGATCGACTGGACGAGCGAAAAGGCGGATAACAGCATCATCCTGGGCAACACCACCGATTTGTCCGGCAAGTTCCGTTATTCTACTTTCGGCGGTACCCAACCCGGCGCTGCCGATCTCGATGTGTCCAACTTGGTGAATGGCCTTGGTACGGTTGAAACCACCAAGGAAGGCGGCTACGAGTACAACAAAACCGTTGTAAAGGAGCACAGCGAGGTTGATAATGAGGATGGTTCCCGCACCTATACCATCACCATTTATGACGACCTGAAGTTCTCCGATGGTTCCGCCATCACGGCGAAGGACTATCTGGTGTTCCCGCTGGTGTTCTCCTCCCCTGTGGCTGTTGCCGCTGCCGGCAAGGATCACAAGGCTGGCCTGAACTTCGTTGGCTTTGAGTCCTTCAACACCTATGACGGTACCGAAGGCTCCGGCACGAAGGAATTCGCGGGTCTGCGCCTGATTGATGATTACACTTTCTCCATCACCATCAGCCCCGACTATCTGCCCTATTTCTACGCTGTGACCTACGCTGCCATGAGCCCCTACTACAGCGCCATGTGGATTGGCGATGCGGACGTGAAGGACGACGGCAACGGCTGCTACCTGACCGAATCCTTCTACGCCAAGAATGGCGACAAGTTCGAGAAGGCTGACCTGATCACCGCTACTGCGCAGAACACCGATGAGACCTATCCCTACACCGGCGCTTATGTTGTGAAGAGCTACGACAACAGCGATAAGTCCGCCGTGCTGGAAATCAACCCCTACTTCAAGGGCAACTATGAGGGCGCGAAGCCTTCCATCCAGAAAGTTGTTTACAAGAAGATCGTGAGCAGCACCCAGCTGGAAGACCTGAAGGCTGGCACGCTGGACGTGATTGCCGGCATCACCGGCGGCGACGAGACCAATGAAGCTCTGGCACTGGCTGATGCTTCCGAAGGCAAGTATGTTTACACCCACTACAGCCGCGCTGGCTATGGCAAGCTGGGCTTCCGTGCCGACTACGGCCCCGTGAAGTACACCGAAGTGCGTCAGGCCATTGCGTACTGCATGGATCGCGCCAAGTTCGCCAAGGACTTCACCGGCGGCTACGGCGGCGTGGTGGACGGCCCCTATTATGCCGGCAGCTGGATGTACAAGGCTGCTGTGGAGCAGGGCATGATCCTGAACGCCTATGCCACCAGCGTGGACAGCGCCATCGAAGTGCTGACCAACGGCGGCTGGGTGTACGACAAGGACGGCAACGAGTATGTGGAGGGTGTTCGCTATAAGAAGATCCCCGCTGCCGAGGCTTCCGAGAACGACATCAACTACAAGTCCAAGGACGGCGCTTATGTGACCACCAAGGTGGGCGATGATTACTACATGCCCCTGGCGATCAACTGGTACGGCACCTCCGACAACCCCTTCACCGATCAGCTGATGACCGGCTTTGAGAACAACGACAACATGATCGCTGCTGGCTTCAACGTTCAGGATACCATCGGTGACTTTGCCCCGATGCTGGACGAGCTGTATCAGTCGGCTGTGTACGGCTACTATTCCGGCAGCCCGATGTACTCCGTGTTCAACTTCGCGACCGGTTTCACCTCCGCTGTGTATGACTATTCCTATAATATGACCATTGATCCCGGCATGTATGACGACTACAACTCGTACTACATCAAGGATATGGCCGACGTGTACTGGCTGAAGTAAAACACAGCAAATAGACCGGGTGCGGGAGCGTTTCGCTCCCTTCCCCCAGGGCAGTGGAGGTATCTCCCGACTGCCCTGGGGGGTATTACAGTTTGCGGAAAGTCCATCGAAAGCCTTTCCCTAACGGGAGTCGAAGCGAGGAATGTTCAATGGGTAAATACATTGTCAAGCGCGTCGGGTACATGCTTGTCGTGCTGGTGCTCCTATCCTTCATTATGTTCTTGATTTACAACCTGGTGCCGAGCAACCGCGCCTATACGGATGCAAAGGCCGAGCTCCAAACCATGAAAAAAGGCATGTCCGCTGCGGACATGGACAAGCGATTCAACGATCTGTACCTCCAGTATCAGCGCCGGTACGGTACAGATACCAACAACATGGTAGTGCGCTACCTCCGCTGGGTGGGCCTGTATCCGCTGTATGACGGTTCGTACAACGGCCTGCTGCAGGGCAACTTTGGCTATTCATATGAGGCGCGTGACGACGTCATAAATGTTGTGAAGCCGCGCATGGCCAATACCATATTTATCAATATATTCGCCACTATTCTTGCGCTGGGAATTACCATTCCGCTGGGCATCCATTGTGCTGTGAAGAAAAACAGCCGTGGCGACCAGGCAGTGCAGATGCTGACCATCATCGGCTACAGCCTGCCGACCTTCCTGATTGCCATCCTGTTCATCTGGATCTTCTGCTCCAAGCTGCACATCTTCCCGCCGAGCGGCATCAAAACCCCTGGCAGCAGCTATACGGGCTGGAAGTTCTTCACGGATCGGATGTACTTCCTTGCCCTGCCGCTGATTACCATGACGTTCTGCTCCCTGGGCGGCATGACGCGCTATGTCCGCGCATCCATGATTGAAGCGCTGAGCATGGACTGCATCAAGACCGCTCGCGCCAAGGGCGTGCGGGAAAAGGCCATCATCTACTCCCATGCGTGGCGCAATGCGTTGATCCCCATTGTGACGCTGGTGGTGGGCTGGTTCCTGAGCATCTTCTCCGGCTCGGTGGTTATTGAGCAGATGTTTGCACTCAACGGCATGGGCGACCTGATGATTTCTTCCCTGCGCACGGCAGACTTCGATGTTATCATGCTTTTGCAGATGTTCTACGTTCTGTTGTCCCTGCTGGGCAACCTGATTATCGACATTGTATACGGACTGGTTGACCCGCGCGTGCGCGTGAGCAAATAAGTGAAGGAGGAGAAGTGCCATGAGTGACAAGAAAAACAATCGCTCCTCCAAGAAAGGCTTCGCGCCCTTCCGGTGGATCAAGCGCGCCTTCATGGGCGCAAGCCGCGAATATGCCGATGAAACGCTGGCACGGCAGGAGGAAAACCGCGCCAACGATGTGGAGGAGATTGTCAGCCCCGGCAAGCAGCTGGTGCGCAACTTCCTGGAGCACAAGCTGGCGGTTTTTGCCCTGTGCGTGGTGATAGCCATGTTCCTGTTTGTGTTCATTGGCCCGCATTTCCTGAAGAATTACAGCGACAACTATACTGAGGTTACGCAGAAAAGCGTGCCGCCAACGCTGAGCATGATGTCCGTGCCGAATGAGCTGAAGAACGACATCAAGATGATTGATTCTTCCGGCAGCTTTACGGTGGGACTGTCCAACGCGGGCAAGGTGTACGTGTGGGGCGCCACGCAGATTGGCACCACCGGCATCAATGTGGCGGATATCCCCGAGGAAGTAAAGAACACCAAGATTGCCATGGTAGCCGCCGGCATTGACCACATCATTGCCATTGGTGAAAACGGCCGGGTATATGGCTGGGGCAACAAACGCATGGGTCAGTATGGCAACTCGGCTGAAATGGCAGACAACCCCAACATTGCCATGATGCCGGAAGAGCTGATGCAGGAGGGCGGCGTGGATGTTGCCAACATCAAGAAGCTGACCTGCGGCTATCAGTGCTCCGCCATCTTGATGAATGACGGTACCCTGTATGTATGGGGTAACCGCATGACCTATGCGAACATTGACAAGTTCATTGGCAGCACCGGGATGAAGGACGTAGCCTTCCTGCTGAACTACATTGTGGGTGTGAAGGAAGAAGGCACCAGCGTGTTCACCGGTACCCGCGGACTGTATACCACCATGCGCGGAAACGTGAACGAAAGCCCTGTGAAGACCAAGGAGTTCCTGAACGGCCGCACCATTGAGCGGATTGTAACCACCAACGACACGCTGTGCTTGGAGCTGAGCGATGGTTCCGTTGCCCTGAGCGGCGACTTCACCGCCGATGCGCTGCCCATTCCTGCTATGGATGAGGACGAGCGCTTCATTATCGGCAGCATCAGCGCGGGCACGTATCACTACACAGGCATCACCAACAAAGGACGTGTGCTTTCCTGGGGCAAGAATCACTTCGGCCAGGCTGAAGCAACCAAGAAGGCGGGCGTTTCGAAGGTGTTTGCGGGCGCATTCCAGAACTATGCGGTGGATGAGAACAACAAGCTGATGGATAGCTGGGGCCTGAAGGGATACGTCTTCGGCACCGATACCTACGGCGCGGATATCTTCCAGCGCATTTGCTCGGGCGGCCGCATGACCATGACCATCGGTGCTGTGGCTGTTATTTTCTCCACCATCATCGGCATCATCATTGGCTGCCTGTCCGGCTATTTCGGCGGCAAGGTGGACATGGTACTCATGCGTGTGACGGAGATCTTCTCATCCATTCCATTCCTGCCTTTCGCCATGATTCTGTCCTCTGTGATGAGCCAGATGACCCTGAGTGAGGATGCGCGTATCTTCATTATCATGGTGATTCTGGGAATATTGACATGGCCTTCCCTGGCGCGCCTTGTGCGCGGGCAGGTGCTTGTGGCGCGCGAGAGCGAATATGTCACGGCGGCCAAGGCCATGGGTGTAAGCGAGTGGACGATTGCCTTCAAGCACATCCTGCCCAACGTTGTATCCGTCATTCTGGTGACGCTGACGCTGGACTTTGCCGGCTGCATGCTGACGGAGTCCTCCCTGAGCTATCTGGGCTTTGGCGTTAACTATCCGCGGCCCACCTGGGGCAACATGCTCAATGGCGCGAACAACGCCACCATCATTGGCAACTACTGGTGGCAGTGGCTGTTCACTTCCCTGTTCCTGGCGGTTACCACGATTTGCATCAACATCGTTGGCGACACGCTGCGCGACGTGATGGACCCCAAGTCCAACATTGACAAGTAAAGGAGGAGGAAGCCATGCCGCTGCTAGAAGTGAAGAACCTTCACACCTATTTCAAAACAAAGAAGGGTATTGTGAAGGCCGTCAATGACGTATCCTATTCCCTGGAACCCGGCAAGACCATCGGCATTGTAGGAGAAAGCGGTTCCGGCAAGTCCGTTTCCGCAATGAGCATCCTCCAGCTGCTGGACGCCAACGGCTATATTGCCGGAGGCGAGGTGCTTTTTGAAGGGCGCGACCTGACCAAGCTGAGCATGAACGAGATGTACCGGATTCGCGGCAACGCAATCTCGGTGATCTTCCAGGAGCCCATGACGAGCCTGAACCCGGTGTTTACCATTGACCGGCAGCTGAGCGAGCCGTTCATTATTCATCAGGGCAAGACGAAGAAAGAAGCCCATGATCTGGCACTGAAGATGCTTGCCGATGTGCAGATTCCCAACCCTGATGCAGTGATTCGCCAGTATCCGCATCAGCTGTCCGGCGGTATGCGGCAGCGTGTCATGATCGCCATGGCGCTTGCTTGCCGCCCGAAAATCCTTATCGCGGACGAGCCCACCACGGCCCTGGACGTGACGATTCAGGCACAGATTCTGCGGCTGATGAACGAATTGCAGAAGGAAAAGGGAACCAGCATTATCTTCATCACCCACGACCTGGGCGTTATCAACGAAATGGCGGACGATGTGGCCGTGATGTATTGCGGCCAGGTGGTGGAGAAGGCCAGCGCACGCACCATCTTCTCGGATTGCAAGATGAGCCATCCCTACACCGAAGGACTGATGTTCTCCATTCCGCGGCTGGACTCCAAGGACAAGATTGAGCCCATCCCCGGCGTTGTGCCGCATCCGCTGGCACTGCCCAAGGGCTGCAAGTTTGCGCCCCGCTGCAAATATTGCACGAAGAAGTGCATGGAAGAAGAGCCCACGCTTCAGGACGCGGGCAATGGGCAGCTGATTCGCTGCTTCTATCCTGAAAAGGAGGTGAGACGGAGTGCAGCACACAAAAAAATTACTGTCAATCACTAATCTAAAGAAATACTTCCCCGTCGCGAAGTCCTCCGTTTTTCAGAAGACGCAGATGTATGTGCGCGCCAATGAGGACATTTCACTGGATATCTATGAAGGTGAAACCATTGGCGTGGTGGGCGAGAGCGGCTGCGGCAAGAGCACCCTGGGACGCGTGCTGCTTCAGCTGTATCCCCAGACGGCCGGTGCAACCATGTATTACGGTAAGACCCTTGCCGAGGTAGCCCCGAAATACATGGAGGACACACTGCGGCACATGGACAAGTACCGTCAGAAGTATCACAAGGCGAAGGAAAAAGCCGATGCGCTGGAAAAGAAGGTGGCTGAGGTCGGTGAGGACAAAGCTGACTTCTATCTCCTGCAGGACCGCAACCTGGCGCGCTGCGATGCACAGACTTGCCTTGACCACATGGTCAAGATTGTGGGCGGCTTCTTTGCCAAGGATGAAGGCGACCAGGGCCGTCAGATGATTTTGCAGGTATACGAGGAGAACACCACTCGTGCGCGCCTTGCTGAAAAACGAACCACGCTTGTAGTGGAACGCGATCACCGCAAGGACAGCGGCGCAAACACGGAAAAACTGGATGCGCAAATCGGTGCGTTGGATGCCTCCATTGAGAAGGAAAACCAGAAGATTGCAGAGATGACCGCGAAGCTGGATGCGCTGCGTGCAAAGAATATGGCAGACCCCGAGTTTGCCAAGTATGAAAGCATGCGGGATGACGGCATCGACCTGTCCCGACTGGCCTACAAGGAGCAGCGGGCGCTGCGCAAGGATTTGCAGATTATCTTCCAGGATCCTTACTCCAGCTTGAACCCTCGCTTCACCATTGGCCAGATTATTGAAGAGGGTCTTGTGACGCACCATTTCTACAAGCACGGCTCCGAAGCCATGCGCAATTACATCATCGAAACGATGAATAAGTGCGGTTTGCAGGACTACATGCTGCACCGTTATCCGCACCAGTTCTCCGGCGGCCAACGGCAGCGCATCTGCATTGCCCGTGCGCTGGCGGTGCAGCCCAAATTCATTGTGTGCGATGAGTGCGTGTCCGCATTGGACGTGTCCATCCAGTCTCAGATTATCAACCTTTTGCAGGAACTGAAGGAAAAGGAAAACCTCACCTACATGTTCATTTCCCATGACCTGTCGGTGGTGCGCTATATTTCCGACCGTATCTGCGTCATGTATCTGGGCAATGTGGTGGAACTGGCGGATGCAGAAACCATTTTTAAGGATCCGCGCCACCCCTACACCGTTGCGCTGCTGTCCTCCATCCCCACCACGGATCCGGACAGCCTGGATAAAGAACGCATCCTGCTGGAGGGCAATATCCCCAGCCCTATCAAGCCCCCGTCCGGCTGCAAGTTCCATACCCGGTGCTACATGGCTTGCGACAAGTGCAAGCGCGTGCCGCCGGAACTGCGCGAGGTGGAGCCCGGCCATTTCTTGGCTTGCCATTTCCCGCAGAAGAAGATGGATGAAAACGGCAATTACCTCTTTGAACTGCCGAAGATGGAGAAAAAGTCCAACCGTATGGCAGGGCAGGAGTCGCAGGCATGATCTGGAAAAGGCTGAAGAAATCCACCCCCGAGCAGGAGGAGGAGTTCAAGAAGCGGATGGAGGATGTTCCGCTGCTGGACAAGGTCATCATGGTGGCTACGGCATTTGTCATGATTGTACTTCCATGTATTCTGGTGGTTGGCGGTATGAGTCTGCTGGTTATGTGGATACTGGGAATGCTGTGAAAAGAGACGACCGTTTCCCGAAAAGAAGGAGACGGTCGCTTTTCTGTGTCATGGTGAAAAGAAGTGCCAAGATTCCACCAAAACGGGATTCGAAAGGGACGAAGTCCCTTCGCAGGTCAAGGGCGGCGCCCTTGTGGGTCTGGGCAAAGCCCCGAAACTCCGCACGCAATTTTTCAGCCGCAGGCTGAAAAGAGCTCGTCCAACACCCTAAGGAACCACCAAAACGGGATTCGAAAGGGACGAAGTCCCTTCGCGGGTCAAGGGCAGCGCCCTTGTGGGTCTGGGCAAAGCCCCGAAACTCCGCACGCAATTTTTCAGCCGCAGGCTGAAAAGAGCTCGCCCAACACCCTAAGGTCTCCCAAAACGGGATTCGAAAGGGACGAAGTCCCTTCGCGGGTCAAGGGCAGCGCCCTTGTGGGTCTGGGCAAAGCCCAGATACCCTGCACGCAATTTTTCAGCCGCAGGCTGAAAAGAGCTCGCCCAACATCCTAAGGATCCCCCCATAATGGGATTCGAAAGGGACGAAGTCCCTTCGCGGGTCAAGGGCAGCGCCCTTGTGGGTCTGGGCAAAGCCCAGAATACTTGCATGCGATTTTCGCTGAAGACGAAAGAGTACAAAACCCTGCCAGGGAGACGAAAAACGGACTCCGCAAGAGACCGCAGGCCAAGGATAGTCCCCTCGCAAATCTACGAAAAACAAACATGTGTTTATGTATATTCCATCGCGCAGGAAAATGGATCAGCGAGCCATTCCGGAATTCCTACCCTGTGCTTCCTAAATAATATCGCGCGTTTCCTGCGGCATCCGCTTTCTTTAAGTGTTGCAGGGCGGAAAGAAACATGATATAATATCATGACCATGATAAAAGGAGGCTTTTTGCCAATGAAGCGTTCAATCCTGCGCTGGGTGATTTGCGCACTGCTGCTGTGCGGCATGGCGCTGACGATATCTTCCCCCGGATTGGCAGAGGTGACACCCCTTCCTCTTGACCAGACAGTGCCCGGAAATCCTGCAAAGCCTGAAGGCTGGGTCAATGAGGAAGAATACGAGGATGAATCCATCCACGTGACAACAGAACATTCCAACGTGGGAAAGGTGAAAACCTCCATTGTGCGGGTGAAGATTGCCGACCCAAGCCAGATCCGCACAGCAATGAGCAAAGATAAATATGACGATAAGACCTATGTGAAGGCCACGGCAATGGCCAAGCATGTGAACGCCATCGCGGCGGTGAACGGCGACTTCTTCAAATATTTTTATAAGATTGGCTACGTGGTGCGGCAGGGAGAGTTCTACCGTGATTCGCTTAACGGTGAACGCGATGTGCTGGTGATTGACGATCACGGTGATTTCTATGGTGTGCGCAATGCCAAGAGTGAGGACATGGAAACCTTCAAGCAGAGTGTGCTGCCCGAAGGCCGTACAATCGTGAATACCTTCACGTTGGGGCCTGTGCTTGTGGAAAACGGCGAAGTGCAGGAGATCACCACCCGCGAGTTCCAGTATCGCTATAAGATGCAGCGCGTTTGCATTGTGCAGACGGGCGAATTGGAATATGCCATTGTTGAGTGCGATGGCAAGGCGGACGCCACATCCGGCATGACGCTGGCAAACTTTGCGGAATACGTGAAGGAGCTGTTCCCGGATTGCCGCCTGGCGTATAACCTGGATGGCGGCGGCTCCACCAATGTGATTGTGAACAACAAGCGCATTCATAAAAACAGCGACGCACGGAATATCTCCGACATTCTGTATTTTGCGTCCGCCGCTGCGGAGGACTGAGATGGAGCCGATGATGCTGGGTGCCCTGAGCGTGTATCCTTACGGATTGGCATTGGCGCTTTCGGCTGCGGTGAGCCTGGTGCTCCTTGCAGCGCGGTGCAGGAATCTTAAGGCAGGCGCGGCAAGCTGGTTTGGCATGCTGGCATTGGTGCTGGGCGTGCTGTGCGCACGCCTGCTGTACGGGCTGGTACGCTTTGACTGGCTGCTGGAAAAGGGCGCAGCGCAGATGGTTCGCTTCACCGGCGGAGGATATGTGCTTTATGGCGCAGTACTGGGCGGTATGCTGGCGGCATGGCTGACGGGGAAAATCACCGGGGAAAAACCAAGCCGTCTGCTGGACGCTGCCACAGCTCCGGCGGCGCTGATGATTGCACTGTCCCGCCTGGCAGAAACGCTGGTGGGGCAAGGGTATGGCCGCTATATTGCCGACTGGTTTGACGGTGAAAGCGGCATGAGCCTGTTCGTGCTGGAAAATACGTCCTTTTTTGAGCGCTTCCCCTTTGCCGTGCAGGACATGTATGAAGAATGGTGCTGGGCGGTGTTCATGCTGGAGGCAGTGTTCGCCATTGTGCTGATGGTGGTGATGCTGCGCGTGCATGCGAAGCGCGACGGCAGCCGCGCCATGCTCTTCCTGCTGCTATATGCAGCCAGTCAGGCTCTGTGTGAGGGTCTGCGGGAGGACGAAGTGCTCCGCTGGGGCTTTGTGCGTGTGAATCAGATTCTCAGTGCAGTGACGGTGGCAGGCGTGCTGCTGTGCTGCTGCCTGCGCCTGAAGGAAAAAGCTGCGCGACAGGTGGTGCTTGCCTGGTGCGGCACGCTGTGCGGCATGCTTTTGATGATCGCCATGGAATTTGCCGTGGAAAAGAAGATCGTCTGGCTGGAGTGGCTGCCCATGGACATGTGCTATCTCATCACGGCGCTGTCCGGCGTGCTGATGACGGTAAGCATTCTGCCTATATGGGAAAAACAGGACAGGGCGTAAAAAACGTTATTTCATCCCAGAAGCACGGCGCCTATGCAAAGCGCAGGGACGAGAGGAGAACATTGCATGCCCAAGAAAGAACGAATGCTGATCACCGGCGGAAACGCACTGGAGGGCGAGGTGCGTGTGAGCGGCGGCAAGAATACGGCGGTGGCGGTTATCCCAGCAACGCTTTTGTGCAATGAGCCGTGCACCATTGAGAACCTCCCGGATATTGAGGATGTGCATGCGCTGGTGGATATCCTGCGCTCATTGGGGGCGAAGGTGACCTATGTTCCCGGCGAATTTATGACCGTAGATCCCCGTGGCGCAGATGGCGACCGGGTGGGTTACCTGCTGGCCAAGCGGCTGCGTGCCAGCTATTATCTGCTGGGTGCGCTGCTGGGGCGCTGCGGTCGTGGCGCAGTGGCGGCGCCCGGCGGGTGCGAAATCGGCTCACGCCCCATTGACCAGCACCTGAAGGGATTCCAGGCACTGGGGGCGGAGGCTGAGGAACGCGGCGGCATGATTACCGTGGAAAGCAAGGAACTGCGCGGCGGCGATGTGTTCTTTGATATGGTGACGGTGGGCGGAACGATCAACGTGATGCTTGCCGCGGCCCGCGCCAAGGGAACCACTGTGATTTATAACGCCGCCAAGGAGCCGCACATTGTTGATTTGGCCAACTTCCTCAACAGCATGGGCGCAAAGGTCAAGGGCGCGGGCACGGATGTGATCCGCATCCGCGGCCAGCAGTATCTCCATGGTGCGAACTATGCTGTGATTCCTGACCAGATTGAAACCGGCACGCTGATGATTGCCGCCGCAGCAACCCGCGGCGATGTGATCATTCGCGGCTGCATCCCCACCCATATGGAGGCGCTGACGGCAAAACTGCTGGAAATGGGCGTGAAGGTTTCCGACAGCGATGATGCCATTCGGGTGCGTACACTGGGTGGTCATCGGGCGGTGAACATCAAAACGCAGGTATACCCCGGCTTTCCCACCGATTTGCAGCAACCCATGAGCGCGCTGCTTACCACGGCACGGGGAACCAGCATAATTACGGAAACGATTTTCGAGCAGCGCTTCAAGCATCTGGATGAAATCCGCCGCATGGGCGCGCGGGTGCGGGTGGTGGATCGGGTGGCGATGATTGAGGGCGTGAGCCAGCTTTATGGCGCGCCGGTGACCACCACTGACCTCCGCGCAGGCGCGGCGCTGATTGTGGCCGGACTTATGGCGCGCGGTGTAACGGAGATTTACGAGCCGGAATATATCGACCGGGGTTATGAACACATTGAAGAAAAGCTTCGTTCCCTGGGAGCGGATATTCGCCGGGAAACGCTGGAGTGATCCCTCTCACAGGGAGGTGAGCGGTTGTGAATAATCCCTTTCAGGTGCTAGGGCTGAAGCCCACTGCGGACGTGGATGAAATTCGCGCCGCCTACCATGCCCTGGTGAAAAAGTGCCATCCGGATCGTTTTCAGGATCCGGAGCGCAAACAGGCCGCACAGGATGAATTGGTGGCGTTGAACCTTGCGTATGAAGAAGCGCTGAAGCTGGCTGTTCCCCGCAAAGCAGTGACGTATAACAATGCTTTGCCCAAAGAGGAGGCCAAGCACCTGGCGAAGAAAATGCTTGGGCAACAGAACCCGGAAAGCGCCCTGCGCCAGCTTTTGCGCGCGGAATCCAGGGATGCGGACTGGTATCAGCTGCAGGGTGAAGTGCTTATGCAGCTCAAGCAATATGAGTCCGCCCATGAATCCTATCGCGAGGCTGTGAAGCGGGAACCGAACAACATTGAGTATCGCCGCGGAGCGCTGGATGCTGCTGTTGCGCTGCGCAAAAGCCAGACGCTTGTGGGTAAACTGAAAAAACTGTTGAAAAAATGAAGTGACAGGCGGCGGCAGGCGCGTCCTTTCAGGGCGCAAAGCCCGCCTTTTTGCATTTTGAAGGAGGAACGCCCATGAAGGACACGTTTTTGATTGTGGACGGCAACAGCCTGATGTTTCGCGCCTTTCATGCCCTGCCGCTGATGGATCATGAGGGAACGTATACCAATGCGATCTATGGCTTCCTGTCCATGCTGCTCAAGGTGGTGAAGGAGGAAAAAGTGCAATACCTGGCGGTGTGCTTTGACGAGCATGCGCCAACCTTCCGCCATGTGGCTTATGCCGATTACAAGGCAGGGCGTGCGCCGACACCGCCGGAGATGATCCAGCAGCTGGGCACCATTCGTACCCTGCTGACGGACATGAGTGTGCGGTGGTATGCCATGGCGGGCTGGGAAGCGGACGATCTGCTGGGCACGCTGGCACAAAAAGGCGAGGCTGCCGGTGTGAAACCGCTGCTCCTCACAGGTGACCGGGATGCGCTTCAATTGGTGGACGGAGAAACGGAGCTGATGTTTACACGCAAGGGCATCAGTGAAACGGTGCGTTTCACACCGGCAAAAATTTATGAGGAATATGGCTTTACCCCCGAGCAGGTGACGGACTGGAAGGGCATGGCGGGGGACTCCAGCGACAATATTCCCGGCATTCCGGGTGTGGGGGACAAAACAGCTGTGAAGCTGCTTCAGCAATATGGCAGCCTGGACAATGTGCTGGCCCATGCAGGCGAGGTAAAAGGCAAGCTGGGGGAGAAACTGGCAACCTATGCCGAACAGGCGCGGCAATGCCGGCAGCTGGCCACCATCCGCCGGGATGCACCGGTTGTGTGGACGCTGCGTGACTGTGCACTGCCGGATTTCCGCCAAGCGGTGCCCGCCCTGCAAAAACTTCGGCTGAACAGCCTTGTGAAGCGCATCACCGGGGAAGAAGGGGCGGAAGCACCTGCCTCAACCAGGAGCGAAGCTGCGCAGGAAGACATGAAATTCGCTGATCCGGCGGAATTGACGGAGGCAGCCGCCCTGCAGGCATGGCTTGATGCGCTGGGGGAGGAAGCCCATCCCGTGGCTGTGCACCTGACCGACAGCGATGTGACCCTTGCTGCCCGGAACGGGGCATGCTGCCGTGCAGTATTGGGTGGCGATTTGCTGAACCCGGGTCTTACGCCTGATGAGGTGTTGGCGATTCTGTCTCCTTTCCTGTGTGAGCATCCCGTTGCTGTGCACGACGGAAAACGGCTGCTGCACATTTTGCGCAAAGCAGGGCTGCCCTTGCCGGAGCAGTTCTATTGGGATACCATGCTGGGCGCCTATCTGCTTAACCCCCAGGAAAAGAGCTACGGCCTGGCTGCGCTGGCAGAGGGGCTCTCACAGGATGCGCGGGGCGTGCAGCAGCTGACCGTGCGGCAGGAGCGGGAGATTGAGCTGGAAAACATGACGCCCTTGATGCGGCAGGTGGAGATGCCCCTCACCCATGTGCTTTTCCGCATGGAGGATGCAGGCTTTGCTGTGGATACAGTTTTTCTGCATGCCCTTGGCAAAAAATACACAGAGGAAATTGAACAGCTTAAGCAGCAAGTGTATGAAGCCTGCGGCGCAGGCAGTTTCAACCTGAATAGCACCCAGCAGCTTGGAGAGGTGTTGTTTGACAAGCTTCAGCTGCCCCATGGCAAAAAGACCAGCCGCGGTTATTCCACCTCGGCGGAGGTGCTGGAGGGGCTGCGTGATATTGCGCCCGAAGTCATTGAGCCGCTGCTGCGCTATCGGCAGCTGGTGAAGCTGAACAGCACCTACGTGGAGGGGCTGCTGCGACTGGTGGATGCGGGTGGACGTGTGCACAGCTATTTCGATCAGGTGGCCACGGCTACAGGACGCATCAGCTCATCGGAGCCGAATTTGCAGAATATCCCCGTGCGCACCGCGCAAGGAAAGGAAATCCGCCAGGCATTCCTGCCGCAGGCGGGATGGGTGCTGCTGGATGCGGACTACAGCCAGATTGAGCTGCGGCTGATGGCGCACTTTTCCGGCGATGCGGCAATGCTGGAGGCGTTCCGCACAGGCCAGGATGTTCATGCGCGCACGGCCAGTGAGATTTTCGATGTACCGCTCAGCGAGGTTACGCCGCAGCTTCGCTCCCGTGCCAAGGCAGTCAACTTCGGGCTGATTTACGGCATCAGCGGCTTTGGCCTTGCCCGCAACACCGGTGTGAGCCCGCGAGAGGCGCAGGAGTTTATCCGCAGGTATTTCGAAAAATATCCGGGCGTAAAGCGCTTTATGGAAGAGGCAGCAGAGGAAGGCAAGACCCGCGGCTATGCGGAAACGCTGATGGGGCGCCGCCGCTATCTGCCGGAGCTGCAATCTGCCAAGCAGGTGGTGCGGGAGTTTGGCAAGCGCGCTGCCATGAACACGCCCGTGCAGGGAACTGCGGCGGACATCATCAAGCTGGCCATGGTGCGTGTGGACGAATCGCTGCGCCGGGAAAAACTGCGCAGCAGACTCATCCTGCAGGTGCACGATGAATTGCTGCTGGAGTGTCCACCGGATGAGGTGGAGCGCGCCTCTGTGCTTTTGCGCGACGCCATGGAGCATGTTATTGCCCTTGCAGTGCCGTTGGAAGCCGATGTTCATGAAGGCGCCAACTGGGCGGATGCCAAGTGATGCAAAGCGCCTGATACAGTGCGCATAACAAACCAGTTGGGGAAAAAGAAATGCGGACAACCGGCGCTTCCACAGCCTGAAGCAGGCAGGAAAGTGCTGGTTGTCCGTTTATTTGCGGGCGAAAAAATCTTGTTGCGTCTGCAATGGAAAAACGCTTCAGCGGCGCATATCTTCAGCCCTGCACCGCTGCGGGGCACGGGAGAGAGGATCTTCCATTTGGCCGCTTTGTGCACGAATATGCAGTTGCATCTTCCGGGTTTCATCAGGTGAAATGGCGAACATGCCCGTGATGCGCCAGAAAGGCAGCGCCCATTGCACGTCCGTGCGGCCATCCGGAGTGTTGTAGCATCCGAGCGCACAAAGCTCAATGCTGTTAATCTGCACCAAACGACCGGCGGTGATCTGCTCCTCCAGCACATGCTGTATCTGCGGCCAGTCTGCCAGCAGAACATTTTCTGTCAGCACACGCACAACGGCCAGGCAGCCGGTCACCGTCAGTTCCCAGTGCCCGTCATCCACCACATAAATGCAGGCCGTGTTGCCATCCCATGGCCAGGGGTCAGGGGTACCGTCAACCTCCATGAGGAAGGAATGCGGATGCTTCGCCACCTGCCATTGCCCATCAAGCAGCAGCGGCCATGAAAAGGCCCAACCGCCGCGGTCGAAGCCGGGCTCGTTGAGCGGTCCATCAGTTGTGAGTACCTCCCCGGCAGGGTTAACCAGATAGTAGGCGCTGCACGCAGTTGGCAATGTTGGATAATAATCAACGCCCGCCTGAAGCCCGGTTGCATCCAGCAGCGCCTGCTGTGCAAACGCCATGGCCTGCTCCATGGGATAATCGTTGCCTTCCGGTGTATCGGCGTCCCAGGGCAGCTGTGCAATGCCCCATTGCGAGGAGGGAACGCTGTGGCGGAAGGTGCGATCCCAACCAACGGCAAAGCAAATGCCGGGCAAGGAACCAGTACCCCAAAAGTCGGTTGCGCCCGAGGGGACGGCGTGCTTAAGCTCTGTTCTCTGCCGAAGCAGCAATGCAGGCAGCGTTTCAGCCTCCGGCAGGATGATGGGCGCATCAATTTGTACGCCCGCAACACAGGTTTGCCAACGCGCAGGCGTGCTGGCGCGCAGCTCGCGGATGGACACAAGATTCTCTGCGCAGGCGCTTCCCGACAGCATCAGCATAGCCAGGAATAGGATCAAACGTTTCATGTGTCTCAGCTCCCTTCTGATGATAAGACGGACGGGGGAGCGGCATGGTTTGACTGCCGGAAGAAGGAACAGGTGTTTGTTCGGACAAAAATCAAAGCGGGAAAGCGCTGGCCTGTTTCAGGGCGTGGCGTCTTTCCCGCATGGCATGGTTATGCTTTTTCAAAGAAGGAAATGTCTGTTTGATGGAGATAGCATGCGCCAATGTGGTGGAGAAGAATCACGGTGAGAACATTACCTGCGTTCTTTTTGTCCTGCATCATGGCTTGAATCAGCTCTGCGTGCGAAAGCTCGCCGGGCAGCGCCGTAGGCAGCTGCAAGGCCTGCTCCAGTGCAAGGAGCCGGGCGGCGGTGCCTTGCTCCGTCAAGCCCATCTTTTCACTCAACTGCGTGATGCAGGCCATGCCAAGCGCCACGGCTTCACCGTGCCGAAAGCCCTGATAATGCTGCACGGTTTCCACGGCATGTGCTATGGTGTGGCCAAAGTTCAGCGTCATGCGCAGGCCGGTGTCATGTTCGTCCTCGGCAACCACTTTGGCTTTGTAGGCCATGCAGTGGCTCAGGATCAGGTCAATATCCTCCATGAGTGCGTTACGGCCGCCCGGCGCGTCCTTTTCCAACAGGCGGAAAAGCGCATCGTCTCCGATACAGCCGTATTTGACCACTTCGCCAAGTCCATCCCGCCAGTAATCGTCTGTGAGGGTGCAAAGGGCGTCCGGGTCAGCCAGCACCACAGTGGGCTGCCAGAAAGCGCCCACCAGGTTTTTCCCGCGGGGCAGATCAACGGCCACTTTGCCCCCAACAGAGGAGTCAACTTGCGCAAGCAGCGTTGTAGGCAGCTGCATTAGGCGCACGCCGCGCAGCCAGGTGGCGGCTGCCAGGCCGGCCAGGTCGCCGATCACACCGCCGCCAAGGGCAACAACCACATCCTTGCGGGTGATGTGGTTATCGCCAAGAAAGTCATAAAGGGCGGAGAGGCTGGTAAGGCATTTGGTTTGCTCGCCATGGGGTAGCACGGTGCTTGCTACCCGCACGCCTGCGGCACGCAGAGAGGTTTCCACCTGCTCAAGATACAGGGGTGCCACATTGTCATCCGTCACAATGGCGGCGGCGCTGTCGCCAAAGCACGTGCGGAAGAACTCGCCTGCCTGGCGGAGAATGCCCCGCTCCACATGGATGGGATAGCTGCGTTCGCCAAGCTTCACGTCGATGGTTTTCATGGCTGATCCTTTCCGGTAGGGGGGTTACACCTCGCGGCCTACCACCGTGGCAATTTTGCGAATATCATCCATCACCTGTGCAAACACATCCGGCTTGATGGACTGCTGGCCGTCGCACAGGGCGTGGTCGGGGTCATTGTGCACCTCAATCATCACGCCGTCCGCGCCCACGGCGATGGCAGCCCGCGCCAGAGGCTCCACCATCCACCACTTGCCCGTGCCATGGCTGGGATCAACAATCACCGGCAGATGGCTGAGCTTCTTCACAGCGGGGATAGCGCCCAAATCCACGGTGTTGCGGGTATAGGTTTCAAAGGTGCGGATGCCGCGCTCGCACAGAATTACGTTGGGGTTGCCGCCGGCCATGATGTATTCGGCGCTCATCAGCCACTCTTCAATCGTGGCGGAAAGGCCGCGCTTGAGCAGGATAGGCTTGCGGGTTTGCCCAAGCTGGCGCAGCAGGTCAAAGTTCTGCATGTTGCGCGCGCCAACCTGAATCAGGTCTACCTTCTCTACAAACACGTCGATATCGTTGGGGGACATGATTTCGCTTACAATCGGCAGGCCAGTGGCTTCCCGCGCTGCGCAGAGAAGCTCCAGCCCTTCGTACTTCAGCCCCTGGAAAGCATAGGGGGAAGTGCGGGGCTTGAACGCGCCGCCGCGCAGGATGTTTGCGCCGGCCTGCTGCACGGCCTTGGCTACATAAGTGATCTGCTCCCGGCTTTCTACCGAGCAGGGACCTGCCATCACAGCCAGCTTTTTGCCGCCCACCTGCACGCCTTTCACATCCACCACCGTGGGGTCAGGGTGGAACATGCGGTTGGCTTTTTTGAAGGGTTCCGCCACGTGCATAATGCGATCCACGCACCGGAAACTCTCAATTTGGGAAGGATCCACACGGCTGGTGTCGCCAATCAGCCCCAAAATGGTGATGTCCGTGCCCACAATGGGGTTCACTGTCACGCCGCCCAAGCTGGTGATGGTGTTGGTCAGGCTGTCGATTTCCCGCTGATCGGTTCCTTTTTTCAGCACAATAATCATAATGCTTTCCCCTTTCTATTCCTGGCACAGAAAAAGGCGGAAGCCCGTCAAGAGCCCCCGCCTTTTGCATCCGCAGAAATCATCCATGCGCCATGCCGGCTGCCTCTTTCACGGTACGTTCAAATGCCCGGCACGGTCAAAACCGCCCGGGATCGTAAACGTAAAGGAAGCAACATACAGCATAACAAACCTCCTGCGGACGATTCACCGTCCATAGCCGTATTATAGCCATGACCGGCAGGACTGTCAAGGAGCTTTTTTGTATTTATACTGCTCTTTTCCCACGCCGCACACTTGATTTTTCCGGCTAAGTGGCGGATAATAGAAGCAAACGCCACGAAAGGATGGAATAGAAAATGCGAATTGCACTGATTAACGAAAACAGCCAGGCGGGAAAGAATGCGCTCATTGAGGCAACGCTGCGCAAGGTGGTGGAGCCCATGGGGCACACAGTGGATAACTATGGCATGTATACTGCGGATGACGCCTGCCAGATTACCTATGTGAAGGCTGGCCTGCTGGCGGGCATCCTGCTCAACAGCGGCGCGGCGGACTATGTGGTCACCGGCTGCGGAACGGGTGAAGGCGCCATGCTGGCCTGCAATGCATTTCCCGGCGTGCTGTGCGGCCATCTGGTCGATCCTTCGGATGGCTACATGTTTGCCCAGATCAATGATGGCAACTGTGTGGCACTGCCCTTTGCCAAGGATTTCGGCTGGGGGGCTGAGCTTAAGCTGGAAATGATTTTCCGCCAGCTGTTCGGGTTTGGCCATGGCAACGGCTATCCGGCGGAGCGTGTGGTGCCGGAGCAGCGCAACAAGAAAATTCTCGATGCCGTAAAGGCGGTCACGCATCGCCCCATGATGGACATCCTGCACGATATTGACCAGACTTTCCTCAAGGAAACCATCAGCGGCGAGCATTTCGCGCAGCTCTTCTATCCTTCCTGCAGGGATGAACAGATCGCAGAGTATCTGAAAAACCTGTAAGACTCAATCATGGAGATATTTTGAAACAAAGAGAAGCCGCCGGGCAATGGTAGCACCAGATAAGAAAACATTGAAGAAGTCAGTAAAATCAATGTTTTTCATGGTGCAAACACGGTGCGAA
>CAKUFA010000026.1 GCA_934647165.1 uncultured Clostridia bacterium | reverse complement strand
TCAAAATCTGCCATTGCATCTGACGAAAAATTCATTCGCCTCCGCACCAACTCATTTGTGCGGTATTGCCTTAACATCAAAAAATCGTATGGCTATTTTTCAGAAAGGACGGGTCTATGCATGAGAATTGAGCGAATGAAGGTGAACCATCTCCATCGGCCCCTGGGTTTTGACATGCCGCGCGCATGCCTGAGCTATGCCGTTGCGGAAAGTGCCGGAACGCACCTGCTGTCTTCCCGCGTGCAGGTGTCGCTGAATCCGGAAAGCGGCGAATGCCTGCTGGACACAGGGCTTGTGCCCATGCATCAGGACGCACGGACGGGGCGTGTCCTCAGCGGCATGGATAACCTGGGCTGGGAACTGCCCATGACGCTTGAGCCGCGCACACGCTACTATTGGCGCGTGTTTGTGCGAACGGACGCCCACGAAGAGGGCTGGAGCGCCTGGGATTGGTTTGAAACAGCCAAGCAGGGCGAGGCATGGCAGGCGAAAGCCATTGGTTCGCCCCTGGGGCGGGATGTGCATCCGGTGTTCGTGAAACGTTTTACGGTGCGTCCGGGTGCAAAAGCGGCGCGGCTGTACATCCTGGGGCTTGGCATGTACGAGGCATATCTCAACGGTGAAAAGCTGGGCGAAGAGGTGCTGAGCCCAGGCTTTCATACCTATGACACCTGCCTGCATTATCAAACCCTGATGGTCTGTCCCAAAGAAGGCGAAAATGTGCTGACCGTGATGCTGGGCGACGGCTGGTACAAGGGACATTACAGCCTCAAGCCTCGCATGAAGGACTACGGCACGGATTATTCGCTCCTGGCCGAATTGCACATTCCCTATCAGGACGGTACGGAGCAGTTGGTGTGCACGGATGAAAGCTGGCAGATTGCCCGGGGCGCGGTGCAGATGGACAGCATCTATGATGGAGAAACGTTGGATGCGAATTTGCTGAACCTGGCGCCGGAGACAAATGCAGTGCCCTTCCCACTAAACATGGCGCTGCTTACGCCGCGGCGTGCGCCGCTGCTGCGCGTGCAGGAAAAGCGTGCCTGCCAGACAGTGCCCGGCGCGTCGGAAATTCTGGACTTTGGACAGAACATGGTAGGCTGGGTGGAGTTTGTGTGCGATGCGCCCAAGGGAACGGTGGTGACGCTGAAGTTTGCGGAGATTCTGCGCGATGGCAAACTCTACCGGGAAAACCTGCGCAAAGCCAAGTGTACCTTCACCTATGTGTCCGACGGCATCCGGCGGGTGGTGCGGCCGCATTTCACGTTCTTCGGCTTCCGCTACCTTTCGGTGGAGGGTATGGAGGCCCGGCCAGAAAATTTCACCGGCTGCGTGATCTATTCCGATATGGAACGAACGGGCTTTGTGGAGACGTCCAATGCAAAGGTGAACCGGCTGGTGGATAACGTGTGGTGGAGCCAGAAGGGCAACTTTGTAGATATCCCTACCGACTGCCCGCAACGGGATGAACGCATGGGCTGGACGGGCGATATTCAGGTGTTCAGCGACACGGCGTGTTTTAATGCGGATTGCACGGCCTTCTTGATGAAATTTATGCAGGACGTGCGCAGCGATCAGAAAAAGCTCCATGGCAGCGTGCCCTTTGTGTCCCCTATGGCGGGCTATGAACTGGCGGGCGGCGCGGCATGGAGCGATGCCGCCACCGTGGTGCCGTGGACGAACTATGTCCACAGCGGCGATAAGCAGGTGCTTCGTCAGGCGCTGCCCGGTATGAAGGACTGGGTGGACTATGTGACCGCGGACTGTGCGCGATTGGGGCACGGACATCTGTGGAAGGGCGCGCCTCAGCTGGGCGACTGGCTGGCACTGGATGGCAACAGCGTCTATGGAGGAACAGACAGGGACATGATTGCCACTGCCTATTATTACTACTCCACTGTGCTGACGGCGAAGGCGGCGCATGTGTTGGACGATGTGGAAACAGAAAAGACCTATGCAGCCCTTGCACAGGCCATCAAAAAGGATTTTCAGAATGAATATTTTACGCCTACAGGGAACTTGGCTGTGCAGACGCAGACGGCTTGCGTCCTGGTGATTTATCTGCACCTTTGCCCCACGGAGGAGGCGCTTGCACGGGCGCATCGCTTACTCAGGCGCAAGATAGACGATGCAGGTCGGAGCCTGGAAACCGGCTTTGTAGGTACCCCGTGGCTCCTGCATGCGCTGACCATGGGCGGCAATAGCGACCTGGCCTATGCCCTGCTCACAAGAGAGGAATATCCTGGCTGGCTATATGAAGTGAACCGTGGCGCAACCACCATTTGGGAACGGTGGAACTCCATTGAACCGGATGGTGAAATGAACAGAGACGGCATGAACTCCTTCAACCACTATGCCTACGGCTCCGTGCTGGCGTGGATGGTTCGAACCATGGGCGGCATTGCTCCGGACGAGGAGGTTCCTGCATTCCGGCACGTGGTGATGCAACCGGTGCCAGACCGCAGCTTTGCCCACGCGCAGGCGCGGCTGAAGACCGGCAACGGCGATTGCAGCGTGCAATGGCGCTGGCAGGGTGATGAATGCATTTTTGAGATCACGGTGCCCTTTGGTACAGTGGCTACGCTCACCCTGCCCGGCGATGCACATTCGAGCACGTTGACGGCCGGGCAATACACGTTTACCGTGACCCTTCCCATGCCCGAGCCTGCGGGTATTGATACTCCCTGGCGGCAGCTGGTGGAAGATCCTGCTGCCCATGCGGTGCTTGAGCGGCTGTTCCCGCGGGCACTGCGGGGCGTTGCGTTCCAATATGAAATGTGCACCATGCGGCAGGTGACGGAATCCCCCTTTGCGGAGTTGTCGCCGCAGGCAATCGCAGAGCTTGACAGGGAGCTGAAAAAGGCGCAGCAGGGCATCTGAAGGATGGAAAACAAAGCGCAGCCGAAAGGCTGACGTCAAGAAAAAAACCGAGCCATGGCGGGGGAATGCTGTCTTCCCTCCCAGGGCTCGGCTTTTATGTTGGTTTCTTTATTAGTGGCTCTTGTGGAACAGCAGATGCTCATAACGATCCACATCGTTGTTGCGCACCATAACCTCCAGTTCCTCATCCCCCATGACGGTGTTGCGGCCCTGCGCGTAGAGCGCATCCACCTGAGCGCGAATACTGACAACCAGCGGATCATCCTTGGCAACCATGTTGTCACCCTTCAGGCGGAAATAACTGTTGATCCAATGGGCAACGCCTGCAAGGCCGGAGTGGGAGTCCACCGCAACGGTGGCAGGCCGGTTGAGCAGAGCCGCGGTGTCAAAAATGTTGTAGATCTCCTCATCCTTGAGCATGCCGTCGGCATGGATGCCGGCACGGGTGACGTTAAAGTGCCGGCCGACAAAGGGCTGCCTGGGGCTAATTTCGATGCCGATTTCCCGCTCCATATAATCGGCAATTTCAGTGATGGCCGTGAGGTCCATGCCGTCGTCCGTGCCGCGCAGCGCCTGATACTCAATGGCCATGGCCTCCAACGGGCAGTTGCCGGTGCGCTCGCCAATGCCCAGCAGCGAGCAGTTGACGCTCGAGCAGCCGTACATCCATGCAGCGCCGGCGTTGGAAACCACCTTGTAGAAATCGTTGTGGCCATGCCACTCCAACTGCGCGGAGGGTACCTCGGCATAGTGCCGCAGACCGTAGACAATGCCCGGCACACTGCGGGGAAGCGCTGTGCCGTAATACGTTACGCCAAAGCCCATGGTGTCGCAGGCACGAATTTTGATGGGGATGCCGCTTTCCTGGCTGAGAGCCATCAATTCCTCAGCAAAGGGCACTACAAAGCCGTAGAAGTCCGCACGGGTGATGTCCTCAAAGTGGCAGCGGGGGCGGATGCCCTGATTCAACGCTTCCTTGACGATGCCGAGGTACTTGTCCATCGCCTGGCGGCGGGTCAGGTGCATCTTATGGAAAATGTGATAATCGCTGCAGGAAACAAGGATGCCCGTTTCCTGCACACCGGCCTGTTTCACCAACTGAAAATCCTTCTCATTGGCGCGAATCCATGTGGTGATTTCGGGAAACTTCAGGCCAAGATCCTGGCAGCGGCGAAGCGCTTCCTTGTCCTTATCGGTATAAAGGAAAAACTCGCTTTGCCGAACAAGCCCTTTGGGGCCGCCAAGGCGGCTCATCAGCTTGAACAGGTGCACAATCTGTGCAGGGGTGAAGGGGCTTACTGATTGCTGCCCGTCCCGGAAGGTCGTGTCCGTCAGCCAAATTTCCTCCGGCATATCCTCCGGCACATGGCGCATGTTGAAGGCGATTTTCGGAATGTGCTCATAATCATAAATTTCCCGATACAGGTTAGGTTCTGCTACATCCTGCAGGCTGTATTTATACTTAGCCTGCATAATCAGGTTCAATTTGGGGTCAAACTCCAGCATAATGAACGACCTCCTTCTAGGGGGAAAATCTGCGAAAGCGCCGGGCACAAGGCCTGCAACCGTTTTCTAGCAATTCATTTTGCTATTGTTGATGAAAATCCTGCAAGAAGTCCTGCATTTCCGATGCATTTTTTCATCAGCTGAGGGAATCCACAAATTCTGCAATGCGATCCAGCCCGCGCATGCACGAGTCCATGGATGCGGCATAGCTCAACCGGCAGAAGCCCTCCGCTTCAAAGGCTACACCGGGCACCACGGCCACCTGCTTTTCCGCCAGCAGAAGCTCGGCAAAGTCCATGGAGGATTCCAGCATGCGGCCGTTGTAGTGCTTGCCCAGCAGTTGCTTGATGTTCATCATAATATAGAATGCGCCTGCGGGTTTGCGGCAGGAGATGCGGGGAATGCTGTTGATTTTTTCCACCATGGCGTTGCGTCTGCGTTCAAACTCTGCCACCATTTCCTTCACACAGCTCTGGTCGCCCTGCAAGGCTTTCATGGCGGCATACTGGGCGATGGAGTTCGCGTTGCTGGTGGCCTGGGACTGGAAGGAAGCCATTGCGGTGATTTCGTGCCTGGGGCCGGCTACATAGCCGATGCGCCAGCCAGTCATGGCATAAGCCTTGCTCATGCCGTTGACAAGGAAGGTCTGCGCTTTGATTTGCTCGCCCAACTGCGCGATGGAAAGATGCTCGCGCCCGTCATAGAGCAATTTTTCATAAATTTCATCGCTCACCACATAGAAAGGGTGGCTCACGGCCAGATCCGCCACAAATTGCAGCTGTTCACGGCTCCACACGCTGCCGTTGGGGTTGGACGGGCTGGTGATAATAATCGCCTTGGTGCGGCGGGTCACGCGGCTGGCGATGTCCTTGTTGGTGGGAATAAAGTCCGTGCTTTCGTCCGCCGGGATAAACACGGGCACGCCGCCCGCCATGCGCACCATTTCCGGATAGCTGACCCAGCAGGGGGTGGGGATCAACACCTCGTCGCCGGGGTCAAGGATGGCCTGGAAGATGGTATACAGCGTATGCTTGGCGCCGTTGGACACCAGAATATCGCCATAGGTATAGGTCATATCGTTATCCTTGCGCAGCTTTTCGCAGATGGCCTTGCGCAGCTCCTTGGTGCCTGCGGCAGGGGTATAACGAGTCAAACCCAGGTCAATGGCTTCCTTGGCTGCATCACAGATATATTGGGGGGTGGGAAAGTCCGGCTCGCCTGCGCCAAAACCGATCACATCCAGCCCGGCAGCGCGCATTTCCTTGGCGCGTGCGTCAATTTGCAGTGTAAGGGACGGTGCGATATTTTGAACCCTATGGGAGATGGTCAATGCCATGGTGGGCTGCCTCCTGCAAACAGCGCGGAAAGCCGCGCCTGTGATGGCCCTGCGTTTGATGGCTGCACAGGTGCAGGACAAATCTCAGCTGCACCATGGCAGGATTGCAAAAAGCAAGGCATTGGTTCTATTATAATCAAAAAAAAAGAAAAAGCAAGGATTTTAGAAAGAAAAATGCATTTTTAAAATATATAAAATGCATTTTTGAAAACAGACGACAAGGAAGGAGAGGCGGCAGCAGCGGGGAGCAAGGATGTCAGGGAAGGTTTGTAAACAAAAAGCGGAAGGCAACAGTGCCTTCCGTGAAGGAAAAAGGGGATGCTTGTGAAGAGGCTCCCTTGAGGATGCACGAGCTCTTTTGCCTGCGGCAAAAATCGCGCGGGTGGCATCTGGGCGCTGCCCCGACCCGGCAGAGGCGCCGCTCCTGCACCCTGCGAAGGGACTTCGTCCCTTTCGAAACCCATTTTGGGGTTCCTTGGTGTATACACGAGCTCTTTTGCCTGCGGCAAAAATCGCGTGGAAGGGTATCTGGGCGCTGCCCCGACCCGGCAGAGGCGCCGCCCCTGCACTCTGCGAAGGGACTTCGTCCCTTTCGAAACCCATTTTGGGGTTCCTTGAGGATGCACGAGCTCTTTTGCCTGCGGCAAAAATCGCGCGGAAGGGTATCTGGGCGCTGTCTCGACCCGGCAGAGGCGCCGCCCCTGCACCCTGCGAAGGGACTTCGTCCCTTTCGAAACCCATCCTGGGGGGGTTAGTTCTCCTGATTGGGTGCATCCAGCACGATGATGGGCTCCTCGCCCTTCACCTGCAAATAGAATTCACACGAGGTTGCATTCATATACACCTGCAAGGCAAGGTTCAGCACCATATACACTGTGGAAGCAATCACATAGCCAACCAGACTCATCAGCAGCACCTGTGTGATGGACAGAAGAAGCGCCCATCCGATGAAGGACAGCATCAGTGTGAAGTACGCGCCCTTACGGTTCTGCATTAGCTCTTTACTGCGCTTGACGCAGGCGAACACGCCTGTTTCCGGTGCGTCAGCCAGCACGGTGGTAGCCATGGCATAGCGCAGGGCAGCCAACACCATGGGCACGGTCATGGCTGCAAGGCCGAGGGAGTAAAGGATGGAGATGCCATTAAGCACAGCGTTCCAATTGCTGAGGGTGGCTCTGCTTGTAGCCAGGAAGATACCGCCGAAGGTCAGCACAGCGCCGGGCAGCCCCCACAGGAAGACCTTGATGCTTACCAGGAGGTTGAGACCGATGGCCTTATACCACACCTTGGCGCGGCTGAACACAGCGGCCACGCCGCCAGCGTTCATGCGGACAAGCCCCAGCAGATAAGCCGTGAAGCCGAGCGACAGCACCGGTGCGATCAACCAGGCCAGCACGCTGACAAGGGCGGTCGCCTGATAGCCGCTGTCCCGGAGGAGACCCTGCAGGTAAGAAGCAAGAGCCTGATCGGAAGTGAGCATTTGCACATTGCCGCTGGAGATGGTCTCCATCATTCGGGTGGCCAGGTTGCCGCCCGTGAGCGTGGCGACCACTTGGGAAATGATAGAGGGCAACATGGCGATAAGTCCAACCAGCAGGGCGATTTGCCAGTTGTTCTGCAATGCTTTGCGCGCCTGGGCACGCAGTTCGTAATTTTGAAGCATGGTTTCTCTCCTTACTGTTTGAAGCATTGGCTCATTCTATCACACCTTGCCGGGTTGTGCAACCCGGGCGAGGGAAAAGCAGCTTTGCGGCTGGTCATGCGAAAAAAGCAGGCAGGATGCTTTTTGCATCCTGCCTCAGACTGTCGACAAACCCTATGAGAAGGTGTCGGAGGGGCATCCTGCCTTGCTGCAATCATCAATTGTTGTTATAGCGCCACTGCCGCGCGCGATCGCCTGCGGAAAGAATCTTTTTGCGCATCCGCAGAGTTTTGGGGGTGATTTCCAGCAGCTCATCGTCATCCACAAACTCCATGCATTCTTCCAGCGTCATGGGATGCACGGAGATCAGGCGCATGGCGTCTTCGGAGGCGGAGGCGTTGCGCATGTTGGTCACATGCTTCTGCTTGCACACGTTTACCACCAGGTCGTCCGGGCGGGCGTTCTGGCCAACGATCATGCCTTCATACACGTTCTGGCCTGCGCCGATGAACAGGGTGCCGCGCTCCTGGGCATAGAACAGGCCGTAGGAGGTGCTCACGCCGCTTTCATGCGCCACCAGTGCGCCCACGTTGCGGTGCGGGATGTCGCCCTTCATGGGCTCATAGCGCTCAAAGGTGGCGGACATAATGCCTTCACCGCGGGTATCGGTCATAAACTCGCTGCGGTAGCCAAACAGGCCGCGGGATGGCACCAGGAACTCCAGGCGCACCCGGTCAAGGCCGCTCATGTGCTCCAGCGTGCCGCGGCGGCGGCCGATTTTCTCAATTACCGCGCCCGCGCTGGCCTGGGGCGTATCCACTACCAGGCGCTCGATGGGTTCACACTTCACGCCGTCAATGACCTTGTAGATCACCTGGGGCTTGCTCACGGCAAACTCGTAGCCCTGGCGGCGCATGTTTTCAATCAGGATGGACAGATGCAGCTCACCGCGTCCGCACACCTCAAAGGCGTCGGTGGAATCGGTGTCGTTCACCCGCAGGCTCACGTCGGTCTGCAACTCACGCATCAGGCGCGCGCGCAGGTGGCGGCTGGTCACGTAGGTGCCTTCACGGCCGGCAAAGGGGCTGTCGTTCACGCGGAAGGTCATGCTCACGGTGGGCTCGGAAATCTTCACAAAAGGCAGCCCCTCCACGCAGCTGGGGTCGCACACCGTGTCGCCGATGGAGATATCCTCCATGCCGCACAGGGCTACAATGTCGCCCATGCTGACGCTCTCCGCGGGCACACGCTTCAGCCCGTCATACTGGAACAGGCCGCTCAGGCGCCACATGGGGCTGGTCACACCGGTTTCCAGGTTGGTGTGGATCACGTTCATGCCGGCCTTGAAGGTGCCGCGGGTGATGCGGCCAACGCCGATGCGGCCCACATATTCGCTGTAGTCGATGGTGGAAATCAGCACCTGCGCGGGGCCGTCGGGGTCTCCATTGGGGGCGGGGATATACTTGAGGATGGCGTCAAACAGCGGGCGCAGATCGGTGCCGGGCTTGTCCAGGTCCAGGGTCGCGGTGCCCTTGCGCGCGCTGACGTAGAGGATGGGATTTTCAATGGTGCTGGAGTCGGCGTCCAGGTCGATCAGCAGGTCCAGGATCTCCCCCACAACCTCGTCGCATCGCGCGTCGGGGCGGTCAATCTTGTTGATAACGATGAGCACCTTCAGCTTCAGCTCCAGGGCTTTTTTCAGCACAAAACGGGTCTGGGGCATGGGGCCTTCAAAGCTGTCCACCAGCAGCAGCACGCCGTCCACCATTTTCAGCACGCGTTCTACCTCGCCGCCGAAATCCGCGTGGCCGGGGGTGTCCACAATGTTGATCTTGTGTCCCTGATAGTGCACTGCTGTGTTCTTGGACAAAATGGTAATGCCGCGTTCACGCTCGATGTCGTTGGAGTCCATCACGCGGTCAACCGTCTGCTGGTTCTCGCGGTATACGCCGCCCTGCTTGAGCATCTGATCCACCAGCGTGGTCTTGCCGTGGTCAACGTGGGCGATAATGGCAATATTGCGAATGTCTTCACGAATCATGCTATTCATTAACCTCTTTCTATGGTCGTGCAAAGGGATCGGGGCGCATCACAGGCGGTTGGCGGTGTCAGCCAGCTCCAGCCCCTCGTTGTTTTCACAGGCAAGGCGGATGCTCCACTCGTTTTCAAACAGCAGCACGTCCCGTCCGCGGCTATCCTTGGCGCGGCCGGAGGTGGAAGTAAGCTTCAGGTCTTCCACGGGCTTGGGGGTTTTGACCACCCAGCGCACAAAACGGAAGGGCATGCCCTCCATCACAATGTCCGTCTGATATTCGGTCTTCAGGCGATGCTCCAGCACTTCAAACTGCAAAACGCCCACAACGCCCACCATGAACTCCTCCCGCCCGGTTTCGGTGCGGATGAAGGTCTGGATGGCGCCTTCCTCGGCCAGCTGGCTGATGCCTTTCTGGAACTGCTTGCGCTTCATGCTGTCCAGGGGACGCACACGGTTGAAAAATTCCGGCGCGAAGACGGGGATGTTTTCATAGTGGAGCTTCGGCCCCGTGGAAAGCGTGTCCCCCAGCTGATAGATGCCGGGGTCAAACAGGCCGATGATGTCGCCTGCCCAGGCTTCCTCCACGGCTTCGCGTTCGTCGGCCATGAATTGCTGGGGTTGCTTGAGCGCCACCGCCTTGTTTGTGCCGGAATGCCATACCTCCATACCCTTTTCAAATGCGCCGCTTACAATGCGCATGAAGGCCAGCCGGTCGCGGTGGGCGGGGTTCATGTTGGCCTGAATCTTGAAAATAAAGCCGGAGAAGTAAGGCTCTTCAGGGCCGATGAGCCCCATGTCGCTCTGCCGGGGCAAGGGCGGAGGCGTGTATTGCAGGAATCGATCCAGGAACGGCTCCACACCGAAATTTGTCACCGCAGAGCCGAAGAACATGGGCGTCAATTCGCCTTTGCGTACCGCGTCCAGGTCGAAGGCGTCGCCTGCTTCGTCCAGCAGCTCAATCTCCTCGTGCAGCCGGTCGCGATAGTGCTTGTCCAGCACTTTTTCCAGCATCGGATCATCCACGGGGATGTCGGTTTTTTCCACCATCGTCTTGCCGTGATCGCCGCCGGTGTACAGCTCCACCATGCGCGTATCCCGGTGATATACGCCCTGGAAGTCGCCGTCTACGCCGATGGGCCAGTTGATGGGGCAGGAACGGATGCCCAGCACCTGCTCCAGTTCCTCCATCAGCGCAAAGGGATCCTTCGCGGCGCGGTCCATCTTGTTCACAAAGGTGAAAATGGGAATGTTGCGCATCCGGCAAACCTTGAAGAGCTTGATGGTCTGCGCTTCCACGCCCTTGGCCGCGTCAATGAGCATCACAGCCGCGTCGGCCGCAACCAGCACGCGGTAGGTGTCCTCGGAGAAATCCTGGTGGCCGGGGGTGTCCAGAATGTTGATGCGGAAACCGTCATATTCGAACTGCATAGCTGAAGAAGTGACGGAAATGCCGCGCTGCTTTTCAATGTCCATCCAGTCGGAGGTGGCGTGCTTGTCGCTCTTGCGCGCCTTGACGCTGCCGGCGGAGCGGATGGCGCCGCCGTATAGCAGCAGCTTTTCGGTGAGGGTGGTCTTACCTGCGTCGGGGTGAGAAATAATGGCGAAGGTCCGCCGCTTTTCCACCTGCTGGTGCAGCAGGTTGCGGAAGGCCTGGGTATCACGTGCGGGCAGCATTGTTTTTTCCTCCATTGGTCGTCGTTGTCATGTACCGTGGGTCAGGCAGCGCCCGGCCGGAACGTTACGGCGGAGGGCAATGCGCAAAGGCAGCGGGAGGGCGTGGTCTGCGGCGGCGTGTGCGCAGCGCAAGGCAAAGCGGCGCGGGCATGGTGGGTGCAAAAAGCGCCAAACAAGTCCCTCCTTTCCTGACGATAAAAAGCCAACTGCTTATTTTAGAACGGAATGGCGGCCTTTGTCAAGATTTGCGGGTCTGCTTTCGCATCTCTTCGGCAGGAAAATCGAAAGAAAATGTTCCATTCAAGAGATTCCGCGGCGCAGCTTCCGGCCTGCGCATGGCCGGAAGTGCAAAAAGCACGATGGAGCCGGAACGGCATAGCTGTTTTCCGTCTAAAAAACCGCCCAGGCGATCAGGTCGCTTGAGCGGTTGCATGGCTTTTTCAGCCTTCCGGATGCTTTTTCCGATAGTCGTCAATGGCGGCATGGATGGCCTGCTCAGCCAGCATGGAGCAGTGCATCTTTACAGGGGGCAGCCCGTCCAGCGCCTCGGCAACAGCCTTGTTGGTCAGCTGCAGCGCCTCGTCAATGCTCTTGCCCTTCACCATTTCTGTGGCCATGGAGCTGGTGGCAATGGCAGCGCCGCAGCCAAAGGTTTTGAACTTCACATCCGTGATGATGCCGTTTTCCACCTTGATGTCCATCTTCATGATGTCGCCGCACTTGGCATTGCCCACCGTGCCGGTGCCGCTTGCGTCTTCGATCTCGCCCACATTGCGGGGGTTGGAGAAATGATCCATCACTTTTTCGCTATACATAAGGCTTGTCCTCCTTGTAAAACAATGCCGTCAATCTTTCTTCGGGTCGCACTTGGTGCACATGAAGGGGCAGCTGCCGCCCAACGGGGAAGTGTTGGGGTTGAGTGCGCTCATCTCCCGCAGGGTCTTCACAATGCCGGGCAGCACGCGCAGCACCTCGTCCACGTCCGCGTCGGTGGTGTCCGTGCCAAGACTCAGGCGCAGGGAGCCATGGGCAATTTCATGGGGCAGGCCGATCGCCAGCAGCACATGGCTGGGATCCAGGCTGCCGCTGGTGCAGGCCGAACCGCTGGAGCCTGCGATGCCGGCCAGATCCAGTCGCAGAAGCAGCGCTTCGCCTTCCACATAGCGGATGGAGACGTTCACGTTGTTGGGCAGCCGTTCGGTGCGGTGGCCGTTCAGGCGCACATCCGGAATTTCCGCCAGGATGCCGTCAATCAGCCGGTCACGCAGGCGGGACATGCGTGCAGCGTTGCTTTCCAGGTTCTGGGTGGCCATTTCAATGGCCTTGCCGATGCCCACAATACCGGGCAGGTTTTCCGTGCCTGCGCGCTGGCCGCGCTCCTGCGCGCCGCCATGCATGAAGGTGTCAATGCGCACGCCGGTGCGGATATACAGCACGCCAATGCCCTTGGGGCCGTGGAACTTGTGGCCGCTCATGCTCAGCATGTCAATGTTCATGGCGTCCACATTGATCGGGATGGCGCCGATGGCCTGCACTGCATCGGTGTGGAAAACAATGCCGTGCTCGTGGGCAATTTTGCCGATTTCCGCAATGGGCTGAAGGGTGCCGATTTCGTTGTTCGCCGCCATAATGGAGATGAGGATGGTCTTGTCCGTGATGGCCTTTTCCACATCGGCGGGATTGACGCGGCCAAACTCGTCCACCGGCACATAGGTCACTTCAAAGCCGTGCTTTTCCAGCCATGCGCAGGTGTGCAGCACTGCGTGGTGCTCAATGGCGCTGGTGATGATGTGGTTGCCCTTGCCCTGCTTGGCGAAGGCTGTGCCCTTGATGGCCCAGTTGTCGCTTTCCGAGCCGCCGGCGGTGAAGTAAATCTCCTGCGGCTTGGCGCCGATGGCGTTGGCTACCTGGCGGCGGGCGGCGTCCACGGCGCGGCGGGCGTCCCGGCCGGTGGAGTGGATGCTGGAGGGGTTGCCGTATATATCGTGGAAGTAGGGCAGCATGGTCTCCAGCACTTCCGGTGCGACGGCGGTGGTTGCGGCGTTATCCATGTAAATGCGATCCATGAGTGAATTACTCCTTTGCCTGGTCTGCTTTCGGGATGTCGAAGCGTTCCTGCTCCATCATGTCCCGCAGGGTGACGGATTGCAACAGTTGGTTGATGCTGTCGGAAAGGTATTCCCACACGCGACGGGTGCGGCATTGGCCGCTGCGGTTGCAGCAGCCCTCGTCATGGAGGCATTCAGCCAGGTTCAGCGGGCCTTCCATGGCGTCAAGGATGTCGCCAACGGTGATGTCCTCCGGCTTGGCGGCAAGGCTGTAACCGCCCTGCGCCCCGCGCACGGTGGTCACCAAGCCAGCACGGCGAAGGTTGCCCAGCAGCTGCTCCAGGTAGTTCTCCGGCACACCAATGCCTTTGATGGCTTTGAGCGGCTGGGGGCCGTCGCCCGTGTGCTGTGCCAGGTAGAACATGGCATACAACCCATACTTACCCTTGGTGGACAGCCTCATGCGCGACTCCTTTCTTTTCCGGCAACAGGCGCTGCACCAGGATGAAAACACTGCGCAAAGCCTGTCCTTGCATCAATCCCGACAACTCCTATCGGGATTCCGGAGCTATTTTAGCATACCCGAGTAAAGCTGTCAACATTCGCGTGAAAAAAAGTTATGCATGTCTATCTGGCGTGAAAAAAGGCGTGCTTTGGGGCACAAAAAGGGCCGGCTTTCATGCCGGCCACAGCGTGTCGACAAAGTGGCTTTGCCACTTTGTCGAGTTTGCATTTTTCACTGCCAGCGAAGCTGACGATCGTGAAAAATGGAAGGAATGGTTTCGCCTTTGGCCGAAACCACCCCGCCCGACCGGCATAGCCGGTCGATACGAATCCAGTCAGAGGGTTATGATGCCCATCCGACACCTTCTCATCATGGTTTGTCGACAGTCTAAAGCCGGCTTTCATGCCGGCCAGGATAGGCTTTGTCTTTGCAGGTGGGAGAAATGCCGGGGCTTGATCTGCTTTCTTCAGGGTTTTTCGTTTTCCTGCTCTTGCAGCTCTTTCAGCACATCCGCCAAAGGAACGAAATCTGCGGTCTGTTCGGGCGCAGCGGCGTCTGCCGCCATGTCGGCTGCATTTTCCGAAAGCTTGTTGCCGCTGCCGCCTGATGCGGATGCGGCGTCTGCTTGCGGCGGGTGGGGCACCTGCACAGGCGCCTCTTCCGGGGCGGGCATTGCCTCCGCAGGCATGGTTTCCGTTTTCTTTGCCGCTTTGGCAGCACGGGGCTTGGGCGGCGCAACCAGTTCCCGGGGCAGCAGCAGATTCTTTTTGCGGCCTACCTTGTCGCGCATGTAGGCCATCACGTCCGGCCAGGTGAAGGGCGTGCAGTACAACGCAAGGCGCATCCACCATTGCGGTGCATAAAACAACACCAGATTTTTTTCCGGCCACAGCTGCACGCGGGCAATATCCTTCCAGCTCAGTTCCCGCTGAGCGATGAGCAGCGTGGGCGTGCCGCCGCTGTTGTCCGTCTGTGCCATCAAAGCCGGGGAGCGAAAACGCAGCAGCAGCCGCAGCGGCGTGGGATGGAGCAAATATTGCTGCACGTGTACGCCGCGGCTGTCCACCACACAGTCCAGCAGGTCATCCCCCTGAAGGTGCAAAAGCAGCAGCGCCACAAAGACGGTGAAGACCAGCAGCAGCGCCATGCTCAGCAAAAATCCGCCAAACAGCAGGCGCTGCACGGCTTCTGCGCCGCCCTGCAAGGCCTCAAGCAGCACAATCAGCCCAAGCACCACCGCATAGGCAGGAAGCAGAATGCGCGCGATGGCGTTCCAGCACATCCAGTCCTCCACAGGGGTGTGCCGGATGCACCAGGCCACCCGGGCGGAAGAGCGGGGAAGCTTGCCGCCACAACGGGGGCACAAGTCGCCCAAGGGAACATCCTGGTGACATTTTTTGCAATAAGCAGTGATGGCCATGGGGAAAGCGAACCTCCTTGGGCGGGAAAATCATGAGGGAAAGGCGTTTGCTGGCAAATCAGTCCAGCTCAAAGGTCAGTGTGTTCACCAGCGCGCCGTCAAAGTAATAGGACAGGTGATAAGTTCCGGCGGCAAAGCCGTCCTCCTCCGGCAAATACGCGTCCAGCAGGGACTGCACGGGTACGTTCCAAACGTCGCCCTCGCTGTCCAACTCTTCCATGAACAAGAATGTACCGGCAAGGCTGTAGAGATAACCCTCCGGGGTTTCAAGGGTAACCGTTAACATGCTGGAGCTGGACTTTTTCACCCGATAACGGCTGGCCATCTGCCAATAGATCTCAAAATCGGGATCAGTGAAGGCTTCACGCGAGGGTGTAATGGCCTCGGCACGGCGGAGAGCTGCTTCGTCCTCGGACAGCCCCGCTTCCAGCCGGCCCAGATAGCAGGCGGTATCACGATAGCCAAAGCGGTTGAAGGGGTGCGTATACGGCATGGTGAAGGTCTGCGTCTGATCGGGAAACAGGAAATCGGTGTCTGTGGGAAGCTCCGGGGTATACACAACCAGCACCTCATATGTTCTGCCGGGCACAGCCAGGGCCGGAACGGACGCAGGGGTCACCGTGAGAATGTCGGCGGTGTAATAGGGGTTCAGCGTATCATAAAGGAGCACCGTGACATAGCCGCTTTCCGGCAGATCGGCGCAGCCTTCCCAGGAAATAGTGAGCAGACCGTTCTGCGCGCTGAGGGTCACGCCTTCCAGCGGAACAGCGCCGTCGATGACCGTGCCGGATCCGTCATCTGCCGGGGAATCTTCGGCTTGGGGCGCAACAGGAGACCAGGCGGCATCCCGCACGGTTTGGATCGGCACAACCACATAGCGGCCTGCACCCTCGCTCCATTGGGCGGCCACAAGTCCCCCCAGGTTGCCGTCCACATTCAGCACAGGCGTGCCATAGGGCAAAGCCTGCGTGGATTGCACCAGGTAGCAGCTGTTCCCCTGCCACGGAACGGTGGAGGTAACCGTCACGGTGACGGTCGCCATATTCCAGTAGGAGCGGATAAGCGCCTGGGCATAGCCGGGGGCGAGCTCGCCCATGGCAAAGCCTGCGCTTTCCTCAAGACCTGCGTTTATGCGGGCAAGGCCGCAGGGGGCAAGCGCATAGTCTTCCACGGCCTGCATCCCGGCACGGCTGCCCAGCAGCATGGGCGAAGCGGCACGGCTTTGCGCCACGGCGGACACCGTGTAGACCTGCCCTTCGCACAGCGCGGCAAGGCCGATGGGATCCTCTGCAAGGGGATCAACCACCAGAAATACCGAGGCGAAGCTGCCTTCTGCCCGGACGGGCAGCACCGGCAGCAGCAACAGCATGGCTGCAAGCAGCGCGAAAATACGGCGGAACATGGGCAACATCCTCCTTTGTAAAACGCCTCTCATACGCTGCATTATAGCATAGAAAGGGAAGCAAGGGCAACTGTAAAGGGTCATGCAGGGAAGCCCTAAGCGGGAAAGGTGAAATTTCTTGCATTGTTCCGGGAACAAGTCTATAATACAAAAACGTGAGCGTTCGTTTTTTGCCGGCGGGGAAAAAACGATGGATGCAAACGAAGAAAAGGACGAGTAGAACGAATGAAAAAGAAATTGCTTTCCCTGCTGCTGTTGGCATGCCTTTTGCTGTCCGGCTGCGTAAATCAGAAAATGCCGGAAGAGCCGGTGGCCATCACAGTATGGAACTATTACAGCGGCGTGCAGCTGGAAACCTTTCAAGCGCAGGTGGACGCCTTTAACCGCACGGTGGGTCTGAAGGAAAACATTGTTGTCACATCCCAAAGCAAGGGGAGCATCGCATCCCTGTATGAAAGCGTGGAGGACTCCTTTCGTGGAAAAGTCGGCGCGGAAAAGCTGCCGGACGCGTTTTCTGCTTATACGGACTCCGCCTGGAATTACGCCCAGAAGGGCATGTTGGCCGATTTGTCCGCCTACTGCACGCAGGAGGAGCTTAGCGCTATCAACCCAAGCTATCTGGCGGAAGGCCGCCTTGGCACGGAGAAGGGCCTGTACATCCTCCCCGTGCGCAAGAGCACGGAGGCGCTGTATGTCAACTGGACGGAGTGGGAACCTTTTGCTGCCCAAACCGGTGTGACAGAGGAAGATTTGACCACCTGGGAAGGACTGTGCCGGGTGGCGGAGCGCTACTATACGTGGAGCGGCGGCAAGCCTTTCTTTGGCCGGGATGCATATGCCAACTATCTGCTGGTGGGCAGCGCCGAGCTGGGCGACGCCATTTTCCAGGCGACCAAAGACGGCAAGGCAGATTTCCACCTGTCGGATACGGTGCTGCGCCGGCTGTGGGAGAATTTCTGCGTGCCCTTCGGCAAGGGCTACTTCGACGCGCTTGGACGCTATCGTTCCGATGATATGAAGACAGGTAATCTGGTTGCCTATGTGGGCGCCACATCCTCCGCCGCCTTCACGCCAACCCAGGTTACCACCAGCGACGGACAGGTGACGGACATCACGGTGAAGGTGTTCCCTGTTCCGTCTTTTGAAGGGGTGGAGAAGAAGTGCGCCGTGCAGCAGGGCGCCGGTATGGTGGTGGTGAAAAGCGACGAGAACCGCGAGCGGGCGACGGTGACCTTCCTGCGTTATCTGATGCAGCCGGAAGTGAACATTCCTTTGGCTGTCCGGAGCAGCTATATGCCGGTGACCAACGCTGCCGTGGCGCCGGACAGCATTCACAAGGCCATGGCGGAATTGAACATTCCGGAGGATTCCGCCAACGGCCAGAGCCTGTTGGTGAGCGCGGAAACCATGACCACCAGAGAGCTCATTTACACGCCGCCCTTTGAAAACGAATATCAGGCGCGCAATGTGCTGGAAAATCAGCTCAAAGCCGAGTGCGAGAAACTGCGCGAACAGATCACCAGCGCACTGAGCACGGGTCTGTCCATGGAGGAAGCATCGGCGAAGGTTTTCACGGAGGAAGCGTTTGAAGCCTGGAAACAGACGCTTACCCAGGCGCTGACAGCGCTGTAACTTTGATGGTGCACGAAGGAAGGAGACGAAAAACGGGTGAAAAAGAAAAAAGCAAAGCGGAGTCGCCGGCTGTTTACACAGCTGTTCATCCGGATGCTCGTTGTCCTCAGCATCATCGTTGGCGTTTATTTTCTGGTGCTGACCTCAAACCTTTTTCGCACCACGCTGCGCGACAGCACGCACGACGCTTTCAAGCAGCGGGTGGATTCCAGCGCACAAAGCGTGATGCAGCAGCTGTGGCGCTATTCCAACCTGAACGACGCGGCGGATGCGCTCAATGAAACCCTGTCACAGCAGCTGGCGCAGCGGAACGCCGATGTGGACGAGATTGCGGATAATCCGGTGCTGAACCAGCGACTGCTGGAAAGTATGTATCCGCAGCTGGAAAATCTGATTCATCAGAAGAAAGTGGACGATGTATTCCTGATCCTTAACGGCGTGGGACGCGAGGACAGCGAGGAGAACTATGCCGCGCTGTATCTGCAATCCACCGATCCCGTCAACTACTCGGCGGATAATTCCGACCTGCTGCTGCGGGCGGGCTCTTCGGCCATTGCACGCGAGCACAACCTGGCGCTGGCCAGCTCCTGGCAGCAATGCTATTTGCCGGATATGTGCCCCTCAACGGATTTCTTTGACAAGCCCCGTCAGGCGTATATGTCGCAGGAGGGCGTCAGCACTGCCAAAGCCTCTGCATGGGGCTATTGGTCTACCGGGCATAAGCTTTACGCGCAGGACACGGCGGATACCATCACCTACTCTGTGCCGCTGTATACCGATGAAGGAAAGCTGTGGGGCGTGCTGGGTGTTGGCATCACGCAGCGCTGCCTGAGCGATGCAATGGGCGTCGCGGAGCTTGGCGACGGCGGAGGCGCATGGCTGGTGGCTACACAGGACGGTAACAGCCTGCACGTGCTTTGGACAACAGGCGACGCGGCCTACACAGCCTATCTTGCCAACGAAAATCTGACGATTCAGCCTCTGGCAGGGCTGGATACCTACCGCGTGAACGATGTGGAAGGTATCCGGCAAATGTTGGCTGCCGCGGTGACGCCGCTTTCGCTGTATGCAGTTAACTCCCCTTATGGGCAAGGGAATTTGGTGTTGGCTGCGGTTACGCCCATGGCGTCCCTGGATCGGGCGGCAACGCAGGTGATTGTGGTGCTGGGGGTGCTGGGGAGTGCCACCTGGGTGATCGGTATGTTGGGGATTGCGGTTACTTCCTGGTCAATGTCGTACCCCATGACCCGCCTGGCAGGCGAAATTGAGAAAATGAACCCCGGCAAGGAGCTGCATCTGCCCCGCACGGGGGTTCGAGAAATTGATTTGCTGACAGAGGCTGTGGAGAAGAAGAATGCCGAGGCCATTGCCAGCGCCTCCCGTTTCAGCGAAATTGCCTCCATGACAGGCGAATTGTTCGGCGTGTTTGAATGCAAGCATAATGCGGACAAGGTGTTCATTGCAGGCGACCTGGTGCACATGATGGGCTTTGACCCTGAGGAACACACGGCGGAAATGGACTGCGCCGAATTTGAAGCGAAAATGCGCCAGCTTTTCCGCGACCGGCTGAGCCAGGAGGAGCGGGTGTTCCGCATGCAAATGGAGGATGGCGCCCACCACTGGGTGCGCCTGTGCATCCGGAACAACGGCGGCGATGTGCGCGGCGTTGTGACGGATGTGACCATGCAGGTCGACCGGCGGCTGAAGCTGGATTATGAGCATGCCTATGACGTGCTCACCGACCTGATGAACAACCGCGCTTTCCAGGAGCGGCTGCGCCAGACGCTTTGTCAGCCTGCCGCATTGGGCAAGGGTATACTGATTATGTGGGATCTGGATAACCTGAAGGAAGTGAACGATACCTACGGCCACGAGAGCGGGGACAGCTATATCCACGTTTTTGCCAACTGGTTGAAGACCATCACCGGCGCAAGCGGATTTTCCGCACGGCGCTCGGGGGATGAATTCTTCACGTTCCTTTACGGTTTTGAAAACGATGAAAAGCGCGAGGCCTTCCTGCGGATCATGGAAGAGCGGATGAGCCGGCTGACCGGCGAGGTGTACGGCTGGGGCGAGGTGCCCATTGCCGCCAGCGCGGGTGCGGCGCGCTATCCGGAGGATGCCGTAACGCCGGTGGATCTCATGCATTGTGCTGATGCGGCCATGTACGCCGCCAAGCGTGCAGGAAAGGGACGCATCGTGCTGTACGACGCGCAGCATGAGGCGCGCACCGGCCAGCGCCTGCCGGTGTTGGATCGGCTGAATCGCCTGATTCATGGGCAGCTGGTGCAGTTTGCTTATCAGCCGGTGCTGCGCCTGAAGGATGCAAAAGTGGTGGGCTACGAAATGCTCATGCGCCCCACGGACAAGGACTTTGCCAATCCCCTGGAGGTGCTCAGCGCGGCTAAATCGCTTGGCATGCTGTATCAGGTGGAAAAACTGACGCTTTTCGGCGCTGTCAGGCAGGCGGTGCGGGATTGCGAAAGCGGCAAGCTGCCGGAGAACTGCCGGCTGCTCATCAACTCCATCGCCAACGAGTGCCTCACCCAGGAGGATTTCGAGGAGCTGCGCGCCATTGCCCTGCCGCGGCTGGATCATCGCGTGGTGCTGGAAGTGACCGAGGGCGAACCCATGAACATGGAGCTGATGGCTCGCAAACGCGCGCTTCTCCGCAGCCTTCACGGCAGCTTTGCCCTGGATGACTACGGCACGGGCTACAATGGGCGGACATCGCTGCTGACACTGTATCCCGAAATGATTAAGCTGGACCGAAGCCTTGTGCACAATTTGGATACGGACAGCTATCGACAGACGTTCCTCAAGCAGCTGGTGGCTTTTGCAAACGAGCGCGGCATGCTGGTGATGGCCGAGGGTGTCGAAACCGAGGCGGAACTTCGCATGGCGGCAAGCCTTGGCGCAGGCTACGCACAGGGATATTTTGTGGCGGAACCCAGCGTGGAGCCGCCGGAAGTGCCCGAGCAAGTGAAGCGGATTGCCCGGGAAGCTGCCGCCATGTGGAAAGAATAAGCGTCTGTGCGGAAAAATGGAGGCACACCATGCGAATAGCACTGGCCGCGGCAAGGTTTGTGAATGGGGACATTGTCCACAACCTTGCGCAAATCGATCGTTTTGCAGCACAGGCAAGGGAGCAGGGCGCGGCGCTCGTCTGCTTTGGCGAGGCGTTTTTGCAGGGCTTTGATTGCCTTGGCTGGACCTATGCGCAGGATCGGTCAATGGCCGTTCCCGCAGCAGGGGACGCCATGGCGCAGGTCAGGCGGATATCGGAAAAACAGGGCGTGGATATTCTGCTGGGCTTTCTGGAAAGGGACGGCGAGAGCATCTATTCCTCCTGCGCACTGGTGCAGGAGGGAGCCCTTGCACAGGTGTACCGGCGCATATCCCGCGGCTGGCGGGAAGTCGCCCGAACGGACGACCACTACCGGGAAGGTACGGAACCTAAGTGCTTCCTCTATCGCGGCAAACGTCTGGCCATTGCCCTGTGCGGGGATGTGTGGGACATGCCCGAGCGCTTTGCGCTGGGCGAAGATGCGCTGCTCTGGCCGGTTTATGTGTCCTATACGCCTGTGCAATGGCAAGCGGAAGCGCAGGCGGAATATGCGGTGCAGGCGGCAAAGAGCTGTCCGCACACGCTTTTCATCAATTCGCTTTGCGATGGCGACGCTTATGGTGGTGCGGCGGTGTTCCGTCAGGGGCGCATCGCGGAGACCTTGCCCATGGGGCGTGAGGGAATGCTGCTGACAGAACTGTGAGACTTGACAATTTATTGGGGAAGGACTATCATAAGGGCGCGGGTAACCGCGTCTTTTTTCCAACATGAGTTAGCCTAGACGAACTTACGCGCAGGTTCATGTAAGTTCAGGAAAGGATGGATGCAGCATGCTAAAGATTACCATGAAGGTGGAAGGAATGATGTGCGGCATGTGCGAAAGCCATGTGAATGACGCCGTGCGCCGCGCTTTCCCGAAGATCAAGAAAGTGACGTCCTCTCACAGCAAGGGCGAAACCGTGATTTTAACCGGCGAAGATATTGCGGACGACGCGCTTCGCAGCGCTGTTTCGGCAACCGGTTATACGGTGGGGGGAATCAGCCGCAGCGAAGAAGCGGAAAAGAAAGGGTTGTTCAGCTTCCTGCATCGTGGATGAAAAAATGAAAAGCCGCGCCGTTTTGCAGATGCTTTTGCAATGGCGCGGTTTTTTTATCGCTTACAACAAGGCTTAGAATGGCCGCGGCTCTTCGCAGCATGAAACGGGCTGCGCTTGCTTGATGTATTTCCATTATGCAATCCGCCATCAGAGACAAAGCGATTCTCGCACTTTCAATCCTCGAACCAGGCGCATTGATGATCCTCAGGCGGAAGCTTTCCGGCCAATCAATCCTCTTTGCTTTGCTGCATGCAGGTGTGATTATTCCAACGCAATCTCAATGCGGACAGGGCTTTCTTTGGCGGAGGCCTTGCCGTAGCCCTGTGCTTCCACCAGCACAAGGCGTGTTGGGAGCGTGTCGTTTGCAGGCAGTGTGAATTGTCCGCTGACGTCAATGAAGGGCTTGCCGCCCTCATCCCAGTCAATGCCGCTGCTTATGTAGGACAGCGCCAGCGGCTTGGTGCTTTCATCCACATAGGCGGTCCAGAAGGTAGGCACCGCCTTCGTGCGGATCAGCTCTTGCAGCTCTTCTTCGGTCTTTTCCGTGTCAAATGCATAGTGCATGGCAAAGTTGACCGTCTGGAATGTCACATCCACGCCGTCAAGCACAGCGGTGCAGCCGTCCAGCGGCACGCGGTCGCCGGCATGCCATTGCAGGCGGGTGGAGGCGGGCAGCGCGGTTTCAAAATGAACCTCAATGGTGTCAAGCAAGGTGTATGCACCGGAAAGCACCAGCTGCTCCGCCAGTGTTTTGTTCCACCATTCATCCTCCGGTACGCTTTGGGGAATGGGTAGATAGGCTGCGTATTCCACCAGGGAACCATCGTCTGTCACCAGCACCCGGTGCGCGGCGTAGGCGTCTTGGAAGGTCTTGCGCAGCTCCTCCTCCGAGGGGTCGGATGCTGCGCCTGTGAGCACCAAATCGTAGTACGCCACATCATAGTCGGTTTTCAAAACCTGCATGGTAAACGTCCATTGCACCGGGGAGGTGGGCACAACGTTCTCACAGTCGTCATCCAGCAGCACGGCGCTGAAGCCGTAGCCGCAGCCGGCCTGCGTCAGGTCATGCCCGGGCATGGTGGGAAATACGAATCCGCTCATGAAGTCGCCTGCGCCGAAGCTTTCCACATCCGCCTGATAGACGGAGCCGTCCACCGTGGCGGTGAGGCGCGGGTAAAGGAACAGGTGCTCATCGGGCTTTTTTGCCGTCAGGTTCATGGCCATGCTCAACGTTACGCCGTCGTAGATCGCGTCGTTGACGGAAAGCAGCATCACGTCGTTTTCATAGGGCTGATCCAGGGTGACAACGTGCTTCAAAAACTCTGCCGAAGGCGTGCCGCCCGCCGCGTAGTCCGTCACACTGAAACGGGACACGGCATAGGCGGTTACAGCCAATATCAGCACAATGATGAGCGCCAGAACCGGTGCAAAACGCATTTTTCTTTTCATGGGGGGCGCATCCTTTCCGGAGCATGCCGCGTGCATAAAGGCCAAATGCGTTTGAAGCGGCGGCGTTTCGCCATAAGCGTCCCGCAGGGCGCTGCGCAATTCAGATTCCTTCATGGGCGGTCACCTCCTCTCCGTCCAGTTCCACACGGAGCGCCTTGCGTGCCTGGTGCAATCGGTATTTGGCAGTGCCGATGGGCACGTGCAGCGTCTGTGCAACTTCCTCCACAGTGAACCCCTCCAGGTAATACAGCACCAGCGGCAGGCGGTGCTTTTCGGGCATGGCGTTCAACACCAGGCGCAGCTCCGCGGCCGTGCTTTGCGGCGCGGGTACATCCGGCAGGCGATCGGTCACCACCGTGCGGCGTGATTTGCGCAGAAGCGAGTGGCACTCGTTGATGAGAATGCGCGTCAGCCACGTGGTGAAGTATCGCTCCTCCCGCAGGGAAGCGCGGTGCTGCCATGCCTTCAGCGCCGTTTCCTGTAAAGCATCCCGTCGGTCTGCCTCTTCGCGCAGAAGGGCGCAGGAAACACGGTAGAGCATGGGCTCAGCGTGTAAAAGCCTGTCTGTGAAGGTCGTTTCATCCATCATTTTCTTTCACTTCCGCATACCAGGTATGTCATCGGTCTGTCATGACACTTATTAGACGGTTAACAGGAGCCTTTCGTTGGGCAAAAGAAAAAAATCATTATCGGCCAAAAACAGCGCTGCTATTTTGGCGGATAATGATTTTTTCTATAAGCCGCATTGTCCGGACGGGATTAGGCCCGTGCCCGCAGCTTCCGAACAGTGCCGATGGCATAGTCCACCAGCGCGCACAGGGTAAGCGCAACAGAAATCCATAGGATAATCCGATCCAGCCGCACACCCCAGGCGGCAAACTCAGCATGGAAGAAGGACAGCACCAGTGCCAGAATGAAGCTGCACTGGGCAACCTTGCCCAGCATGTTGCTGTAAACCACAATGTCCCGCTTGAGCAGGAACGCGCCGCCGATCACCATCAACAGCTCCTTGCTCATCACCACCGCGAAGGCCGACCACGGGAAAATGCCGCTGATGGCCTGGCAAAGCAGCGCTGTGCAGACCATCACCTTGTCGGCAAGGGGATCCATCAGCTTGCCGAAAGCGGTGATCTGGTTGTGCTTGCGTGCCAGATAGCCATCCAGAAAGTCGGTGAAGCTTGCGGCAAGGAACACAATCAGCGCGCCTTTTTGCAGCTGATTGACGTACAGGATAACAAAAACGGGAATCAGCACAAGGCGGATCATCGTCAGCACGTTGGGAACATTCCAGATATCCACGAAATACGTCTGAACGGCCTCCTTCAAGTTATGCTTTTTCTGCTCTGTGGGCATAAAAAACCGTCCTTTCTGCTGGACGTGCCAGCCGCTTTCGTGGTAACATGCTATACAGATATTATAGCATGGCCGCGGCGGAATGCAAACTCCCATTTGCAAAAAATGGTGGAAAACGCGGAGGAAGGAAGCAACATGAAGTGGCTGCATCTTGCGGATCTGCACTTGGGGAAACACCACGATACGGTTGATTTGCTGGAGGATCAGCGGGCGGTGCTGGAGGAAATCCTCTGCCTTGCAAAGGCGGAGAAAGTGGACGGCGCGCTGATCAGCGGCGATGTGTATGACAGGAGCCTGCCGCCTGCCGAGGCCGTGACTGTGCTGGACGATTTTCTCACCAGGCTGCGGGATGTGTGCCCGGTGTTTCTCATCAGCGGCAACCATGACAGCGGCGAGCGGCTGGCCTTTGCTGGCAGCCTGCTCCGGAGGGAGGGCGTGTATATAGCCGGAGGCCTGGAACAGGGCATGCCTGCGCCCGTGCTCTTGGGGGATACGGATGTGTATATGCTCCCCTTTGCAACGCCTGCCCAGGCGCGCTATGCCCTTGGCCGGGAAGACCTGCACACCACGGAGGAGGCAGTGCGCGCCCTGCTGCACAGCCGAAAGCAGGGCCGCGGCAGGCACAGCATTCTTCTGGCACATCTGTTTGTGACAGCCCAGGGCGTGCAGCCCGAACGCAGCGATAGCGAAATTGTGCCCGTGGGCGGGCAGGAAAGCGTGGATGCCAGCGTTTTTGACGGGTTTGATTATGTGGCGCTTGGGCATTTGCACGGCCCGCAAAGGGTGGGACGGGATACCGTACGCTATGCCGGATCACCTTTGATGTATTCCTTTTCGGAGGAACGGCAGAAGAAGAGCGTCACCGTGGTGGAAATGGATGAGGAAACGCACGTGCGGCTTGTGCCGCTGCATGCGGGGCGAAAAATGCGCACCCTTACCGGTACGCTGGAAGCATTGCTGCACGCCCCACACGGGGAACAGGAGGATTTTGTGCTGGCACGGCTGACGGACGCCACCGTGCAGATGGAGGCGCGCAGCCGCCTGTGCGAGGTGTATCCCAATTTGCTGAAGGTGGAATATGTCGCGGCGCAGGGGGCTGGCGAAAGAATGCAAACGGCGCGCGTGGAAGAGCGAACACCCGAGGAGCTGTTTGCGGATTTTTACCGGGACAAAACGGGTCAAGTGCTGACGGAAAAACAGCAGCATGTTGTGCAAACGCTGCTGGGCGCGGCGCAGAAGGAGGGGTAAGCAATGCGGCCGATCAGGCTGGAAATGCAGGCGTTTGGTTCCTTTCATCAAAAAGCGGTGCTGCCCATGCAGGAGCTGAACGGGCTGTGGCTCATTTGCGGGGACACGGGCGCGGGGAAAACGACGTTGTTTGACGCAATGGTCTATGCCCTGTATGGCGATACCCCCACCAGAAGCGGCCGCAACCTGCGCAGCGATTATGCGGAGCCCGATGAGGAGACGTATGTGGATTTCACCTTTGCCCTGGGCGAGGAAACCTATCGTGTCAGGCGCAGCCCTGAATATACGCGCCGCAAAACCCGCGGCGAGGGCGAAACACGGCAGGCAGCCAGGGCGCAGCTGTGGCAGGGCAACAGGCCGCTGAATGAAAAAACCAATGAGGTGACGGGGCGCGTTATACAGCTGCTGGGCGTGGATTACGACCAGTTCTGTCAGCTGGCACTGATTGCCCAGGGGCGCTTTCGTGAAATTCTCAGCGCGGATACCGCACGCCGCAGCCTGCTTTTTGGCGATCTGTTCCATACCCGTGTGTACGCCCGTTTTCAGGAGCTGCTGGCGGATAAGCGGAAAGCCTGTGAGCAGGAACGGGAAGCCATGCGGCGTGCCCTGCGGGACTGTGCGGAGCGTTTTTTGCCCGATGAGCAGGCCCGGGCGGATGCGCGATTCCTTGCCGCGCAGGGAAAGGACGCAACGCCGGGCAGAGATTTGGCGGCGCTGATGAACGAGCAGGTGCAGCGGCAGGAAACACAGCTGCAATCGCTCCTTGATAGGGAAGCGCCCCTGGAAAAGGAAAGCGCCCTGTGCCAGCAGCGCCTGGGCGCGGCGGAGCAGCTGCAAAAGCGGCGGGAGGAATGGACAAGGCTGTGCGAGGCCATCCGGCAGGATGAGGCAGAAGCCGGAACGTGGCAGGCGCGGCAGGCGGCGTGTGAGCGCATGAACGCCGCCTGGGGCGTGAAACCTGCCATGGACGCCGATGCCCAGGCAGAAAAGAACGCCAAACAGGCGAAGCGCCTTGCAGTGGATGCAGCAGAACGCTGCAAAACAGCAGAAAAAAACCTTGCAGCAGCAGGGGAAGCGGCCGAGAAGCTGCCGGAAATCAACGGAAAACAGCAGCGCGCCCGCGCAGAGGCTGACCGGTTGGCGGATATGCTGCCCCGCTGCCGGGAACTGGCGGAAAAACGAAAGGCGCTCGCAGAGGTGCAGCGGGGTCTGGAAGGAGCGAAAGAGCAGGCTGAACGGGCAAAAGCACGCCTTCTGCGGCAGGAGGAACGGCTGCAACAATTGCAGGAGCTGGCGGAAAGCCTGCCTGACAAAACCCGGCAGCTGGGGGAGAGCAGGGAAGCGCGGCGCCAGGTTGAAGAGCGTGCAAACGAGCTGGAAAAGCTCAGCCGTCAGCAGCGGAAAGTGACGATGGAACGGGAAGAAGACGAGCAGCTTCAGCACGCTGCGGAGGATGCGCAAAAACTTGCCCTTGCAAGTGAGCAGACACGCCGCGCATTGTATGACCAATACATGGCGCAGCAGGCGGGACAGCTGGCGCAAACCCTTGTGGAAGGGCAGCCGTGCCCGGTGTGCGGCAGCGTGCATCACCCGGCGCCCCGTTCGCTGGCAGGCGAGGCGGTGAGCCGGGAACAGGTGGACGAGACGGAGGCCGCGGCAAAGCGGGACGATGCGGTTTGGCGGCGCAGGGAGCAGGAATGGAGCGCACATCATGGCGCACTGCAAGAACTCGTCAGACAATTTGAAGACGGCAGAAAGCGTTGGCAGGCGGAGGACGATGTGCAGAACGCGCTGCGGAGCGCACAGGAGCGCTACATGGCGGAAAAACAGGCGGAAAGCGCCATGGAAACTGCTGTGCAGCAGGCGAAGGATGCATCTGAACAGGCGGAAAAGGCGCGCAAAGAAATTGCGGCGCAGCAGCAAGCAACACAGCAGCTGGAGCAAGCCGTGCAGGCAAAGGCGCAGGAGTATGCCGCTAAAGAGGCCGCCTGTAAGCAGCAGGCTTCCGAATTGCCGGAAACGGACATAGTCGCGCTGGAAGCACGCTGCAATGCAGCCAAACAGGAAACAGACGCGCTGAACGCGCAGGCGCAGGCGTTGGCAGAGCTCCTGCATCAGGCAGAAAAGGTGCTGGCAGCGGAAAAAGCACGGTTGGACAGTGCCCTGCAAGCGGAAAAAACGGCCGAAACAAAGCGCGAAGAGGCGAAAAATACGCTGCGGGATGGCATGCAGCAAGCCGGCTTTGGCGGGATGGAGGATTGCTTTGCCTGCATGCCGGAAAGCCTTGCAGCCCTGCAAAAGGAACAAAACGCGCTGCAAAAGCATCGCTATGATGTGCGCACACGCAAAGAACAGGAGGAAAAACTGCGCCGGGAGCTTGCACAACAGGCGGCGCAGCCGGTGGAAACGCTGCGCAAAGAGGCGCAGGAAGCAGCTGCGGCGCTCAAAAGCGCACAGGAAGCGACCCAGGAAGCCAAAAGTGGCCTGAATACGAATCGCAGGGTATGCACGGAGCTTACCGAGAAGCTGGACGCCATGGCCGCACAGCTGGAGGAGGCACAGCTGTACACGGAGCTGGCCATCCTCGCAAACGGCCAGGATGCGGGCACCAAGCTGTCCTTTGAGCGATATGTGCAGCGGTTTTACTTTGCACAGGTGGTGGACAGGGCGAACCTGCGCCTGCGCCGGATGACGGGCGGCGCGTTTGAACTGCGAATGGAAAATCCGCGGGGAGGGCGCGGCCAACAGGGGCTGGACCTGAATGTGCTGGATTATCAGACCGGACGGGAGAGACCGGCTTCCACCCTGTCGGGAGGCGAGAGTTTCCTGGCCAGCCTGGCGCTGGCGCTGGGGCTGAGCGACCTGGTGAGCGAGCAGGCCAGTCAGGTGCGGCTGGATGCGCTGTTTATTGACGAGGGCTTTGGCACGCTGGATGATGCAGCGCTCCAACAGGCGGTGGACGCGCTGGCACTTTTGTCCCAACACGACAGCCGGCTGGTAGGGGTCATCTCCCACCGCCCGGAAATGCGGGAAAGAATTCCGCAGCAGGTGTTTGTGAGCAAAGGCGAGAAAGGCTCCTCGCTGCAAATCAAAATGCCATGAAAAAGGCGCAAAAAAGGAGCTGTGAAAGAACCTGATCTGGTTCTTCACAGCTCCTTTTGGATTACACCACCTTGATGCAGAAATCCTCGCACACGGGTGCGCAATAGCCGCAGCGGACGCACTTGGACTGATCGCACACGCATTTGCCATCCACAATGGACAGCGCACCCTGGCGGCAGCGTTGAACGCACTTGCCGCAGCCGCGGCAATAATCGTGGATCATCAAATGCCGCGGTTCACGCCGGGTGAGGGCGAGCGCGGCGGCATCCGGTTCCTGTCCCTCCATCAGGCGCAGGTTCACGTCAATTTCCGCTTCGGACTGCATGCCGCAGCATACGGCGTCAATGCAGTGCTGCGCCCGCAGAAAATCGAAGGCCTCCTTCGGCTCGCGCAGCAGATGTCCGCCGCCCAGGGGCTTCATGGCATAAATGCCGATGCCCGCGGAATGCGCCCGGGCAATGGCGGCCATCATCTCATCCCGGGTACCGTCGGCAATGCCGACGCCGGTGCGGTTAATGAGGGGATGAATCACATCCAGTCCGGGATAGCGCGGGGCGTAGTCCACCGCTGCTACCCGGTGGGTGGAAAAGCCAACTGCGCGAATTTTCCCCTTGGCTTTCTGCTCCAGATAAAAATCAAAAGCCTCCCGATGCCCTTTGAGGGTCAGGCGATCTTCCTGCTCGTGCATCAGGAAAATGGGGATCACATCCACATCCAGCTTTTTGCGCGCGTCATCAAACGCGGCCTGCGCTGTTTCCTTATCCCATGCGTAGGATTTGGTGGATACAATCAGGTCGGGCCGCCGGCGAAGGGCCAAACGCAGCGGCTCATACGTATCATAAAGCTGGGCGGTATCAAAAAGGTTGACGCCCTTTTCCGCGGCATAGAGAATCAGCTCGGCAGCGCGCTGCGGTTCAAACCCTTTTTGCATAGGGCTAACCGTCAGTGTGCCGAAGGCCAGCGGATAGACCATCAACCCTGTTTTGCCCAGCGGGCGAAGCTGCATCATGCCTGCGTATGCCCCGCCAGATAGAAGCGCACCAGCTCCTCGAGAATTTCATCCCGCTCCAGGCGGCAGATCATGCTGCGCGCCTGGTTGTGGCTGGTGATATACGTGGGATCCCCGGAGATGATATACCCCACGATCTGTGTGATCGGATCATAGCCCTTGGCCTGCAGGGCGGAATAGACGTACATGAGGATGTCCTGCGCCTCATTGCCTGTTTCCTGAAGGGGCTGAAGTTTGGTGGTTTCAAATTGATTGGGCACAGCAATCCCTCCTCCCGAAGAATTCACTGCTATTATACATGAGTTTTTGCGGAAAAGAAAGCGCAATTTCCTCAAAGTTGTAAAAATGCCGTGATGCGGGTGAAAAAAGGCGAAAAATCCGCCGCAGGGAAGCTTCTTCCTGCGGCGGGGTATGGTGAACGATATTGCTGCAAAGCGCTTGCGGCTGGAGGTTATCCCTTTTTGTGCCGGTTGATCCGCTGCACAGGTTTGGCCAGGCCGGAGGAACGCTGTGCGGGTTTCTGCACGGGCCTGGCGGCACTTTGCACATGCATTTTGCCATCCCTGCCGATGGTTACGCTCTGGCCGCCTTTGCCCCGGGGCATGGCGGGCTTGGCGGCGCGGGGCTTACGCTCGGGGATGGGTTCCCCACGCATGTTCAGCTTGGCAGGTCGCGCCTCGCGCACCCTGGGTTCGGAAGGAGTGGTGATTTCCATGGGCCAATCGCTTTCCCGCACGGGCAGGCGGCGGCCAATGAGCTTTTCCACCTGATTGAGCTGCTTCACCTCATCGATGCAGCAGAAGCTGACGGCAGTGCCTGTGTGCCCTGCGCGCCCTGTACGGCCAATGCGGTGTACGTAGGCTTCCGGTTCCATGGGCATGTCGAAGTTAAACACATGGCTCAGCCCGGCGATATCCAGGCCGCGGGCGGCAATGTCCGTGGCCACCAGCACCTTGCAATCGCCGGTTTTGAAGCGCGTCAGCGCTGCCTGGCGGGCATTCTGACTTTTGTCGCCATGGATGGCCACAGCGTCGATCCCGGCGCGGTTCAGGTCGCGCACAATGCGATCCGCGCCATGCCGGGTGCGGGAGAACACCAGGGCGTTTTCCACCAGAGGGTCGCGCAGCAGGTGCGCAAGCAGGTGTTTCTTGTTGGCTTTATCCACATAATACAGGCACTGGTCGATGGCTTCCACGGGGCTTGATACGGGATCGACTTTCACCGTTTCGGGGTTTTTCAGCAGATCCAGCGCCAGCTTTTCCACCTCGGCCGGCATGGTGGCGGAAAACAGCAGCGTCTGATGCTTCTCGGGCAGGCGCGCCGTGATGCGCCGCACATCGTGAATGAAGCCCATATCCAGCATGCGGTCGGCTTCATCCAGCACAAAAGTTTCCACAAAATCCAGCCGCACATAGCCCTGGTTCATCAAATCCCACAACCGGCCGGGGCAGGCGACTACCACATCCGCACCGCGGTGAAGGGCGTCCACCTGTGCCTGCTGCCCTACGCCGCCAAAGATCACGCAGCTTTGTACAGGCAGCTTTTTGCCATAGGCCACGAAGTTTTCATAAATCTGCATGGCCAATTCACGGGTGGGGGTCAGAATCAGCGCGCGGATGACGCGGGGGGCGTCCGGCTTTCGGGGATGCAGCGCCAGATGCTGAAGCATGGGCAGCGCAAAGGCTGCGGTTTTGCCGGTGCCCGTTTGTGCGCAGCCCAACACATCGCGCCCGGAAAGCACCAGGGGAATGGTTGCTTCCTGGATAGGTGTAGGGGTGGTATAGCCGCTTTTGCGCACGTTTTCCAGCAGTTGAGGAATCAATTTCAAATCTTGAAAGGTCATTTTGTCCATTCCTGTTCCGTCAATCTCGTCGCGCATCCCGGATGCGCGATTTTTTTATTCTATCACATTACAGGAAGAAACGCAACCGGCGCGAAGGAGGGCGCGCACCCGTCCTGCGGAAAGCGTCTCCGCCCGTGCCGCCAGGCAGGAGACAGAAAGCGGCGGGCACGCGGAAAAGGACGCAGCGCAGCAGAAACAGAGTGCGGCGAATGCGGTTTCCCTGCAAAACCCTCTTGCGAAAAGCGTGCAGTTGTGGCACAATAGAGAATGAACGAATCAAGGAGGGAACCTCATGGCGCAGACGCAGAAGATTGTGATTTTGGACTTTGGCGGCCAGTATACGCAGCTGATTGCACGGCGCGTGCGCGAATGCAGGGTTTATTCGGAAGTGCTGCCTTACCACGCCAGCGTGGACAAAATCCGTGAAATTGAGCCCATGGGCATCATTCTCAGCGGCGGCCCGGCCAGTGTGCTGGCGGAAGACGCGCCCAAGTGCGACCCGGCGGTGTACACCCTGGGCGTGCCGGTGCTTGGCATCTGCTATGGCATGCAGCTGACGGCGCATCTGCTGGGGGGAACGGTGGAAGCCGCCCGCCAGCGTGAATACGGCCGCATTGCTGTGACCATGGATGATAAGAGCACGCTGCTTAAGGATATGTCCGACACATCCAGCAACTGGATGAGCCACACCTATCAGGTGAAGGAATGCCCGGCGGGATTCCATCCCATTGCGCACACGGAAAACTGCCCCGTGGCAGCCATGGCGGACGACACGCGCCACATCTATGGCGTGCAGTTCCACCCGGAGGTGACGCATTCCGAAGAAGGGCGCATCATTATCCGCAATTTCCTGATGAATATTTGCCATTGCGCAGGCGACTGGACCATGGACGCTTATGCGCAGACGGCCATTAACCGCATCCGCGAAACAGTGGGCGACAAGGGCACGGTGCTGCTGGCGCTCAGCGGTGGCGTGGACTCCTCTGTGGCGGCGGCACTGATCTACAAAGCCATTGGTGACCGGCTGACCTGCGTGTATGTGGATCATGGCTTTATGCGCCAGGGCGAAAGCGAGCAGGTGAAGGAAGTTTTCAGCAAGCTGTTCCCGGTGCAGTTTATCCCGGTGGACGCGTCCGCGGAATTCTTTGCCGACCTGGAGGGCGTGACCGATCCCGAGCAGAAGCGCAAGATTATCGGCCGGGACTTTATCCGCGTGTTCAAGCGTGAAGCGGAGAAGCTGGGCAAACTGGACTATTTTGCCCAGGGCACCATTTATCCGGACGTGATTGAGAGCGGCCAGGCCACGGGCGCGGCGGTGATTAAGAGCCACCACAATGTGGGCGGACTGCCCAAGGAGCTTGGCTTTACGGAGCTGATTGAGCCGCTGCGCATGCTGTTCAAGGATGAGGTTCGCGCGTTGGGTGAAACGCTGGGTCTCCCCCACGACCTGGTGTGGCGGCAGCCGTTCCCGGGCCCGGGTCTTGCCATCCGCGTGATGGGTGCGGTAGATCCTGAAAAGGTGGCCATTGTGCGTGCTTCCGATGCGATCCTGCGGGAGGAAATCAAGAACGCGCACCTGGATGCGGATATTCACCAGTACTTCACGGTGCTCACCGGTGTGCGCAGCGTGGGCGTGATGGGTGACGAGCGCACCTATGACTACACGGTGGCTCTGCGTGCTGTGACCACGGATGACTTCATGACAGCCGACTGGGCGCGCATTCCTTACGATGTGGTGCGGATTATTTCGGCACGGATTGTCAATGAAGTGAAGCACGTGAACCGCGTGGTGCTGGACGTGACCACCAAGCCCCCGGCCAGCATTGAGTGGGAGTGACCGCTGTAAAGGCGAGAAAAACACCTCCCGGTTATCACTCTCTGTGAAAATAGCCTGTTCAAAAGCCCTTCGCTGTGGAGGAAATCTTCCACAAGCGGAGGGCTTTCTTTATGTCTATTCTTTCAGGCTTTCGACTTTGGCTTCCGGCCGCGTTTGCGCACAGCGGATGCTTCAGGCGGGACTGCGGCATGGATGCGCATGTCGTCGAAATCGGGGTAATGATACCGCCAGCGGTCGTACGCCTCTTTGGTGATCTCACCGGCAGCCAGCCTGGCAGATTGTTCCTGCCATGCACGAAGACGCTGCTCCAAATCGGCCGCATGGATGCCGCCGTCAAAAATCTCAGCACGCAGACAGATCAAACCATCCGTGTTGGTGATACGGAGAAGCTTTCGGTCTTCCAAAGCAAAAAGCGTGTGCATCAAGCCGTCCATGGTATCAATGTCCGGCACGGCGATGGCCTTGGGAGAAACGTCCAGCGCTTCCGCCATCTGCCCGGTCAGCTCTGCCTTGGGCGTTCGATCCTCGGATTCATACTGAGCAAGTCTCACATCAGCCGAGCTCTCTGGAAACCCCAGAAGAAGACCCAAATACTTTTGTGTCATCCCCCGTAAAGTGCGAAAGAAACGGATACGTTCGCCGGTTGCCATCAAATCACCTCTTGAACAGGATAATTTATCATAGCAAATCCGTTTAAGATCGTCAAGATGGTAATTTAACAAAAAAGTTTGGAATACTCCTTGAAAGCCTATTGACACAAGCGATAATGTTTAATATAATTGCATTGAAATTAAGCGTTATTGCTTAATTTACAAAAGGAGGAACCCGTGAAAAACCAATTTATGAGAGCAGAAGAAGTGGCTCGGGAGCTCGAAGTGTCCAGATCCTATGCCTACAGGCTGATCAAA
>CAKUFA010000025.1 GCA_934647165.1 uncultured Clostridia bacterium | reverse complement strand
CGCAGGACTGGGAGGGCGTTTGCTGGTGGACAAAGCAGGCGCTGACCATTGCAGATAGACCGCAGACATACATCACGGAAGCGTTTGCGTGGGGAAGCTTGCCATGGGATTTGCGTGCCATCGCGCTTTATCGGCTAGGCCGCAGAAAGGAAGCATTGGAAAGCGCCCGCGCCGCATTGGCACTGGAACCGGAGAACAATCGGCTAAAACAAAATATGGAGTTGATGCAGGAACAAATGGATGAGTGAAACATTTGGGCAGAAAAAAGAGGACAAACAGCGCGGCACAACCTTACAGGCTGTGAACATGCTGCTTGTCCGTTGATGTTTAGGCTATTAGGAATGCTTGCGCAAAGGGCAAAGCATCCATGCTCCTGCGCGTCTTACTTTGCGTTTTTGAGGAACGCGCAGTAGCACTTGTAACCTTCGAAGAGGTCAGCCTTGCTGATGATTTCATAAGGAGCGTGCATGGAAAGCACGGCGATGCCGCTGTCAATGACGCTCATGCCATACTTGGCACAGATGTAGGCGATGGTACCGCCGCCGCCGACATCCACCTTGCCCAGTTCGGCTGTCTGCCAGGCAACGGAGGCATTATCCATGATAGCGCGAACCTTGGCCATGTACTCGGCATTGGCATCGTTAGAGCCGGACTTGCCGCGGGAACCGGTGAACTTGTTGAAGCAGATGCCTTGACCCAAAATCGCAGCGTTCTTCTTCTCAAACACAGCAGCGAAGTTGGGGTCATAGCCCGCGCTTACATCGCTGGAAAGCATGCAGCTGTTTTGCAGCGCACGCATCACACCCAGGGCATTGTAGCCGTGCACGGTATCGTACAACTCGGCCACGGTGTTTTCAAAATAGGTCGCACCCATGCCGGTTGCACCAACGCTGCCGATTTCTTCCTTATCGGTGAGCACGGCGCAGAGAGTACGCTCCGGCACACCCTGCCAATCCAGCACAGCGGCCATGGAGGGGAATGCGCACACACGGTCGTCATGGCCATAACCAAGGATCATGCTGCGGTCAAAGCCCAGATCCCGCGCTTTGCCGGCGGGGACGATCTCAAGCTCAGCGGAGATGAAATCTTCTTCTTCCATGCCGTAAGCATCAGCCAGCAGGTTAAGTACGTTGGCCTTCACAGCATCCTTTTCTGCGCCGTTGAGAGGCTGGCCGCCGACAATCAGATTCAGGCTGTCGCCGTCAATGACGTCCTTGGCAGGCTTGCCCATCTGGTCGGCTGCCAGATGGATGAGCAGATCGGAAATGCAGAAAACGGGATCGTCGTCTTTCTCGCCAATGCAGACAGTCACAACGCTGCCGTCTTTCTTGCAGACTACGCCGTGCAGCGAGAGGGGCTGCGCGACCCACTGATACTTTTTGATGCCGCCATAGTAATGCGTATCCAGATAGGCGATGGATTCATCCTCATACAGGGGATTCTGCTTCACGTCAATGCGGGGGGAGTCAATGTGCGCGCCCAGAATGTTCATGCCATCGCTCAGGGGCTTTTCGCCGATGATGAAGAGCATGATGTCCTTCTTCATCCACGTGCGATAAACCTTGTCGCCGCTGCGGAGCTTTTCGCCGGCGCGGATTACGTCATCCAGGTTACGGAAACCGGCGGCTTCCGCCTGCTTTACAGCTTCCGTCACACATTCACGCTCGGTTTTGCCGTTGTTGAGGAATGCGATGTAGCGGCGGCTGAATGCATCCAGCTGCGCGAGGTCTTTTTCGTCATACCCTTCCCAGGCATTCTTCTTGTACATGGTGCTTGCCATCCTTTCCGCAGCAATGCACGAGGCACGCTGCTTTGTCCATTATAACCAAATCGAGTGGGAGATGCAAGGGAAATTCCGCGTGTTTGTGCACAAGGGTTGAAGAAAAAGGGGTTTCTTGCTATAATGCACACTGTGCATAGGAATAGAACGAAAGCTTGAAAGCGGAAACGCCGCGTGAGGAGAAACGGAAATGCTGCTGAAACGTGTGACGGGATATGCCCGCCAAAACGGAATGCGATATACGATCCACCGTGCAATGGAAGTGCTGCGGGAACGAACTTTTAAGGAATATGACCGGCTGTGGCGAAAAATGGAGCCGACCGCAGAAGAACTTCAAGCGCAGCGGCAAGATGCAGTTGTGCGGGAAGCCGGGCTCATCAGCGTGGTAATCCCGGTATACAACACGCGACCTGACCTGCTGCTGGCACTGGCGAACTCGCTGCTGGCGCAGAGCTATGAAAACTGGGAAGCCTGCCTGTATGACGGGTGCAGCACCAATCCGCTGACGGTGAAAGCACTGGAGGAAGCGGCAAAAAAGGACGGAAGGTTTCACATTGCTCGAGGGGAACGCAATGAAGGCATTGCTGGCAATAGCAACCGTGCTGTAGAAATGGCTAAGGGGGCATGGATTGCCCTGTGCGACCACGATGATTTGCTGACGGCGGACGCCCTGTATTGTGTAGCAAAAACAATTTGCGAGGAACAGCCCGATCTGATCTATTCCGATGAGGACAAGGTAAACGAGGAAGGAACGGTTTTTGACGCACCTCATTTCAAGCCGGATTTTTGCCCGGACAACCTGCGCTCGGGCAACTACATCTGCCATTTAACAGCTCTGCGCCGGTCGCTGCTGGATAAGGTTGGCGGCTTCAGACCAGACTTTGACGGCAGCCAGGATCATGACCTGATGCTCAGATGCGTTGAAGCGACGGACAGGATTGTGCATATTCCCCGTGTGCTGTATCACTGGCGGACGGTGGGCGCATCCATGAGCCACCAGCAGCTGGAACGGTGCCTGAATGCGGCTTCCCGGGCAGTGGAGGAACACATGACGCGCATCGGCTATCCAGGAAAGGCCGAGCAGCAAAAGGGCGTTTTGCGCCTGACCTATGAAGTGAAGCCACCGCGGCAGGTGGAAGTGATTGTGATTGACAGCGGAGATCCGAAAACATGGCCGGGCTTTGTGGATGCACTAAAGGGATGGCATGATTATCCTGTGCACCGGACGGTGATCTCTCCATGGCGGCAATCTGCCCGTGATATTGACGGGGACTGGATTGAATGGAAAAACGGCGGCAGCGTCTTTCCGTGCCTGAACCGTGCAGCAAGCCAGAGCCAGGCGGATGTGCTGGTGATCCTTCATTCGAGCGTGATGATGGAAGGGGACGGACAGTGGCTGACGGAGATGCTCATGTATGCCCAGAGGGATGATGTCGGCGCAGTGACGCCAATGCTTGTGCATCGCAGAAGCATTTTACATGCAGGTTTTGCAGTTGGCATGGAGGATCTTGTAGCCGGGCGAGGGCTGGATGTGAGCCGCTATACTGGCGGCTGGCGAAGCATGCTGCGCACCAGCCATAATGTGGCGGCAGTGAGTGCGGCCTGCCTGATGATTCGCAAGGATCACTTTCTTCCCTTTGATGAAGGATATACCGGCGGTCTTGGCGCGGTGGACTGGTGCCTGCGCCTTGGACAAATGGGCTACCACCATGTCTACACACCCCATGCGGTAGGCAAAACGGCAGACAGCATTTGCATGAAATGGTTATTGCTGACTCACGGCACAAATGCGGCGGATGCTGCACGCTATGTAGCAAAGTTTGGCGAAAATGTGCATGATTCTTGCTATGGTGAAGAATATTCACACAAGCGCGGCAACTTTTCCTTGCCGCGGGACAAATGAGGAAGGATGAGACGATGCAGCGGGAACTGGTGGTTCTCAGCGTATTCGGCACACGACCTGAGGCAATCAAAATGGCGCCGCTTGTGAAGCGGCTCAATGAGACAGTTGGAATTCGCAGTGTGGTGTGTGTGACGGCACAGCACCGGCAGATGCTGGACAGCGTGATGGAACAATTCAACATCCATGCAGATTATGACTTGAACCTGATGCATGCTGGGCAGACGCTGACAAGCATCACAACCGGGGTGCTGGATGGTCTTGACCGGGTGTTACAGGAAGTGAAGCCGGATGTAACGCTGGTGCACGGAGATACCACAACATCCACGGCGGCGGCACTGGAGTCTTTTTATCATCAGGTGGCTGTAGGGCATGTGGAGGCAGGTCTGCGTTCCTATGACCGATACTCGCCCTTCCCTGAGGAGATGAACAGAGAACTGACCAGCCGCATTGCAACATTGCATTTTGCCCCCACACCACGCAGCAGGGATAATCTGGCCAAAGAAGGCATCATCCAAGGGGTTCATGTGGTGGGAAACACAGTGATTGACGCCCTGCAACAGATGGTACACAATCGCTATGTTTTTCACAGCCAGGAATTGCGCAACCTGCCGCTGGAGGAAGGTCGCTGGATTGTGATGACGGCGCACCGGCGGGAGAATCTGGGAGAACCGCTGGAGAACATCTGCCGGGCTGTGAAACGCCTTGTGGAGGATGAAAAGGACGTGCGTGTTGTTTATCCGATGCATCCAAATCCCGTGGTGAGAGAAACCGCAAAGCAGATCCTGCAGGGGATGGAACGGGTGTATCTGATTGACCCGCTGGAAGTGGAGGACATGCACAACCTCATCAAGCGCTGCTATCTCGTGATGACGGACTCCGGCGGTTTGCAGGAGGAGGCGCCGGCGTTAGGCAAACCCATTATTGTGCTGCGCACAGAAACAGAGCGCCCGGAAGTGGTTGATGCCGGACTTGCACTGCTTGCGGGCGTGAAGGAAGAGGATATATACCGTGCGGGACGAAAGCTGCTGGATGATCCGGTAACGTATCATCGCATGGCTCATGCCATCAATCCTTACGGGGATGGGCATACATCCGAACGAATTGTGGAGATTTTGCTTGCCTACAGGCAGTCACTGACGGATTAACCAAAAGACACCGGGAGGACGAAAGAAACGATGCGTATCACGATGTTAACCATTGGATCCACAGGCGATGTTCGCCCTTATGTGCTGCTTGGACGCGAAATGGCAAAACGCGGCCATGAGATTACCATTGCTACCTTTGCGCCTTTCCGCAGCATGGTGGAGGAGGCAGAACTGAACTTTTTCCCCTTGTCCGGCGATGCAATGGAGCTGATGGGAAATGTGATGAAGCCCGGGGTCAATGGAACACGATTCCTCAATCAGCTGGAAAAGAGCCTGAAGAAAGTTCTGCCAACGCTGCTGGATGATCTGATGCATGCCGGAGAAGGTGCAGAAGCCATGTGCTGCACGTTTTTCGGTTCCATGTACTATTCCATTGCAGAAAAGTATCGCATTCCCTGTATTCAGACCCAGTACTTTCCGGTTGATCCAAACAGTCAGACGCCTATCGCTTCTGCACCGGGGCTGCACTTGGGTAAGGGGTGGAACAAGACAAGCTATCGCCTGGGATATCTGCTCATCAGCCTGCTGGAAAAACGCTACCTGACCAACTGGCGAAAGGAAAACGGCCTTTCCGTGCGCAAGGTGGTGACGCATCCTGACTATGAATTGTGCGGGCACACCATTCCTGTGATTTATGCCATCAGCCCCATTGTGATGCCGCGCCCCAAAGCATGGGGCGAACACATCCACATGTCCGGCTTCTGGTGGGATGATGAACCTTGCAGCTATAGGCCGCCTGAAGAATTGCAGGCATTTTTGCAAAAAGGGGAAAAACCGATCTATATTGGCTTTGGCTCCATGGTTAGCGGCAACATGAGCAAAACCTACAACACAGTGATTCGCGCAGTGCGGGCGGCCAATGTGCGTGCTATCATCAGCCTTGGGTGGAACAGCGAGAAAATGCACATGAAAAGCGACGACCGCATTTTCTTTGCTGACTATGTGCCGCACGATTGGCTGTTTCAGCAAGTGAGCGCTGTGGTTCACCATGGCGGTGCCGGGACAACGGCGTCTGGCCTGCGAGCAGGAAAGCCTACACTGGTGGTGCCATTTGGCGGCGACCAGCCGTTTTGGGGTAGCCGTGTGCTGTCACTAGGGTGTGGTCCACGTCCCATCCGGCGGGAAAATCTGACCGTGTCACGCTTGACTAAAGCGTTGATTGACCTGACGGCAAACGGTAAATATCGCGTGGCAGCACAAGAAGTTTCCGAGCAGCTGCGCCTGGAACACGGAACGCAGCGGGCTGCTGATTTGATGGAGAAGGAGATTGCTGCATGGAAACGGCAGAAATGATGAAAAAAACGGTAAAAAGACAGAAAAAAGACGCCAAATATACTTGACAAATGCAGTTTCCACCTGTATACTTGCAACTGTTGCCAAAAGGTTTATTAAGGAAAGGGGGTCGCAAGGATGTGCAATCGCTTGAATACAAACATGGTTATTGCCGAGATGCAGCTTGCGGCTCGTGCTGTCTTTATGCGCAAAAAAACGGAAGAGCTTTGATTGCGCGCAAATGATATGAGACAGAACGCCGGCCGTGAGAACGTGCCGGTGTTTTTTCATGCCTTTGGAGAGAGAGGGGACGAGGCGACATGCGCAAATAGCGAAGGCAAAGCAGAAATACACAGGGGCTACTCTCTGTTAAGGAAATGAAAGGAGAACCCATGAAGCCTCAGGAGAAACCATTAAGTGCGATGTTTGCGTTGATTCGGGAAAATCTGGGCAGCTTTATTGGCGCAATGTTTTCCACCGTGATGATTGTGCTGATTGGCTTTGTGACACCGCTGATGCTCGGTGAAATCATTGACAGCGTGCTAGGCACATCACCGTCTCAACTGCCGGAATGGCTACTTGCCCCATTGCGCCAACTGGGCGGACGGGAATATTTTATCAACCACCTGTGGGTGTTGGCAGTTGCTCTTGTGGCGCTGAACATTGTGAGCGGTGTGTTCACCTATCTGAAAGGGCGATTGACGGCAGTGGCAAGCGAAAACATCGCCTATAAGCTGCGCACTGACTTGTACGAACACTTGCAGAAACTGCCTTTTTCCTACCACGCCAAAGCGGAAACAGGCGATTTAATTCAGCGATGCACCAGCGATGTGGACACCATTCGCCGTTTTCTCTCCGTGCAGGTGATGCAGGTTGTGAACACAGTGTTGATGGTCGTTATTTCGCTGAGCATTATGCTGAGCCGGAACGTAATGCTGACGCTGTACTCCATGATTCTGGTTCCGGTGCTGTTTGTATTTGCCATGTGGTTTTTCCGCAGGGTGCACAAGGGCTTTGCCGCAGCTGACGAAGCAGAAGGCAAAATGAGCGCTGTGTTACAAGAAAACCTGTCCGGTGTGCGGGTTGTTCGTGCTTTCGGCCAACAGCAGCGTGAGGTGGAAAAGTTTGACCACGTAAGCAACGACTATCGCAAAAAGTCCAAACATCTAAACAACCTGCTGTCCATCTATTGGGGCGGCGGCGATGCCATGAGCATGCTGCAAAGCCTGCTGACGCTGGTGGTGTGCGTGATTTTTACATGCCGTGGAGAGATTACCGTCGGCACACTGATTGTGTTTACCAACTATGTGGGTCAACTTCTGTTTCCGATTCGTCAACTGGGCCGTACCTTGTCCGACACAGGCAAGAGCATGGTCGCCATGGGACGCATTCAAGCCATTCTCCAGGCGGAAGCAGAACCGGAAGAACCGGAAGCCATTATGCCACCTCTATCTGGCGATATTGTGTTTGATCACGTGTCTTTCCATTATGCGGATGATGAAACGCCGGTGCTGGACGACGTCAGCTGCACGATTCCGGCTGGAAAAACAGTAGCCATCCTGGGTGCGACGGGCAGCGGCAAGAGCACTATGATGTACTTGCTGCAGCGACTGTATGAGCCTACAGGCGGCAAAATTACCATTGACGGCGTGCCGCTTGACAGCATCGATCGCACCTATCTGCGCAGCCATGTTGGGCTGATTTTGCAGGAGCCCTTCCTGTACAGCAAGAGTATCCGTGACAACGTGGGCATTGCGCTGCGCGATGCGGCCATGGAGGATATCAACGCCGCGACGGAAACGGCCAGTGCCCGTACCTTCATTGAACGCGCAGACAAAGGGTATGATACCGTGGTAGGCGAACGCGGTGTGACGCTATCCGGCGGACAGAAGCAGCGCATTGCCATTGCGCGCACACTGCTCAAGGACAACGACATCCTGATTTTTGACGATTCGTTGTCCGCCGTGGATACAGAAACAGACGCCCAAATTCGTGCGGCGTTGAAATCTCGCGCAAAGGGTATGACTACACTGATTATCAGCCATCGAATTACAACACTAAGCCAGGCTGATTTGATTCTGGTGCTGGAAAACGGGAAAATTACCCAGCAAGGCACACATGAGGAGCTTTGTCGGCAGCCTGGGCTGTATCAGCGTATCAACAATATTCAAAACGCCTTGGAGGAGGAACTGAATCTCGCCAAGGCAGAGGGGGTGGCAAACTAATGCAGGCCTTTCAGGAACAAGACTATACCAAGCGGTTTGACCTCTCTTTGTGGAAAAAACTGCTGCACGTGGCCAAACCCTTCCACAAGAATTTGTATATTATTATTTTGATGATGACAATTTCTGCGGGCATTGATGTGGCACTGCCGATGATGAACTCCTATGCCATTGACACCATCATCGGCAAGCAGCAGCTTGCCCAGCTGCCGGGCTTCATTGCGGTGTATGTAGGCTTGCTGGCTGTTCAGGTAGGAATGATTTTCGGCTTTATCTATCAAAGTGGCACGGTCGAAACGGGCGTGTGCTATACCATCCGCAAGCTTGGATTCCAGAAGCTGCAGGAGCTGCCCTTTTCTTATTACGATCGAATGCCGGTAGGCTATTTGATGAGTCGATTGACCCATGACACCCAACGCCTTGCGGATACGATTGGCTGGTCGCTGGTAGACCTGTGCTGGGGTGCGGTGTTTCTGATAGCATGTTCGGTACAGATGTTTATCCTTAACTGGAAGCTGGCACTGGTAGTGATGCTGGTGCTGCCGCCCCTTGCAGTGATCTCCTGGAAATTCCAAAGGGAGATTCTCGCCTCCTATCGGGAAGTTCGCAAGCGGAACAGTCAAATTACCGCGGGATTTAATGAAGGTATCAACGGCGCAAAAACGACCAAAACCCTCGTCCGCGAAGAGATGAACATTGAAGAATTCAACGAAGTTGCAGGTGAAATGAGAACCTCTTCTGTGCGTGCTGCCACACTGTCCGCTTTGTTTTTGCCGATTGTGGTGTCTCTTGGCTCGCTGGCAACGGCTTATGCACTGTATCGCGGTGGATACGATGTGCTTAGCGGTGTGATGACCCTTGGCGTGATGCAGGTATTCATCAATTATACCGTGCAGTTTTTTGAGCCCATACGAAGCATTGCCAGCATTTTTGCGGAGCTGCAATCCTCTCAGGCAGCAGCGGAGCGGGTGATCTCTCTGCTGGAAACGGAGCCGGATATTGTGGATAGCCCTGAGGTTGTGGCCGAATACGGCGACAACTTCCATCCCAAAAAGGAAAACTGGCCCAAGCTTGTTGGCGACATTGAATTCCGGAACGTTTCGTTCCGCTATCAGGATGGCGAAAAAGTGCTGGAGCACTTTAATTTACAGGTGCGCCATGGTCAGACCATCGCATTGGTTGGGGAAACAGGAAGCGGCAAAAGCACGATTGTGAACCTGATCTGCCGTTTTTACGAGCCGACAGAAGGCCAGATTCTCATTGACGGCGCGGACTATCGAACCCGCAGCCAACTGTGGCTGCAATCCAACCTGGGGTATGTGCTGCAATCACCGCATCTGTTCAGCGGAACGGTAACGGACAACATTCGCTATGGCAGGCCGGAGGCTACGGAGGAAGAGGTTCACGCAGCTGCACGCCTTGTAGGGGCAGAAAACTTCATTCTCAAAATGCCTGACGGATTCAACACCAATGTGGGAGAAGGCGGCAACCGCCTGTCTACCGGAGAAAAGCAGCTGATCTCTTTTGCACGTGCCATCTTGTGCAATCCTGCCATTTTTGTGCTGGATGAAGCAACGTCTTCTGTTGATACAGAGACGGAACAGCTGATTCAAACAGCCATTCAAACAGTGCTCAGCGGTCGTACAAGCTTCATTATTGCACATCGACTGTCAACCATTCGCTCTGCGGATCGCATTCTTGTGATTCATGATGGGAAAATCATCGAAGACGGCACCCACAGCCGACTCATTGCTCGACATGGATACTACTATCAGCTGTACACCAATCAGTTCCAGGAGGAGCAGGGAATGGATATTCTTGGAGGCAAGGCGTGATTACAATAAGGCAGGAACAGGAACCGGATGAAAAGCGCCGCATTGCTGCGCAAATACTGGCAGATTTGCCCGAATGGTTCGGCTTGCCGGAATCCACGGCGGAATATGTACGGGAGAGCGGAGAAAACCCCATGTGGACAGCCTTGCTGGATGGAGAAGAAGCGGGATTTATTGTGCAGAAGCAAACCAGTGACGCCGCAGTGGAAATTTGCGTAATGGGCGTCAAGAAGCGCTATCACCGACAGGGAATTGGTGCAAGGCTATGGCAAGCCTTTGCTTCAGACGCTAGGAAAAAGGGATTTTCCTATGCGCAGGTGAAAACGGTGGCAGCTGGACGATATCTCGAATACGACTGTACACGCGCGTTTTATGAACGAATGGGGTTTCAAGCTTTGGAGGTTTTCCCGACATTGTGGGATGCATGGAACCCTTGCCTTCTGATGGTTCAGAAACTGTGATGATACAGCATGCCCGGCGACTGTGTACAACAGGCCGCCGGGCATCCCTTTTTTGTTATCATCATCGCGGCAGGATACTGTAAGGTGCAGCAAGCGGATGCACTGAAAATGGCCGCATGCTTACAAAGTGGATTTTCCAGCACCTGCGATTTGCATTTTCTTACGTGGCGTGCTATAATCTATTCTGCATTATTTTACTGCGCTGTGAAAGGAGTGATGGCGCGGTGGATCACCCTCCCTGTTGTCCGGTCGAAAACGCGCATCATGATGGGCTTGGCGCAAGGCTGAATGACGAAAGGACGATTGGTTTTCCATGAACCCAAGCATGTGGCTTTTGGTTGGGATACTTTTGCTATGCGTGGCGTTGTCCGCTTTTTTTTCCGCATCGGAAACAGCGTTTTCTGCAGTAAACCGTGTGCGGTTAAAAACCATGGCAGCCGACGGCAAACGTGCTGCGCAAAAGGCGCTTGACCTGACGGAGCAATATGATCGGCTGTTGACCACCATCCTGATTGGCAACAACATTGTGAACACGCTGGCTGCTTCCATTGGCACGGTGTTGTTTACGAGCTTTGCAGGCAGCATGGGACCAACGCTATCCACCATCGTTGTTACGCTTGTTGTGCTGACGTTTGGCGAAATTACCCCGAAAACATTGGCCAAGGAAAATGCAGAACGCATTGCCATGGCTGTGGTGGATCCGCTCAGAGTGATGATGATTCTTTTCCGCCCGCTGGATGCCGTGTTTTCTCTTTTGCGCAACAAGCTGCACAAACGTTTCGCCCATGTGGATGAAGAAACCCACATTGAGGATGAACTGATGACCATGGTGGATGAAGCGCAGCATGAAGGCGGCATGGATGCACATGAGGGAGAGCTGATCCGCTCGGCCATTGAATTTAACGATCAGGATGCGCAGAGCATTCTAACGCCGCGCGTAGACGTGACGGCAATCGAAGATACCGCTACGATGGAGGAAGCTGCCGACCTTTTCCGGGAAAGCGGCTATTCTAGGTTGCCGGTGTATCACGAGGATATGGATCATGTGGTAGGTATTTTGCATGAAAAGGATTTCTATATTCGTCAACATGCAGGATGCAATGACATCTGCCAGATCATGACTCCTCCGGTATGGGCATCATCCACATTGAAGATTTCCAAGCTTCTCAAACTGTTTCAGTCAACCAAGACCCACATGGTGATTCTGCTGGACGAATTTGGCGGAACCGAAGGTCTGGTGACGATGGAGGATGTGCTGGAGGAATTGGTGGGCGAAATCTATGACGAACACGATGATGTAAGCGAAGATGTGGTCACGCAGCCGGACGGCTCGTGGACCGTGGATGGTTCCATGCAGCTGAGTGATTTGATGGAGAAATTGAAAGTAAAGGATGAATATGAAGCTGACACGGCTGGCGGCTGGGCAGCCGAGATGCTGGGCTGCATTCCAAAGATTGGCGACAGCTTTGATGCAGCGGGCTATCACTGCCAGGTGAGCGGTATGGAAAAGCGCAGAGTGACACAGCTGCGTATTTGGTGCAAAAAAGAGCAGGAACAGGCCGCGCAGGCTTAATTTTCGCAGTTAAGGAGAATGATTCATGGCAAACAAGGGAAAATCCCGCGAGGAACGCAAAAAAACAATGGTTCGTGTGGTGAGTTTGTCACTGGCTGGATTGATGATTTTCTCTGTGGTGGCTGCGGCCATTTTCTCTCAGGTTTTTTGATAAAAGACAAAACGTGGGCGGAGGTGACACGGCATGCGGAGAAGAAACGGCAAACGCAGGGGCATCTCCTTCGGCACGATTTTGATGCTGTCGCTTACGCTGTGCGTCCTAGGGGCGTTAGCCGTGGTGCTGCCGCGGTTACAGGGCAAGACAAATCTGGAGATTGATTCATCCCAAGTATTGAGCGCGATGAATTTGTCCAGCATTCCAAAGCTCAGTTTGAATGATATTCCCATTCAGGACAGTACAGAGAAAACAGCTGTGCCGACCGTGCATGCGACACCCGTGCCAACCCTTGCACCGCAGCCGACCGATGAAACACAAAAGGAATCAGAAAGCGTTTTCACCCTGTGTGCCGGCGGAAGTGTGATGGTAGAAACCGCTGTGCGCAAGTCTGCCTATTACAGTGATGCGAAGGATTATGATTTCACGGACATTCTGTCGCTTCTTGCGCCGTCTATGCAAGCGGATTTGACAATGGTGACGTTTGAAAACCTGATTGCAAGCGATGCCAAATATTCCGAGACAGTAACGCCCGAACAGACGGTTCCCATGCTGACCACTGCGGGTGTGACAGCAGTGGCGCTTGGGTTTCCTTCCGTATACGATCAAGGAATTACCGGTGTGCAAAGCACCATCAATGCTCTGCGCGGAAAAGGACTTGCGGTTATTGGTGCAACAGCACAGGCAGAACAACCTGCCAATCCGGTTATGCTGACACTCGGCGGTGTGAAAGTAGCGCTGCTTCATTACATTGATGCATTGAATTCCGCAGGAAAGAAAAAGATCAAAAAGGAGAATGCGGACACTGTTATTCCACTGATCGATGAGACAACCATGACCACAGACATTCAGCAGGCACGAAATGCAGGCGCACAGGTGGTTGTAGTCTCTTTGAACTGGGGGCAGAACGGAAAAACCGCACCGACAAAGACGCAGCAGGCGCTGGCACAAAGTTTAGCAGATGCAGGGGCTGATGTGATCCTTGGCGCCGGGTCGAAAACCGTACAGCAGGTAACCTGGCTGAACACTGCGGACGGGCGCAAAGTGTTGTGTGCCTACTCACTTGGCATGCTGCTTGGAGATTCCCGTAAGAATCTTAATGTGGCGGGCGTGCTTTTGCGTTTGACCATCAGCGTGAACGACGAAGGAAAGGTTTCCATTGTGCAGATACAGGGTGTGCCTACTTACATCTGGCGTTATAAGCAGGATGGGCAATACCATTATCGTGTGCTGCCGAGCAACACGTTTGCGCCTGATGGAATGAGCGAAGATCAGCAAACCGCCATGACGCGTGCGCTTAAGACAGTTCAGACTGCGCTGGAGGGTTCGCCTGTGAGCTTGACGAACTGATGCAGATGCAGCAAAATCCAGCGGATGGCAAGCCGCTGGATTTTGCTATGAAACCAAGTTTCCACAGCAAAAAAGAATTGACCCAACCGAGTAAAAATGATACAGTAACAGGAGCATCATAAAATGATGCATCATGAAGGAGGCAGTCGCTTTTGAACGACCAGAAAATTGAAGCCATGTTGGAAAAAGTGCAGAAGGCATCCCGCTATACAGGCGGCGAGATGAACGCTGTACATAAAGACTGGGAAGGATTAGATTTGACATTCGCGTTCTGCTTCCCGGATACATATGAAGTTGCCATGTCTCACCTTGGCATGAAAATTCTATACGGATTGATAAATCAGCGGGAAAACATGCTATGTGAACGTGTGTGCATGCCATGGGTAGATATGATGGCGTTGATGGAGCAGGAACAGGTGCCCCTGTTCTCCCTGGAAAGCCGTCACCCGGTCAGCGAGTTTGACGCTGTGGGTTTCACCCTGCAATACGAGATGAGTTATACCAATATTCTCGCCATGCTGAAGTTGTCGAACATTCCGCTGCGCTCGGCTGAGCGTGAGCGTAATGATCCCATTGTGCTGGCCGGCGGCCCCTGCGCCTTTAATCCAGAACCATTAGCCGATGTGATTGATGCTTTCATGATTGGTGATGGCGAAGAGGTCATGTTGGAGGTTTGCGATCTTATTGCTGCGTGGAAAAAAACAACGGACAGTCGCGAAAAATTGCTCAAAGCGTTGGCTGGAATTCATGGTGTGTATGTTCCCAGCCTATATGATGTGCACTACAACGAGGATGGCACGATTGCAGCATTTACGCCAAACTGCCCTGAAGCGCCTGCTAAGGTTAACAAGCGCATTGTGACGGATCTGAATAGTGCATATTATCCCATGGACATTCCGGTGCCTTATACGGAGATCATCCATGACCGTATTATGCTGGAGATTATGCGCGGATGCACGCGCGGATGCCGTTTCTGTGAAGCGGGCATGCTTTATCGCCCGGTGCGCGAACGAAGCCTGGAGCGATTGCTGGAGTTGGCCACTAGCCTTGAAAACACAACAGGTTATGAAGAAATCAGCCTTTCCAGCCTGTCCAGCGGCGATTATTCGTGCCTGCCGGAACTGATTCGCGAGCTGATGAAGGCTTTTGAGAAAAAGCATGTATCGGTGAGTTTACCATCTCTGCGCATTGACAGCGTGCTGAAGGAATCGCTTGAGGAAACACAGAAGGTGCACAAATCCAGCCTGACTTTTGCACCGGAGGCCGGAACACAGCGGTTGCGTGATGTGATTAACAAAGGCGTAACCGAGGAAGACCTGATGGAAAAGGTCAATGATGCCTTCCGTGGCGGTTGGAGTTCGGTGAAACTCTATTTTATGATCGGTCTGCCTACGGAAACGCTACAAGATCTGGATGGGATTGGCGACCTTGCCCGCAAGTGTGTGAGCGCATACTTTGCCGTGCCGAAGGAGCAGCGCGCCAAGGGACTGCGTGTTACATGCAGTGCATCCAGCTTTGTGCCGAAGCCCTTTACACCCTTTCAGTGGGAGCCGCAGGATACCCAGCAGCAAATTAAGGACAAACAGGCGTATCTTCGCGGGGTGCTGCGTGGAATCAAAGGTGTCAATTTCAACTGGCATGAGCCGGAGCTGAGCTATCTGGAAGCATGCTTTGCCCGTGGTGACAGACGGATGGGGCAAGTGCTGCTCAAGGCATTCGAGCTTGGTTGCATCCTGGACGGATGGAGTGAGCAATTCAAGTTTGACAAGTGGATGGAAGCTTTTGAGACATGCCATGTCGATCCGGAATTTTACGCCTATCGCAGGCGCGAAAAGAATGAAATCCTGCCTTGGGACTTCATTGATGCCGGCGTAACAAAGCAGTATCTTTGGCATGAAAAAGAAAAGGCCGAGCGTGCCGAAACCACCAAAGATTGCCGCAAGGGATGCAATGGCTGCGGCTTGCAGCGTTACGAAGGGGTGTGTTCGTTTTGCAAATGATGGCCGTATTTGAAAAAGGACAGCGGCTTCGGCATGTTGGTCACTTGGATATTATGCGATCCATGCAGCGGGCGCTTCGCCGTTCAGGATTACCGGTAAGCTATTCTCAGGGGTTCAATCCCCACATTTTGCTGACGTTTGCATCGCCGCTGTCGGTTGGCGCCATCGGTAAGCGTGAGTTGATGGAAGTAACGCTTGATTCTGACGTAACAGAGGACGCGTTCCTGCAAGCCATGAACCGTGCCTTGCCGCCGGAAATGCAGCTGTCCATGGTGCGGGTGCTGCCCGAAAAGCATCCGGCACTGATGGCGATGGTAAAGGCTGCGCAATATGATATCCATTTGTTGAATGACACAGTGGCTCAAAAGTGCGGAGATGCACTGGACGCTTTCCTTGCACAGGAAAGCATTATGGCCATGCGCAAGACAAAAAGTGGGATAAAGGAAACGGACATTCGCCCGCTAATTCACAATCTCAGCTATGCGGAAGGTCACCTGTATGCCATGCTGGCGCTGACGGAAACGGTATCCTGCAAGCCGGACATGCTGGTGAATGCACTGTGCTCCTTTGCCGGTTGCGAAATCCCACGGGTGATGGTAACCCGTGAAAGGCTATTGGGGCTGAACGCCGACGGGTTCCTACAGCCGCTGGAGACACTATGACGCGTGAAATTTACGTGAAGCAAGGCGAACAAACGGAACTTGCCGTGGTGGAAGACGGGCGCTTGGTAGAATATCTGCGCGATACAGGAAAAGCAAGCGATGCAGAGAGCATCTATCTGGGCAAAGTGGAACGCATAGCAAGCGGGATGAATGCTGCATTTGTGAACATTGGACAAAAGCGAAACGGTTTTTTGCCGTTGGAAGAAAAAAGCCTGTCCTTTGTTTCCAATCAACTGCGATGCGGAGAGCGTGTGCTGGTTCAGGTGAAGAGAGAAGCCCATGATCAGAAAGGTGCTTTTCTGACACGTGATGTGACGCTTTGCGGCCAGTATGTGCTGTTGATGCCCTGCAACCGCTATATCGGCGTTTCAGCTAAAGTTGAAGGGGAGAGCAGACGAAGGCTGCAACAACTCGGGCATGATCTTGCACGGGATCGGTTTGGCCTTGTGATGCGAACATCTGCCGAGAACGCAGATACTGCTTCTGTTTTGCAGGAAACAGAAGCGCTTTACGGCCGCTGGCAGGAGATTGTCCATCAAGCGGCGACAGCACCGGCACCGTCCGTCATTGCAGAAGAAAAGTCTCTGTTGGATAGCACTTTGCGGGACTACGCTCCCCGCGGGATCGACCGCATTGTGCTGAACAGCCAGGAAACGGCAAAACTGCTTCAAGATACGTATCCGACAGACCTAACGGATGACAATCTGATGGAGACGGCGCATCTTATAAGTCAGCGCAATCAGGCACTGCAAAGAACCGTGCAGCTGCCAGGCGGCGGTAATCTGGTGATTGATCAGTGCGAGGCGTTGACAGCTATTGATGTGAACAGCGCGCGCTTTACAGGTGAAAAGGTGTTGGAAGAAACAGTATGTAAAGTAAACCTGGAAGCTTGTGATGAAATTGTGCGCCAGCTCAGGCTGCGAAACCTTGGCGGTGTGATCATTATTGACTTCATCGACATGAAAGAAGAAGCATCGCGCCGGATGGTGGAAGAAAGACTGCGGCAGGCATGCTTGAGGGATCGCATGAAGACGGTCGTGCACGGGTTCACATCCCTTGGGCTGATGGAAATGACCCGTAAGCGGTTAAGGCGCACACTTCGGGACGAATGGACGATAAGCTGCCCTGCCTGTGCAGGTACCGGGCGGGTGAGATGCAAGGAGGAAGAGCATGGCTGAACGCGCAAGGAAGCTGGTGAGCGCGGAACAGATGGAGGAACAGCAGCTTTATACCGCGCAGGTGCGCGCGCTGCCGGAAAGACCGCGCAGCTTTCATGTGGTGACCTATGGTTGTCAGATGAATGCCCATGATAGCGAATATCTGGCAGGTATGCTCAAAGAAATGGGAATGAACGAAGCTGCCTCGCGTGAGAAAGCAGATTTTGTGATTTTCAACACCTGCTGTGTACGTGATAATGCCGAGCGCCGGGCGCTGGGGAATGTGACGTGGCTCAAGGAAGTGCGCAAGCTGAACCCGCGCCTGAAAATTGCCGTGTGCGGCTGCATGGTGCAGCAGCCCGGCATGGCCGAAAAAATCCTCCGGCAATATCGTTTTATTGACCTGGCCTTTGGCACGGCGAATTTGTATAGGCTGCCTGAAATGCTGTATCGCACACTGACAGAAGAGCACGCCGTGGTTGAAGTGGATGACAAAGATGTGATTCCTGAAAACATGCCGGTGCAGCGGCTGCGCAAGGATGCGGCTTACATCACCATCATGTATGGATGTGACAACTTCTGCTCCTATTGCGTCGTACCCTATGTACGCGGACGAGAACGCAGCCGGAGTATGGATGCAATTCTGCATGAAGCCGAAGCGCTGCAAAAACAAGGTGTGAAGGAAATCATGCTGCTCGGGCAAAATGTGAATTCCTATGGGAAGGGATTAGAAAAAGATACGAATTTCGCATCCCTGCTGCAAAAGCTGGATAGCATGGGTATTGAGCGCATTCGTTTTATGACCTCCCATCCTAAGGATTTGTCCGATGAGTTGATTGATGTGATGGGCACAAGCAGGCACGTGTTACCGCAATTCCACTTGCCGGTACAATCAGGCAATGACGAAATTCTTCGGCAAATGAACCGCCATTATGACAGGGCACGGTATCTGGAAAGACTGCATGCGTTGCGCAGCGCGGTACCGGGAATTGGACTTACGACAGATATCATTGTTGCTTTCCCCGGTGAAACAGAGACACAGTTCCAGGACACCCTATCCTTAGTGGAACAGGTGGAGTACGATTCGGCTTTCACTTTCATCTATTCGCCAAGAAGTGGAACAAGGGCGGCCAGTATGCCCGGACAAATTGCACCAGAGGTCGCGTCAGAACGTATTCAGCGGTTAATTGCCATGCAGGAGCTCCATCAGCGGCATGCCATGGAAAGGTTCCTTGGACAGGAAGAAGAAGTACTGGTAGAAGGGTTCAGCCGCCGAAGCAACGAAGCTGTTTCCGGCAAAGGCCGCCATGGCGTATCGATTACGTTGCCAGGCAGTGCAGATGATATAGGAAACATCGTACACGTAAAGGTAACAGAAATTAAGAACAACACGTTGATGGCACAAAGAATCAACCAAAACAGAGAATGAAAAGGCGGTAACGGACATGCAGAATGTTTTAGAGCAGGCGCAGAAGCTTGGCGAAGCGATATTGGACAGTGAGATTTATCAGCGGATGCACAAGGCAGAACTTCAGGTAACAACGGATGAGGCAGCCAGCAAGGCCATTGCGGAATTGATTGAAAAGCGGCAGGCAGTGGAACATATCCTGGCAGATAACAATATGGATCATGAAGCGCTGGCCAAAGCTGGCGAAGAAATGGAAGCAGCGGAAAAGCGCATGAATGAAGTGCCGCTGGTAAAGGAGCTTCAGGAGGCACGCGGCGAATTCAGCCAGATGATGGAAAATGTAAACCGGCTTTTACGCCTTATCATCACCGGGGAAACAGGAGACGAGGATGGCCATAACCATAGCGGCTGCACAGGATCCTGTTCCAACTGCGGCGGCTGCCACTAAAAAATAAGACAAGCTTGCACAGAGGAGGACAATTCATGGCTGGCGTTACACCCATGATGCAGCAGTATCTGACCATGAAGGCCAAATACAAGGATTGCATTCTGTTTTTCCGTTTGGGTGATTTTTACGAGATGTTCTTTGATGATGCGAAGCTGGTGTCTCATGAGCTGGAACTAACGCTTACCGGTAAGGATTGCGGACTGGATGAGCGTGCCCCCATGTGCGGCATCCCTTATCATGCAGCGAACACCTACGTGGAAAAGCTGATTGAAAAAGGGTATAAAGTAGCTATTTGCGAACAACTGGAAGATCCGGCACTGGCAAAGGGATTGGTTAAGCGGGATGTGATTCGCATCATCACCCCAGGAACAGTTAATGACCCAGCGATGCTGGATGAACGTGCAAATAACTTTCTATTGTCGGTATGCTTTTCCGGTGACCGGGCAGGTCTTGCGTTTGCAGATGTATCCACCGGTGAGTTTTTCGTGCATGAGATAGAGCATGCAGAGGCAACGCTGGCAGATGAGGTAGCGCGAATCGGTCCCATTGAAATCATTACCTCCGATCTGGTGAAGCTTCACGCCTGCCACTTGCGGGATGAAGTGTCCACCACGGAAGAAAGCGCGTCCGCTTATCAATATCAGAACGCTTCGGAAACGTTGTGCCAACATTTTGGCCTGCAAGATCTGTCGCCGTTGGGACTGACAGACGAATACCGGTTGGGCGCCTGTGCGGCAGGCGCGTTGATGCGCTATTTGAGTGATACGCAAAAGAACGCCTTGGAGCACATGACAGGATTGCGCATTTATCAGGGCAACGAAACCATGCTTCTGGATCGCAATACCCGGCGGAATCTGGAACTGACAGAGAGCATTCGTGGACGGGCAAAAAAAGGATCTCTTCTGTGGTTGATGGACAAGACGTCCACCGCAATGGGTGGCCGCTTGCTGAGGAGCTGGATTGAGCAGCCGCTATTGAGCCGGGATAAGATCAATCGACGTTTGGACGCTGTGGAAGAATTTGTCGGGCAGCACGTGCTAACCATGACGCTTGCGGAAGAATTGCAGGGCGTATATGATGTAGAGCGGCTTTTGAGCAAGGTGGCCTACAGGAACATGAACGCCAGAGATTGTTTGGCACTGTGTGCTTCCTTGCAAAAGGTTCCCGGCATTCGCGCACTGCTCGAAAAATCCCAAAGTGACGCCGTGCGGGATATACGCGATCAGCTGGATCCTTTGGAAGATTTGACAGGACTTCTTGCTCGTGCCATTCATCCGGATGCGCCGGTGATCATCACGGAGGGCGGAATCATTGCCAATGGGTATTCTTCTATTTTGGATGAGTATCGCATGGCAGCGACCAACGGCAAGCAGTGGATCCTGGAGCTGGAGCAAAAGGAACGCGAAGCGACCGGTATCAAAAATCTCCGCATTCAATACAACAAGGTTTTCGGCTATTATATCGAGGTCACACGCTCATATTACGAATTGGTGCCTGTGCGCTATCAGCGCAAGCAAACGCTGGCCAACTGTGAACGGTACATGACACCGGAGCTGAAGGAAATTGAACAAAAGATTGTTGGAGCGCAAGAGCAAAGCATTCGGCTTGAATTGCAGCTGTTTAGTGAAATCCGCGATCAGATTGCGGCGCAGATAGGGCGTATTCAACGCACAGCCATGGCGTTGAAAACGCTGGATGCCATTTTGTCACTTGCACGAATTGCAGTGAGCAACCATTATGTGCGGCCGGATATCACCACAGACGGAAGCATGGACATTGTGGATGGTCGCCATCCAGTGGTGGAGCAAACCATGCAGGACGGATGCTTTGTGCCCAACGATACGCACATGAACCAGGACGATCAGCGGATGCTGATTATCACAGGACCCAACATGGCAGGCAAAAGCACCTATATGCGGCAGGTGGCGCTGATTACCCTGATGGCACACATCGGCTCCTTTGTTCCTGCAAAAGAAGCGCACATCCCAGTTGTTGATCGCATTTTCACCCGTGTTGGTGCGTCGGACGACTTGGCCAGCGGACAAAGCACCTTTATGGTAGAGATGTCCGAAACGGCCTATATTCTGCGCAATGCAACAGCACGCTCCCTCATTATCTTGGATGAGATTGGCCGCGGTACCTCCACCTTTGATGGCCTTGCCATTGCATGGGCTGTAGTGGAGTATCTGTGCGACAAATCAAAGGTCGGAGCAAAAACGCTGTTTGCCACCCACTACCACGAGCTTTCTGAATTGGAAGGACACGTGGATGGCGTTGAAAACTACTGCATTTCTGTGAAGGAACATGGCGAGGATGTTATTTTCCTTCGCAAGATTGTACGTGGCGGAGCAGACAAATCATTCGGCATTCATGTTGCGCGTTTAGCGGGCGTGCCGCATCCTGTACTGGTGCGGGCGCACGAAATTCAAGCGCGCCTGGAAGTGAGCGATATTAACCAGAACGCCATCGGACAGAACATCCTTGGTGAAGATGTCAAGCGTGAGAATGAACAGGTGGATATGTTTGACTATGCCAAGACAGAGATCATCAACGAATTGCAGAACATTGATGTGATGGCATTGACGCCTATGGATGCCATTAACAAGCTGTTCCTGCTTAGGGAAAAGGCGCGGAAACTGTGATAAGGCAGCGTAGGAAGGAAGGTGTGCAATGGCGGGCATGATTCGCCTTTTGTCCCAAGAGGTTATCGGCAAAATTGCAGCTGGCGAAGTGGTGGAACGTCCGTCGGCGGCAATCAAGGAGCTGGTGGAAAACAGCCTGGATGCAGGTGCAACCGCTGTGACAGTGGAAATTCGCGATGGCGGCATCAGCTATTTCCGTGTGACGGATAACGGCAGCGGGATTCGGCAAAGTGAAATCCGCATGGCCTTTGAACGGCATGCGACCAGTAAAATTACCGCAGCAGACGACCTGAATGCTATTGCAACCTTGGGATTCCGCGGCGAGGCCCTAGCTTCCATCGCGGCTGTTGCAAAAGTGAGCTGCACAACCAGAACAAGCGATGAAGAAACCGGCGTGAAAGTGCAAAACGAAGGCGGCCAGTTTGTCAGCATTGAAGAAACAGCGTGTCCGCAGGGGACGACCTTCGTGGTACGGGATTTGTTCTTTAACACGCCTGTTCGGTTGAAATTTCTCAAAAAGCCCGTGACAGAGGCAGGGCTTGTGTCGGATTTGATGATGCATATGATTCTGTCTCGGCCGGATGTGTCTTTCCGGTATATCAGCCAGGGCAAAACGCTATATCATTCAGCAGGAGATGGACAGCTTGAATCGGCTGTTTACAGCATTTACGGCGCAGAAATGCGGCGCACCATGCGCAAGGTACATGGCTGCGAAGCAGGACTTGTGCTGGATGGCTATGTAGGCATTGGTGATGGTGCGCGCGGCAACCGCGGCCATGAATCCTTTTTCGTCAACGGACGATATATGCACAGCGGTCTTCTGTCAGCCGCAGTGGAAAGCGGTGTGCGGGAACGGGTGATGATCGGCAAATATCCAACCTGCGTGTTGCACTTAACCATGCCATTTGATGCAGTGGATGTGAACGTGCATCCCAACAAGCTGGAGGTACGTTTTCAAAACGAACATGCAGTAGCGCAGGCCGTGGAAGACATTGTGCGCGACAGCATTACGGATCGTGATGCACTAGAGCACCCGACAGCCATGCTGTTAAATGAGGAAAAGCAAACTGCAGTCCCTGTGCAGGTATCAAAAACGTCCACAATTCAACCGATGTCGGTTTTTGCAGAAAAAAGCAAACCAAATTCTATCGCGAATGAAAAAACAGCTGTGACGATGCATGCAACCGTTCCAGCACCTGCCACGGCATCCAATGCAGCACAACAAACACCTGTTGCCAGCATGGATTTTTCACAGCGTTTTTCACTTCCGGCAACCAAACCGATCCTTCAGCAGCAAAGCGTTTCCGCTCGGCAATACATGCAGCCGGAGACCCTCCCGCCGCCTGTGACCAGCCAGCCGGTGAAAGCAGAAGAAACGCACGCGGAGCAAGTTCCGTCTTTCCTGCCGGAAGCGCCTAAACTGATGAAGTTGCTTGGCGTGGTATTCAACACGTTTATCCTTGTGGAATACGAGGATCATCTGCTGATGATTGACCAGCATGCCGTGCATGAGCGATTGCTGTTTGACAAACTAAGCCATGCCTATGATCAGCATGAAGCGGGGCAGGAATTGCTTCTCCCACTAGTGGTTTCCGTATCGCGACGGGAACAGCAGCTGCTTGAAGAAAACAGAGAACTGCTTGAAAGTATCGGGATGACCGTAGAATCCTTTGGCGACAGCGAGGTATCGGTGCGTTCGCTTCCCATGGTGCTAGGTCAACCGCAGGCTGCGGATTTTTTGCATGATGTGCTGGATCAACTGCAAAGCGTGCGGGGAATCATCAGTATGGAAAAGCGGCGCAGTGCTATTTTGCAGCTTGCATGCAAAAAGGCTGTGAAGGGCGGCGATTCGCTTAGCGAAGATGCGATCCGCGACCTGGTGAGCCGAATGATTGACCAGCATGTGACGCCAACATGTCCGCATGGACGGCCTCTTGTGGTTTCCATCAGCCACCGCGAACTGGATAAACGCTTCCACCGGATTCAGTGAGGTGACGCAGGATGGAAAAGCGCAGAGAATGTTGGGTGCTTACAGGACCGACGGCCAGTGGAAAAACGTCGCTGTCTATCCGCCTGGCCAAAGCTTATGGTTGCGAGATTATCTGCATGGATTCCATGCAGATTTACAGGCAGATGGACATCGGCACAGCCAAGCCTACAGCACAGGAGATGGAGGGCATACTCCATCATATGTTGGACATATGCGATCCAACGGATAGCTTCAGTGTGGCGCAGTATCAGCAAATGGCCGAAGAAACGGCGGAAGGAATCTTCCGGCGGGGCCATCGCGTATTGTTTATAGGCGGAACAGGGCTATATCTGCGGGCTCTTCGGCATCCAATGGCTATGGGCGCCGTGTGTGCGGATGAAGCCATTCGGGCACAGCTTCAACAGGAGGCGGATGCACCAGGAGGGAAGGAAGCGCTTCATGCGCGTTTGCATGCAGTAGATGCTGCAACGGCGGAGCGCCTGCCCATCAATGATGTGCGCCGTGTTATCCGCGCACTTGAAGTGTATGAGCTGACAGGCGTGCCATTTTCCCAGCAAAAGCAGGTGGAGGAAGAGCCACCCTTTCGCTATCGTGTCGCATCGCTAGCCATGGATCGTGCAGTGCTCTATCACCGCATCGAGCAACGGGTGGACCAAATGATAAAAGCAGGACTTGTGGATGAGGTGCGGACATTGCTCGCAAATGGCGTACCTGCTACGGCGCAGGCTATGAAAGGACTGGGCTACAAGGAATTGATTCCCTTTCTGCGCGGAGAGTGCACACTGGAAACTGCAATAGACGAGCTGAAAAAGGGAACGCGGCACTATGCAAAACGGCAGCTAACGTGGATGCGGCGCGAAGAAGATGTGCTATGGGTTAATGCGTTGTTGCCTGAGGCCTATGAACAACTGGCAAGTTGGTATACGCAAGGAGAAAGCAATTATGAAGAGCATTGAAGAAAGAATCAAGCATGCAGAAGAAGGGCTCAAGGACGCTTTTGCCCGCATTGACCGGATGGAGGAGCTGGGGACAAGGCGCGTTCTTGCAACTTTTCAGGAGCATCAGGTGGCTTATCGCCATTTTGCGCCGACAACAGGTTACGGATATGATGATGTTGGACGCGATACCCTGGAAAAGGTATTCGCACAGCTTTTTGGCACGGAAGCAGCCATTGTGCGGCCGCAGATCGCCAGTGGTACGCATGCGATTTCGTTGTGCTTGTTTGGTCTGCTGCTGCCAGGCGATCACGTGTTGAGCGCTACAGGAAAACCCTACGATACGCTGGAAGGCATTATCGGAATGGGCGAAGGGAAAGCACCCATTGGCTCTTTGAAGGAAATGGGCGTTGTCTATGATCAGGTGGAACTGACAGAAAAGGGCGAAATCGATTTGGAGGCTGTGGCGCACGCCATGACGCCCCAAACTACCTTGGTGATTGCCCAGCGCAGCCGTGGCTATGCATGGCGGCCGTCGCTCATGCCGCAGGCCTTCGCACCTCTTGCGCAAATGCTGCACGAAAAGTATCCAGGCGTGCGATTGATGGTAGACAACTGTTATGGCGAGTTTGTGTGTGAAAAAGAACCGTCGCACTATGGAGCGGACGTGTGCGTGGGAAGTCTGATTAAAAACCCCGGCGGCGGTCTTGCTCCTACAGGCGGCTATGTAGTGGGTACACAGGATGCTATTGAGCGTATTTCCTATCGATTAACTGCACCTGGTATCGGCCTGGAAGTCGGCTCCTATGCAGGCAGCTATCAACCCTTCTATCAAGGATTGTTCATGGCGCCGCATACAGTAAGCCAGGCGCTGAAGACAGCATGCCTTGCTGCCCGCGTTTTTGAGGAGCTTGGCATGGCCACAACCCCCACTGCGGATGCGCCAAGGGCAGACATTATTCAGGCCATCCAGATGAACACGCCTGAGCGGCTTGTGGCTTTCTGCCAGGGAATTCAAATGGCATCGCCGATTGACAGCATGGCGCTGCCGGAACCGTGGGATATGCCCGGCTATCAGGATCAGGTAGTAATGGCAGCTGGTACTTTTGTAGCGGGTGCATCCGTTGAGCTAAGCGCAGACGCGCCCATGCGCGCACCGTTCACAGCCTATATGCAGGGTGGGCTTACTTACGCCCATGGCCGCATTGCGCTGGAGAGCGCGCTCAATCGCATGGTTCAGCAGGGCGCGCTGACATTGGAATAAAAACCTGCTGCTGCATCAGAACAGCCTCCTTCGCATACATCATGGCGGAGGAGGCTGATTTTTGATGGAAGAAAAGAACGGTATAACCACCGTTGGTGAAATGCAGATTCGTCATCGACTGCAGACGAAAAACGAAAGGCAAAAGAAAAAAGTTCGATTGCCCGGTGCAATGCAACTGACTCGTAATCTGTCCATTGCAGCAGCACTGCTGTTGTGCTTGGTAGCGCTCCGTGAGGGGGCCTTACCCGGAGCAGAAAACCTAACCGACACCGTGCTGACAATGGCCGCCAGTGATATGCTGTTGGACGATCACTTGGGCAAGCTTTCCTTCGTGAGCAAACTTTTCCCGGAAGCGCAGCTTGTTTTTAGCAGCACAGATGTCGAAAAATTGCTGATGCCCGTTTCTGGCGGCGAAATGGTGCATGCATGGAGTGAAGCAGAGCCTTATGTACTTCTGCATACTGAAAATCGAACGGTAATAGCGCCCATGGCTGGGGAAGTGATAGGCATTTACCATGGTGACAAAGAGGAACGCATGGTGCAAATTCTGCGAGACGATGGTGTGAGCTGCCTATGCGGTAATCTGCAAACTATTGCAGTTCAGACGGGGGACGCTGTGGAGCGTGGCGATATACTTGGCGAACTTGCGCAAGGTGCAGATTGCGCTTTTGAATTGCGGCAAGATGGACGAAGTGTGGAACCGACAATGTTCCTGGCCAGCGCAACATGAGCAATTGGCAAATTGCATCCATTGGTAGAACGCGAGTGACGATGCATCCCGGAACAGCAGCAGTAATGCTTTACATGGTGCTTTGCGGAAAAGGAACGCTGTTTGCCATGGCAACTGTATGCATCCTGTTGCATGAAGCTGCCCATGCAGTGATGGCGTTTATTCTCGGTGAAGTGCCGGAGGAAGTAGAGTGGCTTCCTTTGGGTGCGCTTATGCGCATGGAGGATGAGGGCAGACTTTCCCCTTTGCGGCGTTTTGCCGTGCTGCTTGCCGGTCCCGGGATGACCCTGCTGCTATGCTCTTTGTCATTGGCTCTGACCAGATGTGGTATGCTTCCGAAGGCAATTGGCCGCCAGTTGTTTATAATCAATGCGGGCTTTCTGTTGATGAACCTGTTACCCTGTCTGCCGCTTGATGGCGGACGAATGCTGGCGCTCGTGCTGGAATGCTTTGTGAAAACTGCTGCAACAGCGCGCATCATGCATATCCTTGGCACAGCTGCAGGGTGCCTATGCTGTGCCGCAAGCGTGATTATGGTCTGGCGCTTCGGAACATGGAATCTATCCTTGGCAGCTTGTGGATGCTTGTTGATTTATGCAGCATGGGCGGGCACGGAGACAAATGCCCTTCGGCAAATACGGCAGCTGCTTGCACGGAAAATTCTGTTGGAACAAAAGGGACATTTACCTGTATTGTCGATAGCCGTTGTGACAACAACACCACTGCGCAGGATTGTCACCGCACTGCCTGCACGCCGCTGTGTGCAGGTGCTTCTGGTAGAATCAGGAACGCTTTCGCTCCTCGGTTCCTGTTGGGAGACCGATGTTATTTCCGCCTATCTGGAAACACCGGGAGAAAGTTGCCGCATTTTGCTGAAAAAAGAGAAAAAGGGATCCAATATGGGTTGACATTAAAATTAGTACGTGCTATCTTATGTTAGCATATGAAAACTGTGAAGGTGAGGTGGCACGAAGTGGAAGGGAAAAAGAACAATCTTGCACAGCTTGTGCCGGGGGAAAGCGGCATTGTGGATCAGGTAGGCGGTGAGGGAGCGCTGCATCGGCATTTGCTGGATATGGGATTGACGCCCGGTGTCCGCGTAACATTGCAGAAAACAGCGCCGATGGGCGATCCGTTGGAAATTCATCTGCGCGGTTATGCGCTAACACTGCGCAAGGACGATGCTGCAAAGATTACCCTTCGTCCTCAGGAGGATAAAAAAGCATGAGCAAACAATTCACCTTTGCCCTTGCCGGCAACCAGAACAGCGGAAAAACTACGCTGTTTAATGTTTTGACGGGTTCCAATCAGCATGTGGGCAACTGGCCCGGCGTAACTGTGGAACAAAAAACAGGGCTTTTGCTTCATCATCACCATGGGGATGATGCACACTTTGGCTTGCCTGCCTTTGGCGGAAAAAAACGAATGCACGAAGCAGACAACACGGATGTAAAGATTGTTGATCTGCCCGGCATTTATTCGCTCAGTCCCTTCTCCATGGAAGAAATCGTAAGCCGGAACTTTATTACAATGGAGAAGCCGGATGTGGTTATCAACATTGTCGATGCTACGAACCTGGAACGCAATCTCTATTTAACCTTGCAGCTGCTGCAACTGGGCACTCCCATAGTGATTGCTTTGAACATGATGGATGAAGTTCGCGCACACGGCGATGTGATTCACATGGATGTGCTGCAAAAGGAACTTGGCGTACCGGTTGTGGCTATCTGTGCACGAAAGGGCGAGGGGATTGACGAATTGGTGCGCCTGGCTATGGACGCGGCCGAGCACCATCGCACAGTGCAGCCGCTGGATATCTGCGATGGTGTACCGCATAAGGCACTGCATGCCATCGCACATCTGATTGAGCCAAAGGCGGAAAGCAAGGGCTTGACACCCATGTATGCTGCAACCAAACTGCTGGAGGGCGACGAACCCATGCAGGAAACGCTGGGTTTGGCAGAGGACGAGAAGCACATCATCGAAGAAATTCTGGTGGAAATGGAAACATCTTGCGGCATGGAGCGTGCCGCAGTGATGGCTGATATTCGCTATAATTTTATTGAACAGGTACTGAAAAAGGCAGTTGTCCGCCACGATACAGATCCGGATAAGCCAACGTTGTCCGATAAAATCGACAGGGTTTTGACCCATCCTGTGTTGGCCATTCCGTTGTTCATTGTGTCCATGCTGCTGGTGTTTTGGATCACCTTTGGCCCCTTCGGCTCCTGGGTATCAGATGGTTTTTCGACGCTGGTAGATGCAGGCATTGGCCTGATCCGCAACTGGTTGGTTGGCGCCGGCGTCGCGCCGTGGCTCCAGGAACTGTTGGTTGATGGCGTACTTACCGGTGTTGGCAGTGTGCTGTCTTTTATGCCGACTATTGTTATTTTGTTCATGTGCCTGTCCATCCTGGAAGACAGCGGCTACATGGCACGTGCTGCCTTCCTGATGGACAAGCCTTTGCGGAAAATCGGACTGAACGGTCGCAGCTTTATCCCCATGATGATGGGCTTTGGCTGCACGGTGCCTGCGGTGATGTCCGCGCGCAGCATGAGCAGCCGTCGTGACCGTCGCTTTACCATTTTGCTGACGCCCTTTATGTCCTGCGGTGCGAAGGTGCCGGTCTATGCGCTGTTTGCCAAAGCATTTTTCTCCGGTAATCTTGTACTTGTGATGAGCTGCCTGTACCTTGGCGGTATTCTGATGGCCATCATTGCAGGGTTGATTCTCAAGCATCTCCTGTTCCACGGCGATGCTGCACCGTTTATCATGGAGCTGCCTGCCTATCGCCTGCCTACGCCGCGCAACGTGATGCGCACCATGTGGGACAAAGCCAAAGACTTTGTTCAGCGTGCATTTACCGTTATTTTCCTGGCAACGGTAATTGTGTGGTTCCTGCAATCCTTCACATTCCGCTTCGAGACGGCCGCTACGGTGCAGGAGAGTATGCTGGGCACACTGGCCGGATTGATTGCACCGCTGTTTAGGCCCTTGGGCTTCGGTTCACTGGAAGCTTCCACCGCTATCTTGACAGGCATTATGGCCAAAGAAAGCGTAGTGAGCACGCTGGCCGTTCTGGCTGGGGTAGACATGAATTCTGCCGCGATGCTTACCGCACTTCAGGGCGTATTTTCATCTACCGCCGCAGCGATTGCTTTCTTAACCTTCGTGCTGCTTTATATGCCTTGTGTGGCTGCTTTTGCCGCCATGAAACGTGAACTGGAAAGCCGCCGCTGGGCAATTGCCGCTGTGTGCGGACAGACCTGTGTTGCATGGGTGGTCGCGTTTATGATCTATCATCTGGCCATGCTTTTGGGGGCATAAGCATGGGAAATGTGATAACGATTCTGCTCTTAGCTGCAATCATTGGATATGCAGCACTGGTGGCAGTGCGAATGTGGAAGAGGCGTGGACAGTGTCATTGCGGCTGCTGCAATGGTGAATGCCACTGCTGCGATGAGACCAGGAAAGAAGCAAAGCGTTCTTGACAACCAGTTGGAAAAACACTATAATTCTTTTCAGGCAACATAGCTTCACACTGTGATTTTCATCCATGAAAATCCGTGCGAAAGAGGAGGTATATTGATGGATATTCAGTCGCTCCAGGCTACCTGTCGTCAGGTACGGCGTGATATCATCACCATGGTCGCCAAGGCTGGCGCGGGACATCCGGGCGGATCCCTTTCCTGCACAGAAACACTGGTGGCTCTTTATTTTGACGTGATGCGGAATATTGACCCTGCCAACGATAAGAACCCTGATCGTGATCGTTTTGTGCTGTCCAAGGGACATGCCGCACCGGCGCTGTATGGCACACTGTGTGAACGCGGCTACTTTGGCCGGGAGGAATTCGATCATTTCCGTCAGCTGCACGGCATTTTGCAGGGTCATCCTGATGTAAAAAAATGCCCCGGGGTTGACGCATCGACCGGTTCTTTGGGTCAGGGAATCTCCATTGCCGTAGGCATGGCAATCGCTGCTAAAAAGCTCGGCAGCCCCGTGCATGTCTATACGCTTATCGGCGACGGGGAATCTGACGAAGGTCTGGTGTGGGAAGCTTCTATGGCAGCTGCCCATTATAAGCTGGACAACCTGACGGTCATCCTGGATTACAATGGCATGCAAATTGATGGCACCAACGATCAGGTAATGAGCTTGGGAAACATTCGTGCCAAGGCTGAAGCTTTCGGCTATGATGTGATTGAAGTGCAGGACGGCAACGACATGCAACAGGTGCTGGATGCCCTGCATACTCCAGCATGCCCTGGCAAGCCTCGTTATATCATCATGCACACTCTCAAGGGCAAGGGTGTCAGCTATATGGAAGGCCAGGTTGGCTGGCATGGCAAAGCACCCAATCAGGAACAGGCCGAACAGGCGCTGAAGGAATTGGAGGGTTGAGTGATGAGCGAAAAAAAAGCTACCCGCGTTGCCTATGGTGAAGCGCTTGTAAAATTGGGTGAAAAGAACGATAAGGTTGTTGTACTGGACGCTGATCTAGCTGCTGCAACCATGACCAACCACTTTGTGAAGGTATTTCCGGAACGTTTTATTGATTGCGGTATTGCTGAAGCGGATATGGTAGACATTGCTGCCGGCATGAGCACCATGGGGCTGATTCCTTTCTGCTCTACGTTCGCAGTGTTTGCCGGCCGTTGCTATGATCAGATCCGCAACGGCGTTTGCTACCCACATTTCAATGTGAAGTTCGGTTTCTCCCATGCAGGTGTGACACTGGGCGAGGATGGCGGCAGTCATCAAGCGGTGGAAGATTTGGCATTGATGCGTGTGCTGCCCGGAATGACCGTGCTTGTGCCCAGCGATGCAAATGAAACTTATAAGGCTGTGGAAGCTGCGGCGGCCATTAACGGTCCGGTTTATATTCGCACGGCACGCTTGCCTTCACTGATTTTGGAAGAGCAGCCTTTTGTGGTTGGCAAAGGCAATGTGCTTAAGGATGGCAACGATGCTGTTATTTTTACCTGCGGCATGATGGTCGAGCAGTGCCTGGATGTTGTGAAGCTGCTTGGGGAAAAGGGCATTGATTGCGCATTGGTGAATATGCACAGTCTGAAGCCGTTTGATGAGGAGCTGGTGCGTGCCTATGCCGCCAAATGCGGCAAGGTGTTCTCTGTGGAAGAGCATTCCATCATTGGCGGCTTGGGTGATGCAGTCGCGTCTGCTATTGCTGGCTATGGCTGCACATGCTTCAAGAAAATTGGCATTATGGATCGCTTTGGTCAAAGCGGTAAGCCTGCCGACCTACTGGAAGAGTATGGCCTGAACGCTGCACGCATCACGGATACAATTCTTGAAACTCTGCGTAAATAAAAGAATTATAAAAAGGCCATGGCAGCTTCTATGAAGAAGGGGTGCTGTGGCCTTTTTCTTATACTCTTATTCCAGCACGTAATCTAGCTTATCTTCCCAACGATTACCCATGTTGTAGACATCATGGGTTCGTCCAATGAAGCGAAAGCCAAGTTTGTCAAAGATATGCTGCATGCGTGTATTGCTGCCCATTGTGTCAGCATAGATATGCTCAACGTGATAAACATCTCTGGCCATTTGAATAGCTTGCCGGAGTGCTTGCGTACCATAACCGCAATTCTTGCATGTGTCATCACGCAGCATAATTCCGATTTCACAACGTTTTTCTTGCGGATCAATGCGCTTTAACGATAAGGTTCCAACGCATTCACCATCTTCCGTAAAAATACCGAAAATCGGATACCAGCTTTGTCGTGACAAATTATAATCATAGCAGCGATCCACATGCTCTCGGCTATAATGGTATACATTGGGATCCATGATGGGATCAGCTACATAATCTTGATAAAAAACGTGATATTCCTCGCGTGTGAAAGGGCGCAGGGTAATAGATCGCGGTTTCATAATACTCCTTCTTTCCAGCAAACATTGCGCATCAATGTTGCGCAAAGCGCGGTTAGCCCTCTGGCATCTGCTGCGGTAAAACGGGATAGTAGAGGACTGTCAATATCCATTACGCCATAAAGTGTTCCATCAGCCAGGAGCGGCAGCACAATTTCAGCATTAGATGCGCTGTCGCAGGCAATGTGTCCAGGAAATGCATGCACATTCGGTACAAGCTGCACCTGCCGTGTTGCCGCAGCTGTGCCACATACGCCACGCCCGATAGGAATGGAAGTGCAGGCAATTTTCCCTTGAAAAGGGCCGAGAATCAGCCTGTCGCCTTTGAGTAGATAAAAGCCTGCCCAGTTAATATCATGCAGGTTTTCCCATAAAAGTGCAGCACAGTTAGCCATAGCAGGCAAGGGTAGGGGACAACTTTCAATCAGCGAGGCCAGCTGCGCGTCCATCATAGGATAGGGCACTGTTTCCATGATGGAAGGAAGTTTCGAATGCTCCGGCATCTTTACACGCTCCGTTCACAGCACATACAGGTATATGGAAAAGAAATGCAAAATGGTACCTGCCAAGCAGAAAAAATGGAATACTGAATGAAAATAGCGCTTTCTGGAGCCAATACCATAGATGATTGCACCTATGGTATAAGCGCAGCCGCCGGCAATCAACAGCAAAATACCGTTCCAATTCAGCTGGGCTTTCAATTGTCCGAAAGACAGGAGCACCATCCACCCCATGATAAGATAACATGCCACAGATAGCTTGGCAAACTTTCGCAGACTGACAGCGTTAAGGACAACGCCGACAACAGCCATCAACCAGATAACGCCAAAAAGCCACCAGCCGATGGTGCCGCGCAGCGTGACAAGGGTATAGGGTGTATACGTTCCGGCAATTAAGAGAAAAATAGTGCAATGATCAAACACGCGGAACACGCGTTTTGCCTTATTGACCTTTAGGGCATGATACAGGCAGCTCATCAAATACAAAATGATAATATTCAGCCCAAAGACAATGCTGGATGCTAACTTGTAACCATCCAGCGGATTGCAGCTTTTTACAACGCACAGTACCAGCGCCGAAATGCCCAGCAGAGCTCCTATTCCATGGGAGATCGAGCTGATAAGCTCTTCACCGAGCGTGTAGGATGGAATAGCGATTCGTTTTTTTCTTTCCTCGTTGCTAATCAAGAAATACCCTCCAACTTATTTGATAAGACGGAACAGGGAAACGACCTCGCCCACAATGGTCAGTTCTTTGGTATAAATCGGTTCCATGGCGGAATTTTCCGGCTGTAGGCGGAAAGTTCCATCCTCTTCTCGAAAAAAGCGTTTTACGGTGGCAGAGTCATCAATCATGGCCACAATAATGTCACCATCATGCGCTTCTGCCCGCTGGCGAACAATGATGTAATCACCATCCATAATCCCAGCGTCGATCATGCTTTCACCATGCACTCGCAGAATAAAATGCTCACCCTTGCCAAGCATTACATCAGGAATTGGCACATAATCTTCCAAATTTTGTTCAGCAAGGATGGGTACGCCAGCCTGTACATGTCCAACAACGGGCACGGCAGTGGTTGTGTTGCGGATAAAGTTGGGATCGCCGACAACCTCCATGGCGCGGGGCTTCATAGCATCACGGTGAAGAAGACCACGTTTCTCCAGCCGCTGAAGGTGACCATGCACGGTGGACGTGGACTTTAATCCCACTGCGTTGGCTATTTCCCGAACGGACGGTGGATATCCCTTTGTTTGTATTTCGGACTTGATATAGTCCAGGATACGCTGCTGATTATCACCACGAGGTCTTTGCACTCAAAATCGCCGCCTTATACTTTGTTAATGGAATGGGATTGCTGTATTATACCATACGTTTTCACAAAAATCAAACACCCGTTCGGAAAGTTTGCGTATCCGGACGGGTTGTGCTATAATACTTATGCAATAAGGGAGGAGTTAGCGATGAAAGAACAAAAGCAGTGTGTGCTGTATGACCGTGTGTGCATCGGTTGCGGAGAGTGTGATCGATGTGATCTGGATCCTAATAAAATCTGTGATAACTGCATGAAATGTATTCGTGGTAATGAAGACTATCGCGCCATTGCAGTGGATGATATCGAATTGGAAAGCGAATATCTGCGCAAACATGGGAACGATGTATCTGAGAAATAAAAGCAGTTTATTGGCCTGCTTCCTGTTCTTTGCCTAAACCGTCGGGAGTGACCCTGTTGTCGCTTTCGGCGGTTTTGCTATGCTCCGGAAGCTTCACAAAACTCGCGGCAGAGCGACGACGAGCATCAGTCATATCCGCATAATGTTTGCGCGTAGTATCGACAGAAGAGTGACCCATCACATCTGCGACCAAATAAATATCACCAGTTGCGCTGTATAGATTTGTCGCAAAAGTACTTCGAAGTTTGTGAGGACTTATGCGAGGTTTTAGCGGCGCAGCAACGGCAGCATATTTTTTCACCAAATTTTGCACTGCACGCTGGGTAATGCGGCGTTTTTGCAATGAAAGAAACAAGGCATCCTCATGACCCGGCAAGGAAGTGATTT
>CAKUFA010000024.1 GCA_934647165.1 uncultured Clostridia bacterium | reverse complement strand
CCGCCTGTCCCCGCTTACACGGGATGGGCGGCGCGTTTTTTTAATGAGGGAAATGTTCTCCGTGTTGAATACACCCCCATTATTATGACCAAAGGTGGAGGCTTCAGCTTTGACTGATGCTTACTAAGCGAACGATCTACTAACGAAAACCTTATGATGAAGACGCTGAAAAGTGGCTTGAAATAAGCACTTCTCAGCGTCTTCTTTTGATTAGAAGATGGATTTTGGAGGAGGATTGCTAATAATTCTGCAAATTCCGTCCGCTTCCGTTGGAAAAACCATTATTTTCGGCTTTCCGCATATGCGGCGGACGGCGTGATGAAATCATATAAAGATGAAACAGGCTGAAAAGTGGCTTTACATAAAGGGTTTCGCTACGATCACTGGTCTTACGACCGCATTTATCGCATGGACATGATTAAGCAGCCCGATGTGCTGATGTTCCTGTATCTGTACAATACCTCTTTCAGTAAAGAGACCAAGCGCGTTAATTATGACTTCTATGGGCCGCGCACCATTCACGAATCCTCGCTTTCGCCCGCCATCCACTCCATTTTGGCAGCGGAGCTGGACAAAATGAACGAGGCCGTGCGCTTCTTCGGCTATGCAACGCGGCTTGATCTGGACAACTACAACCGCAACACCTGGGAAGGGCTGCACATCACCAGCATTGCCATGGCGTGGGCCAATATCGTGTACGGCTTTGCGGGGCTGCGCAGCGACGGCGCGTTGCTGCATTTCGCACCGTGTTTGCCGCAGCGTTGGAAACAGCTCAGCTTCTCGGTGATGTATCGCGGCCGTATCATCGTCCTTTGCATGGGCACGGAAAAAACCAGTTTCCGCCTGACAAAAGGCGAGCCGCTCACGGTGCAGATTTATGGCAGGGAGATGCAGCTGAAGCTGGAGGAACTGCTGGTGCCGCATCTGTAAAGCAAAATAGCACAATGCAAGGAATGGTTTCGCCTTTGGCCAAAACTCCCCGTCCGACCGGCATAGCCGGTCGATACGAATCCAGTTAGCGGGTCATGATACCCCTCCGACACCTCCTTATAGGATTTGTCGACATTCAAAACGGCGTGACGAAAGTCACGCCGTTTTGAATGACCGCTTTACTGCTGCCAAGTGGGGGCAAGAACGCTTTTCAGGCGCCCTGCTCCACTTTTGCCAGCGCTGTGCGGAACTGGAAGAAGAACAGCACGCACGTGAATGTTACGGCAATGGTGTCTGCAATGGGTTCCGCCATGTATACGCCCATGGTCTTGTCCGCCACAAGGTTTGGCATCATGTAGATCAGCGGCAGCAACAGCACAAACTTGCGCATCACCGCCACAATGATGGAGCTCACCGCGTTGCCGATGGAAACAAACGTCATCTGGCAGGCAATTTGGATGCCAAAGATGAGCAGCACCGCAAAGTATACCCGCATGGCTCGCGCCGTGAAGTCAATCAGCTCCGCATTGGGGGTGAAAATGGCGGCAAAGGTTTGCGGGAACAGTTGAATCATTGCCCACAGCAGGGTGGAGTAAAGGACGCTCACCAGCAGCAGGCACTTGAAGGTCTGCTTCACACGCTGGGTGTTGCGCGCCCCAAAGTTATAGCTGGTGATAGGCTGTGCGCCCTGGGCAATGCCTTGCAGGGGAAGCATGGCAAACTGCATCACGCTGGTAAGGATGGTCATCGCACCCACTGCCACATCCCCGCCATAACGCAGGAGCGAGGAATTGAAGCACACGGAAATCACGCTCTCACTAGACTGCATGATAAACGCGGACAATCCCAGCGCCAGGCAAGGCAGCAGCAGCTTCAGCTGAATCGCCATGTTCTCTTTTTTCAGCCGCAGGATGGTCTTCTCACCGCACAGGAAGCGCATCACCCACACGCAGGAAATCGCCTGGGAAAAGATGGTCGCCAGCGCTGCGCCCTTCACGCCCATGTCCAGGGCATAGATAAACAGCGGATCCAGCACGATGTTCGTCACCGCGCCGATGAGCACCGTCGTCATGCTCACCTTGGCAAATCCCTGCGCCGTGATAAAGGCGTTCATCCCCAGCGTCAGCTGCACAAACAGCGTACCCAGGGCATAAACGTTCATATAATCCGTGGCAAAACCAATGGTGTTTTCACTGGCGCCAAAGGCCAGCAGCAAATCGCGGTTGAACAGCAGCAGCACCAGCGTCAGCATCAGGGAAATGATAACCTGCGCCGTGCAGCAGCTGCCCAGCGTCTTTTCCGCGCTTTCCATATCCCCACGTCCCATAAAAATGGAGGAACGCGGTGCGCCCCCGGAAACAATCAACGCTGCAAACGCCGATACAATCATGATCAGGGGCATGCACACGCCCACCCCTGTCAGCGCAAGGCTTCCCGTTTCCGGCATATGGCCGATATAGATGCGGTCCACAATGTTATACAGCATGTTTACCAGCTGAGCGATAACCGTGGGCACAGCCAGCTTCAGCAGAAGCCTGCCCACCGGCGCAGTACCAAGCTCCGTTTGGTTTTTCGTTTGCATGCTTTTCATTCTCCTTCTTTCTTCATCTGGTCAAGGGTTTGGTCAAGGGTCTGCAGGTAGCGCTGCAAGCCCTGCCATTCTTCCTCCGTCAGGTCGCTTTTCAGCCGGGCAATAAACTGCTCCTGCCTTTCGCGCCCGGCCGCTATGATAGGCGCTGCATTTTCCGTACACACCAACCGATCCTTGCGCCGGTCGCCGGGCACGCTTTCCCGCCGCAAAAAGCCCTGCTGCACCAGCTTTTCCACCGCCAGCGACACCGCCCCCGACTTCAGGTGCCGATAGCGGCAAATTTCTCTGGCTGTTTCATATCCCTGGTTGTTGGCCAGAAACAGCAGAATGTCCAGCCCATTGGCAGGCAGCGGCCAGCGCCGGTTGACCGGCTGCATCCAGCTGTCGTACACCTCGCCTACTCTTCGACTATATGCGTTTACCTGTGCCGCCGTAAGCATGAAAAAAAGACCACCTCGACATCCATAGTCAAATCGTTCAATGATGAACAATCCGATTATAGACAGTTCAATGGTCTTTGTCAAGGGTCATTCTTCCTGCCCCGCACAGTTCACGCCAACGGCTTCCAGCACCCGGCAGGCATACGCCCGCATGGAGTACCGACAAAGTGCGTCCTCACGTGTTTTTTGCGCCAGGGCCTGATAATCCCCCGCTTCCATGGCTGCCATGCGATCCAGGCATTGCGCCAGGGCAAGGCTGTCCCCGGGATCAAACAGAAGCCCGTTTTTTCCCTCCTGCACACGTTCCGGCAGCACGCCAAAGCAGCTGGCAATGGCCGGCTTACCCAACAGCTGTGCTTCCAGCAGCGCCCATGGGGCAATTTCCTCGCATTCCGAGGGGGTAATTACGCACAGTGCCTCCGCCATGGCTTGCCGCACTGCATCGCTGCTCAGCTGGCCATGGAAGCTCACACGCCCCTGCAAGCCAAGCTCCGCAGCCTTGCGGCGAAATGCTGGCAGCTCCGGCCCATCGCCAATGATGGCCAGGGGAAGGCTGCACACGCACTGCGCCATGGCGCGCAGAAGCGTCATCAATCCCTTTCGCGTTTCCACAGCGCCCACAAAAAGAAAGTAGTCGCCCTTTTTCGGCACAAAGCCTGCAAACCGCGTTTCATCCACCGGCAGGTTCACTGTTCGGATAGGTTTTGCTGTAAAGCGGCTTTTTTCCAACAGGCGGCGATGATAGTCGCTGGGAACAAGATAGCCCGTTGGCAAATTCCACCGGCAGCGCTGCCGCATCTGCCACGCTTCTGCCGCCCCCAGCAGCGATCGTGCCCGGTGATCCTCCAGGCAGCGATGGATCACACACGGCCAAAAGCTGTGGCGTGCCGCGCAGGCGTTGCAGTTTCGCCCATGCCGCGTCATGGTTCGTGCAGGGCACAGCGGGGTGTAGTCCGTTACCACCACATAGGTGGGAATACCCTTCTGCTTCAGCGCATCCACCACGCTGAAGCTCAGCGTTCGGTTCACCTGAAACACCAGTGCAAGCTGCGGCCTGTCCGCGCGGATGCGCTGCCGCATGCATTCCATCGCGCCCTTGTCATACATAACGCGTTTCACGGCGGCTACGCGGCCAACGGGCATCTGCTTCACCACATACGCCCCAGGCAGGGCGGCGTTTCGCGCATCGTCCTGTGCGAAAAAGGAAACCTCGTGCCCAAGCGCCCGCAAAGCGTCTGCCAGGCGAAACATCACCGTTTCGGAAGCGCTGCGGGGATACAGCGCACGATTCACCATGAGGATTTTCACAGCGGCCTCCCCTCCATCATGCAGCAGCCTTGTCTTCCTTCGGTATTTTGCGGGATACCACCATGTAGCAGAGCATATGCACAAGGAACGTTGCCAGCCATGAAATGGGATAAGAAATATACAGCGCCGTCTGCGTGTGATAAGCGGCAAAGATGGTCATAATCCAAACAATGCGGAGCAGGCACGCGCCTGTGAGGGAAACAATCATCGGCATGATGGAATATCCGATGCCGCGAAGCTGTCCCACCATGGTATCCATCAATCCGCACAGGAAGTACGTAGGCAGAATGATGCTCATTCGCTTCATGCCAAACTCAATCACCAGCGGATCCTCGTTATAAAGCCCCAGAAGCGTGGGACCCGCTGCCAGGAAGATCAGCCCCAGCGCAAGGCCGATCACCGTCACCGTGCCCAGGCACACCCACATGCCCCGGCGCACCCGGCGATACTTGCCTGCACCCATGTTCTGGCTGGCGAAGGTCAGGTCAGCCTGATAAATAGCGTTCATCGCCGTGTATACAAAGCCTTCCAGATTTGCCGCAGCGGAATTGCCCGCCACAACCATGGAGCCAAAGGAGTTCACCGCGGACTGGATCATCACGTTGGAAATCGAAAACAGGCTGCCCTGAAAACCTGCCGGCAAGCCCACCCGGGCAATCTGCTTGAGCTGCATCGTGTTGATGTGCAGCTTGCGCCAGTTCAGATGGATGGCGCCTTCGGAACGCACCAGGCATATCAGCACAAGCGCCATGCTCACCGCCTGGGAAATCACCGTGGCAATGGCAACGCCCGCCACACCCATGTGGAACAGAATCACCAGCACCAGGTTCAGCAGCACATTGATGACGCCTGCAATGGACAGGTAGTACAGCGGTCGGCGCGTGTCGCCCACAGCGCGCAAAATGGCCGCACCGAAGTTATACAGCATGTTGAAGGGCATGCCCATAAAGTAAATTTGGATATACAGCGTAGCCTCGTCGATCACATCCTCCGGGCTGCCCATCAGCTCCAGCAGCGGCCTGCCGAAAAGCACGCCCACAGCACCCACCAGCAAGCCGGAAATAGCCGCCACCGTGATGGCCGTGTGCACGCCGTTCTGGATACGGTCGTAATCCCCTGCGCCATAGGCACGGGCAATCACCACGCTTGCACCGACGCTCAACCCCATAAACACGTTCACCAACAGGTTAATCAGCGAGCCGGTGGAGCCCACCGCCGCCAGCGCCGTCGCCCCGGAGAAGCGCCCCACAACCACCACGTCCGCGGCATTGTAAAGCAGCTGCAGCACACCGGTGAGCACCAGCGGCCCCGAGAAGGCAAGTACCTTGGGTAAAAGCGAGCCCGTGGTCATATCCATTTCATACTTGGCATTTTTTCTTCTGTTTAGCTTCACGTTCTTTTCCTCACACAATGCGGTTTGTCAGATAAATCAGGGATACAGTCGGCGCGTTGAAAATGCGGCCGGGCTGCCAGGTATAATAGCTGGATGCGCCAAGGCCGGGGCTGATGTATTGGGGCAGGCCGCTTAAGTAATCCAACCCCGTGATGAGGCTGTCCTCCGGCCACCATCCCTTGCCGGGCACATACACGGCGCCCACACCCGGAATGCGCCATTGACCCGCGCAGTAGTGCCCGGCAAGCACCAACGACACGTGCTTGAAGGAGAAGGCCGTGCTTTCGTCCTGTCCCTCCCGGGCGATGGTCACATCCTCTTTAGTCAACGGCACATGGGTCACAGCAATCTGCACATCGTTTTTCGTGCCTATGTCCGCCCTCACCTGCCGGATGCGTCCGATTTTCTCCAACTGATATTCGCACAGCCGCTTCAGCGCCGCCTGATCGGGCGAAAGGATGACGCCGGTTTCCTCCAGGTTTGTCAGCTGACTTTTCCACGCGGTTTCCATGCTGTCAAGATCCAGGCTGTAATAATATTCCGGCACAAACCAAATGTTGCTTTTGCCCCGTGTCAGGCACAGGGGCTCATCCAGCACGGTCACGCCTGCTTCCTGCACCCGCGTCACCCAGTCCGCAAAAACGGACAGGCTCCCATGCGCCGAAGGATCTGTCAGTGACGGATCGTTGTCCCCGGTAATCAGAAATTTGGGCACATCGCCGGGCAGCACGGCAATCAAATCCAACAGGGGCTGCACATTGCCGCTCTCCCCCACCATGTCCCCGGTAAACACCACGCAGGAAAAGCTCCGATTCTGAATGGCTGCCTTCACGCCGCTTTGCTTTGTGCCGATTTCCTGCCCATTCAGGTCAGAAATATGGAGGATAGACCAATTTTCCAAATCGGCGGGCAAATTCTGCACTGTCAGGCGACGCACATCCAGCTGTACCTGATGGTTGTTCACAAAGTTCATCGTCACCAGCGTCAATATCACAACGCCCAGCACAATGGCCAGATAGAAAACCGCCCGCCTGCCGTGATGCACCGGCTCGGGCGCAAAAATATAGCTCTTGCGCTTTCTGCCCAAATCCTCACCTGCTTTCCCCATCCATTATAGCACGCCCATTTCCAGCGGGCAAGGCTCGCGTTTGGAAAAAAGTGATTCCCTTTCCGCCCTTAAAAACCCAATTTCCCCCTGTTTTCAAACAGGAAATCCCATTTTCCTACGCGGATAGAAATCCTCATGGCGACAGAAAGGGGACTTCCTTGATGAAACGTTTGCTTTGCCTGTTTGCGAGCCTGATGCTCCTATGCGCTCCTGCCTTTGCTGAAAGCACAGACAGTTTGGACGACGCGGTTCGCAAGATTTTCAAAGTGCAAAAAACCGTTGGCGGCACGGTGCTTGTGGCTAAAGATGGCGAAATTGTCTATCAACTCAATTATGGCTATCAGAATGCCCGAAAGCAACTGCGTGTGACGGACGGCACCCATTTTCGCATTGCCTCCGTCACCAAAATGGTCAGCGCCATCCGGGTGATGCAGCTGGTCGAGGAAGGAAAGCTCAGCCTGGACGCGCCCCTGGGCGATACGCTCGGCTATACGGTCTATAATCCCTACTACAAGAGCCTATACCCGTCACCTTGCGCATGGTGATGAGCCACACCACCTCCGTGAAGTCCTCCGGCAGCTACGGTAAGCGCGGACAGGGCGTGCAGAGCCTGCTTGCCTCAGGCAATAAAGGCAACTACTACAACGAAAAACCCGGCAGCGCCTACCGCTACTCAAACTTCGGCGCAGGGCTGATGGGATCGCTGATTGAGCAGGTGACAGGCAAGAACGTCAACGATGCTGTAACCGAGGGCATTTTCGCTCCTCTGCAAATGGATGCGGCATATCACGCCTCCCTCATTGCAGACAGGGAAAGCATCACCAACACCTACGACACCAACCGCGGGCTGTGGATGACGGCAGGAAAGAGCATTGACTCAAATTGGGATGCTTCCGTGAATCCGGATAAGCACTATATGATTACCGTCGGCAGCCTGTGGATGACCGGGCGCGATCTGTGCCGCCTGGGCATCGCCCTGTGCGACGGCGGTGCGGTGGACGGTGTGCGTCTGCTTCAGCCGGAAACCGTGGCCGAAATGCTCGCCAGCCAACAGGGTAAGGGCGGCGTCACCGCCAACACCCCCTATGGACTATGCATCAACCGAAACGATACGCTGGTGGAAGGCAAAATGCTTTATGGTCACCAGGGCATGAGCGGCGGCATTGTGGCCAATGTGTATTTCGACCCGGAGAGCCGCTTTGTATTCACCCTTATCACCAATGGCTGCAACAACAAAATGGACAACCATGTGTGCGGCATTGCCCGCAAGCTGCTGACGGTTTTGTGGAACGAATATGGCGAATAAACTGCTTTTTCTTGCAGGAATGTGCAGAAAAAGAACGAAATAGCAGAAGAAACGGAGCAGTTCGGGCGGCTTTCCCTGTGCCACTGCCGCACAGAAATCCGCCCTGCGTGCGCTTTGGAATCGTATTTTTTTCATAAAAGGTGGAAGAAATGACGTCCTCAGCCACGTTAAATAATTGCAAAGGAAAACTAGGAGGAAAAAGCTTTATGAAGAAAATCCTCTCGCTTGTGCTGACCGCGATGCTTTTGGCGGCAGCGTGGATGGTTCCGGCCATGGCCGACGGCGATCGCTTCGCTTTTGACCGCAGCGTAACCAGCCTGTTTGTTGGCGACACCCTTACCCTTTCGCTGGAACGGGCAGGCAATGCCGCGCAGGGCAATGTGAGCTACAAATCCAGCGCCCGGCAGAATGCCAGCGTGGATGAAAACGGCGTGGTAACCGGCCTGAAAAAGGGCAGCACCACCATCACCGCCACGCTGAGCAACGCCGGCCGCACGTTTGAAGCGCGCATCAACCTGGAAATTGAGCAGCGTGTGGAAAAGGTTGGCCTCAATGGTGAAAAGGTCGCCCTGCATGACGCGGCGGAAGCAGACATCGCGCCGCTGCTGAAGGAAGTCACCACCCTGCCCGTGCTGGTGCTGCCCCTTGGCGAAACACTTACCGCGCCCATTGTATCCGAGCCGCTGACGGCCAACAACCGCCGCCTGACCCTCACCAGCAGCGATGAAAGCGTGCTGAAGGTGCAGGGCTACAACCTGACCCCCATGAAGGCCGGCGAGTGCGAGCTGCTTCTGGCCAGCGTACAGAATCCGGAAGTGACGGCAAGCTACCATGTGCTGGTGGTGACGCCCGTGCGCCGCGTGCAGGTGAGCGCTGATCCCGCCACGCTGTGGGTTGGCGAAACGGCACAGGCAAACGCCGCCATCCTGCCGGAAGATGCAACCATCAAGCAGGTGACATGGCGCAGCTCCAACGAAAAGGTGGCCACGGTGGATGACAATGGCGTGATCACCGGCATTGGGCGCGGCGTAGCCGAAATTAACGGCAAAGCCGCAGACGGAAGCGGCCGCAACGCCAACGTATCCGTGCGCGTGAAGCAGCAGCCCACCGGTATCACCCTCTCCACGGATGCGCTTACCGTGAACATGGGACAGTATCAGACGCTGCGCGCCACCATTCTTCCCCAGAACGCCGACAGCAAAAACGTGACGTGGGAATCCGACAACGAAAATGTTGCGAAGGTGAATGCGTCCGGTCGGGTAACGCCCGTGTCCGTCGGCACATGCACTATCACCTGCCGCAGCACGGATTTCTCAGCGGTTGCCGCCACCTGCCAGGTAACGGTAAATCAGCTGGTGGAAAAGGTCGCCTTCGCAGCCAAGAACGTGAATGTGAATGTGGGCAGCACGTGTATCCTGTTCCTTGAGATCAGCCCCATCAACGCCACAAACACGGCCGTGACCTTCCGCTCCACCAATGAAAAGGTGGCCACAGTGGACGCGAACGGCACCGTGTACGGCCTCAAGCGCGGCGAATGCAGCATTGTCGCCACTGCGGCGGACGGCAGCGGCAGGCGCGGCAGCGTGAAGGTGAAGGTGATTCAGCCGGTGACCGGCGTGCACATGTACAACGACACCATCCGTGTGGGCGTGCGTGAAAGCACAACCGCCCGAGCCGTGATGGAACCCGAAAACGCCAACAACACCAACATGACCTGGCAGAGCGCCGACACGACCATCGCCACCGTGAAGGGCAGCAAAAACCGCCCCACTGTGACCGGCAAGCGTTGGGGCGAAACCACCATCACCGGTGTAACGGAGGACGGCGGCTACACCACCACCGCTACTGTGAAGGTTGGCAACTATGACAAGGCGCTGTCCATTACGGACCTGTATCTGCAAAACAACAAGATCAAGATCAACGTTCGCAACGACAGCAACATGAACATTACGCGCTTCAAATTTACCATTGAGTGCTTTGATGTTTATGACGCTCCGCTGGCTGTGACAGAAAGCGGCAGCAACGTTATCAACGGCACCTATCGCCTGACGCTTTCCGAGGGCGACACCACCCAGCACGGCCGCTTCGGCTTCGGTGATTATGTGCAGCCGGAAGCGGAAATCGGCCGCGTGGTGATGAAGATCACCAGCTACCGCACCGATGAAGGCTATAGCCGGAACATCAAGGAAAGCAAGCGGCCGACAGTGGAATACAAGAACGCATCGTGGGTCGGCCCGGTCAAGTAAACCCTGTCCGCAGAGACCAACGAGCATGATGAAAAGCGCCGTTGCAGGGGAGTTTTCCCCTTGCAGCGGCGCTTTCGCATAGCCTGAAAGCAGAGCGTTTTCCCGCACTCTGTCAGGCATTCACCTTTCTTTTCAGGAAATCTTGCTTCCGGCTTTATTATACTGCATGGCCTCCCTGCAATAGACCGACAGGTTGGCAATCCAGATAATGCACACCGCCAGGGACGGCAAAAAACCGATTTCAAACAGCAACGCGCCGAGCGCCAGCACGATAGCCAGCACCGTGCAGACTTTGTTTGTCGTACTGTATGCCTTAAACGCACACTTGCCAATCATCACCTTTTCAGCTTCATCACAGCTGTCCATCCATTTTTTCTGAAATTTCATATCGTAGACGGACACCTGTTTTTCGGGGTTGATTTGCCTGGTCGCATCCAGGCACCGCTGCTGGATCAGAATGGTTTCAGCCATAATGGCAAGGAGTGCTATGACGCCGATGAAAAATACGATCGTTCTTTCCCTGCTGTCAAATGTAGCAACACCGCCGGAATAGGATGCTGCAATGAGGAAGTAAGACAGAATCAAAGCGCCGTCTGAAATCCAAAGTGCAAGAGAAATTTTGCTGTCTGCCGCATCAGGAATCGTTTCGTCCTCCCCATCCCACTTGGCAAGCAGCTTCCTTGTGCTGCGCTGAATCGGGATACAGACGGCGGGAACTGCCACCGCCAGAGCCAGCATAAGCCACGGTGCGATGTGTGCGCCAAAGAATACGCCAACGCGCTTCATGCTTCCGGCCAATTCATAGACCCCATATGCCGCCGAAAAATAGCCGATGCAGCCACCGACAACCAAGCTTAGCACCAGCATCAGGATGAATTTCGGCAATGCTTTGCGATTGATTTGCTTCATTTCCTTGTTATCCATGTTTTTCCTCCTGCAAATAGAAAACTTCTTCCACCGTAACACCGCATACCTTTGCAATCGTTAAGGCAAGGGTGACAGAGGGCGAATAGTCGCCCCGTTCAATCAGGCTGATCGTCTGCCGGGACACACCGCACAGCTGCCCCATTTCCTGCTGATTGACATTCAGTGCAGCTCTGCGTTCTTTCAAGCGATTTCGCAGAATCATCACGTTCCCCCTTTGACAATGTTCTTTGTCTGAATGACAATTACTATTGTCATTTTGTATTATATCCTTGTCATTTTCACTTGTCAATAGCTTCGAATCTTTTTTCGATGCATACATCAGAAAAAAACAGCCCGGAGGCTGCAACTTCCTCCAGACTGTTTTCGTTTGATGACCCATCATCATTGTACATGGAACTCTTCGCTTCTGCTAAGCATGGTCAAATCCAGCAAGCCGCCAAAGGCGGGCAGCTCAATGATCGTGAACCAATCGGGAAGGTCATGCAAAAGCTCCTGCCATAGTTCGCCCTCCGCAGGCAATGCCTGCCCGGCGGCAAGGCGTGCCCCGCAGCGATACTGTACTTCCCGGCATAGGGGCGACAGGCGTTCCTCTGGCACCATAAACATGCTTGTGTCCACCTGGCCGCCCACGGTAGCCAGCACAATTTTATCCGTGCACAGGGTTTCCCAATCCAGCGCCGCCCGTTCGTACACAGGATAGCGCAGGTAATCATAATCAATCCATGCGTAGTGGCTGTGGCTGAGGAATTTCTCCCGTCCCTGCGCAAGCAAGAAAGGCTTGGATAAACGCAGGTAGTTCTCCTTGTCAGCCGGACGAATGGCAACCTTCACCGGCAAGGCGTAACGCTCTTTGTATTCCAACAGATTGGGCAGCACCGGCATCAGGCGGCGTGCCATTTCCCCATCAGCAAAGCACAAAAGGGACAGATTTCGGATTCCCGCCAGCATCCGAAATCGGTTGACAGCCTCATCCGGCAGCAGTTGGCCGGGCTGCGGCAGCGTCACTGCAGCAGTCACGCACATGGGTGTAAGCTTGCTGCGGCGGTTGATGGCCTCATGCCACGCCTCCTGCAAACGAACCATCACCGGCACATGGAGCGGGAACGTCAAATCGGATGAGAAAATCCCCGTGCGTGCCATGGCGGACAGCTTGCGTTCCGGCAGCTTCATGGAGAACTTCATGCCAAAGCGCGCAAGTGCTTCGGCACTGCCCGTCCCTTCCGGAATGGGGCAGGGAGCGATGGGGCACCCCCACGCCAGGTGAATAAGCGGTTTGTGCAACGTAAACAGCATCCACTCCCGCTCAAACGCTGCCAGAAACAGCGGTGCTTCCGCCCCTGCCATATCCTGAAAAAAAGCAGCCGGGGCAAAGCAAAACGCCGGGTGCAGGAAAGCGGACAGTTCCGGCTGCCTGGCATAGCGCAGGGGCGTACCGGGGTGGAAGCACAGGCAGCCGCCTTCGTCAAACCCCTCCGCCGCCACAGGGGATACCGCATCCACCGGATCATCCGGCGTGGGCAAAAAGCCCGTAAGTACCGCCCGTTTTTCCGCATCCGGGCGGCACAGGCGCAGCGCATGCAAAAGGCCAATGTCCCAGTGGCGGGTAAACCGCATGGCCGGATGCACCAGCAGCACAAAGCCTTCGCCCTGCCACAGATCAGGAAACGCGTGCCATGCGCCTTGCGCCGGTGCAAGGAAAAGCACCGTGCCCAGCGTCCGCATGGCCGCAAGGGCGTTTTCATCCGGCTCTTCCCGCAAAATGCAGCCATAGCTCACCCGCTGGGGAGCAGCGGCATTCTCCCGGGCGGACTGAAGCGCGCTTTCCGCATCCTGATAAGTATCCACGGCCATAAGAAGCAAAATTCGTTCCATGGTTGTGATCCTCCTGTGTAAAAGAGAGGTTTATCCCCGCCTCACTCGGCGCAGCGCCAGGGACAAAGCGTAGCACGCCGCGGCATACAGCACAATGGCCGCGCCTGCGGAGGTATCCCACGCATAGGCGCTCAGCAGCCCCGCAATGCCGCACACCATGGCAATCAGCACGCTGTAGGCCGCATGCTGGCGGCTGTTTCTGGCAAGGTTTCGCCCGGCAGCCGCCGGCAAAATCAGCAGGGCGTTAATAAGCATCACGCCAACCCAGCGGATGGCAAGCATAACCGCCACGGCCACCAGCACCACAAAAGCCGTTTCACTCAGCCGTGTGTGAATGCCGCGGGAACGCGCCAGCGAAGGATTGATGGATGTCAACAGCAGCGCGTTATACATCACCACCCACAGCACAACGCCGCACACCAGTGCCAGCAGCAGCCACAGAATGTCCGTGGGCGTCACAGCCAGCACATCGCCGATGAGCAGGGAGGAATACTTTGCAAACCCACCGCCGCGGGAAAGAATCACCAGTCCCAGCGCAATGCTGGTGGATGAAAAAACGCTGATCACCGTATCCGCCGAAGCGGCGCCCGTCTGTTTGATGACACAAATAAGGATCGCCCAGATAACGCCGAACACCAGCATGCTCACCAGGTCATTGCCAACGCCAAGCACAATGCCCAGGCCGATGCCCGTGAGCGCCGAATGTCCAAGGGCATCGGAAAAAAACGCCATCTGCTGGTTCACCGCCATGGAGCCCAAAAGCCCCAGCAACGGCGTAAGCAGGAGAATGGCCAGAAACGCGTTCTTCATAAACGTGAACTGGAGCGCTTCCAGCGGCAGGACGGCGTCCATAAACTGATAGATTGCATCCATCATCACGCTTTTTCCTCCTCTCCTGTGCCGGAGCCGAACACCGCGTCAAATTCAGGCGTTGCGAACACCTGCTCCGCACTGCCCTGGCAAAGCACCGTTTTGTCCAGCAGCACCACATGATCGGCATATTCCCGCACAAGGCGCAGGTCATGGCTCACCAGCAGAATAGCCATGTGATGGATTTGCTTCAGACGGTTCACCGTGTCCAGGAAAAGCTTCAGTCCATTCTGATCCACGCCTGATACAGGCTCGTCCAGCACCAGCAGGTCAGGTGCAGGATTCAGCGCCAGCGCCAGCAGCACCCGCTGCATTTCCCCGCCGGAGCAGCGTCCCAAAGGGCGTGATGCCAACTCCCTGGCCTCAACGGAATCAAGCGCTTCCAGCACTTTTTCTCGGGTGCGGCGGTTAACGCCTGCCCATACAGGGCGGCGTGAAAATGCCGCTGCCATAAAGTCCATCACTGTCACCGGCATTTCCCGGTCAAACTGCAAATGCTGGGGCACATAGCCTGTGCGCAAATGAGGAATATCGCGCCCTTGCCCATCCAGATGGCGTATGCTGCCGCCATGGGGCAATTCGCCCAAGAGGGCTCGGATCAGCGTCGTTTTGCCGGCGCCGTTTTGCCCAATGAGCACCGTCAGCTGGCCGCAGTGGATGTGCATGGATACATCATGCAAAAGCGTCTGCCCGCCGCGCACCACCGACACGTTATCCAGCCCTATATGACAAAGGGAGCATTGATGCTCGCCCATGGAGTCACTCCTTTCCAAACTCGCCCGCACGCTGCAAAACAGCAGCCTCTTGTTGCCTACGGGATACCACTCAGTATATCGCACTGCATGGGGAGCGTCAAGGTTTTAGCGCATGCTTCTGCCCTACGCAGTCTGCTATCGTTTCCCCTGCCGTCCATATACCGGAAAGTCAAAACCACCGACATAGCCGGTGGTTTTCTTTTTCCATTGCAAAGCCGCTCCTGCGCAGTTGTTTGAGCAGGAGCGGCATGGTTCTTTTCGGTTTTACCAATCGTCGTTTTCACTTACCGTTTTTTTCGCCACTGGTTTGAAATGATCGTCCATGGCATTTTTCTTCATCACCACAACGCCGAAGCAGGAAAACGCGATTGCTTCGCGCAACCAGCCTTCCGGAATCAGCTGCTTGCCATATGTCAGAATCACGAAAGCCAGCACCGCCATCAGTGGAGAAATCAGCAGCTGCGCGCGCTTTTGCCCCTGCCGCGAAAACATGATCGTCAGCGTCACGCCGATAAGAATCCCCAACAGCGCCAGCAAAAGCCCCATGACAATTTTTGCCTTGTCGGACTTTTCAATATCCCGCAGCGCGTCAAAGCGTACAACCCTCGGGATGGTCTCCTGGATGGTCTTCGCCATGTCTTCCTTCAGGGTTGCAATATCCGTCGTCTGGATATTTTTCCCGCCAGTCTCTTTCGCCAACGTGGCCATTTCCGTGTTTTCATCGGCATCGCCCACGCGGATATAGTTCAGCGTCACCTTTTCTTTTTTCATATCGGCTAAAAACTGGTCAGCAGTAAACCAAGAGCCATCAAAGCCATCCGTCACAAAAATGATCGAAACATGATTGTCGGCATCCGCCGCTTGTTGAATCATGTTCATGGCCGCGGTCAGGGCCTCGCTAAAATCAGTCCCGCCATCCGGTTCTATCTGCGCCATGGTCATGATTGCCTGCTTGTGTTCACCGGTCAGTTTTCCCATCGGCACCGAGCCCCGCACCTGATGGTCGTAGGCCACAAACCCAACGCTGACACTGTCGTCCATTTGCGCCAGCAGCTGGCGCACGGCTTCCGTTGCTTTCGTGTCCCTCGTGCCAAGCATGGAGCCGCTTTTATCCATCACAATAATGGCGTCCTGCCAGCCTGTGCCTACAACGCTCACCACCTGCTGCGCCTCCACGTTGGTCACCTGGCAAAACAGGCCGACCAGTCCCGCAACTACAACGGTTGCCGCTGCAAGCCCCATCTGCGCGCCGCGGCTGGTTTGCGGCGTCATGGCATTGCTCACCTTTTCCACCAGCATCACGGAGGCCATCAGCGTCAGCACCGGCACGGCAAAGCAGCAGGCAAGCATCCAAATGGGGCGTGATTCAACGTTTCTGGTCAGCCAGGCAACCGCCGTTGCAGCAAGGGTCACGGAAAAGAACGCCACTATTGTTTGCGCAGCATTCCATTTGCCGCTTGCTGCTGCGCGTACTGGTTTATTTTGCGGTTTTCCCTTTTTTCCCTTTGCCGTCGGGGTTGTCGTCCCCAAATCATCCCACTCACTCATCGCTCCATGCTCCTTCCAGTTTCCGGTTAATCACCACTATATCGTTGCCGCCAACGACAAACGACGCCCGGCTGCTTTCGCTTACCCTTTCGTTGCGGCGCCTGAGCTGCTTCTTAGCCTTGCCGCCAAACAGAATGCGGATGCTTCCGTTGCGACCCGGTGCAACGAAAATATCCTCTGCCAACCATGCTTCGTCCGGCGGCAGCGGCGCTTGCCTGCTGCAAATCAGCAGCTGCGACAAGGGCACTTTCTTTTTTCCAAAGGCTTCCATGGGCACTGCTTCACGCGCAGCCAGCAGTTTTTCCATGCTTTCGCTGCTGTCCACCGCCGCGCTTGCGCAGGATACGCAAACCAGACCTGTTTTTCCAAAGGCAGGCTTGCGTACTTGATGGATGACCGCAGCGATAAGCGCCGCCAGCAGCAGCGCCGCAACGCCCAAACCAATATAGAACAGTATCTCTTCCAGCGCGGATTTTACATGAACGGTGATGCAAAGCGACGCTGCGTCATTCACGCCGTCAGAAGCGCGCAAAATCAGCGTCCGATCGCCCTTTGTGGTAAAGTTCAGGCACAGGAAACCATTTTCCAGCGGAAAGCTCGTTTCACCTTCTGCAAGCTGCAACTGCTTTCCGTCCTGTTGCAGAGTCACCCCATTCAGGTTATCTACCTGCACCGTGTATTTCAGCGCATCCGTCGTTTCCGGATCTTCAAACAGCTCTCCGATGGCGTGGACGCCAAGCGCTTCTTCCACTTTCAAGCCATTGGCCTGATACTGTCCATTTTCATCTGCCATCCCCGCCAGCTTCACCGTAAAATCCGTTTTTTTCACGGCCTTTGCAGTCGGCGGATCATTGATTACGGCAAATGCGTCTGTTTTTTCCGCAAGCTTTGTCGTCCCTTCCTCATCACTGAAAACAGCAAACTGCACCGGCAACTCGCCCGTTTTCCAATCACGGTCAACCTGAACCGTCACTTCTGCGGCATAGGTGCCATCCCTTTGCCCGGTAAAGCTGACCGCCGGCATGCTGTCAAACGTTCCGTCTTTTCCGGCCTGAACGATCGGCAAATCCGTTGCGCTTGCATGCGTCGTAGACAAAGCTGCACCCTGCTCTGCCACACAAAGCAGCAGCTTTTCCAGCCGCGGAATTCCCGCCGTCAGCTCATCCTCCGGCATCGACGCCCACGTTTCCACCACTGCTTCAGGGTACGTCACCTTCAAGGTATAGCTGTGCCCTGCAAGAAGCTTATCTGTTTTCCGATTGTTTTCATCCAGCACGGCAATTTCAAAGCTGCGAACCAATGCACCAACATCGCAGCGCTGCACTTGCACAGTGCATTCACCCTCGTCATCGCCCACTTTTGCTTTCAGCGTAACCGTCAGGTCTTCTCCCTGCGCGCTTGTCGCCGCCAGCTCGCACTGCCATCCATCGGAAAGCACCGTCAAGTCCGTTCCTGTGGCAATCGTCTTTGCGCCTTCCGCCTGCCATTCTTTCGCATCTGTTCCATCCACAAACAGCTGTACCCCATCTGCGGGGTTGAGCGCAAAGTAGTCGGAAAGAAACAGAGCTGCCCTGCCAAGCAGCCTTCCGTCTTCCGCCTGATAGAAGTACAGCGTAATCGGATCCGGCTGCTCAAGCGCCTCAATCGCTGTGTTTACGATTGCCCGCTCTTCCTCTGTCTCCAGTTTTCGAAGCAGGTTGCCGTTTGCATCCTTGATGGCAACGGACGCTTTCACCCGCACGCTTGTCTGGTTTCTTTGCGGCGTGATGAACGCCTTCCATTCGCCATCGGCTTGTTTCACCGTCAAGGGCTGCCATTTCCCGTCATCGGCCGCATAGTTCACGGCAGGTTCCGCCACGCAGTTGCTCATATCCCCGCCGGTGACCGACAGGCTGATCTCCTGCTCCCAGCGTTCCCACGTGTTTGCCCCCAGGGACAGGCTACATGCCGCTTCGGCCATTTCCGGATAATAAAATACCTTTACGCTTTCGATATCGCCCGCAGGAAGCGTCAGCACATAGGTGCTCTGCCCGGAAAGGTTCGTCAGCTTCGCACCGTTGAGATATTCAGCGCGGGTACCGTTCCACCCGTTTGCTTTGCCAAAAGACTCCACCTGCACAGCGCTGCTTTGCGCTGTGCCAACAGGCAGCTGCTCCTCCACGTGCACATCAGCGCGCTTTGTTTCCTTGTTTTGCCATGCCAGCACAAGCGCCGTGCCATCCTTGGGCATCGTGAAGCAATAAGTGCCTGCTTCCTTCTCCTCAAGTGGAAGCGCTGCGGGCGTTTCTCCGTACAATGAGGCCACAAACCAGTCGCCGGAATGCGTCTGTGCGTCCTGCGCATCCGTCTGCATGAAATTCCTGCACACCTGCACCGCTGCCACACGCTCCGGATAGGCCGCGCTTAGTTTTTTATACAGCTCGCTTTCCGTTCCCGCTTTGCTGCCTGATGCTCTGATGAAAACCAGATGCAGCCTTGCCTGCGCATTTTCCTGCATAGCCGTGCTGATCTGCCCGTAGATATCTGTTGTTTCCGTCAGGCTTTCGGCGCAATCGGCCGTCATAATCATCCAGATTTCCTGCGGCCTGGGATCCTTTTCCAGCGTCTCCCATCCAAGCAGTTTGCCTTTCTGAATGTCCACCGAATCGTCCGTACTAATGGCATTGATAAAGTCTTCCGTCGGCTTCTGCTCCTGAATGCTCTTCGTGGAAAACACACGCACTTTAGCGCTGCTCCAACGCTCCGCAATGGCGTTGGCCACATGGCGCGCAGCGTGCACCACATCGCTTTTTTCCTTGTTTGTCGGACAATAAATGATATTGACGACAGCTTCAGTATCTTCGGCTGTCACGCTTTCTGCCAGCGCACCGGCAAAGGGCAGCGCCAGCAGCAGCACGGCGCATAGAGCCGCAATGATTTTCCTACTCATTTGCTTTTCCTCCATGCTGTTTACCAGTCGTTTTCATCTGCCGTCAAGCCTGCTGAATGCTTTTCTATCTTCGGCGCCGTTCCTGAAAGCAGACAGAACACCACGCCGGCCACACCAAGCAGGATATCCGCAACAATGCCAAGCCCAACGGTCAGCACGTTGATTCCCCCAAGGGAAATGCCGATGATGCCGCCGATGATGCCCATGAGCTGCGAATTCAAAAGCCAGTAAAGCATCAGCGGAAGAAAGGCGCTGACGCCAAACACTGTCGCGGATGCTGCTTTGGGGGCCAGCAGTGCGCACGCCACCATTGCGGCCCCGGCAATAAGCGGCAGAATCATCCATGCTGAAAATTGCAGCAGATCCTTGGCTGACGCGCCAATATTCACAAACGGCACCGCCATGAACGGAAGGAAAAGATAGGCCAGCATATAAACTATCGCGCAGGCTACTGCCAACAAGCTCCACGTATCTGTCTTCATTGTTTCTTCCTCCTTATTATTCTTCCTGTCCGTTTGAAGCCGCGCTATTGTTCGCTCCTTCGTTGAAGGCAAGCTTGCCATGGTCAAAGCTCAGCTGATAGCGCATGGATGCCTTGACATTGCGCGCCAGCGCATTCTGATATCCAACCCAGCTTGGCTCGCTGTGCAGCTTGCGGGCAAGCATTTCTTCCCAATCACCCTCCGGCATGGAGCGATTCATTAGCTGCACGGTGTCCATCAGTGCCAGCAGGCGTTGAAGAACCGGCAAGTTCTTCGCCGCATAGGGCTTCCTGGTTGCCTGCTCCAGCTCCGCCGGGGTGAACATCTTGCCCAGCACATAGCCCCAGTCCGGTTGGTTCCCCTGCTTGCTTTGGCCGGCTGTCAGCGCGCCTTGCATCACAAAAGCCGCCACCTTATGTCGGAAGCTCCTCTTCTTCATAGCCTCCACCGCAGGACTCGGCTGTGCCCTCAGGCAGGCGCACAGGGTTTTGCGCACCGTTTCCGCACGGTTCAGCCGCGGATAAACCTGCTTGAGCAGCATCTCGCCCGTATCTGTCATTGCTTCCGCTTCGCTGTCGCCTGCAAGCTCTGCCAGCATTTCCTCATAGTGGTCAATCAGTTCGTATGCCGCCGTCAGGCTATCATCCATCTGGCTTTGCGACACAATCACCTTGCGCAGTTCCAGCAGCTTTTCCACGCTCTGTCGTTTGTTGAACAGCGCTGCCTGCTGGTGCTTGATCTTTTCATCCAGCTTCATCTTCCATGCCGCCTTAAAGCTGGATTCCGGGATCATCTTTTCCGCCTCGATCAACGCATAGATATCCTGCGTGTTTTCAAAGCAGCCGTTCAGATAGCGCTCCACCTCTTCGCGCACCATGGTGAACATTTCATCCAGCGACACGTTAAAGCGCGCAAGTTCTCCCTTGCTCTTTTTGACCAATGCGCCAAAGCTTCCGGCCGTGCAGTTTTCCAATTCCGACACAAACACGGCTGTTTCTTTTTTCAGGCCGTAGCTTTGCAGGGCGGAGCAGTTGTTGTCCACACTGCGGAAATATCTCTCAAAGCGTTCTGCCGCCTCATCGTTGCCTGCTTGCAGCTGTGCATCGCAGTAGCGCTGCAAAATGCCGATACCCGCGCGTGTCACGCTTTCCTCGTTCAGCCACTTTTCCACCTGCGCCATATCCTCGCTGCGCAAGGTTTTCGTGTCTGCCAGCATCATCACCATTTCCGTGTGCCGCTCGCTAAGCCAGTCGCGATCCTGTGTATACGTGGCATAGACGTTATCCGTCATCTCCGTCAGCCAGGTGAAAGCGCCGTCGTCATCCTCCTGCCGCGCGGCCTCCATGCGTCTTTCCAGCATGGCCGTATAGTTCTTTTTCACCTGGTTGCGGATTTCGGATGCGTTTTCTGCAAGCGCCTCAAAGGCAGCGGCCGCTTCCGTCGGCCGAATCCAGGCTTTCCTGGCTGCCCCATTCTCCGCTTTCACGCCGGATTCGCTAAACAGCATGTTGAGCAGATTGGAGGTATCCGTGTAGAAGTAGTCGTGGCTGTCGTGCACTACGCTGCGCAGCCATTCCACAATGGAAAAATCATTCTCGTTTGCCAGTGCCGTCTTTGTTTGCGCAGTAATCATGCCTTCGAATACCGGACGCACTTTTTCTTCCGGGCTTTTTGCATCGCTTCCAAGCTGCGCAAAAACGGAACCGACCGCCGTGGCCTCCATACGCTGCCCACTGGTGGCTTCTTCAAACACTGCGACAAGATCGTCCGACGTATCCATCGGGATGCCAACATTCTTGGCAACCTTCACCATGTCCCCCAGCCAGCTGACCGGGATCTCTCCATGCTTCAGCATCGCATCGCGGTAGACCTTCAGCATGCGGATATAGGCGGCGCACACCTGCTCATTCTGCGCTTTGCCCTTTGTTTCGCCACCCAGGGTTGCAAAGATCTCCTGCGTTTCCGCCGCATTGAGCCGCCATGGATTTTCCTGCGTTGCGGATGCTGTAGAGGCATCAAAAATGCCCACCATGCTGTCCGTCATATCCAGGGCAAAGGGTGCAGCCTGCAGCATAGCCCTGAGCCATTCAACCGGCGACTCGCACTTTTGCAAAAACGCCGTGCACTGATCCTTCAGCAGCATCGCATAGGTCGCTTTGACCGCATCGTTCTTTGCATACTGCGCATGGTCGCCCGCCAGGGTGCCAAACACAGCCTTTGCTTCTTCCGCGGTCATCCTGCGGTGCTCCGCCGCCTGCTGCCGGAAAATTTCCACCATGGCTTGCACAGTGCTTCCGCCCAGCTTGTCCACAATGCTTTCCCTAATCTGCGGAAGCGCCGTGTTAAAATATTCAAAGCATGTCACATAATATTCGTTCATGGCGGCGCAGACATCACTGTCCGGCTGCCCGGCGCCTTCCTTGCAGCTATCCAGCAGCACGCGATAGGTTCTGCTCCCCTCATCCGGCAAAGTGCCCGGCTTGCTGTACTGCGCAGCAAACAGGCGCAGCGTAACGCATCCCAGTTCATTCCGCGGCAAATACGCTGTGGTGATGCCGTAAAGCAGGATGTGCAGCACCGGATCCTGAATTTCTTCTCTCCAAAATTCCTGCATCACCTGGCAGGTTGCGGGATAGCGCTTGCACCAGTTGTTCGCAAATGCCTCCTCTTTCAAATAAAGGAGATATTTGTTTTCGGGTTTTTCCTTGCCCCGTTCGCGCTCAATCAGCGGCTTCACAACCTGTTCCAACAGCGCCTTGAGCTCCCGGGCATTGCGTGCATCCGCCTCCTCGCCCTTCAGCGGAAGATCCGGATAGCAGCGCACAAACTGGGGATTCTTCGCGCATTGCTGATCCAGCACCGCCAGCCGAATCATGGCGTCCAGCTGATCCTCCGGCGCCCTTGTCACAATTCGCTGATGGAACTCCAGCAGCTCCGTACGCTTTGTCAAAAACGGCTGTGCTTCCGCCTCCTGCATATCGCCAAGCATCAGCGCAAAAAGGTCGCCCTCCAGGTCGTGCAGCAATCCATCCGCATATTTGCGCAGCTCTTCATGCTCGCGCACCAGCTGCCTGAGATGCACGCGCAGCAAATAGCACGCGCGTGCCAAACGCACATGCACCTTTGTACCACTGGCATTCAGTTCCATGTCCATCCCCGCACTGTGTAGGAATTCCATGCCCTCTTTTTTCAGCTGTTCAATGCAATAGAGCGCGTACCAAATGCGGTAATCCGCCATGAAAGGCGTCAAAGCAACCTTCTGCGCATCACAGCCGGACATCTGCGCATACTGTTCGGCAAACGTCGCCAGGCTTTCCGGCATTTTCCCATCGCTTGCCAGCCTGATGAAGTTCATCTCCGCTGCATTCAGGCGATAGGCCCGCAATTCCTTGGGCTTTTTCACTTGCAGCGTCTCTTCCGCATACAGATTCTGGCCAATGCAGAACTGAAGCGCCGTGTACAGGCTTGCATTGTCGCCACAGTCAACACCTGCAGCCATGGACGCAATATTCTGCACTTGTCTGGGCAGGCCATTGGCAATCACATCCGCAAAAAAGCGCTGCGCCATTTGGATGGTCGCGTCGATATCCTCCTGCTTGTCCCGGGCAAAGCTTCCCAAAAACACGCGCACCACCTGCGGCGTATCTTCTGAGAATGCGCGGATGGACGCCTGTTTCCAGTAATGGCTGAGCAGCGTCAGTTTCCACTCTTCATCCAAGCTGCCTTTTTCGGGATAGGGCGGCAGTGCCGGCGTTTCCCCTATAGGCCATTCATCCTCTTCGGCATCAATTTCCCGGTTGTCCAGCATGGAGAATTTTTCAAGCGTCAGCAACCGCAGCTGTTCCGCCGCCGCAATGATTTGCCCCGGCGTGCCAAGTTCGCTGGCCGGCGTTGCTGTATTCGCCTCCACATATTCTGAAAACCCGTGCTGACGGTCGCTGCCAATACCCACCAGCGTGTTTACAACCACAGGGATGCCGTAGCCGCCTGTTTCATATTCCCACACGTGGCACAACCGGCTGAAACCGCCCGCAAAATTGCGCTGCGCGTTTCTTGCCTCCACCCGCGCCTTATCAACAATCTGCTTTCCGTTGTTCACCCATAGCATATCCTTGGAGCGAAACTCCGGCGACATGCTGATTTTGTGGAAACCACCGTTTTGTGTGTCTCCGCCGATATAATGCAACGTGCTGATTTTCATTTTCCGCCTCCGAACAGTCGCGCAAAGAAGCCCTTCTTCTTTTCCTTCTTCTTTTCTGCTTGTTGTCCGCCTGCCGTTTCACTTTCCTGCGCCTGTGCTGCGCTCTCCTTTTTCTTCCACCTGATCGTTCCATCCGTCGTTTTCACGCCAATCAGCCCCAGTGTCATAGCCGTCACAAGGAAAGGCTCAATGATCCGATGCTTGCTGGCCGTTTTTTCGCTTTTGGCTTCAAAACAGATGGGTTCGCCTTTTTCCGGATGTGAGGTCAGCGTTGAGGTGGAAACGCCCAGCACATACACGGCCTTATCCTCACCAAATGCGTTATGGATTTTGTCCTTGATGTCGATGTTCTTTGTTTTCAGGAAGTTAGACAGCTCGCTTTGCTCCTGCTGAATCACTTTTTGATCAATGTATTTCATGTGCTTGGTTCCCACATCGGACAGCAGTTCAATCTGTTTGCTGTTGAATTTCTTTGCCTCCGCTGAAAGAAGCATATCCAGCTTGGTTATCACACAAATAATGTTCTTGGCGTTTTCCGCATAACGCCTGCAATTGGTGCCCGCATTTCCAAAAAAGGTATCCAGGGGCGTTTCACAATAATCCTGCGCTTTGCCGCCGGGCATTTGCATCAGGCGGTTGGTTTGATTCACCTGCCATTGTTGATAGTAGCTGCCGTCACCGTTAATCATGTTGGGATCAATCACCAGCATCACGGTTTCGCAGCGCTTGATGCCGGGATGCTTGGCCACATAAGCAAGGCTTTCAGCACCCTCGCCTGCAAAATCATAAAACACAATGAACGCTTGCTTGCCCTGGTTGTTGTACCGGCAAAGAATCGGCAGCAGTCGGGTGTCCTTCGGGGTCGGTTTTGTCGTTCCTTCATTTTCGTAGTCGGTAATCATGCCCTGGATCAGCTCTCCGCTTTCGCCAATCAGCTCAACAGAACCCAGATTGTTGTTGCTCAGCTGCCTCGGAAGCTGCTGGAACAAATTGACCAGATACGACGTTTTACCGGCTGCGCGGCCGCCAAACATCGCAACATGATGCGTTTCGAGGATGCCGAAATCTGCATGCAGGCTGCAATGGCAGTGTGGGCAGGCCCGGTCGGGGATCGGTTCCGCCTCATCCTCTTCCTCCGTGGTTTTTTCCATGGGCAGCCCATCGCTGTCAAAAGCTTCATCATCGTTGCTGCCAAAGTCCGTATCATGCCGGGCGTTGTTTTCCAGCTCCTCCGGTGTCAGTGAGTTTGCCATGGAATCCGTGATTTCCACCGGGTAGTCATGGCTGTCCACCCGTGAAATATTGCTGTAGTCCTCATCGCTGTGCGGCCGGAAATACTTGCGATTGAATTTGTTGCCAGCCGGCACCTGCACGTTATGGCGGCTCAGGAAATCGCCGCGTCTGTTATCGGTGTAGCTTTCCTTGGTTTCAACCCAAAACAAGATTTCATCTTTTTTGATTTCTTCCCCACAATAAGGGCATGCATAACTGATGGCCACCTTCAATTTCCCCCGCTTCTTTTTATTGCTGCAAAAAGCATACGTTTTCCGCTTCCATGGTCGGATCTTCAACCAGGATGGCGTTGCTTAGGCTCAGTCCCGTGTATTCATGCAACGTTGTCCCTTCGTCTTCGCCCCTGTACAGCGGGTAGTAGGTGATTTGCCCATCGCTGCCCGTTGCCTTCAGTACAAGCCTTTCCAGGATCTTCCCGGACGACGTGTTGATGCTCAATCTTCCGCCGCTTATCTTGTATTTCACAATTTCCTGCCTGCCGGGCACGGATACTTCCTGAAAGAGCGGCTGTGAGTCCTCGTTATAAATTGTCACAGTCAACCAGCCGTTTGGCACAGCCTTCCCTTCCATGATGTCCTCGGAAAAGTCCAGGGCATTTCCGTTTTGCTGATATTCGCTGACAGAAATAACTTTTATGCTTCCAAGGCGTTTGCCAAACTGCGTTGCTTCCACCATGGCTGTTTTGTCGTTGCCGTTCCAGGGCCACTTCAACATGTAGTGACCGTTTGCCACGGGTTGCAGTTTCACAGCATCAGGGATTTGTGCAGGGCTTTTTTCCGCTTGCTGCACGCCTTGCATCTTCAGCGGTGTCTCTTCCTCCTGCTGCCGTTTTCTGCCGCCGAACAACGTGTTGCCCGTCAGGGGTTCTGCACGCTTTCCGAAAAGCTGCACGCCGCCAATTGTATTGTCAGCATTCTGGAAATAGGTTCCCGGTTGTTTTAGGCATTCTGCTGCCGTCACGCCGCCGATGGGATACATCGTCAAATTCTCGGCATTATCCGTATCTGCATAAAGCGTGTTCTCCGGGAACCAGTTGCCCGACCACTGGCTGTCCACCAGGTAGTAGGTCTGATTTCCGTTTGCGATTGCCCCCGGGTTATAGTACATCCTCGCGCCATTGGCCAGATAGTTGTTGAAAAACCGGTTGAGCTCCTCCTGCGTGGCAAATTCCCGGCGCAAGGCATCAAAAAAGCGTCCGTTATATCCCTGCGGCATCCTGTGATGCAGCACTTCGCCAGCCTGCCGTATCAGCTTATCCCAACTTTTTTCCACAATGGATCCATCTTCTGTGAAAAACGCTTCCCGTCCATCCAGTCCCTCTGTCAGTACGCTCAGGGGAATGTTGAGATTGTCCAGCTCCTGTGTGTAGTTCGGATATTTGTGCCTGAGCGCCACGGTATTGCCGCCGTTCTCCCGCTCCAACCAGTTTTTCCTCTGCTCCAGATAAAGGATGGCCGTTGTTCGTCTCTCCTGTGCGCCCTTTTGCAGCTTTTCCAGCCACTGCGCAATTTCCATATAAGTCGCAGCTATCATTTCCGCATAAATCTGCAGGTTGGTCTGCTTTTCATGCTTTCTCAGCGCCTCTTTCACTGCATCCTTGCAGTCGTCAAGGTACTTATCCATGTTCTTTTTCAACTTGAAAAAAGGCTTTTGCGGAAATTTGCAGCTGATGCCGATGTCTTCGCTGTGCGCTATTTGCTTTAATTGCTGCGCAATGTTGTTGATTTCCTGCACTGGTATGCTGGCTGTTGTCACCCTCCTGCACAGCCTGTCAATGACCTCTGCTTTTACCTGCCGGGCAAGCTGTTCCGCCTGCACAACCGCGCTGTCCTTGCCAGCATAATTCAAGTCAATAAAGCGCTCCATTCTGCGATAGGCTGTTTCACTTTCTATCTCCGTGCTCATCCGAATGGTAACCCAGGCGTTATTCATTTCCGATATTTTGGGGTGGCGGACGCTCTGTTTCATTTGCTCCGCCAGCCATTCCTGCAAATTTTCCCCCGTTTGCGTGCCTTCCGGCAAAGCTAGCGTCCTTGCTTCCGTTCCGCTGATGGCGCCCGCCTGCAACATGTTCAAAATCATGCTGCACGCTTTACTTCTGCAAAGGTTCGCCAGCTCTGATCCATCGGCATTGAGCGCCGAATAACCAAGCGAATAAGGCTGCCTGGATAGCGGAACACGTCCCGTGCAGTTCAGCAGCACCGCCAGATAGGTCGCGTGCCAGCTGTTTTTCTCGTCCACACGGCTCCCGTTCAAATCCGTGTCGCTTATGAAAAAGCAGGGCGCCTCAACGTTTTTGATTTCTTCAAGCCACTCCAGCATGCTCTCTTTTTCCTGCTCTTTGCCATTTCGGCTCAGCATCAGGTAAAGGATGAAAAGCGTCGTATGGGTCTCGTCTTCCAACACGCTGGCGCAGAATTTCCGCATCCAGCGATAGTCCAGTTCCGTCTTCCAGCCCGAACAAATCAGATGCAGCCGCAGCTGTCCGCCTGTCAGCACCTTCCAAACGATCGTGCCGTATTCCTCGGGTGATGGCGCGGGATTCTTCAGATCATAAAAAATCACGTTTTCATTGTTCACATAGCTGCAGGCGGCTTCTGATAATTCCTCCAGCACCGGCGCATGCTCAGCCGCCAGGATAAAGTAGAAGGACTTCCACTCCTGCGCATCCAGGATTCCGCTCCACTGATTCATCATTTCCGCGAAATGCCGAACAGCATCATCTCCATAAAAAACAATTATGTTTGCACCCGTCGTGTGAATCATGGTTCGGCCTCCTGTGGTCTTCCCTTTGGAAGAATATATTTGCCGGTTTTCCTGCCCCGGCTTTCCCGTTTTTTGATTCCTGTGCGCTTGTCATAAAAGCCTGTCAACAAAGTGAATATCATTCATTCCGGATTCAGCCTGTGCCAAACCCGGAATGAATGGGGTTTCAATTCAGCCCTTACAGACCCTTTGCAATTTTCTTCAGAACACGCATCCGGTTGTTGGCCGTTGTGTTGATCTTCATCAGCAGCTCCACCTGATGCCCCAGCTCATCCGCCTTACTCGGATTCACCCGGGCTTCTCGTTCCAGCACATCCGCATCGGCTTTTGCATCCTCCGCCAGGTCATTGGCGGCCTCCTGCAACGCCTGCACATCGTCCGCCGTCAGGTCGCCGCCGTCCATACTCTCCTCAAAGTCCTGCTTTGCTTCCCTGAGCATTTTAAGGAGGTCTGCCTTCGCCGCGTTGTTTTCCGGCACATCCGCCAGGAACGCCGCGCATTTCACAAGCTCGGAGCTGCTGTCCCGCAGGTCGTCTGCCAAAAGCTTGGCGTTGACAATTTCAAAGTTTTCGCCCTTGAGCTTATAGCGGTATCCGTTCATCCCCAGCGAAATCACATCATTCAGGTACACAAAGATATCTGCCACGTTTTCGGCAAACTCCACGCGATTTTCCCATATTTTATTTGCCCGGCCAATGTAAATGGCCCCCGCGTAGATTTCTTCCACTGCCGGCAGCTGCATCCGCAATGCCTGCACAATGTCCGGCCGGCTGTATACCAGCGCCTCGATCATGGCAACGCACAGCCTGGCGTGGTTTTCCTTTGCTTCAGCCAACCGCTGAATGTCCGCCTGAACCGCTGTGTCAAACGGATCGCAGGGGCTGTGCTCCAAGCCAAGCACGCTTGCAACTTCCATCGGGCGAACCTCCGGCTCGCTCAGGGTAACGCTTGTGCCCGTCTTGAGGAAGTCCATCAGCTTCTGTGCAATCACTTCGGCTGTGCAGACATCGCCTGTGGCCGGATCCTTTTCCGCAACAATCAGGTCGCGCTTCGCCAGCAGCGTTTCCTTCGTCAGCGCCGCTCGACCGCTTGCATCATAGTACAGGTGAATCTTTGCGGAGGCAAACGGATTGGATGTTTCCACTTCAATCATTTTGCATTCCACGCCGCGCTCCACCAGGCTCTTCACCTCGGCGTAATCCTTCATTTCGGAAGGTACGCTGTGTTTGCCAAACAGGAAATAGGGCTTGGGTGAAGGCAGCTTGGTCCAGTCCGACGTGAAATCGGCATCCGCCGCACCCGTGCGCACCAGATGGAGACCAAGCTCTGTGTTCACGTCCGTGTCATACTGTCTGCGCATTTCTTCCATCAGGCCATAGCGATACATGGGCATCTTGTCCCAGGCCATCAGGCAGTAGATGTGATCCTTCAGTTCGCTCGCCTTGGGATCCACCTTGGGGTCGTGCGTCTGATATGCCTGGGTGATGTATGCCAGATGCTGCGGCGCGTTCACAGGGATGGACATATAGCCGTAGCTCACGGCTCTTTCGCTCTGGTACACGCCGTCCTGCAGGAACATCGGCAGCGCGCTGTCAATCACGCTATTTGCCAGGTTTGTCATCCACCTCTGCTGATCTGCCGTTTCCGTGCCGACGTTGGCTTCCATGATCGAGTCAAGCGACTGGTCGTTGACGCTGCCGAAGCAGTCCTTCAGGATTTTCTGAAGCTCGTCGCTCAATTTTCCCATTCCGGACCCGCCGCTCACGAAGGTCACACCCGAGGTCTGCGCATCCACGCTGGGTTCCGTCATCATGGAAATCTTCGTCAGCTCTGCCAGGAAAGTACGGCTCATTTCACCGGCGCCGTTCCGCTTGGCAAACATGTCGTCAATCGAGTTCTTCACAGCCGACAGATTATAAATATCCGCCGCCAGCACCGCATCCGTGTTGTCCTGCTGTCCAAATTCCTTTTCCAGCCTCAGCATGCACTGGCACACAGGCTTCAGGCCGTCCCGCAGATATTCTTCAATGCGCAGGATCAGCTTTTGCAGCGCTTCCACGTGATAGACCAGGAATTCGCGGTTCGCCACAGCTGTGTACAGGGTTCTGATTGCATGGTCGTATTCTTCCAGCGCCTTTTTGCGCGCCAGAATCGGCGGCCGCTGGAAATTCGGCCAGCTGTTCTGGCACATTTCCTCCGCGCTCTGGATCGACTTGACCGAGCCATCACGTTTGGTCATCCAAGTATTCAACGTTGTTTCCAGATTCGTCCGCAGTCCATTGGTTCCCGACAGATACGCTTCCAGCGCAAACGGCCCCTGCGCAGGATCTTCCATCACATCGGCGGCAAACTGCTCAAACCGTTCCCATGCTTCCGCAAGATACTTTTCCGCTGCGCGCAGGGCACTGGGGGTGCATACGCTGTCGCGCCATTTTACCCAACGGTTGTGGGGCGGCGGATTCAGATTCTGCACCGCGGCGACCTTCACATTGTCGTTCAGCTGAATATTGCAGAACTCCGGAAGCTTGCATTCTGTTGTGCGGAAATTCTGCATCAGCGTTGAACCGCGCCCGATGATGTTTTCTGCCCGAACGTCGCCCTGGCCATCCTGGAACATCCTCCGGTCAGGCTGCATAATCCCCTGCTTATCCCGCAGAGGAATAAAGGTTTCCAGCAGCAGTTTTCCTTCATAGAAGAGGATCGGCTGCTTGGGAATCCGCTTGGTGAATGCGCCAATCGCACGATAGCCGTACAGAACCGGCTTGCTCTTATGCGGATTGATGCGGCTCAGGTTGTCCTCATATTGCCGGTAGGAATACGCCTGCTTGATTCCGCCCTGCGCGGCAACATCTTCAGCCGCCATGTAGTGCAGCAGGTTCTCCGCAATGGTATGCAAAACCGCTTCATAGCCGTTTTTGTAGGGAATGCCGCGCACATTGGAGCAGCTCATCAGCACGCAGTTGTCAAAAGGCGGGTTATCCCACTTGATAGAATCCTGCGCCGTATATTTCATTTCATAGGGAATCTCATGCTGCTTCACACGCATCCAGAAATCAAGTTCCTTCAGCGCCGCATAGCCATTGTGCTTGATAATGTTCTCCATGCCGGGCGCTGCCGCAACGTTCGCCAGGGAAACATCCGGCATCACAATGTATCCTGTGATACGGATAGGCAGCGTTGTCACCTTGCGCCCCTCATGGCGGATAATCTGCGCAATGTCCAGGAAGATGCCGGAGCCCGTGCCGCCGCCAATGCCGGTGATGACGGCAACTTCCACGCTGTTCACAAGCGAGTCGGACGCACCCTCCACCGTTGCCACAATGGACTTCAGCGCCGCCTGGATCCCATTGCTGATTTTGTCATAGTTCCGGCACACGGCCAGCCGACCGGCCTGGCGCACGGTGCCCATGCCGATGCCGCTCGCCGCGTGGCGCAGGTCATGGTTTACCCACGTTCTTTCCTCCGGTGTCAGCATGGTTGCCTGTTGTGCCAGAATGGTGTCCATGCCGGGCACCGTGATGTCCAGGTATTCATTGGTCTCGAATTCTTCCGGCCTTTGGGAAATGCTGTCGATGCCCAGATAAGCCGTTTTGATGGGTGCAGAGGCTTGCTTTCCCTTGCTGTCAAGCGGCAGATTGTACCTTTCAGCAAAGGTGTGTTTCACCATTTTCAGAGCATCGCAGCCCGTGCCGCCCAAGCCCACCACCAACAGAGGAACCGGGATTTTGTCAATTCGGTCAATGGAAATGTCAAACTCTTGCATATGTTTCTCCTTCTTTCCAAGCAATCAGAAAGTGTAACCTCCCTCATTGCCTTTAATCTTTTTCATGATGGATCATCCGCAAATCAGAACGCAAAACCATCGTCATCGGGCTTTTTCTCCGTCGTGGGCGCCTTTTTCTGCCAGGTGCTGCGCTTGCTTACCTGCGGCTTCCCGCTAAAATCGCCCGCTTCATCATTGGAGATCCACTCGTCGGCATCCTCTTCGCTTTCCGCAACCTCCTGCGCATTTTCTGTCAGCTTCAGCCTGATGCCGCCCTCGCTGCTTGTCCGGCTGATCATCAGTTCACTTTCCACATTCCAGGGATACAGCTTGCCCTGTTTGAGATTCTTATCGTCGATGGAAATCACATGTCCCGACTCCAGCTTTTTGCAAACCACGCCCACCGCTTTCCGGGAACGGATTGGCTTAATCAAAATATTTTGCAGCTGGCTGAGGCTGATTTGATGTTCGCCCGCAACATCCTGTTCCACAAACTGGTTGGCATTGAGCATCCTCTTCACCGGTGCCAGCGCTTCTTCCCGTTCAGGATAAATGCCGGCGTCCGTATACAGCTCAACCTTCATGCCCGGGAATACCGGCTTGCAAATCTGCCGGATCACAAGCACCAGCATAACCAGTGCGACAAGCGCTGCAAGCGCCATCAGCGCATAGGTCAGCATCTTGCTGTGCAGGTCTTCCACCACAATGGTCTCAACATAGGTGCCTGTTTGGCCGTCACCGTCCGTTGCGTCCATTTTCAGCCGCGCCGTAAAGCTGTAGTGGAACAGCCCCATGCCCGTGCTGTGTGCGTCAATGCGGTAGTGACCGTCGTTTTCCTCCGTCAGCGTCAGCGTAATTTTGCTCTCATCCAGCGCATTCCCATTCGCATCCGTCAGCACAGGCTTTCCATACGTCAGCACATCGCCGTCCGTATCCGTGAAAAGTCTGTCTTTCTGCGGGTTCACCTGGCGCGCCGCATCATCCTCCGCCGTTTCGTTGCCCAGCAGCACCGTCAGAAAACCTGGAACCCCGCCGCCGTTGCAGCGAATGGTGGTTGTTTTCTGTGCAGCCGGGACAGGCGCGCTTTTGTTCGGAATGGACACGGTCAACTGCACCGGGTCAAAGGGGCCGACCTGCACCTCTACCTTCCACTCATCCGCTTGATTGCCCGTGTTGCCGGTCATTTCCTTCGCGTTCCCGTTGTCCTTCGCTTCCACGTCAAAAGGCGCAATCTGATTGCCCTGCTTGTCGTATACCGTGAGCGTAATGGGCGTTTTGTTCAATTCTCTGATTTCCGCATAATTGCCGGTTTCCTTCTCCTTCAGCTTCACGGCAATGGTGATATCCGTGTTCTTTTTGTATTCGCCGTTGCTTTCCGTTCCGCGCACCGTCACTTCCGGCTCATAGGTCTTGCGCATGGTATCAATGCCGGAAATCACCTGGAAGGTTAACGTCACGCTGCCGCTGCCGTTTTTGTCATTGTCCGTATAGTTCAGTTTGTATACAGCCGTTCCGCTTGCAAGCTGTCCGTTGGTCTGCATCACTGTGCTGTAGGCAATTTTCCCCTCTTCATCCGGCTTGGAAGGCAGGTCAATAATATCCCTGGCGTTTCCAACTGCTTCCAGGGTAAACACCAGCTTGTCCCCATCAGCGTCCTTCACCAGCTCCTGCGCCGTCTTCTCCAGCGTTCCGGACGTTCCCGCAACGGTCCAGGTTGCTTCCTTGCCGCTCTCCGTGGCGTTCACATCAATGGTGCAGGTCATGTTCTGCCCGCTGGGCGCACGGTTCTTCAGTTCCACCGGCATTTCCACCATGCGTTCCAAACCTGCGCCGGCAGCGCGCACGCTTAAGGTATACTGTCCCGATGGAAGCTTCAAAGCGCCAAGGTCGATTTCGCTTGCAAACTGCTTTTCTTCCTCTTTGGTTTCCAACTCGCCGCTGGCAACGGTTCTGTTCTGGGTATCCTGCAGGGCCCATGTGCCGCGGATAACCATCCAGTCCTCCAGCAGCTTCGGATTGGTTGCCCTTGTCTGATACAGGTTCCTGTCCGTTGCGCGGTTGCCCGTTTCATCCTCAAACCAGGCCTGCACCGCAAGGCGGTCGGTTTTGTACAGGGATGCGTCTGCCTGACCCTTCAGGCGGATTTTGTAATTGTACAAAATGTTGAACGCAATGTTGCTGGGATCGGTATTGCTCTTAAAGGTAAGCCGCCAGATGCCCTGCGGCGACGGCTTGGAGATTTTCACCATGGCAAAGTGCGCCTTGCTGCTGTTGGAGATCATTTTGTCCCCACCGGACACACGGTTCCCGTTTGCGTCATAAATCTGAATGCTGCTGCCGTCAATGCCCTGGCCTAGCGAGGCGGTGGCTACCACATCCGGCAGGCGTACCGGCAGGATAACGTTAACTTCCATCACGGATTCGTTCAGCACCGGAATCTCCACCTCATAGGTGTCCTCTTCCTGGGTGGGCCGCACCTTTGCGGAGAGCTGCACGCTGGAACCGATTTTGTCCGCAAGCACTTTGGCAAAAAACTCCGGCAGCTGTGCAACCGAGGCCTTTTCAACGCGATGGCATCCGTTTCTCACGCCGGTGTTTTCCGAAATCTGTTCAAGCGACAAACTGCCAGCAGGCGCCCGCGAAGGGTCTGTGGTCATGGCAATCACGTAAATCGGAAATCCGGACTCGCTCGCACAATCGACCGCTTCCCGCGTTACCGTATTGGCCAGTTGGTCGTCATACATCACCGAGCCGTCGTCCTCAATCTGCCCGTTTCGCCACCGCAGGGAGTGCGTCACGGGATCCGTTGCGCCGCTCAGGTCGTTGCGCCCATCGGTCACAAACAGGATCATCGCCTGATTCGACGTTTCCCCACGCTCCAGCAACATCTGGTTGGCATACATCAGCGCCGTACCATAATTGGTGTGCGCCTGCAATTCCCCCATGTCATAGATTTTCTGAATCAGCATGTCCCGTGTATTTTTGTCCGCCACTGCCGTCAGCGGAATGATCTTTTCCTCAATCGGCTGGCGCGCATAGGGAATCACAGCCACGCGTGAACTGTTCATGTCCAGCATGCTCACCAGCATGGCCGCCGCATCTAGGCGATAGTTGGATTTGTCGTTTACTTTCATGGAGTTGGTCATGTCCAGCACAATGACCACGTCAATGCCCGACGTTGCAGCCGAGTCCTCATGAACATTGACCTCCGCCAGCGCAGGCACGCAAAGTGCCAGCAGCAGGCAAAGCGTCAGCAATACGGAAACATACTTTCTCATGCCGTGATGTCCTCCTTCGTCCCGAGCACTCATTTGCTTCCATGGAATGTAAAAGATGGTTTTCCCGTTGTCTTTTGCTATTCCATCCTTTTGATAACACATTTGGAAAATGCTCTTTCAAATTATAGCAAAGCTTTGATTTGTATTCAAGTCGGTATTGCACGCTTTTTGTTTTCTTTGTTCGTAAAATGTAATTATTTGTTGATTTTTCTCTTCGTTTCGTTTTTATTTTCCAGTTTTTCCTTTCATATTTTTGTGCCGTTTAGCACAAATTTTTGTGTTTCTACATTATGCAACTTTATTCTATCTACCCTATTTTTTCGCTTTTCTTCTCCTTTTATAATCATTTTCATTATGCTTATGGAACTATTTTCCTTTCTTCTCCATCCAGTTTTCCGTCACTTTTGTTTATTCATGTAATGCATATGTAATAATTCGTTCAGCCACATTTTGCGCATGCCAAAAGAAAAAGCATCCATCAATCAAAGGGATGGATGCCTGTGTAACCGTCTTCGCCTGTGCAGCCGCCGACTATTCTTCCGCGTTTCCTTCCGCGTGTTTTGTGTTACATATGTTAAGGCAATACCGCACAATTCGTTGGCAGCGTAGGCGATGCCTTTTCCGCCATCTGCTGCTTGCAGATTTTTCGA
>CAKUFA010000023.1 GCA_934647165.1 uncultured Clostridia bacterium | reverse complement strand
CCCAAGGAGCCCCCAAAACGGGTTTCGAAAGGGACGAAGCCCCTTCGCGGGTCAAGGGCAGCGCCCTTGCAGGTCTGTGCAAAGCCCAGAAACCCCGCATGCAATTTTTCAGCCGAAGGCTGAAAAGAGCACGCCCAACACCCCAAGGAGCCCCCCAAAACGGGTTTCGAAAGGGACGAAGCCCCTTCGCGGGTCAAGGGCAGCGCCCTTGTAGATTCGGGCGGAGCCCAGAAACCCTGCATGCAATTTTTCAGCCGAAGGCTGAAAAGAGCGCGCTCAACACCCCAAGGAGCCCCCAAAACGGGTTTCGAAAGGGACGAAGCCCCTTCGCGGGTCAAGGGCAGCGCCCTTGCAGGTCTGGGCGGAGCCCAGAAACCCTCAAGCGAGTTTCGCCGAAGGCGAAAGAGCACAAGGCTTTTCCAGGAAACCGCCCCAAAGCTCCGGAGGATAAACAGGAATGCCTCTGCAAACCTGATATATGGTACCTGCTGTGATTCAACCATTGCTTGAAATGCGGAAATATGGTATAGTGTGTCTTGATAAAGGAGGCAATAGCATGAGCGAAACGAAAAAGAAAGGACTCTTTGCGCGTTTGCGTGAAGGCCTTAGTAAAACGCGGGGCAACCTGACGGATAAAGTTGATACCCTGGTGAAGGATAATCGGAATATTGATGAGGACTTTTATGAGGAACTGGAGGACATCCTGCTCCTGGCCGATTGCGGCGTGAAGGCAACAACGGTGATCCTTGATGAACTCCGCGCACGAGTGAAGCGCGAGAATATGAAGGATACTGCAGAAGCACGGGCAGCGCTTAAGCAGATTATGGTGGAGCAGATGGATGTCCCCCGTCCGCCGCTGAAATGGCCCATGGTGATGCTCGTTGTGGGCGTGAACGGCGTGGGGAAAACAACAACCATTGGTAAGCTGGCGCTGCGCTTCCAGTCTATTGGCAGGCGTGTGATGCTTTGCGCAGGCGATACCTTCCGCGCTGCAGCGGCAGAACAGCTGACCGTGTGGGCAGAGCGCGCACGGGTGCCCATCATCAAGCATGAAGAAGGCGCAGACCCTGCCGCTGTGGTGTTTGACGGCGTGAAGGCTGCCAAGGCACAACAGGCTGACTTGCTGATTGTTGACACCGCCGGACGGCTGCATAATAAGAAAAACCTGATGGACGAGCTGAACAAAATGCGCCGCGTGATTGACCGGGAATATCAAGAGGCGGATGTGCGCTGCATCCTTGTACTGGATGCAACCACTGGGCAAAATGGCCTGGCACAGGCAAAGGCGTTCAAGGAGGTTGCGGAAATCGGTGGCATTATCCTTACCAAGCTGGACGGCACTGCAAAGGGCGGCATCGCACTGGCTATCCGGCAGGAGCTGGCGGTGCCTGTGTGGTATATCGGTGTCGGTGAGGGTATTGACGATTTGCAGCCCTTCTCTGCCAAGGAATTTGTGGACGCGCTGTTCTAAAGGAGGGGAGGAGAAGCCATGCCATCCCTTTCACCTTATAAAGCGGAATTGGATTATGGCTATGCGCCGGGCGTGTTTCCAGCCATGGAGTGTCTGCTTCATCGCCCGGACTGCGCACGCCGCGTGCTTTTGCACAGCAAGGCTGCCGGAACGGAGGGCGCACGAAAGCTGACAGAACTGGCGGAACAGCTGCATATCCGTGTGGAAGAGGCGGATAAGGCGCTTGCACGGATTTCCGGCAAGGAAAACTGCTTTGCTGCGGCTGTGTTCGGTAAGTTTTCCGATACGCTGGATGAAGCAAAGCCCCACGTGCTGCTGCATCACCCATCAGATTGCGGCAATGTGGGAACAATCCTGCGCACAGCGCTGGGATTCGGTGTGGAGGATGTGGCGCTGGTGCGCCCCTGCGTGGATGTGTTTGACCCCAGGGTGGTGCGCGCCAGCATGGGCGGCCTGTTTTCCCTGCGCGTGCATGTTTATGAGGATTACACAGACTATGCGGCGGCGTATCCCGGCAGAGCTCAGTATCCCTTCATGCTGGATGGCTCACGGAGCCTGCCGGAGGTGCTTGCGGAAAAGGTTCCGGAACGCTGGACGCTGATCTTTGGCAATGAAGGCAGCGGCTTGCCCGCAGAGTTCGCAAAAATCGGACAGCCTGTGCGCATTCCCAGCAATGAGAGAATTGACTCGCTGAATCTGTCGATCGCCGCGGCGATTGGCATTTATGGATTCACACAGAAAAGGTGAACGGAGGAACCCCGGGGGCAGGCTTTTTCAGCGTGTCGACAAAGTGGCATTGCCACTTTGTCGAGGTTGCCTTTTTTCACTGTCAGCGAAGCTGACGGCCGTGAAAAAAGGAAGGAAGGGTTTCGGCTTTAGCCGAAACCACCCCGCCCGACCGGCATAGCCGGTCGATACGAATCCAGTCAGAGGGGCATGATGCCCCTCCGACACCTTCTCATATGGTTTGTCGACAGTCTGGAGGAACCCCGGGGGCGGGTTCCTTTTTTGTTGGGAAAAATCTGGCTTTCTTCGCACATTTTCGGCCGATTTTTCCGCAAAGATGGCGCTTTCCCATTTTCCGTGGTATAATGAATTCGTTTTCAATTTTTTTGCAAAGGAGGCGTGGGCGTGGAGCAGGTGGAGGCCAGCGTGCTGGGGACGGTTTTCCGCAACGCGGACAATGGGTATTCTGTCGTCACAGCACGCATGGGACGCAGCGAAATCACCATTGTGGGCGTGCTGCCGGAGCTGAGCGCTGGGGAGCAGGCTGTGTTCACCGGCGAATGGGTGGAGCATCCGCAGTATGGCCGCCAGCTCAAGTGCAGCACGTGCGCTGTGCAAACGCCAACCACGCTCCTGGGCATTGAGCGCTATTTGGGCAGCGGACTGATCCGCGGCATTGGGCCGAGCACCGCGAAGATGATTGTGAAAACCTTTGGAGAGGAAACGCTCACGGTGCTCAGCGAGCATCCGGAGCGCTTGCAGGAGGTGCCCAAGATGGGCAGCAAGCGCTGGATGCAGATTGCGGAAAGTTTCCGTGAGCAGCAGAAGGCGCGGGAAGCGATGATCTTCCTGCAAAGCTACGGCATTCCTGCTAACCTTTCGGTGAAGATCAGCCGCCTGTATGGGGAGAACACCCCGGAAGTCATTCGGCAGAATCCCTATCGCCTGTGCGAAGACCTGGAAGGCGTTGGGTTCCTCACGGCGGATAGAATCGGCACGGCGCTTGGCGTACCACCGGAAAGCGAGTCACGCATCCAATCTGCCATCAAGTATGTGCTGCGTGAAGTGGCCACGTCCATCGGTCATGTGTATCTGCCGAAAAATGAGCTGGTCAGGCGCACATCCGCCCTCCTGCATACGGATGAGGAGCTGGTAACCCGCCAATTGAGCCAGCTGGCGCTCAAACGCATGCTGGTTTTGCATCAGGATGACGGGGACGAGGATGTCCGCGTGTACTTGCCTGCCTATGACGCGGCGGAAAAGGAGGTTGCCCAGCGGCTGTGCGAGTTGATGGCGGCGCTGCCTTCTTCCCATGCACGGGGGGTGAAAAAGGATATCGACCGTTTCGAAAAACGACGAAACATCCATTTCAGTCCCCGTCAGCGGGAGGCCATCACATCGGCATTGGGAACAGGAGTGATGGTGATCACCGGCGGGCCGGGAACCGGCAAAACGACGATTATCAACTGTATCATTTCACTCCTTGGGCAAAACGGCAGCGTGGTGCTGTGCGCGCCGACAGGCCGCGCGGCCAAACGGATGTCAGAAGCCACGGGCGTGGAGGCAAAGACCATCCATCGCCTGCTGGAATATGGCGGTGATGAGGCAAACTTCGCCCGCGACCAGGAAAATCCCGTGGAAGGGGATTGCGTGATTGTGGACGAGATGTCCATGGTGGATTTGATGCTGATGCGCTCCCTCCTGCGCGCCATTGAGCCGGGAACGCGGCTGTTGATGGTGGGTGACGCCGACCAGCTGCCGAGCGTCGGTGCTGGCAACGTGCTGGGTGATATTCTGCAAAGCGGAGCCGTTCCGCAGGTGCGCCTCACCGATATTTTCCGGCAGGATGAGGCGAGCCGCATTGTCGTCAATGCGCACCGCATCAACCATGGAGAAATGCCGTTACTGAATGAAAAAGGAACGGATTTTTTCTTCGAACGCCGGGAAGGCGCGGTACAGGCATCGCAAAGCATCGTGCAGCTGGTGACCAGCCGCCTGCCGCGTTTTCTGCACTATGAAGAGGACGAGAAGCTTGAGCGTGCCATGCGATCCATTCAGGTGCTGTCGCCCACCAAAAAAGGTGAGTGCGGCGTAAATAACCTGAATGCGCTTTTGCAGCAGGCGCTGAATCCGCCGGGGACGCACAAACCGTCCATCCGCTATGGAGAAACGGTGTTTCGCCTGGGGGATAAGGTGATGCAGACCCGCAATGACTATCAGCTGGAATGGCGAAAGGAAACCCCCGCAGGCTGGGAAGACGGAACAGGCGTATTTAACGGAGACGTGGGGTTTGTGACCCATGTGGATCAGGAAGAGCACAGCTTGACGGTGCTCTTTGATGAGGAAAGAGAAGTATGTTATCAGAGCGCACAGCTGGAGAATCTGGAGCTTGCTTATTGCTTGTCGGTGCACAAGAGTCAGGGCAGCGAATTTCCGGTGGTGGTGATGCCGGTGGTGGGCGGACCGCCCATGCTGCTGACGCGGAACTTGTTTTACACCGCACTGACGCGGGCGCGAAGCCTGGTGGTGCTGGTGGGCAGGGAGGAAGTGGTTCGGCAAATGGTGGAGAACGATCACATTCTGCGCCGGTACACAACGCTGGCCGCAAGGATCCGCGCGGTAGCCGAGCTGTTGCCGCGCTGAAAAAACTGCTGCGCGGCGCTGCAGATGTGGTGTATCCGGAAGGGGTAACGTGTCTGTGCTGCGGCGAACCTGCAAATGGCAGGGTGCTGTGCCCGTTGTGTGAGGCTGACCTGCGGGGCCAACACCTGCATGAATCGCTCAAGGACGGCACAGTGAGCGTTTGGCGGCACCACGGCGCACCCAGGCAGCTGGTGCTGCGCCTTAAGCACGGCAGCGTGTCCCGGGCGGCGGATATCCTTTCTCAGGGGATGATTGAAAAGGCCAAGGCCATGCAGCTGCCAACCGATGTGGTGGTCACATGGGTTACCATGCCCAAGGGGCGCAGGCGGCGCCGCGGCATTGATCACGGCTATGAGCTGGCGCGGCGTGTGGCAGAGGGATTGAATGCCCCGTGTTTGCCGCTGTTGATTCGCCGGGAAGGCTTGCGGCACACCCAGGAAGGATTGAACCGGCAAAAGCGCATCAGCAATCTGGCCAGCGCCTTTGGCTGCGTGCCCATGCAGGGCGAGTGTGTGTTGCTGGTGGATGATGTGCACACGACCGGCGCAACGTCCCTGTACTGCACCATGGCGATGCTTTCCGCAGGTGCGCGGGAGGTGTGGACGTTGACAGCCACAGCGGTGCCGGACAAAAAGCGGGAGGAACAGGCATGAGAAAAACCCTGTGCGCGCTGCTGATGCTGCTGACACTCATCGGTTTTGCATCCATGGCAACAGGCGAAACCGCCGCAGATATAACAAGCCAGGCGATATTCACAGCAAATGGGAAAAAAATCAAGCCCAAGGAAATGCGCGACCGGAAATACACCACGTACTATACGGTGAAAAAAGGCGGACGGATTGAGGCGGACGGCGGACAGAACCTCAGTGCGGTGAAGCTGCAATTTTATGAACGCGCCGCACGCTGCCTTGTGGAAGCCTGCGTGGAAGACGAATGGCAGGAGGTTGGCGAGGCGGGAGATTATCTGAGCGACTATTTTTCCCTGCCTGAAGGCACACGCCAGGTGCGGCTGACGAACCTGAGCGACAGCCGGATGTATTTGGCGGAAGTGACCCTGTATGGCGAAGGGGAAGAGCCGGAGGATGCTCCGCACTGGACACAGCTGAGCAAGGCGGATCTGATGCTGGTGGTTGCGCATCCGGATGACGAATTGCTGTGGTTTGGCGGCCTGCTGCCAACCTATGCGGGTGAAAGGCAGCTGGCGGTTCAAGTGGTGTATGTGGTGCCAACAACCCCCAACCGGCGGCTGGAACTGCTGGATGGGCTGGCGCACTGCGGCGTGACCGCGTATCCGGCCTTTGTGGGAATGCGGGATGTGCGCGCCAATACGCTGGAAGGCCAGTATAAAAAGTGGAACCGAAACCGCCTATATGAAAAGATGACGGAATTGGTGCGCCGCTATCAACCGGAAGTGCTGGTGACGCAGGACTTCCACGGCGAGTATGGCCATGGCGCGCATCGGGCGACAGCGGACGCGGCCGTGAAAGCCGTTGAATACGCTGCCAAGGAAAAGAAATACGCTTCCTCCGCCAAAGCCTATGGCACATGGCAGGTGAAGAAGGTTTATGTGCACTTGTATGACAAAGGGCAGCTTTCGCTGGATTGGCACATTCCCCTGGATGCCTTTGGCGGCAAGGACAGCATGACCGTGGCCACGGAAGCCCTGGCATGCCATGCAAGCCAGATGAAGCACGGATGGGGTATGGAAGAAGGCGGTTCAAACGATAATCGCCTGCTTGGACTATATTTCACAACAGTGGGAGAGGATAGTCATGGGGATGACCTTATGGAAAACATTCCGGCCGATGCGCTGCTTGGCGCTGGCGCTGATGATGCTGATGATGGGCGCAACGGCACTGGCCGATGATTCTGCTGGTGCAACCACCTCCACGGACATGGCTGCGTCCACCGACATGCAGGAAATGGCGAAGGATATCACGGCGCAATGCCTGCTCAACGGCCATGCGAAAAGCCAGCATCTCGATCAGGTGCGGGATGGAAACTACCGCACGTTCCTGGATGTTTCATCCGACCATGGCGTGAGGCAGCTGCAAATCACTCCGCCGGAAGGAGAAGCGGCGGCCGGTATCCTCATCAAGTGGCGCTCCTTCCCGCTAAGTGCGTCCATCCAGGTGCAGCGCGGTGAGGAATGGGAGGAGGTTGCCTATTGCGAACCGGAGTTTAACGCCCAGTATATTCCGCTGCCGAATCTGACAGAAACTTTCCGCATCATTGGCAGGGAAAGCGAAAATACCAAGTTGCAGATTTGCGAGCTGACTGTGGTGACACCGGGAAAATTGCCGGAGGACTTTCAGGTGTGGCAGCATCCAAGCGCGCCGGTGGATCTGATGCTGCTTTCCGGGCATCCGGATGACGAAATCCTCTGGTTTGGCGGCCTGCTTCCCTATTATGCGGGGCAGGAGCTCAAGCAGGTGGTGGTGGTGTGCGCTACCTTCAATGTGTATAACCGGCGGCTGGAACTGCTGGACTGCCTGTGGAAGTGCGGCGTGCGGGTTTATCCTGTGTTCGCAGGCTTTGAAGACAAGATTACCCAGGATGTGAACGCCATCTACGCTCTGTGGGGGCGTCAGCGAGCCTTTGATACCATTGCCAAGCTTTACCGGCAGTATCGCCCAAGCGTGGTGGTTTTGCAGGATGAAAAAGGCGAATATGGCCATGGGGTGCATCGTGCTTTTTCATTGGCAGGGCGCTCTGCCGTTGCCATTGCGGCCGATCCGGAAAAGCTCACAGACAGCGGCCTTGAGCCTTATGATGTGCCGAAGGTATACATGCATCTGTGGAAGGAGAATACCATCACCATGGATTGGCACCAGCCTTTGTCCGCCTTTGGCGGCATGACGGCGCAGGATGTGGCGAGGGAGGCGTTCAAGTGCCACGTGTCCCAGCAGGGAAAACGCTGGCAGGTAGAGGATGGCGGCATCTGGGACAACAGCCAGTTCGGCCTGTTCCACACCACTGTCGGGGTGGATGAAAAGGGCGGCGACATGTTTGAACACATCGACTGACAGGGGGACAAAGCCCATGTATGACGGAACGCTGGTGCGTCTGCGCGCCTTTGAGCAGGGAGATTTGGATGCCAATCATGCCTTTGTGAACGATTATGAAACCGTTCGGGGGATGATTAGCGGCATTCCGTTTCCGGCATCCTATGAGGATGAGCGGCGTTGGCTGGAGCAGCAAAGCAGCTATACCCGCGGCGAATATCAATTCGCTGTGGAGGATTTTGAGGGCAGCCTTGTGGGACGCTGCGGCGTGATCCGGCTGGATTGGAAAAACCGCGTGGCAGAGGTGGCCATTATGATTGGCACGCCCTACCGCAGCCGCGGTTATGGCAAGGAGGCCATGGGGCTCCTGTGTGATTTCTGCTTTCGGGAAATGAACCTGCACAAGCTGAAAGTGTCGGTATTTGCGTTCAATCAGGCGGCGATTCGCTGCTATGAAGCCAATGGATTCCAGCAGGAAGGGACACTGCACAGGGAAATTTTCCGGGATGGATCCTATCAGGATGTCGTCCTGATGGCACGCTTCGCCGAGTAAAACCACGTTTGGGGTATAATGGAAGAAAGCGCAAACGGGGTGTAAGCGAGCAACTGCTGAACCGAAAACGCAACGCATATCGCGCAGCAATATCCACACTTTGGACATGGAGAAAACAGGAGGGGATCAGAAATGAAACGGATTGTGACCAAGTTTGGCGGAAGCTCCCTTGCGGATGCGGGTCAGTTTGCCAAGGTGAAGCACATTCTCATGTTGGATAGCGCCAGGCGGTATGTGGTGCCTTCTGCACCTGGACGGCGCTTTGCCGGGGATGATAAGGTGACGGATCTGCTCTATCTGTGCCATGAACAGCGGCAACGCGGGGAAGATTATCAGACTTCCTTCGACAAAATTGCCGCGCGATATATGGATATTGCGGAGGAGCTGAGGCTCAAAACAAATCTTGGGCAGGCGCTGGATGAGATCAACGAGCGGATTGCCGGCGGCGCGTCACGGGATTACTGCGCCAGCCGCGGAGAGTATCTCAATGGGCTGTTGCTGGCGGATTATCTTGGATGGCGCTTTATGGACGCGGCGCAGGGCATTTGCTTTGATGAAAACGGCATGCTCCTGGCGGAAAAGACCCAGGAGCAAATGAAGCGCCTGCTTGCTGATGATATCCCCACGGTGATTCCGGGCTTTTATGGCGCAATGCCGGACGGCAGCGTGCACACGTTCAGCCGGGGCGGCAGCGATATCACAGGCGCCATTGTTGCACGCGCGGTGCAGGCGGACGTGTATGAAAACTGGACGGACGTCAGCGGCTTTCTGATGGCCGATCCCCGCGTTGTTGAAAAGCCGCGGGAGATTTCTTCCATCACCTATCAGGAATTGCGGGAACTCAGCTACATGGGCGCTTCCGTTCTCCATGAGGATGCCATGTTCCCCGTCCACAAAGCCGGTATCCCAACCAATATCAGAAACACCAACGACCCGACCCATCCGGGCACGGTTATTGCGCTGGATATGCCCAGGGATACCGGAACGCCCACCATCACGGGCATTGCAGGGCGCAAGGGTTTCAGCGTTATCTCCGTAGAAAAAGCGATGATGAACGCGGAGCTTGGTTTCGGCCGCAGGGTGCTTGCAGTGCTGGAAAAGGAAGGCATTTCCTTTGAGCACATGCCGACAGGCATTGATTCCATGTGCGTGGTGGTGGAGGGCAAGCTGCTGTGCGGCAAGCGGGACAAGGTTGTGGCGCGCATCATTGAAGAAACCGGCGCGGATGTGGTGAACATTCACGATGACATGTCCATCATTGCAACAGTAGGCCGGGGCATGGTGCACAACTGCGGCACGGCGGCGCGGCTGTTTGCCGCCATGTCCAGGGCTGGAGTTAACGTGCGCATGATTGACCAGGGTTCCAGCGAATTGTCCATCCTGGTAGGCGTGGATGATAAGGACTTTGAGACCACCATCCGTGCGATTTATCATGAATTTGTGGCGTGAGGGACGCGCTTGGTTACGGTGACGGCTTTTCACGCGGGGAGAAGGCACGCAGCAAATCCGCTTTTCCACGAAAGCGGAACAAACTGTGGAAAATGCGCCGGGTTGCCAAAAGCGGGGAGAATGTGGTAAAATAATTCGATCGGGAAAGGAGGATGCAGCCATGGAGGAGCAGGGAAAGATTTTCCTTCGCGTGCCGGGCAACAAGGAGAGCGCGCTGGTTATCCGCACAACGCTTGGCGGTGCGGCGATATTGGCCGATCTGGATGTAGGCACGCTGGACGATTTGCGCATGGCCGCCGATGAATGCTGTGACTGTCTGCTGCATCAGGGCGTGCCGGTGGAAGCCATTGAAGTGAGCATCGTGCCGGATGATGGCGGCTTACAGGTATGCTTTGCCGCCCAAATGAACGGCGACGGGCAGGGCAGCCGGGAAGATGCGACCATCATGCAGGCCGTGCTGGAAACCCTGTCCCCAGACGTGCGGTTGTCCATGACCGCCGGTGGGTGCATCCGTGCCATCACGCTGCGCATGCCCAGCGCGAAAGCGTGAAAGGGGTGCGCCCATGAACGACGAAAAATGGCAGGACGTGTGGGCGCGTTATCATGAGCACCACACACGGGAGGATTTGGAGCGGCTGGTGGAAGGCTATTTGCCGCTGAGCCGTGCCATTGCCCGCAAATTTGCAGGCAGAGGCGTAGAACAGGAGGATCTGGAGCAAGTGGCGGCGCTGGCGCTGATGAAGGCAGTGGAACGGTTTGAACCGGAACGGGGATGGCAGTTTTCCACCTTTGCTACGCCGACCATTGCAGGCGAGGTGCGCAACTATCTGCGGGATCATGGATCCATGATGCGCATGAGCCGCGATGTGCGGCGCGAGCTTGGACGCATGCAGCAGACCAGAGACCGCCTTACACAGAAGCTGAAGCGGGAACCCTCCATGATCGAGGTGGCGCAGGCCATGCGCATTTCGCCCGATGAGCTTCTGGGTCTTTTGGATGCGCGGGAGAAGACGGAGGTGGGCTCCCTGTCCGATGCAACTTCCGCCGATGAGAATGCGCAGGCCCTGGAGGAGAAGCTTGGACAGCTGGACGCCGGTTACGAGCGGGTGGAGCAGGAGGAGTGGATGCGCTGGGTTCGCGCACAGCTGACTGAGCGTGAGCAGGCCTTGCTGGAAATGCGCTTTGTCCGCCGGATGGGGCAGCGCGAGTGTGCCGGAATCCTCGGTGTCAGCCAGATGCAGGTAAGCCGCATGGAGCGGCGCATGCTTGCAGCGCTGCGAGCTCGGGCAGAAAAGTGGCAATAGCGATGGCGCTAAAGCCAATGCGAATATGCAAATGAAAGGAATTATGCCATGTATCAGATGACGCCGCCCCAGCCGCCCAAGCCGCGCCGGAAGAAATTGCAGCTGTGGCAGATTTTGCTGATCCTTGCCACGGCAGGGTTTGCCGTGTGGTATGTGTACACCGCTTTTGCACCGGCAACGGCAAATTTTGCCGTCATTCAGGCGGGCACGCTCGGCGCGCGCTACAGCGGCGATTGTGTGATTGTCCGCAATGAGATTCCCTTTGATGCAGAGGGCATCACCAGCGTGGATTATGTGGCAGATGAAGGCACGGTGGTGTCCAGCGGCATGACGATCTGCAACGTGTACTCCACGGGCTACAGCACCAAGGAAATGAATACGCTGCAAAATTATCGCGATCAGATTAAGACCTATCAGGCGCAGCTGCTCAAGGAAGAAACCACCTACGATGCGAAAATGGCACGACTGGAAAACGACGTGCTGGATCGCGCCAAGGAATTCCGGCAGATGATTGCCGGCCAGCGGGGGAATCTGCTCAACCAGGAAAAGCTGCTGGATGCGGCAGTGGAAGCACGGCAGCTGTATTTCCGCAAAAAGTATGCCGACGATCAGCGGCTGAGCCGCCTTTATGATGACGAGCAGTCCCAGCTGCAACGCATTGACAGCTGGACCAAGCAGTATGCCGCAATCGAGGATACGCTTGTCAGCTTTTATTCCGACGGCTACGAGTACAGCCTGAACGCCGATACCTACGCCAACTTCTCCCCAACGGAGGTGCGGCGGATGTATCAGGGGCAAAAACCTGCTCTATCCACCACGCAAAAGGGACGGACCACCATTTACCGTACCATCCGTGATGGAGAATGGTATGTGCTTTTCCTGGTGAAGGATGCAGAATGGAACCCTGTGGACGGACAAACCTATGAGCTGAAGTTCGAGCGCTTTGAGAGCATGCAGGTGGCTGCGACGGTGGTGTCCTCCACACGTTCGGGCGGCGAACTGCTGGTGCGGCTGCGGGTGGAAGCACCGGTGTCGCTGGTATTGTATATGCGCACCTGCCAGGCGGAACTGGGCGAATATGTGCAAAGCCTGCTGGTACCCGCCCGCGCCTTGTATACCCATGACGGTGCAACCGGCGTTGTGGTGCTGGATGGACAGAACCGCACGTTCATTCCTGTGAACATTCTTTATCAGGACGGGGACAACGTGTATATATCTGCCCTGCGCCAGGGATTGCTCTATGAGGGGCAGACAGTGGTGCTCTACTGATTTTCGGAGGAAAAAAACATGGACGAGACACTGCTCAGGGCAAGGCTTGAGGGGATCCGGCAGACCCTGCGGGATGAAGCGGAACAGGGGGGCTATCCTGCACCAAGAATCATTGCGGTGACCAAAACGCACCCGGCGGAGATGATCCTTCCCCTGGCGCAGATGGGGCAAACAGAAATTGGCGAAAACCGCGTGCAGGAAGTGGTTGAAAAGCTTCCCGCGCTGGAAGAAAAATTTCGCATTCACCTCATTGGCAGGTTGCAAAGCAACAAGGTTAAATATATAATAGAGCACGTATGCCTGATTCAATCCCTGGACAGGCTGTCATTGGCAGAGGAAATTGACCGGCAGGCACAAAAACACGGCGTGGTGATGCCGGTGCTTGTGCAGATCAGCCCGGTGAGAGAACCGCAAAAAGGCGGTTTGCCACCCGAAGAGGCCGTGGATTTCCTTAAACAGGCATCTAAGCTGCCCGGACTCCAAATTCAGGGTCTGATGGCGGTGATGCCCAAGAGCGACGATGAAAAGATGTTGTCCGATTTGTTTGCCGGCATGCGGACGCTCTTTGAACGCCTCCGCAGCGAGGCGATTGATCATGTGCAGATGGACGAACTGTCCATGGGCATGTCCGGCGATTATCGACTGGCGGCCAGGCACGGCGCCACCATGGTGCGCATTGGAAGCGGGCTGTTCGGCCCCCGGGGCTGAAGACCGGGATAAGCATGGGAGGATTGCGAATGTCACTGAAGGAATGGACGGATCAGATGCTCAGCCGCATCAAAGGCGGCAGGACGGGGAATGAAGAGGAGCCGGAATATGAATCCAACATGGCCAACGGAGGATTCAGCGGCTATCGTCCCCGGCAGGAAAAGGCGCGAAACATTTTTGCGACACAGAGCATTCCCGTTCAAAAAAACACCATGGGCAACACGGCTTCCCACTCGGGAATGACGGGAATGTTTGCCCCTGCGCCGGGTCAGCCGGGGTATACCGGCCAAGTGTCCATGCCAGGTTATGGGTTTGAGCCCAATGTGCAGCAGCCTGTGGATCCCGTGCAGCAATACACAGCGGATGTGGGCGGCTTTCAGCCCGGGATGAATGGCACGGGTTACCAGCCGCCCATGAACGGTGCGGGTTATCAGCCCGGAATGAACGGAACAGGCTATCAGTCCCCCATGGGGAACACAGCCTATCAACAGCCGCCCATGAATGGCACCGGATATCAGCCGGAAATGAACGGAATGGGCTATCAGTCCCCTATGGGGAACACAGCCTATCAGCCTGGAATGAATGGCACGGGCTACCAGCCGCCCATGAACGGCGCGCAGCCTCAACAGCCTGCCGGTTTCACCGGAAGAATGCGTGCCCAGCAGCCGCAGCAGCCCCAGCAATCTCAGCAGCCGGATAACATCAGCTACATGCCCGGCAATTTTATCGGGCCGGACGGCCGGGGCTATCGGCATGTGGAACGCATTGCGCAGCTGGTGAGCGTGTCGGCCTGCTTTCGCATCATTGAATTTATGCGGAACCGGGAGAGCGTGATTGTGAACACCGAAAGCATTGCCAGTGAAGCGGATGTGCAGCGCTGCCTGGATATGCTGGCGGGTGCGGCCTTTACGCTTGGCTGCTCACTGACGAAAATAACGCAGGTCAAGCGTGCCTATCTCATCGCGCCGGAAACAGTGCTGGTGATGCAGGATACCGCTCTTTCCCGCTGGAGTGAGCGGGACAACGTGCCCCAGCCGGATGAGTCACAGCCGGAAGGACGCTATCGCGCAACCAAGAGCGTGTATGCGCCGGATCACCGGATGGAGCCGGAGCCCTATCAGACGGCAAGCTATCAGGCGGCAGGCTACCAGAACAGCGCGTATCAGGAACTGCCGCGCCAGCAAAGCAGCAGACGGCGGGATGATTATATTCAGAACACGCGCCCCCAGCCCCGCGCGTCCTATGATTCAGATACGCGCCGCGGCTTCTACGGTACCATGCGGCATTCTCAGGGTGAACAGGGCTTTGGTCAGTAAAGGAGAAGAGGCATGCAGTTGATTATGATTGTTTATCGCATCATCCGCCTGGCCATGTGGCTGTTTGACGTGGCGCTGTTGCTGTATGTGCTTCTATCCTGGCTCCGCCCGGCAGCCAACCGTTGGACGGAGCTGCTTCGCCGGGTGGTGGAGCCGGTGCTGACCCCTATCCGCCGGGTGCTGGTGGAAAAATTGCCTGCCCGCTGGCAAATCTTCGACTGGTCGCCGGTGGTGGCGTGGCTGCTGGTGGAAATCATCGGCTGGCTGCTCAATAACCTGCTGGCTATTTTCCTGTGATGCGCGCGAAAGGGGATGCGCTGACACTCCGGCTGCGACAGGAGGCCATGCGTGCGGAGAAGTTGCTTCGTCCGTGCGCGGGTCGTTTCGTGGCCATGGAGGAACGCGCCATGGCACGCGCTGCTGCCAAGGAGGCCGGTGTGCAGGTTTCCTTTGATGGTGGATGGGAAGCGTGCGAACGGGCACAGGCGTGTTTTCATTTGTTTGAAGATATGCCCGTGTACACCTATCAGTGGCTGCAGATCCGTTGGAACGCACGCTTTGCACGTGTAGCGCACGGCGATTTATTGGGAAGCCTCATGGCGCTGGGGATAGACCGAAGCTATTTTGGCGATCTGGTGACGCAGGAAGGGGAAGCTTTTCTTTGCGCGCTGCCGGAAGCAGCCTGCCGTTTGCCGGGCGAATGGCAAAAGGCGGGCAACACGCCCATTCAAGTGTCCGTGATGGAAGACGCGCCGAAGCTCGCGGTTCCTGTGGGCGTGTTTTTGCGGGACACGGTGCCCTCCCTGCGGCTGGATTGCGTGCTGGCAAGCGGCATGAAGCTCTCCCGCGCCAAAGCATCGGAAATGATCCGGCAGGGATTGGTGATGGTGAACCATATGCCGGAGGAACGGGTAGATCGGCAACTGGAAGCAGGCAGCATCGTTTCCATCCGCCATTTTGGCCGCCTTTGCTTGCGGCAGGTGGATGCCCCGACCCGTAAGGATCGCCTTCCCATTGTACTCGAAATCTTCAGTAAGGGATAAACGCGCTTATGGCGCGCTGGTAGAAAGGAGCAAGTACCATGGCTGTCACGATTGAAATGATTGAGACCAAAGAGTTCAAGTTCATTCCCCGGGGCTACGATCCTCAGGAGGTCGATACCTTCCTGGATGAGATCATGGATGAAATGACCAAGCAGATGAGCGAGATCCAATCCCTTCAGCAGCAGCTGGCTGCGGCCAAGAGCGCCCCTGCCGCTGCACGTCCCGCTGCATCCCAGTCCAGTCCTTATGCTGCGCCCAAGGCGGCAGCACAGGTGCCTGCGCAGGATTTCCGCGAAATTCTGGAGATGGCACAGAAGGTGAAAAATGAAACCATCGCCAAGGCACAGCAGGATGCGGAAGAAATTCGCGCCAAGGCGCAGGAGCAGGCGGATGCCCAGCTCAAGAACCTGTCCAGCGATCGTGTGCAGCTGGAAAAGCAGGTGGCAGAGCTGCGCAAGGCTGCTGCGGAGTATCGCAAGAACTTCGAGACGCTGCTTCAGGCACAGCAGGAAGCCATCGAAAAGGCCTCCAATCTGTTTTAAGAAACCGTTTTACAGGCGGGAAGCGTTCCTTGAAAAAGGGAGCTTCCCGCATTTTTGAATGCAGGGGAAAAGGAGGGAAACGCCGTGGCGCAGGAGCGCGTAAGTGTTCGGGCTCTGGTGGAGTTTACTCTCCATGGGGAGGACATTCGTCCCGGCGGATCCCTGAGGGACATGCAGGAAGGCATGCTTGGGCATAAGGCGCGGCAAAAACTGCTGACGGAAGGCTGGCAGGCGGAAGTGCCGGTGAGCATGGAAGTGCCGTTGGAGGATGATGACACCCTCCTTGTTGCCGGCCGCATGGACGCCTATCTTCCGGAAAGTACGCCTCGTGTGGAGGAAATCAAGTTATGGCAGGGGCGGGAAGCGCCGGAAACACCCGCTCCCGCGCACTGGGCGCAGGCGGTTTGCTATGGGCATATGCTGTGCGTTCGGGACGCATGCACGCAGGTGCAGGTGCGTGTGGCGTATGTGGATAGCCGCGGCAAGGTTCGCGCCGCCTTTGAACAGCTGCTTTCCGCACAGGAATGCGAAGCGCTGATGGCTCCGCTCCTGGAAGCATATATGCGTCGCAGACAGATGATCCGCCGTCATATCCGCGCGCGGAACGCATCCCTCTGCGCACTGCAATTTCCGTTTTCTGCCTATCGTGCCGGGCAGCGGGAAATGGCAGTGCAGGTTTACACGGCAATCCGAATGGGCCGCAGACTGTTTGCAGGCATGCCGACGGGCACGGGCAAATCCGCAGCCACACTGTTTCCGGCGCTTAAAGCGCTGGGCATGGGGCTGACCGATCAGGTTTACTATCTCACGGCACGCACAACCCAGCGGCAGGGACCGCTGGATGCGCTCCGCCGCATGCGTGCCCAGCCCCTGCACTTGTGGACCCTTGTGCTGGATGCAAAGGACAAGCAGTGTCCCCATCGCACGGTGTGCCATCCGGACTGGTGCCAACGTGCAAAGGGGCATTTTCTTCGGGATGCGCAGGCCATGGATCAGATGCTTCGGGAGGAGGACTGGTCGCCAGAGCGGATTCGCCAGGTGGCGCAGGAGCATCAGCTGTGTCCGTTTGAGTTTTCCCTTTCGCTGGCGGAGCTGGCCGATTTCGTTGTATGCGATTATAACTATGCCCTTGACCCAGCGGTGCACATTCAGCGCGTTTTTGAACGGACATCCTCGGTGACGCTGCTCATTGATGAAGCGCACAACCTGTCGGATCGTACACGGGAGATGCTCATGGGCGAGCTGGATACGCCGCGGCTGCGCCGCCTGAGGACGCTGGTTGGCAAAAATGCCGGACGAAAGCATCCTTTGTATCAGGCTATGGCAGGCATGATAAATGCCCTCATCGACTTGCCGCGACCGGAAGATGCGCAGGAGGGACAGCTGGACAGCGTGCCCCAAAGCGTGGATTTGGCAGCCGAAAGACTGATGGATGCACTGGCAGACGCACAGAAAGAGCATGCTGCATGGCAGGACGCGGGGGAGGAAATGACGCTTTTGTGGCAGGGCCTTCGCGGCTTTCTGCGCGCAAGGCGCAGGAATGGCAAGTCATTTGCCTATCTATGGCAGGGGCAAAAATACCCGCGCTTGACGGCGTTCCCCTTGTCAATTGCTGAATATCTCCGGGAAACAACTGCGGGAATGCAAGGGGTGATCTTTTTTTCCGCAACGCTGGAGCCTTTGGGGGAGATGAAGCTGCTTCTCGGCGGAGAGGAAGAAGATGCGTGCTTTGCCATGCCATCGCCTTTTGAACCGGGCAAACTGCTGGTGGTGCAGCAAAGCATCGATACCCGCTATCAGCGCCGGGCACAGGCGGCAGAGGGCGTTGCACGGTGCATCCGGCAGCTGGCGGAGTCCCGTCCGGGACGATACATGGCATTTTTCCCAAGCTTTGCTTTTCTGGATATGGCGGCGGCGTGCCTGGGCGATTGGCCATGCCAGAAACAGCGCCGTGGCATGACGCAGGCGGAGCGAGAAAGCTTTCTTGCACCCTATCGCCCGGATGGGGAGAACGTCATGTCCCTGTGCGTGATGGGCGGGGTGTTCGCTGAGGGAATCGACCTGCCGGGCCGCGCGCTGGACGGCGTGGTGATTGTGGGCGTCGGGCTTCCGCAGGTGGGGCTGTTTCAGGAAACGCTTCGCAGCTATTATGAAGAGCGGTTTGGTTATGGGTTTCGCTATGCCTATCAGATTCCGGGCATGCAGAAGGTGGCGCAGGCTGTGGGGCGAGTGATTCGCACGGAAAGCGACCGCGGCGTAGCCATTCTGCTGGATGAGCGATACCGGCAAGGAGACTATCGTGCGCTTTTGCCACCCTTTTGGCAGGTGAAAAGCGGCGATATGCAGGCGCTTTTGCAGGCATTCTGGGACAAGGAATGAATCCATCGCCCTTGCAAGCGGAAGCAAAGTGTGGCATAATAGGGCGGAAGAACCGCATGAGGAGGCATACGCTATGGCGACAGCGTTGTGGGTGCGCACCATCCGCCATCACAAAATCGACCGGCAGACCACCGCGCCCTGCACCCGGGATGATCCGCAGGATGCGCTGGCGGAGGCCTGCCATTTCCTCGATTTGCCCAAACCCATCTGGCTGGACAAAAACCAACGGGAATGGGATGATTTCGGGCAAACCCGGTTTTCGGAAGATGCTTTTTTTGAGAGCGTGCCCTTTGATCGAATGGAAATCGAATATATCGATCCGGAAGCAAAGAAGCGTCGCTCACAGGATCCGCGCAATGCGTGAAATGCAAAGGAGGTTTTGTTTATGCTGAATGAGAAGGTTGCAAGAAAGCTTGACGCGATGGGCGAAACCATGGCAGAGCTGCTGACTAAGTGGATTCAGATTCCGTCCGTGAAGGATACACCTGCGCCCGGCGCGCCCTTTGGCACGCAGGTGCGGCGCATGCTGGATGTGGCCATGGCCGATGCAGAGGCCATGGGCTTTGTTGTGCGTAATTTTGACGGTTATGCATGCGATATTACCCTGGGCGATGCACCGGAAGCGATTGCTGTTCTTGGCCATCTGGATGTGGTGCCGGCGGGCGACGGATGGCGTGTGCCGCCTTTCTCCGCAACCCGTGAGGGCGATAAAATTCTTGGCCGCGGCACCAGTGACGACAAGGGGCCGAGCCTTGCTGCACTGCTGGCTATGAAGGCCATCAAGGAAGCGGGCGTGCCGCTGAAAAGGTCCATTCGAATGATTTTGGGCTGTGATGAAGAAAGCGGCTGGGAAGACATGGCATATTATGCGGCACACACAGAAATGCCTGCGGTTGGCTTTTCTCCGGATGCGTCTTTCCCGCTGATCAATACGGAGAAAGGCATGTTCCACGCCCGTATCACCGCGCCGGCAGCCAAAGAAGGCCTGCAGGTCAAAGCGCTGTTTACCGGCGAGCGAATGAACGTGATTCCCGGTGAATCCGTGGCGGTGCTGCAGGGCGGACAGGAGCTGGCTGACCGCGTGGCTGCTTATGCAGAAAAGACCGGATTGCCCTATAAGGCAGAGGTAACGGCTGATGGCGTGCGTGTGACGGCAGAAGGTATTCCGGGTCATGCAGCCTATCCCGAGGGACGGCGCAACGCCATTGGCATGATGCTGCTGCTCCTCAAGGAGCTTGGCGTGCAGGGGGCGTTCCTGACTCTTGCGGAAAAGGTGGGCATGGAGTCAAACGGCGCGTCCCTTGGCTGTGCCTGTGCGGATGAAATTTCCGGTCCGCTGACCTGCAACATGGGCATCCTGCACTTGGAAAACGGTGTGATTACCGCAACGCTGGACATGCGCTGCCCTGTGCATGCCGACCTTGCCGCCATCGAGCGCGCGGCTCGCGAGAACTTGCCCGGCTTTACCTTCTGCGAGGCGGAGACCAAAGCACCCCATCACGTGCCTGCGGATACGGAGCTGGTATCGAATCTTCTTGCTGCTTATCACGAGGAAACCGGTTTGCCTGCACAGGCACAGTCCACCGGCGGCGGCACCTATGCCAAGGTGCTCAAGCAAGGGGTTGCCTTTGGCGCGGCTTTCCCGGATGATGAGGATCTTGCCCATCAGGCCAATGAATACGTCACTTTGTCCGGGCTGATGAAAGCAGCCCACATCTACGCCAACGCGCTGATGCGCCTGTGCGGAGAATAAGCAAAAACAATCGGCAGACAGGCGGAGGAGGCTGGCGACAGCCCCTCCGCTTTTGGCATTGTATGAAATGTGGGTTGGTACATGCTTGACAATGGTTAGCTATGGCTTTACAATAATATATGATATGGTTTGGTATAGGCCAAACACGCAAGGAGGATTAACCATGAGAAAGGGAGCCCGTTTTTTATGTGTGCTGCTGTGCGCAACCATGCTGTGCAGCCTGGCAGTGCCCGCCATGGCCGAAAGCTATACCGGTACGGCACGCGGATTTGGCGGAGACGTGACGGTGACCATTACGGTGGAGGACGGAAAAATTATTGAATGCACGGCTGTTGGCAGGGATGAAACGGCCGGCATCGGCAGCAATGCGATTGAACAGCTGCCTGCTGCCATTGTGGAAGCGGGTAATGCGGAGGTGGACGGCGTGGCCGGGGCGACTTTCACCAGTGATGCGGTGAAGGAAGCTGTGCGTGCAGCGCTGGATCAGGCAAATGGCAAGGCGGCGGCAACAACGTTTGTGCCGGGCACCTATCGTGTCAGCGCGATGGGCTGCAACGGCCTAATTGAACTGGATGTGACCCTGGGCGAAATGACGATTGATGCCATCCAGGTGGTCAACGAAAAAGAAACGATTGGCATTGGCGATGAAGCGATTGCGATGGTGGCAGGCAGCATTGTTGCTTATCAGACGCTGAATGTCGATACGGTGTCCAGCGCGACACTGTCTAGCAACGCGGTGAAGAAGGCTGTGGCAGACGCGTTGACACAGGCAGGCGGCGATGCGTCCATTTTGAAGGCGGCTGAGAAACCTGCTGAAGCGAAAACGGAAGACTGCACGGCAGAAGCTGTCATTATCGGCGGCGGCGCAGCAGGTATGACGGCTGCAATCAAGGCGGCGCAGAAGGGCATACACGTTGTTCTGCTGGAGAAGATGGATCTGCTGGGTGGTACCAGCGTTATGGCCGGTGTAGGCACGCAAGCCGGTGGCAGCAAGCTTCAGCTGGCAAAGGAAAATCCCTATACAGCGGATGAGTTCTTTGAATATCTGAAGGGGCTTGGCCATAAGGAAGAAAAGATTCCCACGGTAGCGCCTATCAGCGAGGATTATGCATATACGCTGGCTTATCGCTCTGGTGAAATGATGGATTGGCTTAGTGAAATTGGCCTGCCCATGCAGGCTACGGCGGATCATTCCAATGCGCATAGCCTGTCCAGCAAAGAAAACGGCCTGTTTGGCGAACAGCTGGTGCGAGCGCTGAAGGAGCAGCTGACGGCGGCGGGCGTTGAAGTTCGCATGGCTAACCGTGCTACGGAAATTGTGATGGAAAATGGGGCAGTTGCAGGTGTGAAGGTGTCCGGCCCCAACGGTGATTACACCATTCATACAAACTATGCGGCGATCTGCACCGGTGGTTACGGCGGCGGTGAAGAGGCACTGAAGGCGTTTGCACCTTCGCGCTTGGGTTACGTTTCCACAGAAGCGGTGTCCAACACGGGCGACGGGTTGTTCTTGGCGAGCAACGCAGGCGGCGCACTGACGGATGTGGAGGCAATTACCTACAGAACGATCGCAACCGGCATGGATAATGTAGGCGGCGCCATTGGCCTGCACAATGCGGTTAATGCCGGTGCTATCTACGTCAACAGCGAAGGCAAACGTTTTGTCAATGAAGCGGGTGCAGCGGAAGATGTGGTGCTGGCCATTCAGGCACAGCAGGGCGGAACAGCATGGGTTGTGATGGATCAGGCAGCGATGGACGAACGCTTCAATGTGAGCGGCCTGTATATCCCCGGCACCTATGACCGGGTATTCACCAAGGCGGACACGTTGGATGAACTGGCGGAGAAAATGAATGTGCCGGCGAAAACGCTTAAGGAAACGGTTGCGGCTTACGCTGAAGCGGTGAAAGCACAGAGCGATAGCGCCTTTGGCCGCGACAAGTTTCTCCTGTCTACCATGGAAAACGGTCCCTATTATGCTTGCTCGGGCAAGCCGTCCAATCACATCTGCGCAGGCGGCATTGTGACCGATGGCAAGGCGCAGGTGTTAACGGAAGCTGGCGAAGTTATTCCCGGTCTCTATGCAGCGGGCGAGACAGTCAATCTGGCGTATCATCCCCTGTGCAGTGCACTGACCTATGGCATGGTGGCCGCTGAACAGATTGCTGCGCAGTTGGGAAAATAAACTTTTCAAAGAAATAACAAAACGGACGCGTTTCTACTGCACGCGTCCGTTCTTGTTGTCCGGAAACATCAAGAAAATGGTTTTGAAAGGAAGCGTGCAAAAAAGACGAAAATGAGACGCTCGCCTGCCGCTGGCCGCAGCAGCAGAAGGCAATAAACAAAAACGGTTTGAATTGTTCTGCCGAATATGCTATACTCAGGCAGCGGAAAGGAGTGGTATTCATGGATGACAAAACGCCGGTATTCCTTGCTGAGTGCAATGCGGTGGAGAGCACGATGCTTGCCGATGTGCTTAAACAGGCGGGCATTCCCTGCTTGACCAAGGGCGTGCTGGGCGCGGGATTTATCATGGAAGCCGCGCCGCTGATGGAACGATATCGCTTTTATGTGCCGGGCGACAGGATCAGCGAAGCGCGGAATTGCTATACTTCCCTTTTCCCATTCAGTGATGACGATCATGTGAAAATTCTTGATATGCCGGAATAAAAACGGTGGAACGCTTCCAAATAAACAGAGTGCTTGACAAGGAGAAAAGAAAATGCAATTGCAGGGAGCAACGGTGAATTTTCTGGGGGACAGCATTACAGAGGGCGTGGGCGCAAGCTGCACGGAAAACCGCTACACGGACGTGTTTGCACGGGAATTTGGCCTCAAAAAGGTCAACAATTATGGTATTTCCGGCACGAGAATTGCAAGGCAACTTGCCGGGACGCCGGGGCAGAGCTGGGATTTGGATTTTTGCATGCGCCTGGAACAGATGGATGAGAGCGCTGATGCCGTGGTGGTTTTCGGCGGAACAAACGACTTTGGTCATGGCGATGCGCCTCTTGGCGTGCGGGAGGATCGCACGCCGGATACCTTCTGGGGCGCGTGCCACTACATGATGAACGGCCTGCTTACCCGCTATGTGGGCAAGCCTGTGGTTATCATCACGCCGCTGCATCGCCTGAATGAGGATAATCCGCGTGGAGACAGGAAACCCCGCAGCGTTGCACCTTTGCGAGTATATCGCGACATCCTGCTGGAAACGGCGCGCTATTATGCCCTGCCTGTACTTGACTTGTATGCGGAAAGCGGCATCCAGCCTGCGAACGAAGCCTGCCGGGAATGGCTTTTGCCGGACGGGCTCCATCCCAGCGACGAAGGGCACAGGCTGATTGCGCTGCGGCTGGGGAGATTTATGGAGCGGCTGTAAAGAAGGTGAAAAAACGGAATGTCTCTGCACGAGTGCGTTCCGCTTTTGCCACAGGAAAGCTTTTTCCTATTTGACCTTGTTTACACCGCATGTTTTGTGGTATACTAAGGGGAAATCATCCTGAGGAAATCGCCCGTGTCCGGGCGCGGCAGGGAACGGGAGGCATCCATGGGCAATTTTGTAGATCATGTGAAAATTACGGCGAAGGCTGGTAATGGCGGCAACGGCAGCATGTCCTTCCACAGGGAAAAATTTGTGCTTAACGGCGGACCGGATGGCGGCGACGGCGGCAACGGCGGCGATGTACTGCTTTATGCCGATCCCAACATGCACACGCTGCTGGATTTCCGCTTCAAAAGCAAGTATACGGCAGAAAATGGCGGCGATGGCGCGGCTGGCCGCTGCACAGGCAAGCGCGGTGAAGATCTGGTTATCAAGGTGCCCGTTGGCACGGTGCTCAGGGATGAAGAAAGCGGTGCTGTGGTGGCGGACATGGACAAGGCCGGCGAGACCAGGCGGATTTTGCGCGGCGGCCGGGGCGGTTGGGGCAACACGCACTTTGCGACCCCCACCAGGCAGGCGCCGAATTTTGCCAAGCCCGGCGGAAAAACAGAAGTGCATACATTCCTCATGGAATTGAAAACCATTGCGGACGTGGGGCTGGTGGGCTATCCCAATGTAGGCAAGAGCACCATCCTGTCCGTTGTGACCAGTGCCAAGCCGAAAATCGGCAACTACCACTTCACTACCCTCACGCCGAATCTGGGCATTGTGCGCCGCCATGGCAAGGACTTTGTGCTGGCGGATATTCCCGGCCTGGTGGAAGGCGCGGCGGAAGGCGTGGGTCTGGGGCATGATTTCCTGCGGCATGTGGAACGCACGCGGCTTTTGCTGCATGTGGTGGACATTGCCGGCAGTGAAGGGCGCGATCCTATTGAAGATTTCGATCAAATCAATCGTGAGCTGGCCAACTATGGCGAATTGGCCAACCGCCCGCAGGTGGTTGTGTGCAACAAGATGGATTTGACCGGTGCGGAGGAAAACCTTAAGCGGATGCGCGAGCATGTGGCGGCGCTGGGCTATCCGGTGTTTGCGGTGAGCGCCGCTACCCATCAGGGCTTTGACGCGCTGCTGGATTATACGGCCGACCGTCTGACGGAACTGCCGCCTGTTCAGCATTTTGAGGAAGAAGTGTCCCTGGAAGATGAGGCCAAGCCTGGCACCTTTGAAATTCAGAAGGACGGCGCGGTCTACGAGGTGGTTGGCTCAGCCATGGAGCGACTGCTGGACAGCGTGAATTTTGACGATGAAGAAAGCATGAATTACTTCCATCGCACGCTGCGCCGTTGGGGCGTGATTGATGCGCTGCGCAAGGCGGGCGCGAAGGAAGGCGACACGGTGCGCATTATAGACATGGAATTTGACTTTGTGGAATAAGGAGACAACAAACGATGACCAGCAAGCAGCGTGCCATGCTCCGCAGCATGGCAAACACCATGGAAACCATTCTCTACGTTGGCAAGGAAGGCGTGACGGATGGCACGGTGAAAGAAGCCTATGATGCGTTGGAAGCACGGGAGCTTATCAAGGGCTGTGTGCAGCAGGGAGCGCCTTTGACGGCCAAGGAGGCGCTGGAGGCCATCTGCGAGAAGACAGGCGCGGAGCCGGTGCAGTGCATTGGACGGCGGTTTGTGATGTATCGCCCAAGCAAGGACAATCCGCGCATTGTATTGGAATGAGAAACGAGGGAGCGGGCAAAGCCTGCTCCTTTTTTACATATGGGAACAGGAAACAGTACAAGAGGTTAAGAATGGCCTTTGCAGGGGTATGATCCTTTTTCAGCCTATGACTGAAAAACGAGAGGGAAGTTTCCGGGCACTGCCCAGACCCACAAGGTAACGCATGGACCTGCGAAGGGACTTTGTCCCTTTTGAAGCCCATGCTGCAATACAGGAGGCAATTATGAACAATCCAATCCTTCATCCTTTTCCTCCGGTTATCGCATCTGACAGCCGCATGTTGATTTTAGGCAGTTTTCCTTCTGTGCGTTCCCGTGAAGAAGGCTTTTTTTATGGGCATCCGCGCAATCGGTTTTGGCCCATGCTGGCGCTGATATACGGGGACGCGGTTCCGGCGACCATTCCGGACAAACGCGATTTACTTTTGCGGCACCAATTAGCGCTGTGGGATGTGATTGCAAGCTGTGAAATAACTGGTTCCTCCGATGCATCTGTGCGGGGTGAAACACCGGTGGACATCACAAGGGTGATGGAATCTGCGCCCATTACGCGGGTGATATGCAATGGGGCGCTGGCAGGAAAGCTATATCGGAAGCATCTTGAGGGCACAACGGGGATCCCAGCCAGGATCCTGCCGTCCACCAGCCCGGCCAATGCAGCTTGGTCGCTGGAAAGACTGGCGGAGCGTTGGCACGATGCGCTTAAACAGGAATAAGCACGGCATATTTGGATGAAAATTTGACCAAAGAGGGAGAAACGGCAAAAAAAGACAGTTACGGAGACTTTACAAAAGCCTTACTTTATGCTATCATACGCATGACGAGGTTCGATCCGTTTCAGCTAAAAAAGGAGGCTTCAAGCATGAAGAAACTTGTATCTGTTCTTCTGGTGCTGACCATGGCTTTGTCGTTGATTGGCGGCGCTGTGGCAGAGGGGAAAGATTACTCCGGTTACACGATTCGCATTTACTCCAACTCCAACTCCACTGAACGTGTAAACTGGCTGGTGAATGCCGCCAAGGAAGCGGGCTTCACCATTTCCATTGATGATAACTCTGTTATCTCCGGCGATACCGCCGCAATCCAGAAGGCCAACGAAAACAAGGATGGCGACATCATTTTCGGCCTGAACGAAGTTCGCTGGTCTCAGCTGGTGAACGGCACCTATGAAAACCTGAAGGTGCTGGACTGGACGCCTACCTGGGCGGACAAAGTCGGCCAGTATGTGTATCCCGGCAAGGCCTACGGCCTTGTTGTGCAGAACATCCTGATGCTTTACCGCACCGATGATCTGGGCACCAAGGGCGAAAAGCTGCATTTCCAGCACTGGTCTGACGTGGTAAACAGCGGCTACACCTGGTATCGCCAGAACAAGGTCGGCGGCACCACCAACACCAACATCAACAACGCCATGCTGTATGCTTACACGGATCCGACCAGCCCTGCCGGCGGCATCTCCGTGGATGGCTGGAAGATGCTGTGGAAGTTCTGCGCCAACGGCGTGAGCGGCGGCAATGATTACAAGTATGGCTTCATTCCGCTGAACCGTGGCGATGTGCAGATTTCCATGTTCTATCCGTCTTCCCTGTATGGCAACATTGACGCCGCAGCTGACAGCTCCGATCATCCGCTGCTGGGCACCACCGCGCCTGAAAACTGGGATCTGGTGGAAATTGACGATGGCACCTACTACATTGCCGAGTACATCGGTATCCTGGACCGCGAAGGCCGCACCGAGGAAGAAACCGAGGCTGTGAAGGCGTTTGCTGAGTGGTTCGGCTCCGCTGCAACGCAGGCTGATTGGGCCGATGAGTTCGACTCCTTCCCCTGCAACGAAGACGCTGCTGCTGAAATTTACGGCACGGATATCCCGGCTATCTACACGATCAAGAACTTCTCTCTGAACAACGTGCCCGGCACCGACATGAACTATGCCGAGTATGTGGGCACGCATGTGAAGGAGTGGACCAACATCATGACCAACCTGGGCTTCTACTGGGCTGACGCGAACCAGGCGCCTGCAGAACCCGATTGGGACAACCTGAACTGGGCGACATTGACCCAGGCTGCTGAGTAACCAACAGAGAAACGGTTATCGGTAGGATAGAACCCCGGTATGGCGGGTCCAGCTTGGGCTCGCCATACGTTTTATTTTCAGGGGATATATCAAAAACAAGCGCACAACCCCTATTTGAGATGCAAGGAGCTGTTGAAGACCATGATCGAATTGAAGGACATCGTGGTAAAATTTGGCGATTTCGAGGCGCTGCACAACATCAATGTAAACGTGAAGGAAGGGGAATTTTTCACTTTCCTGGGGCCATCCGGTTGCGGCAAAACCACCACGCTGCGAACCATTACCGGATTTATTGAACCCGTGAGCGGCACGGTGAATGTGAACGACGAGGATATCACCCATGTGCCGATTGAAAAGCGCAACATCGGCATTGTGTTCCAAAGCTATGCGCTTTTCCCCACGATGACGGTGTATGACAACATCGCCTTTGGGCTGAAGCTGAAAAAGAACACGAAGAATGAGATTGACAAAAAGGTGCGCGAGATTGCACGCAAGGTTGATTTGTCCGACGAACAGCTGAAAAAGGCGGTCAGTCAGCTTTCCGGCGGCCAACAGCAGCGTGTTGCTATTGCACGCGCACTGGTTACAGGTCCCAGCATCATCTGCATGGACGAGCCTTTGTCCAACCTGGATGCGAAGCTTCGTGTGCAGCTGCGCAACGAGCTGAAGAAGATGCAGCGGGAGTTCGGCATCACGACCATTTACGTGACGCACGACCAGGAGGAAGCGCTGACCCTTTCCGATCGTATTGCTGTGTTCAACAAGGGATATATCGAGCAGATCGGCACGCCCAATGAGGTGTACAATCACTCCAAGACGGAGTTTGTGTGCAACTTCATTGGGGATATCAACCGGTTGGGAGACGAAATTGCGGAGCAGATGAAGCTTCCGGCAAGCCAGCACCATTTCATTCGCTTGGAGCGCGTGCGGGTAAACAGCCCCAAGGACGATTCGGAGCTTCGGCTGGAAGGCATCATCGAAAGCATGGAGTATTATGGCCTGTACATCAAGTATTACATCCATGTGGGCACGCAGACCATCAAAGTCATTGAAAAGAACGATGGCATCAATATCTATACGCCCGGTGAAAAAGTGACGGTCGGCATCCATCCCACGGATGTGATGTCCTATGACGCGGCGCAGTAAGGGAGGCAGAGCAATGAGGCAGAAATCCTCCCGGCTGACTGCTGCAAGCCTTGGCAAGGTTTTTGGCATTGCATTCTTTGTATATCTGTTCTTTGGCTTCATGCTTTTGCCATGCATAAACACCATCAGCCAGGTGTTTACGGTGAAAGATGCAAACGGCAATACGGATCCGCTGGCGGTGATTCGTTTCTTCTTTGCAGGCAACATGCCCAGCTATGTGATGAATTCCCTGAAGCTGGCCGTGTGCCTGGTTATCACGGTCAATGTGGTGGGTATCAGCATTGTGCTGCTCACGGAGTATTTCGACATCAAAGGGGCGAAGATTCTCCGCCTGGGCTACATGACCACCCTGATCTATTCCGGCGTGGCGCTGGTGACCGGCTATCTGTTCCTCTATGACAGTGACGGTATCCTGACCACATGGCTGGCAAAGATTTTCCCCAACATGGACAAAAACTGGTTCTCCGGGTTCAACGCAGTGCTGTTCACCATGACCTTTGCCTGCACCAGCAACCATGCGCTGTTCCTGCGCAATGCAATCCGCGGCATTGACTACAACACGGTGGAGGCTGCGCGCAACCTGGGCGCCAAGCCTTTCAAGGTGTTGTGGAAAGTCGTTTTTCCCACTTTGATTCCCACGCTGTTCTCCCTGACGGTGATGACCTTCATCACAGGCTTGTGCGCCATGAGTGCGCCTACGCTGCTGGGGTATGATTCCATCAACCCGGAGATTGTGCGTCTGGCCGGTTCCTCCGTGGCGGATGAGGCTTTCCCGCAGGCGCGTGCGGCGCTGCTGTCCCTGATTTTGGCCATGTTTACCATTGTGCTGCTGACGGTGCTGTCCTCCTACGAACGGAAGGGACACTACCTGTCCGTGAGCAAGACCAAGGCCAAGCTGGTGAAGCAGAAGATCACGAATCCCGTGGCGAATGTGCTGGCGCACATCTACGCCTATGTGCTTTTCATCATCTACATGACACCTGTGGTGATGATTGTGCTTTTTGCATTCCAGAACTATCCGGCCATCCGTTCCAAAACGCTGTCCATGGATCAGTTCACGCTCATCAACTTCTTTGGCACGCAGGACTACGAGTTCCTGACCAACCGCGGGAAGGTAAAAACCCGTGTTGGCTCCATTTCGGGCTTGTTTGCCAATGCGGATACGGTTGGCGGTATCCGGCTGAGCTTTGTGATGTCCGCCATTGCCGCGGCGCTGGCCTGCGTCATCGTGGTGGTGGCAGTGAACTACATCTTTAAGAACAAAGGTAAAAAGCGCGCGACGGTGCTGGAATACAGCATGCTGTTCCCGTGGCTGCTGCCAACCATTCTCATCTGCTACTCTTATCGCACCTATTTTAATTCTGACAGCGTGTGGTATGTGTTCAACAGCAACCTCTACATGCGGGAGAATGTGCGATTCCTGATTGTGATGGCCTACACCGTGGTGAAGCTGCCCTTTGCCTTGCGCATGATCAAGGCGGCTTTCTATGCCATTGATGAGGAGTTGGAGGATGCGGCGCGCAACCTTGGCGCAAGCAGCCTGGTCACTTTCCTGCGGGTGAAATTGCCGATTGTGCTGCCAAGCGTTCTGGGTGTGTTCGCACTGAACTTCAACGCGCTGTTCACGGAATATGACATGTCGGCCACCTTCCAGTCCAGCTATGGCAAGAGCTACGCCATGGTCATCCAGAACATGTGCGCAGAGGAAGGACGCGATGGCTACAACGTGAACGCTTCCGGCCGCCGATGCGCATCAACCGTGTTTATCATGGTCATTTCCGGGCTGATTCTGTATCTGGTATATGGCGTCGGTGCACGGGATCTGGGCGAGCGGCTGGCGCGCAAAGAAAAGCGACAAAAGCACATTGCTGCTTTCAAGGCGAAATTCAGCAAGCAGCCTAAGAAAATTGAAGCATAAGGGTGGTCAGGGCGGGGGCTCCATGGGAAGGGGCTCCTGCCTTTTTACTGCGCTGGGAAAGATTTGAAAGATTTGAACGTTACTTTTCATAGGGGGGATGAAAATGAAACGGTTTCTGGCGATACTGCTGGCAGTCGTGTTCATGCAAGGAGTAGGACTGGCTGAACAGGGCGAAATCATTGGCGGCAGTGGGAGCGACATGATCGCGGGACTGGCTTCTCACTATGGGGTAACGGTCGTGGCGGGCGCCACAGCGTCCAGCGATGGCACGCTGTACGACCGCACCAAAACCGGTCGGAGCGGCTGGGTTTGTGCGATTGATGCGGAGAGCAGACACATCATGTGGAATTTTTGTACCCGCTATGGTTCCATGGACTACATGGAATCGCCATACATTCATGAAGATGGCAGTATCAGCGCGGTGCTGATTTATGACAGCAGCAAAAAGCAGCAGGGTGCGGAGCTGGTGAGCCTGGATGCAAACGGCAAACAGGGTAAGCGGGTGACGCTGACGCAGCACAGGCCGGATCGCACCTTCTCGCTGGATGCGGGTGTGTTGGTGACGGAGAGTGCCGCAAAAGAGAAAATCACGGTTGCTACATCGTTGTTTGATTATGAAGGTGTGAAGCTCTGGACAAAGGAAGACACTGTGCCAGATTGTGCGGCGGGCGCTTGGGCGCTGGAAGGACGCGGAAACATCGTGACGCTTTGGCAGGTAACTGCGGCGGGATTGGCGGAAATATCGTGCGTGGATGTGACCAAACGGTTGCCCTCAGCCAATGCTTCGGTGTGCGTGCAGCACATGGTCTGCTTGCAGGATGGCAGCGTTGCGGCTGTGTGCGTAGCATCCGCCCAGGGCGCTCAGGCAAACGGTGCATTTCTGTTGCTGTGGGATGCTCAGGGAACCCTGCGCATGGAAGAAAACTGCTCCGGCGATGTCGCCTATGTGTTAGGCAAGAATGACCGCGGCGTGTTGACGCTGGATGCCGGCGGCATTGTATGGCTGAACCCTTATGCCGGGGGAGAAGCAGTGCCTTACACAACCGTTGGAATGGAGAATGCGCTTTATGTGGCGGTGAACGAGCAGGGTATGGTGGTGCTGGCAAAGCAGGATACGCTCAATTATGACCGGAACAAAGAGGATGTAGAACTGCTGTGGCTGGCAGACAGCGACTTGCAGCAAAGCGACGTTTCTGTGCCGGTGGCTGATGGCAACACCATGTATTACAATCCGGATGGGGGAAGCCGCTATCATGCGGATCGCAACTGTCCATCTGTCAGCCAACGCTATTTGCCTTTGCAGGGAAGCTTTGGCTGGGCTGAGCGCAACAATGCGCCCTACAGCGTACTGGCACCATGCGGCATCTGTCATGCGCCGCAGCGGTGAAGGCATTGCGCTTTTCGTCAAAAAAACGTGGAGAAAATCGCCTTGATGGGCGTTTACTCCACGTTTTTTCATGCCGGAGCGATTTACGCCGTGTAATCGAACTGTGCCTGATACATGTCGGCATAATGCCCGCCAAGGCGAAGCAATTCCTGATGGGTGCCGCTTTCCACCAGCCGTCCTTTGTCCATCACCAGAATGCGATCTGCACCGGTGATGGTGGAAAGCCTGTGTGCAATGACAAAGCAGGTGCGCCCCTTCATCAACTGAAGCATCGCTTCCTGAATCAGCTTCTCCGTGCGAGTATCCACGTTGGAGGTGGCTTCATCCAGGATCAGCATGGAGGAATTCATCAGCATGGCACGGGCAATGGTTAGCAGCTGCTTCTGCCCTTTGGAAATACTGGCTCCGGCAGAGGTCACGGGTGTGTCATAACCCTGGGGCATGGAGAGAATCATATCATGGATGTGAGCAGCCTTGGCAGCGGCGATAACCTCCTCGCGCGTTGCATCCGGGCGGCCGTAGGCAATGTTTTCATAAATGGTGCCTTCAAAAAGCCATGTATCCTGCAAGACCATGGTAAACTGTGCACGCAGACTATCACGTTTCAGGGTGCGGATATCCCGTCCATCCAGCAGGATGGCGCCGCTTGTTACGTCATAGAAACGCATGAGCAGATTGATGAGCGTTGTTTTACCGCAGCCGGTTTCGCCTACAATGGCTATCACAGAGCCCGGGGCGGCTGTGAAGTTTACGTGATGCAGAATTTCTTTGCCTTTTTCATAGCTGAAGCACACGTCCTGCACGGTCATTTCGCCATGGCAGGGGGAAGCGCCTTCGGCGCCATCGGCGTCGGCAGCTTCCGGCGGCAGATCGCAAAGGGCCAGCACACGTTCCGCAGCGGCCAGCGCGGACTGGATCTCGCTGAGAATGTTGGCAAATTCGTTGATGGGGCCGGAAAATTTGCGGCTGTAGAGCACAAACGAGCCAACGCCGCCCAGCGTGATGTTTCCGGCCATGTACATGAGCGAACCGAACACACTCACCAGCGCCAGCGATACGTTATTAATCAGGTTCACTGTGGGGCCGGTGATGCTTGCAGTATAGTCAGCTTTCCAATTGGCGTCCACCGCATTATCATTTTTCTGGCAGAAGCGGTTGTGAAACTCGCTTTCCTGATGATAAGCGCGAATGGTTTTCAGGCCGGAAATAGTCTCCTCCACAAATCCGTTCAATTCGCCAAGCTTGTGGGAACGGGCACGGAACAAAGGCCGCACTTTGCGCGAGCGGTAGCGTGTGAAGAGGATGGACACGGGAATGGTGAACAGGAACACAATGAGAAGCTTTGGTGAAATGGAAACCATCATGCTGAAGGAGCCGATGACTGTGATGGCACTGGACAGAATCTGCACCAGATCGGTGGAAAGGGATGCGCCTACCGTGTCCACATCATAGGACAGAACGCTGATGACGTCGCCTGTTTGATGGGTGTCGAAAAAGCTCACCGGCAGCACGGTCAACTGATGGAAAAGATCGGTGCGCATTTGTTTGACCATGCGGCGGCTGATGGCAATCATCAGCGCGGATAAGCCCCAGTTCATCAGCGCGGAAATGGCCGATAAGGCGACCATCCAGCCGACGTAGTAGACGACAACGGGCATGTCCACGTTGCCCGGACGGATAGCGTCGATTGCAAGGCCGGACAGCTTGGGGCTCAAAAGCGCCAGTACGTTGCCGGTTACGGACAGAACAACCGCAGATGCAAGCAGCAGCCTGTATCGCGCAAGATATTTGCCGAGGCGGCGAAGCACATGCATAGGACGCGTTTTGGGCTTTTCATAGGCGTTGTTTTTCATACGGCGGCCTTCTTTCCGGGTTCATCGCCCAGCTGGAGTTGGCACAGATCGTGGTACAGCGGGCAGGCCTTACGCAGCTCCTCATGGGTGCCATAGCCTACCATGCGGCCGCCGTCCATCACAAGGATATGATCGGCCGCCATCACGGCGGAAACCCGTTGCGCTACCAGGATGGTGGTTGCGCCCTTGTGATTTGCTCGCAGGGAGTGCCGCAGGGCGAGGTCTGTCTTGAAATCCAGGGCGCTGGAGCAATCGTCCAGCAATAGCAGGCTTGGTGATTGGGCAAGAGCGCGGGCAATCAGCACACGTTGCTGTTGTCCGCCGGAAAGGTTACGGCCGCGCACATTCAGCACAAAGTCCAGCACACCTTCTTTTTGGCGGATAAAGCCTGCTTGAGCATTGTCTGCCGCGGACAGCAGCGCCTCATCGGAAATATCCCGGCCGAAGCGGATGTTTTCGCGCAGGGTGTCTGCCATGAGAAAATCATTTTGAAACACCACGCCCACGCCTTCACGCAGCTTTTCGGGCGGTATGCTGACAATGGAACGCCCATCCAGGCGGATTTCACCCGAATCCGGATCGTATTGCCGAAGCAGCAGGGAAAGAAGCGTGCTCTTGCCCGAGCCGGTTGGCCCGATGATGCCAAGCGTTTCCCCTTGATTCAGGCTAAAGGAGATGTCCTGCACGTCCGGCCTGGTTTTGTTGTAGGAAAAGGTCACGTGGTCAAAAACCAGATGGGGTTCCCGGCGCGTTTCCTTTGGTGCGGGGGCAACGGCCAGGTCAGCAGGCATATCGAGAATTTCGCCCAGTCTGCGGGCGCTGGCGGAACCCTTCGAGTACATCACAAACATGCGTGATACGGCCAGGAGGGCGTTGAGGATGATGGTGAAATAGCTCAGGAAAGCGATGATTTTACCGGGCTGCGACACGCCGGCAGCCACGCGGGAGGCGCCAACCAGCACCACGGCTGCAAGGCCAAGGTTCAGCAGCAGGTTCACAATGGGACTCACCAGCGCCATGGTCATGTCTGCCGTACGCTGGCTTGCAGCAAGGTGCTCATTCACCTCGTCAAAGCGGTCACGCTCCCATTGCGTGCGGGACAGCGCACGGATAACACGCGCGCCTGTCATGTTTTCCTGCACTTTGCGCACCATGCCGTCCTGCGCGCGCTGCACACGGGTAAAAAGCGGCACGCCACGCCGGGAAACCTTCACCACCGTGAAGGCCAGAAGGGGCAGCGTGGCGGCCATCACCAGGGTCAGCACAGGCTCCAATACCGCTGCAACGATCAGTCCGCCCATGAGCAGGATGGGGGCACGCACGCCGAGACGCTGCATCTTGTCAATCATTTGGTGCACGTTGTAGGTATCGCTGGTCAAGCGGGAGACAAGAGAAGATTCGGTCAGCTTGTCCCGCTGGGCAGCGGAGAGACTCTGTGCCTTGTCAAACAGATCGCGGCGCAGCTTGCGTGTGATTTCCCGGCTCACACAGGTGGAGAGTTTGTTGGCCGTCACGTTGCCAAGCCATGCCAGCAGCGCGCATAAAAGCATGCCTCCGCCCATCAGCCACACATGCTGCATGTCGCCCACGGGGGCATATTCATCCAGGATGATGGACAGCATGCTGGGCAGGAACAGCTCCACCACCGTGCCGCCCACCTTCACCAGAAATTGCCACAAAAACCGCCATTTGTACGGCTTCAGATAGTCGAGGAGGAATCGCATGCACCATCACCACCTTTCACATAGGCTTCCGCCCGCTCCGCCACCCGGGTGAGCAGCCCGGAAAGAACGGTCTGCTCTTCCTGGGTGAACCCTTGCAGCAGATACTCACGCCAGGCGTGCAGCACATGCATCACCTGCTCGCGGATAGCCAGCGCTTTGTCCGTTGGATATGCAAGAAGCGCACGCCGATCCTCCGGCGAAACCTCGCGGCGCACATAGCCAAGGCTTTCCAAAGCAGCCAGCTGCCGCGCTACGCTGGACTTGTTGACATTCAGCTGCCGTGCAAGATCTTCCTGTGAAATGCCGGGCGAACGGTACAGGACTGTGAGGTAAGGCGTTTGACATCCGTTGAGCCCGAGACTGGCCAGCTGCTTGTCGCGATACATGACGCCGCAGCGATAGGTGATGTTGATCTGTTTCATGAAGGGGATCATTTTGTCGCCTCTTTTCGTTGCGCATGCAACAATTATAGAAAACATATGGCGGGGTGTCAAGCACTGCGCGGGAAAACATGTGCCAAAAAGAAAAATTGTACGTACAAACCCTTAAAGAAATGCTGTGAGGAAGCGGGAAAATATGTGGTACAGGGCAGCAAAAAAGCTCTTTTCATGCTGTTTTTTCGCATGAAAAGAGCTAAGGCAATACCGCACAATTCGTTGGCAGCGTAGGCGATGCCTTTTCTGCCATCTGCTGCTTGCAGATTTTTCGATTTACCTCCAGTAAACCTTCAAAATCTGCCATTGCATCTGACGAAAAAT
>CAKUFA010000022.1 GCA_934647165.1 uncultured Clostridia bacterium | reverse complement strand
TGGTGCCTTGGGGCGGAATCGAACCACCGACACGCAGATTTTCAGTCTGCTGCTCTACCGACTGAGCTACCAAGGCATAAATGGCGACCAAGAAGGGTCTCGAACCCTCGACCTCCAGCGTGACAGGCTGGCGCTCTAACCAACTGAGCTACTTGGCCATCTGTTTTGGTGGGAACAACAGGGCTCGAACCTGTGACCCTCTGCTTGTAAGGCAGATGCTCTCCCAGCTGAGCTATGCTCCCGTGTTCCTATCGTCGCAATACTGGGCGGCGTCTGTCACTCTCACCGCGGCGACTTTGACATTATACTCTACTTTCCCGGTTCTGTCAATAGCTTTTCCTGAAAAATCAAGAAACTTCTTTTGCCCGTATTTTCCCCGCGGCGAATAAAAAAATAGCGACTTGTTGTCAATTCCTATTGATTGACCGCCCAGTTTGCCCATGTTATACTGCATAATAGGTTTCCCCTACAACATGGAGGAGGTACGTATATGCAAATTACGAAGCACAGCGTTGCCCAGAGCACAATCATTCTGGGCAAAAACGCAACGTGGCTGGAGCGTCACACTGCGGAAGAACTGCGGGATTATATCGCTAAAATCAGCGGCGCGACACTGCTCATCGCCACTGAGGACTACTGCACCGGGCTGCCCAAGGGCCGCATTCTTATCGGCCGCGCGTCCACCAACGGATTGATCCGCGCGTTCAACGAGCAGGAGTCCGTGCTGCCGGAAGAGAGCACCACGGAAAAGGACTGCATCGCCATCGTCGTGCGCGGCGATACCATGATCCTGTCCGGCTCCAACGACCGCTCCGTGCATTATGCTTCCTGCCACATGTTGCAGACCGTGTTCGGCGTCGGCTTCTATTTCGACGGCGATACCTATGAAAAGAATGCCGACATGAAAGTGGACGACATGACGCTGGTCGAGCGCTCCGCTTTCAAGATCCGCCACACCATCGGCCAGTGGGTCTACAACTTCGGCGCATTCCTCAATGCCGAGGAGCGCAAGCGCGAGCTGGACATGTATGCCCGCAACAAAATCAACTCCTATCGTTATTACAGCTGGAACACCTATGTGCGCAAGAAGACCTTCCAGAAGCTGGGTGTGGAAACCGAGCCGATCACCGAAGATGATATTGCCCGCATGGAGGTCACCCGGGAGCTGGATGACTATGCCCGGAAGCTTGGCATCGAAACCATGGTTTCCCTCATCAGCCCTGAAACCAGCCTTGCCTTCCGCGACAAGTATCCGGAAGCGCACTATTTCGGCGCCGAATGGGTGAAGGACGACAACGCCGCGCCCAATCCCACCCCCTGCCTGTTCCCCGATGATCCCATGTACACCAAGCTGATTCAGACTTTTGTGCAGACCTGGGTGGAAACCTATGGCCCCTGCCACCGCTTCTCTGCCTGCGGCCTGGGCGAGCATCACATTTCCACCTCCATTGAAAGCTACATCCAGATGAACATCGACTACACCAAGTACACCTCCGCGGCCATCCGTTCCGCGCTGCCAGATGCGGAGTTCTTCCTGGACGGCTGGTGCATCCGCGCCAACACGCCCCCGAGCATCTGGACCATGCCCGGCGTGCCCCAGCGCATGGCAGACAGCTTCCCCAAGGAAGCCGCACTGCTGGATCTGTGGCCCAACCGCAAGGAGACTGACAGCAACTTCCGTGAGCCGGTGTATCGCGACAAGGACTTCAAGCCCATGGGTCAGCTGCGCTATGTGCTGGAGCCCATCAACGAGTTCGGCGGCGACGACCACATGCACGGTGATTTCGACCGCCACATCGAGGCTGCCCACGAGATGACGGATCCCTCCATTGTGGCGCATGCAGAGGGCTTCGGCAACTGCACGGAGCTGTGCGGCGTGAGCAACCACTTCTTCGACCTGTTGTTCCAGCTGGCCTGGAATCCCAATGATGTGACGCTTAACAGCTTCCTGAAGGATTCCGCCCGCCGCCGCTATGGCGACAGCCTGATTCACGAAGGCATCAAAGCCATGAACGAGCTGCACGAGGGCGTGTATTCCGACCGCGACAGCTCCCACGCCCGTTATCAGAAGCGCAGCTATCTGGAACGCCCGCAGCGCCGCCTGGTGCCGATTGAGGAATCCCGCGAGGTTGCCGCACACCTGGACAACTTCATGAAGATTATGTCCGCCATCCCCGATGACAAGAAGACCCGCGCCGTGGGTCAGGACATGTTCGACGTGATGCGCCAGTATGTGACCGAGTATTTCAACATGCACATGCGCACCGTGTTTGAGCTTTTCCGCACCCGCAGGAGCGTGGACAAGGCTACGCTGCACGCGGAGTTTGAGTCCCATGCCACCATCATGGAGCAGCTGCTAACCACGCTGGAAACCATGCTGCGCCAGAACAACGAGCTGTATGTCGAAACCATGGTGCGCCGCTTCCGCGGCCGTCCCTGCGACCCGGACGTTTCCTCTGCGGACATCCACATTGACAGCGAGGATTTCCGTGCGTGGATGCGCGACATGGGCACCACCTTCGCCAAGACCATTCCCAACCTGCCGGACTATCCCAGCCGCGACTGGTATGAGCTGGTGGAGTACTACTATCACCGCCGCGTAAGCGCATGCCTGAACTATCTGCGCACGCTGCTGGACGATCATGGTGCTTCCTCCACCAAGGCCATTGATGCTGAGCTTGAGAGGCTCTATCACGAGGTGGAAAAGAACTGGATCGATGTCGGCTATCCGGTGACCGACGAATGCGAAGCCATCCATCTGCCCCTGTGGCGCGCCGCCGAGGACGCATGGCACACCCTGAGCCTGCTGCCCCTGGACGCCGGCCTTGACAAGCATTGGGAGAAGGACGACGGCAAGGAAGTTATCGACGTGTTCGCCAGCTTCTCCGAAACTGCGGATGAGGAGAAGAAGGAAGAACGCTCCTGGGTGAGCGAGAATCCCTTTGAAAAGAAGGACTGACAGATGGACATTTTTGATGAACTTGGACTGCATCGTTACATCAACGCCCAGGACACCTTCACCAAATACGGTGCAAGCTGCATGCCCGAAAGCAGCCTGAAGGCCATGTATGAGATTTCCCGCTACTGTGTGGATCTCTACGAGGTACAGGAAAAGGTCGGCGATGCCATTGCGAAGCTGACCCACAACGAAGCGGCCTATATCACCAACGGCGCGGCCGGAGCATTGACCGATTGCTCCGCCGCCGTGCTGGCGTTGGACAGTCTGGAGGCTTACCATCGCCTGCCTGAAACGGATGGCCGCGATCAGATTCTGATGCAGCGCGCCCACCACAACCTCTACGACCGCTCCATGGCCTGCACAGGGGCAAAGATCGTTTACGTGGGCGAAGAAACCCGCGCACCCTCCGCTGAGGAATTCGAAAATGCCATCAACGAGCACACTGCGGCGATCGGCTATGTGATTTACTTCGGCCGCGATTATTCCCTGCCGCTGGAAACGGTGGTGGAGATCGCCCATCGCCATAACCTGCCTGTGATTGTGGACGCGGCGGCGCAAAACCCGCCGGCCTCCAACCTGTGGCATTTCTCCAGTGAAATCGGTGCGGACATGGTGATTTTCAGCGGCGGCAAAACCATCCGCGGCCCGCAGGACTCCGGCCTGGTGGTCGGCAAGAAAATCTGGATCGACCGCCTGCGCAAGCTGGGGCCGCCCATGGACGGCGTGTGCCGGGAATGCAAAACCTCCCGCGAAGCTATCGTGGGGCTGTATGCGGCCGTGAAGGAATACATGGCCGTAGACGAGGAAGCCCGCATGGCCACGCTGCGCCACTACTGCGACATCTTCGAAGATATGCTGCGGGATTGCGGCTTCAAGGATGTGTTCCGCGACAACGAAGGCCCTGTGGGACAGACCTTCCCCCGCAGCTGCGCCTACATGCCCTTTGGCAGCGTGGACACGCTGTTTGAAAAATGCAAAGCCCGCGGCGTGTATATTTCCAACTGGACGGACAACATGCTGTGGATCAGCCCCCTGATCCTGGACGATGCGCAGGTGGAAACCGTGTGCCGCGTTGTGCGGGAATCCATTGAGGAAATGCGAAAGGAGCAAAGCGAAAATGGGAGCAACTGAATTGCGCATGAAGCAGCTGGGAATTGAATTGCAGCAGACGGACTGGCGCGGCAAGGGCGCGGTAGAAGCTGTGTTTGTGGACGACATGCTCTACGTTTCCGCCCACTATCCCACGGACGAAAACGGCAAGCTGCTGTGGACGGGTCGTGTTGGTGACGAAATTGATGAGGAAACCGCCTACAAGGCTGCCCGGCAGTGCGGCATCAACATGCTGCGCACCATTCAGGCATACGTGGGCGACCTGGACCGGGTGGACTATTTTGTGAAGGTGTTGTGCCTGGTGAACAGCGGCAAGGACTTTTACAACATGCCCAAGGTGATGAACGGCTTCTCCGACCTGATGGTGGAAGTGTTCGGCCACCGCGGCCAGCACGCCCGCTCCGCCATGGGCGCTTACGTACTGCAGGGCAATTCCCCTGTAAGCGTGGACGCCATCATCAAAATCCGCAAGTAAGGAGGGCGCTTGAATGTCAACGGTCAACGTCATCCGTGAAAACGGCGTCCCCGTGACGCAGCGATTCAAAAAATACCTGGCGCTGGTAGCCATCCGCGAGGTAAACGGCGTGGTATACGCCTCCGGCTGCGGCCCGGAAAACCACAACACCTACGAACCCCTTTTCACCGGACGCGTAGGCAAGGATCTGACCGTGGAGGAAGGCTATGCCGCCGCCCGCGAGTGTGGCAACACCATCTTCCGTGCCATCAAGGAGCGCTACGGTTCGCTGGACTGCATCCAGCATCTGGTGCGCGCCATGGCGCTGGTCAACTGCGACGGCGATTTCGATCAGCCGGAAAAAGTGATGGACGGCTTCTCCGATTTCTGCATGGAAATTCTGGAGGAGCGCGGCTTCCACGCCCGCACGGTTATGGGTACCCACAACATGCCCAACCATCAGATTCCTGTGGAAATTGAGCTGATTTTTGTCCTGAAAGATGCGTATCGCAACAAAGGAGCGCGAAATTACGATGGCACAATTTGATTATCTGCTCAAAGGCGGTAAGGTGTACGACCCCCGCACCGGCAAAATTGAATTGGAAGATATAGCCGTAAAGGACGGAAAAATCGCTGCCCGTGGCCTGAACCTTAAGGGCGATGCAAAAACCGTGATGAACGTGGAAGGCTGCATCGTCTCCCCCGGTTTGATCGACATGCACTGCCACATTTTTCCGGTGTTTCCCTACCCGCACGATGATTCCCTGCGCACCACCAACGCGGAAGAACACATGGTGCGCTGCGGTGTAACCACCGCTGTGGACGCCGGCACCACCGGCTGGCGCAATTTCTGCGATTTCAAGGACAATGTGATTGACGCCACCAAGCTGCGTGTGCTGGCCTTCATTGACATGGCGGCGCGCGGCATGCACTACACCCAGTCCGAGCAGGCGGTGGATGAAATCAATCCCCGCATTGTGGCGGCTGTGGCTCAGGAATACAGCGATGTGGTGGTCGGCATCAAGAGCGCTCACTACTGGGCGCGCACCGAAGACAAGGATCACCCCACATTTGCTTCCATTGACGGCGCCATTGAGGCGGCTGAGATGTGCGGCAAGATCGTGATGGTGGACGCCATCCCCGTATATCCGGAGCGGACGTATCCAATGTTCCTGTCCCACCTGCGGCCAGGCGATGTGCACACCCACGTGTTTGCCCAGCAGTTCCCCCTAATGGACGAAAACGGCAAAATGCTGCCCTACATGCTGGAAAACCGTGCGCGCGGCGTGCACTTCGACGTTGGCCACGGCTCCGGCAGCTTCTGGTTCCGGCAGGCAGTTCGGTGCTTTGAGCAGGGCTTCTGGCCGGACACCATTTCCACCGACCTGCACCACCAGAACGTCACCGGCCCGGTGATTGACATCCTGTATGTTGCCAGCAAGTTCCTGGCCATGGGCATGCCGCTGGCCGACGTGCTGTATCGCGTGACCCGTGCCCCCGCCCTGACCATCCACCATGAAGAGCTGGGCACGCTGGATGTGGGCGCCTGCGCGGACATTGCCGTGCTGCGCAACCGCGAAGGCCGCTTCGGCTTTATGGACTGCGGCGGCGCACGGTTGGACGGCACGAGCCGCCTGGAATGTGTAGCCACCATGCGCGCTGGCGAGGTGCTGTTTGACCCCGAAGCCAAAACAATGCCCAACTGGCGCGAAGCCCCGGAAGATTACTGGCATGCGCCGGGACTTCTGAACGGCGTAAACCGCTGGACGCTTTGGAAAAAGAAGGAGAAGGAATAAGCCATGCTGCTCAACGATCGCGAACAGATTATTTCTCTCACCCGTGAATGGAAAGGTGAGCGCTATCCTAACGGCCGCCCGAAGGTGAGCGACGAAAAGCTAGAAATCCTCAAGACCCTCACGCAGGAAGAAATCTGGCAGCCGCTGTATTCCTGCGGCTACCGCTTCCAGTTTGAAGGCGGCCTGCGCGTGCTGCATGAAGACAAGAAGCTCTACGGCCGCGCTGTGACCTGCTGCTTTATGCCCCAGCGCCCCGACCTGCGCCGCCTGGCCTTTGACACGGCCCGCGAAAACGGCTGGAAGGGCGATTGCAACCAGTGGGTCATTGACAGCCTGGAAGAAAATGACGTGGTGGTCTGTGACCTGTATGACAAGATTTTCCGTGGCACCTTTGCCGGCGGCAACCTAACCACGGCCATCCACGGCCGCACCAAGAACGGCGGCGCGGTGGTGTGGGGCGGCGTGCGCGACCTGGAGCAGATGAAGAGCATTGACGTGCAGGTGTGCTTCCGCGGCGTGGATCCCACGCCTATCCGGGACTGCCAGCTGACCAGCTTCAACGGTCCGTGCCGCATCGGCGCAGCCATCTGCCTGCCGGGCGACATTGTGATTGCCACCCGCAACGGCGTGATGTTCGTGCCCAGCCACATGGTGGACTATGTGATTGAAAACGCCTACAAGGCGCAGGCAAAGGATATGTACGCCTTCCCCAAGGTACGCACAGGCGAATACACCAGTGCCGACGTGGATGCGGTGATCTGGCCGGAGAATATGCTCAACGACCTGTTCCACTTTATCGACACCACCCCGGAAGCCGCAAAGTATCGCGGCATGAACTGGGATGTGGAAATCGGCGCAGCAAAAGGCGATCAGGATTGCATCGACGACCTCTATCGCCGCTTCGACATTGAGATTTACACCACCCCCGGCCAGAAGAAAGGACAGGTGCTGATCTGATGAGCGATCCCAAAATGCGCGGAGTAGAGCTGTACGAAAGCCCCATCAAGGATTACAATCAAATGCTCAAGGGCAAAAAGGTTTTCATTTCCACCGCTGCCCGCGGCATTGGCAAGAGCATTGCCATCGTTTTTGCACGCCAGGGCGCGGACATCTACTTTGCAGGCCGCAACGCCCACAATGTGCACGAGACAGAAGCCTTCCTCCAGTCCATCCGCCCTGCCTGCAAGGGCTATGTGGCCGATCTGGCCAAGGCTGAGGACTCCGAACGCGTGGCCAAGGAAGTGCTCGCCGATGCGGGACACATTGACATCCTGGTCAACACCGTTGGCGTCAACTGCCATTGCCCCGGCAATGAATTCAAGGATGAAGACCTGTTCCGCCTGATGGAAACCAATTACTACAGCGGACTGCGCTTCATGCGCGCGTTCATCCCCAGCATGAAGGAGAAGCACGGCGGCTCCATCGTGAATATCTCCTCCATCCACTCCGTGATGACGCAGCCTACCAACATGCTCTACGCGGGCACAAAAGGCGCCATGAACGCCGCTACCCGCGCCCTTGCGCTGGATTTTGCCCCCTACGGCATCCGTGTGAACACCATCTGCCCCGGCGTGATCGTGAGCGATGTGTTCTACGATGATTTTGACAAGCTGAGTGATGAGGAATACAAGCGGGTGTGGGCCAACATCGAAAAATGTCAGCCCCTTGACCCCGGCAAAATGCCCGACATCGCCAATGCCGCGCTGTATCTGGCGTCCGACATGGCATCCTATGTCACCGGCCAGTATCTGCTGGTGGACGGCGGCGTGAGCGTGCTGGCACACCATGATCCTGACTGAGAAGGAGGCTTCGCCATGGATGAACACCTGCTGCTGATTTCCGGCTATGGTGCACCCGGGCAGGAAGACATGGCGCTCTACGCCCTGCAAGGCAGCCATGCACGCAAGCTGAACGGCATGCGCCATGGACGCGCCCCCTCCTTTTGCTGCAAGGGTGAAAACGGCCTGATCTATGTGGCATCCGAGCGCAGCGACGGGGCGGACATCACCGCTTACACACTGGAAGGCGATTGCCTGCGCGAGATACGCTCCCTGCCTGTGCCCGGCTCCGGCCTGTGCCATCTGTATGCGCTTGGCAGCGTGCTTTACGCCTGCTGCTTTGAAACCGGCCACTACCTTGCCGTGGATGAACAGCTGACACAGGTGCTGTGGCAGTATCAGCCTGAGCATGCCCATGCGCATTGGAGCCTTACGGTGGACGGCAAACTCTACCTGATGGATTTGGGCAATGATTGTATCTATCGCTTTGCGTTGCATGACGGCCTGCCTTCCGGCGCACCGGAGATTCTTGCCCAGCCGGAGGGCTCCGGTCCTCGGCAGGTGCTGGTTTCCCCCGACCGCCATCTCACCTGTGTGTGTGAGCTGGACGGCATGGTGCGCATCCTGGACAACGCAGGCCGTGCCCTGGGTGAAGTAAACCCCACCGGCGCCGACGAGCCCCGAAACTATCCGGGCGGCGCTTGCTATGGTGCAGGTAACACCCTGTATGTCTGCAACCGTGGGCCAAACACGTTGTCCGCCTGTTTGCAGCAGGGCACACAGCTCAACCGCATCGCCGAATGGGCGACCGGCGACTGGCCGCGCTATGTGACCTATGTGCCAGGCAGTGGCTTGCTGCTGGTAGCATGCAACAAGGAAGGGGAAGTTCGGGGCTACAACACAAACGCGTCCCCCGTCAGCGAAACCTTCCGCCTGCCGCTTGCGGGCGCATCCTGCGTGCTGCTGCTCAGCTAACCTGAAGCATTCGCAAAGGCATTCGTTTCAGTAATAGATGAAACGGATGCCTTTTGTGTTTTTGCGTCGAACGCAGCGGTTCACATATTGACTTTCTGGTTGATTTTTACTACAATAAAGACAAAGAAACAGCACAAACGCGGAATTGTATTTTTCAACCGAAATTGTGACGTTTTCGGCGCTTTGTCCTGTTCAAGATGGGGAAAATAGGGGTATACTAAGATTGTATCCCCAAAGGAGCGCACAGACGAAAGGAGATATTCATCATGACTGATTTAGAAAAACTGGTAAAAGATGTTCTGCTGGGCGGTGTTGGCGCGGTAGCAACCGTGGCCGAAAAGTCCGGTGAAATTGCCAAGGCGCTGGTGGAAAAAGGACGCGCCACGGTGAAGGAAAACCAGGATACAACCGAGGAGCTTAAGCGCAAGTGGAAGGAAGCCTGCCCCGTCGCCAAGCAGGACGCCATTGACGTGAGCAGCCTCACTGCAGAGCAGCGCGCAGAGCTTCGTCGTCAGCTTGATCTCATTGAAGAAGAGGAGCGTGGCGACGACCATGACACGCAAGACGACCATGCCGGCACAGACGCCTGACAACAGCCGAGCCAGGGAAATCATGGACATCCTGGCTCGGCATCATATTGCACGGGGCATTACGCCGGAGAAGCTGCGCTCTCTTCTGGAGGATCTCGGCCCCACGTTTGTGAAGCTCGGCCAGATTCTCTCCATGCGCACGGATGTGCTGCCCCTTGCCTATTGCCAGGCACTGGAGCAGCTGCGCGCGCAGGTGCGCCCCATGCCCATGGAAGAAGTGCGCTGCGTTATCCATGCCGCTACCGGCCATTCCATTGAAGAAAACTTCCGAACTTTTGATGAATCCCCCATCGGTTCAGCCTCCATTGCCCAGGCGCACCGCGCCACACTCAAGGATGGCCGCGAGGTTGTTGTGAAGGTGCAGCGGCCCGGCATTCGCCAAACCATGGAGCGGGATCTTGCCCTGTTGCGCAAGGGCGTTGGCGTCACACGCCTTACCGGGCTAGATCGCACCGTTGACCTTGCCTCCGTGCTGGACGAAATGGAAAGCGTGATGCAGGAGGAAACGGATTTCCGCCGTGAGGCCGAGAACCTCCGCCATTTTGCCCAGCTCAACCAGGGTATTGCCTGCATCGGCTGCCCGCAGGTGATGGACGACTTCTGCTCCGAAACGCTGCTGTGCATGGAATATGTTGCCGGGCTCGACCTGCGCGACAGGCAGGCACTGCTGGATGCAGGCTATGACCTGGACGACATCGGCGCGAAGCTTGCGGAAAACTATGTCAAGCAGATTGTGGACGATGGCTTCTTCCACGGCGATCCGCACCCGGGCAACATCCGCATCCGCGAAGGCAAAATCGTGTGGATCGACATGGGCATGATGGGTCGCCTTACCCAGCGCGACCGGGAGCTGCTGCAAAAAGCCGTGCAGGCCGTTTCCGCCCACGACGCGGAGGAGCTGCGGCGGGTTGTGATGGCACTTGGCCGCATACAGGGGCGCGTGGACGGCATGGAGCTCACCGCTGACATTGACGATTTCCTCACCCGCTATGAAAGTCAGGCGCTTTCCTCCATTGACCTGGGCAGCATGCTCAAAGAATTGATGGATCTATCCCAAAAGCACCACATCGCCGTGCCTTCCAGCATGACAATGCTGGCCCGCGGCGCAGTGACCATTGAGGGCGTGCTGGCCGAATACAGCCCCAACACCAGCGTGATGGCTGTTGTGACGCGGCATATGGCCTCCGCCATGATGGCCGACCTGCATTTGAAGGAAGAGGCGCTGCACTTTTTGAGCGACGCGCGGGACTCCTTCCGCAAAACCGCCCGGCTCCCCGGTCAGCTCAGCGATGCACTGCGCACCATGAACCGTGGCCAGGCACGGCTGAGTGTTGACCTGCACGCAAAAGAAAGCGTTGGCATCACCGAGCAGCTGATGCGGCGCGTGCTCTGCGCACTGCTTGCCGCAGCATGCATCCTTGCCGGCGCAGTCACCTCCCTCGGCCGCCAGGATGCGCTGCCGGCAGTGGCCTGGGTGCTGTTCAGTCTTGGCTGCGTACTGGGCATTTTCTCCCTGCTGCCTCGCTGCAAAAAAGAGTAACAATCCATATCCCAAATTTCGTATTTTGTGCAAATGCATGAAGGAAATTTCATTCGTTCGTCGAAGTATACCAATACAAAACCACAGAGAGGAAGTGAGGCCGGTGGCCCAACGGTTAGAGGATACGGAGCAAGTCGGAGGGCGGCACGCCGCCTGAGGAAGACAAATTTCATTCAAAGGAGCTTATGTTTATGAAGATGACCATTACAGCCCGGAACATGACCGTTTCCCCGAGCGTAACAGCGCGCATTGAAAAGAAAGCCGCGAAGATGGGTCGATACCTGCTGCCGGAAACAGAGATGCAGGTGCGCATGCGCAAGGAAAAGAACGGCCTGCGCGTGGTGGAAATCACCGTGCCGATGGGCAACGGTGTGATTTTGCGTGCCGAAGCCAGCGCGGAGGACAACCTGTTCCTCGCCATTGACCAGGCGCTGGCAAAGATGGAGCGGCAAATTCACCGCCATCGCACAAAGCTGGGCAAACGCATCCGTGAGGACGCTTTCCAGATGGCTGAGACGGAATACCTTGAGGATGAGCCGGTAGAAGAAGGCGAGCGCAAGGTTGTGCGCACGAAGACCTTCCCCGTGCGCCCCATGTCCGTGGAAGATGCGGCGGTGGAGATGGAAATGCTGGGACACAGCTTCTTCGTCTTCGTCAATGTTGACAGTGAGCGCACCAACGTGCTTTATCTCCGCAAGGATGGCAATCTTGGCCTGTTGGAGCCTGAAAATTAAGTACGAAACCGGCGTCCGCCTCATGGAACCCACGCCATGCACGAGTTTTACTGTTGCTGTGGGTTAAGCGGCGCGGCATCTTCCGTTTTTCTTCTATGTGTTCCTGAAATCTATCCATAAAAGACAAACCGGGCAGGCAGTATCCAAAGGTGCTGCCTGCCCGGTTTTATACCTGCATGGAAACAGCCGCGTGCTGCGGCTCTGATTAAAAGAGGGAAGGCGTCCGCCTGTGTGCGGCGCCTTCCCTCCTGTCGTTGATGGGTTTATGCCTGCTGTTCCGGCAGAATCTTCTCCGGGTGATGGAGAATATCCATGAATTCTTCGCCGGTGATGGTTTCCTTTTCGTAGAGGTGCTTGGCCAGCGCATCAAGGATCGGCTTATTGCTGCGCAGCATTTCCAATGCCTTTTTGTGCTCCGTCTTCACCACTTCCACGACCTTTTGGTCAATCTTCGTCTGCGTTTCCATGCTGCACGCGAGGGACGCATCGCCGCCCAGATACTGGTTCGTCACCGTTTCCAGCGCCACCATGTCGAAATCGTCCGACATACCGTAGCGTGTCACCATGGCGCGGGCAAGCTTTGTGGCCTGCTCAATATCGTTGGACGCACCGGTCGTGATGGAATTGAAGATCAATTCCTCCGCCGCACGGCCGCCGGTGAGCGTGGCAATCTTGTTGACGATTTCTTCCTTGGTCATCAGGTAGTGGTTGCCCTCATCCACCTGCATGGTATAGCCCAGTGCGCCGGAGGTGCGGGGAATGATGGTGATCTTCTGCACGGGGGCGGAGTCGGTTTGCAGCGCCGCCACCAGCGCATGGCCAATCTCGTGATAGCTTACGATCAGCTTTTCCTTATCCGTGAGGATAGCATTCTTCTTTTGATAGCCGGCAATAACCACTTCGATGGACTCTTCCAAGTCCGCCTGATTGGCCTCGCTGCGGCCATCGCGCACCGCGCGCAGGGCGGCTTCGTTGACAATGTTGGCCAGTTCCGCGCCGGAAGCGCCGGAAGCCATGCGGGCAATGCGGTTGAAGTCCACATTGCTGGCCAGTTTGATCTTCTTGGCGTGCACCTTAAGGATTTCTTCGCGCCCCTTGAGGTCAGGCAGCTCCACCGGCACGCGGCGGTCAAAACGGCCGGGGCGGGTCAATGCCGGGTCAAGCGATTCGGGACGGTTGGTAGCCGCCAGAATGATAACGCCGTTGTTGCCCTCAAAGCCGTCCATCTCCGTCAGCAGCTGGTTCAGGGTCTGCTCACGCTCATCATTGCCGCCAATGTTGCCGCCTTCACGCTTTTTGCCGATAGCGTCAATTTCGTCAATGAACACAATGCAGGGGGCTTTTTCCTTGGCCTGCTTGAACAGGTCGCGCACCTTGCTGGCGCCCATGCCCACGAACATTTCCACAAATTCGGAGCCGCTCATGGAGAAGAAGGGCACGTTGGCTTCACCTGCCACAGCCTTGGCCAGCATGGTTTTACCCGTGCCGGGAGGGCCCACCAGCAACACGCCCTTAGGCATGGACGCGCCGATGTCCTTATACTTGTTGGGGTTGTGGAGATAATCCACAATTTCCTTCAGGTTTTCCTTCGCCTCATCCTCGCCGGCCACATCGGAGAACTTGATGCCGTCGGAGGACTTGACGTAGACCTTCGCGTTGCTCTTGCCCATGCCGAACATCATGGAGCCGGAACCGCCGCCCATTTTATTCATCATCTTCTTGGTCATCCAGTTGCCAAGAAGCGCGAAGATCACAATCGGCAACACCCATGTGAGCAGGAAACTGACAATAGGCGAAGCCTGCTCCTGAATGACGGAGCCGAACTGCGCCCCGCAGTTGTACAGCCGCTCGGTAAGGCCGGGATCGTTAACCCGCCCGGTTTTGAAAACCTGCGTATTGTCCTTGTTGGTAAAGAGGATCTGGTTATCCTCCACCTGAACCTGCGCAATCTGCTTGGCGTCGGTCATCTTCATGAACACGTCATAGGTGACCTCCTGCACGCGCTGATTTATGATACTGGGCATCACCAGCATGTTGAACAGCAGCATCACGGCAAGCACAATCAGGTAGTAGAAAATGAGTGGTCGTTTCGGGGGCTTGACTTCATTCACGGGAATTTCACCTCTCTAACCTGGCGCAATGCGCCTAGAAACCGCCGTGCTTTGCACAGGAACGGTTTCATCCTTTGTTATACCACAACCGCAAGCGTTTGAACAGTGGGGACAGTCCATAAAATCGGCACATGCAGGCATTTTTTTGCCGCCTTGCGACACTTGAAAGTTTTTGTCCATCTGTTACAGCATCTGCGTTCGGGATAGTTCCATCATAATCCGAATGCACGGCAAATGCAAGCTGTCAGGCATGAACAATTCGTGAAATACGCCTCCCTGCACCGTATTGATGCCACGCACATCCGCCGATTCGGCGTTTTTTGACAGGCACATCCGTTTTTTGCTTCCATGTCCGGAAAAATGGCCTATCAAACGCGTATTTCGGTCATGCGGAAGACCTTGCTTTTAGATGCCTGATGATATTAAAATATAGAAACCCACTGACGCACATACGAAAAGGAGAGATTCGCCCTATGTCAGACCGTATTCCCGCCTTGCCGTTGATTGTCAACGACCCCTATTTTTCCATCTGGATGCCCGGCGATACACTGACCGCCGCGACTGCCATGCACTGGTCAAAGGCCGAAAAGCCCCTGCGCGGCAGCATCACTGTGGATGGTAAGCATTACCACTGGCTCGGCCGTGCTTCCAGCGCCGAAGCCGTGACGGAAAGCGTGCACGTAACCCCCACCCAGACCGTGAGCGTGCTGCGCGCAGGCGCTGTCCGCCTGACGGTGCGCTTCTGGTCACCCGCGCTGCCGGATGATCTGGATATGCTGTCTGCCCCGGTGACCTATGTTGACCTGTGGCTCAACAGCACTGACGGATGTGCCCACAGCGTGCAAATGCAGCTGTTTGCCGACAACGCCCTGTGCTATGACGGCGTGGTGCCCCCGGCCATGCTTGGCTGCGCCTATACCCATGAGGGGCTGCAAATGGCCTATGTGGGGCAAAAGCAGCAAAAGGTATTGGGGCATTCCGGCGACCACATCACCATGGATTGGGGTTACCTGTATCTTGCCAGCCGCGAAGGACAGGTGCAAAAGCACGACAACGGCCTGACCTTCGACTGGAATGTGACAGTGGAAGACGACGCCGCTGCCACCGTGCTGCTGGGATATGATGACGTGGCCTCCATCAACTACTTTGGCGCATTGTGCCGCACCTGGTATATGCGGGATGGCAAAACCATTGTAGATGCACTGAAGGAATTCGATCGCCGGCACGACGAACTGCTCGGCAAGTGCTGCACACTGGATAAGGCCGTGATGGATGAGGCGCAGACCTTTGGCGGAGAGGATTATCGCCTGATTGCCAGTGCTGCCTGGCGGCATACCTTCGCGGCACATAAGCTTATCGCCACTCCCGATGGTGAAATAGCGCTGCTTTCCAAGGAAAATGACTCCAACGGCTGCATCGGCACGGTGGACGTGAGTTATCCCTCCATTCCGCTGTTCCTGAAATACTGCCCGGAGCTTGTGAACGCCCTCTGCCGCCCGGTGATCCGCTTTGCCCAAATGCCTGTGTGGGAGTTTGACTTTGCCCCCCACGATGTGGGCCGCTATCCCTATGCCACAGGTCAGGTATACGCCGCGCGCCAGCATTGCGAAAACGGCATGGTGCATCCGCCGTATTATCTGTATCCCGCGGGGATGGACGTGTATGACTTCCGCAGCCAGATGCCCGTGGAAGAATGCGGCAATATGCTCATCATGCTGGAAAGCGCCATGGCGTTCGGCGCATCCGAAGCGCTTGCGGAAAGCTGCCCGGATGTGCTGGATAAGTGGGTGAAATACCTTGACCAGTATGGTGAGGATCCCGGCGACCAGCTGTGCACGGACGACTTTGCCGGCCACATGAACCGCAATGTGAACCTTGCCGCCAAAGCAACGGTTGGCGTGGCATGCTATAGCCGCATTCTGCGCCGGATGGGCCGCACGGCGGAAGCTGACCAATGGGAAAAGCGCGCCCATGAAATGGCTGAAAGCTGGCTTGAGCGCGCCAAGGGCGAGCATAACACCGCGCTGACCTTTGATGGAAACGGCTGGAGCATGAAGTACAACCTGGTGTGGGACGTTGTGCTAGGATTGAAGCTGCTGCCCGCGTCCTTCTATAAAGCTGAAACGGAAAGCTATCTGCCGCTGATGAATGAATACGGCCTGCCGCTGGACTCCCGTGCGGACTATACCAAGAGCGACTGGTTGGTGTGGGTAGCCAGCATGGCGCAGGATAAGACGACGTTCGCTAAGCTGATCGCTCCCCTTGCACACTATCTGCGCACAACCACCACGCGCGTGCCTTTCTCCGACTGGTATGACACCAAAAGCGGTGAATCTGTGGCCTTCATTGCCCGAAGCGTACAAGGTGGCGTCTATATGCCCATGTTGACAGCAAATGCCTAAACAAAGGGACTGAATGGGTTTCGAAAGGAGCGAAGTCCCTTCGCGGGGTGAAGGGGCTGCGCCCCTTCCATCGTCCTCCCCTCAGGGAACCTTCTCCCACGCATCGCGGGCGAGCGTAGCAATGCCCGCGTCCACCCGCCGCTGAATGGGTTTCGAAAGGGGCGAAGTCCCTTCGCGGGGTGAAGGGGCTGCGCCCCTTCCCTCGTCCTCTCCCCAGGGAACCTTCTCCCACGCATCGCGGGCGAGCGTAGCAATGCCCGCGTCCGCCCGCCGCTGAATGGGTTTCGAAAGGGGCGAAGTCCCTTCGCGGGGTGAAGGGGCTGCGCCCCTTCCCTCGTCCTCTCCCCAGGGAACCTTCTCCCACGCATCGCGGGCGAGCGTAGCAATGCCCGCGTCCGCCCGCCGCAAAGAAACCACACATACCCGCAGCCATCCATCGCACCTGATACTGTTCCACCGCAATGTCCTTCCTACCGCTGAAATAACCCTAAAGAAGAGGCTGCACCACAGCTTCTTCTTTTTTTTTGCAAAAAGGGTTGACAGAATTGCGCGCATATGCTATCTTATTCATGCGTTAGTTACAACTAACGTGCCATGATGTTCCCCTTGGCGCAAGGGCTTGCAGATTCCCCCTATGCGCCGAAAGCGCACGGGTTGCGCGGCCCGTGCGCTTCTTTTCCCGCAAAGGTTAGTTGTGTTTAACCAAAAGGAGAATGAGCATGCTGGAACAACTGCTGGTAGAACATGGTGCTCCAACGCTGGCAAAGTTGAAGGTCGGTAACCTGATGAAAGCAACCATCGCCGACCCGGCCGATTTTGAACGGGAGCGGTTGCAGCTGGCGCATCGGTTGGCTCTGCGCGGCGTTGTGCTGACGGTGCTCAAACGCGAAGAAGGTCATGCTCTGATTTACCTGTATCGGCCGAAGGCGCTGAAGGAAGTGCTTGCCTGCCCAAGGAATCAGGCTTTCCTGCACAGGGAAGGCTACGAAAAGTGCACACCGGGTGAGGCTATCGCCACATTGCGCAGGCATTTGCAGTCGCAGGAAAGCTTTCCCCATGAAATCGGCATATTCCTGGGGTATCCGTTGGATGACGTGACAGCCTTCATTGACAACAGCGGGCAGGGATGCGCACTGTGCGGTTGTTGGAAAGCCTACCACAACATATGCCAGGCGCAGAAAATCTTTCGGCAATATGAGCATTGCCGGGAGGTATACACGCGGCTGTTCCGCTCCGGGTGGAGCATGGAAAAACTGACCGTCGCAGCCTGAAAAGGCTGTTTCGGGCGGCACGGCGGCAAAACCGCAGTTGCTGCATAACGTGCTAAGCAATAGCAAAAAGGAGCGATGAAAAATGAGTCAGATTGCAGTGGTTTATTGGAGTGGCACGGGACATACGCAGGCCATGGCGGAAGCAGTGGCGCAAGGCGCCGGCGCCGTGCTGTACACCGCGGACGAATTCACCCCCGCCAAAGCAGCGGATGTAGACAAAATTGCCATGGGCTGCCCGGCCATGGGTTCCGAAGTGCTGGAAGAAAGCGAATTCCAGCCCATGTTTGATGCTTGCAAAGATGTGCTCCGCGGAAAAAAGGCCGTGCTGTTTGGTTCCTACGGTTGGGGCAATGGCGAATGGATGCAAACCTGGGAGGACGACTGCCGCGCCGCAGGAATTGAGCTTGTTGCGGAAAGCGTAATTTGCCAGGATGAGGCTGATGCAGATGTACTTGCACAATGCATGGCCCTCGGCGAAACGCTGAAAAAGGCTTGACCCTCTTTCCCCCTCCTCCTTTAATTGACGGGAAGAGGGGGGAATTTCATGCTGCGGCCTTTGCTTTCATGCAGGTTGTACGAAAGTAAGCCTCAACTAATTAGAATATTCTAACCATCTTCTTTTCGCAGAGAGTTTTCTTGGAAATTAGGGTTGACAAATATGGTTAGATATGCTAAACTTCTCGCCGCGGTTAGAAAGTTCTAACCTCATTCAAATCGAATATTGCAGGGTTTCAGCAAGAGAGGGGGACGTTCATGATGCCATTGGGAATGGCCAATGTCGGCGATGCAGGAACTATCCTGAAAATCACCGGGCGGGATGATGTCCGCCAGCATTTGGCGGAGCTTGGATTTGTGGTTGGTGAAACGGTTCAGGTGGTCAGCGAAATGGGCGGAAACATGATCCTCTCCGTGAAGGACAGCCGCATTGCCTTGGACAAGACCATGGCCATGCGCATCATGGTCTGACTGCCGGAGAATGCTCCATGCGCCCAAGCAACAAAAAGGGAGGAAAACCAGGATGAAGAGTCTCAAGGAAGTCAAAGTCGGCGAAACGGCAACGATTGTGAAGCTCCACGGCGAAGGCGCGCTGAAGCGGCGCATCATGGACATGGGGCTGACCCGCGGCACGCAGGTCTATGTGCGCAAGGTTGCGCCGTTGGGCGACCCCATGGAGCTGACCGTGCGCGGCTATGAGCTGAGTGTGCGGAAGGGCGATGCGGAAATGATTGAGGTGGAATGAGCGGCAAGGCCCCGGCTGAAACCGCTTTTTTTAAGCAGAAGAGTTAGCATATGCTAATACTTGCAAAATTGAAAGGGAGGCTACTCGCATGGCGATCAAAATTGCCCTGGCAGGCAACCCGAACTGTGGCAAAACCACAATGTTCAACGCCCTGACAGGTTCCAACCAGTTTGTGGGCAACTGGCCCGGCGTGACTGTGGAGAAGAAGGAAGGCAAACTGAAAGGCGCCTCCGATGTGATTATTCAGGACTTGCCCGGCATCTACAGCCTGTCCCCCTACACGCTGGAAGAGGTTGTGGCGCGCGGCTATCTGGTGAACGAAAAACCGGACGTTATCCTGAACATCGTGGACTCCACGAACATCGAGCGCAACCTGTACCTGACCACCCAGCTGGCGGAGCTTGGCATCCCCATGGTGATGGCCATGAACATGATCGACGTGACCCGCAAAAACGGAGACAAGATCGATCTGAAGAAGCTGGGCGAAGCGCTCCAGTGCACGGTGGTTGAAACCTCCGCCCTGAAGGGTGAAGGCAGCCTGCAGGCCGCAAACAAGGCCTCTGAGCTTGCACGCAAGGGCGGCCATCGGGAACCGCCGCACGTGTTCCAGGGCAGCGTAGAGCATGCTATTGCCCACATTGAGGACCTGCTGAAGGGCGCTGCCCTCGAGCAGCACCTCCAGCGCTGGTACGCCATCAAGCTGTTTGAGCGAGACGAAAAAGTAGCCGCCGAGCTAAACCTGCCCGCAACTGTGAAAGCCGAAATTGAAAAGGTCATCAGCGACTGTGAAAAGGAAATGGACGATGATGCAGAGTCCATCATTACCAACCAGCGCTATGCCTACATCAACAAGCTGGTTTCCATCTGCGTGAAGAAGGGCAAGCCCAAGGGCGCGCTGACCGTATCCGACAAGATTGACCGCGTGGTAACCAACCGCTGGCTGGCTCTGCCCATCTTCGCGGTAGTGATGTGGTTTGTCTATTACATCTCCGTGTCCACCATCGGCACCATTGTAACAGACTGGACCAACGACGTGTTCGTTGGCGAAATTGTGCAGGACAACGTTCGCACCTGGCTGGAAGGCATCGGCACAGCCGGTTGGCTGACCGGGCTTGTGGTTGACGGCATCATCGGCGGTGTCGGCGCGGTGCTTGGCTTCGTGCCGCAGATGCTGGTGCTGTTCTTCCTGCTGGCCATCCTGGAGGACGTTGGCTACATGGCCCGTATCGCCTTCATCATGGACCGTATCTTCCGCAAGTTCGGCCTGAGCGGTAAGAGCTTCATCCCGATGCTGATTGGTTCCGGCTGCGGCGTGCCCGGCATCATGGCTTCCCGCACGATCGAGAACGACCGCGACCGGAAGATGACCATCATGACCACCACCTTCATCCCCTGCGGCGCGAAAATGCCCATCATCGGTCTGATTGCCGCGGCTGTGTTCGGCGGCAGCGCCTGGGTTGCCACCTCCGCGTACTTCATCGGTGTGGCTGCCATCGTCATCTCCGGTATTATGCTGAAGAAGACCAAGATGTTTGCCGGCGACCCTGCTCCCTTCGTAATGGAGCTGCCCGCCTATCACTTCCCGAGCGGCAAGAACGTGTTCCACAGCATGTGGGAGCGCGGCTGGAGCTTCATCAAGCGTGCCGGCACGGTGATTTTGCTTTCCTCCATCATCATCTGGTTCACCAAGAGCTATGGCTGGGCGCCCACTGCTGATGTGCAGCTGGAAGCGCAGCAGACTTATCAGGCTGAAATGGCCGACTACGAAACCGCTAAAGCCGATTATGACGCAGCTGCCGAAGCCGGAACGCTGGCCAAGGATGCCGAGGAACCCGAGGAGCCTACGCTGGCTGCTGAAATGGCCGAGGATCGCGCCGCCGGTTCCTGGGGCGCGGTGGATGACATGGATCTGTCCATCCTGGGCCGTGTCGGCAAACCTGTTAGCGCCATCTTCAAACCTTTGGGCTTTGGCAACACGCCGTCCACAGTGGCCACGGTGATGGGTCTTGTGGCAAAGGAAGAGGTTGTCGGCGTGCTGGGCGTGCTCTATGGCGCAGACGATGCAGCGGACGTTGTGGATGATGAGGACATGAGCGAGGATGAGAAGGCTGCGGCTCTGAGCCCCATTGCGGCGGCATTCAACGAATCCTCCAACGGACACGGCCGTCTGGCTGCTTACGCCTTCATGCTCTTCAACCTCCTGTGCGCACCCTGCTTCGCTGCCATCGGCGCTATGAAGCGTGAATTCAACAGCCCCAAGTGGACGCTGGGTGCAGTGGCCTATCAGTGCGGCTTCGCCTACACGATTTCCCTGATTGTGTATCAGCTAGGTCTCCTGTTCAACGGCTGCGGCTTCACCGTCGCCACGGCGGTTGCATTCATCCTGCTGGCCGCGTTGGTGTACATGGTGGTGCGCAAGAATCCCTATGACGACAATCACCTGACCCAGAAGGTTGCCGCATAAAACAAAGCGGCGCAAAGCTGCGGGAGCGGCAGAAGGTTCCCTTCTGCTGCTTCCCCGCACAGCACGTAATTTCCCTGAAGGAGGTATGCGTTCATGGCAAACTGGATTGTTGGCGGCATTGTGGCCATCGTGGTTGGACTTGTCATCTGGAAAATGCTCAAGGACAAAAAGAACGGCAAAGGTGGATGCAGCTGCAACGGCAACTGCTCCGGCTGCTCCGGTTGCTACTGAGTTCCGCATCCCCCCCCAATTGCGTAAGGAGATGATTCCCCCATGACCACTGCACAGATTCGCTGCCTGCTGGCACTGAAAGCGCTGAATCAACTCAGCGAGGAAGTTGCCTCCAAGGACATTGCCCGTCTGGTAGGCATCAGCCGTCCCTCCGTGCACAGGCTGCTGGAGGCGCTTTCCACGGAAGGGTTGATTGCCAAGGAGCCCTATGGCACCGTAGAACTGACAGCCAAAGGGTGTGAAACCGCCCTTCTGCTGGAGGAACGCAAAGAGCGGCTGACGCTGCTGTTTGCGCGGCACTTTGGTTTGCCAATGGACGAAGGCGCAACCGCGGCCATTCTGCTGATGAGCGGCCTGCGGGAAGACAGTCTGACGGCCATGGAAGCAGCTGCATCCCGAAACTGATGTCGGAACCCCTTACGTAAACCCTTCGTTCCATTCAAACAGGGCGTGTCGCCTCAAGCGGCGGCACGCCCTGTTTTTGCGTCTTATGCTGATTGGTTGCTGCCTTGGCCAAAAGGCCGGAACATTATTCCTGATAATAATCCGTATCAAAATGAATGATGCAGTGGTTGCGCTGATCCATGGCTTTGGCAGCGGATTCCAGGCAATGGCGCACCTCTTCCACATCGCGATAACCTGCAGGCAGCGCCACATCAAAAATCAGGTTCGTTTGCTTTTCACCGGGCACACGGCGGAAATCATGGATTGTCAGCGTTGCATCAAAGTCGTGCAGCGCGTTTTCAAGGAAGCGCTTGGCACGGTCTGTCTCCGCATCGCCAGTCACGATCGGATCCATGTGGACGCAAATAGGGATATTCAGCTCACGTCCCACCTCCTGCTCAGCCTGGTCAATAACCTCATGCAGTTGGAGAATATCGCCGTGAGCCGCCACTTCCGCATGAACAGAAGCAATGCAGCGGCCGGGGCCGTAGTCATGGATCATCAAATCATGCACACCGAGGATTTCAGGATGCCGCTTCAAAATGGCAATAATCTTCTGTCCCAGCGCACGATCCGGCTGACCGCCCACAAGGCTGTTCACCGTATCCCGGCAAACTTCAAAGCCCGCCTTGAGCACCAGCAGCGCCACAGCTGCGCCCATCCAGCCATCTACCGCCCAGCCAAGGAAACGACCCGCCAGCATGCTCAGCGCCACAGCTGAGGTTGCCATCACATCGGACAAAGAGTCCTTGGAGGCGGCAAGAAGCGTAGCCAGATCAGCTGCTTTGCCCAGCTTGCGGTAGAAAAAATAGAGCCACAGCTTCATGAAGATGCTCAGGATAAGCATAGCAAAGGGCAGCGTGCCGAAGGTTGGCAGTGCTGGATGCAAAATGCCCTCGACACTGCTTTTGAGCAGCTCAAACCCCATCAAGAGGATAAGCACGCCCACCCCCAGCGCGCCGAGATATTCCACTCGGCCATGGCCGAAGGGATGCTCCCGATCCACCGGCTTTTGCGCCATGCGCACGCTGACCAGAGACACAATACTGCCCGCCGCGTCGGACAGGTTGTTGGCTGCGTCCGCCGTGATGGCCACAGAACCTGTGAACGTGCCCGCCAGGAATTTGACCAGCGACAGCAGCAGGTTAACCCCGATGCCAACGCCGGAGCCCAGCGTTCCATAACGCGTGCGAACCGCCTGATCCTCCACACGCTCCGAATCCTTGATGCAATGCCGAATCAGCCACCCAGTCATGCAGGAAAACCTCCGATTGCGCCCATGAAACGGGCTGTATCGTTCCATTATAGCACAATCAGGCGCGCAAATGCACCGTGTGCACAAATTTTATTAGCGGTTAGAAACTCTTAACGTCAGTTGGCTTGTCTAACTGACGTTTTCATTTCCCCAGCCGCCGTGAGGAGCGCCGCACGATCATTCGGCAAGCGTTCATCCATCACACTTTCCAGCAGCGTTTGAAGCAGTACGCCCACCTGTTTTCCAGAAACGCCCAGCGACAGCATATCCCGGCCGTTAACCGCCAGATCGCGCAGAGTAAAGCAAGGCGCCTCGCTCAGCACCGCATCCAGCGCCGTGCTGAGTTGATCCGCCCATGCGATGATTTCCGCCTCGGGCACCGTGCCCTTGGCCAGCTGATCGGCTCTCTGCACAGCAATCAGCTGGCGAACGGTTTCTTCGCCAAACTGATTAAGCCGGCGGCGCAGAAGTTTCTTTTCGCAGGAAAGTGCAATATCATGGTGCTCCACCAGCGTCAGCACGCGATCAAAAGTCGCGCGGTCAACCTTCAAACGGGTGAGCGCCTGTTCTGCCAGTCTGCGCGAGACAGCCGCATGGCCATACGCATGCCCCTCACCGGACGCATCCATGGTGAAAGAAGCCGGCTTTCCCGCATCGTGCAGGAGCATGGTCAGGCGCATCACTTCCGTAGGCGGCGCGCTTTCCACGGCGCGAACAGTATGTTCCCACACATCATAACGGTGATGCGGCGTGTGCTGATCGAAATCAAACATAGGAGCAAGCTCGGGCATTATCTGGGCAAGAATATCGCGATCCGCCCGCAGGACGCTGCCGCACGCGCCGCCGCACAAAAGCTTAGCCAGTTCAACCCGCACGCGTTCCGCCGCCACCAGCGAAAGCGTACCCCTCAGGGCATGGGCGGCAGCCGCTGTGGCCGCATCCACCTTGAAGCCGTACACAGCGGCAAAGCGCAGAGCGCGGAGGATCCGCAGCGCGTCCTCCGTAAATCGCTCGGTGGGATCGCCTACGCAGCGGATGATCCTGCGTGCAAGATCCTCCCGCCCGCCAAACGCGTCCACCAGCCCTTCTGCCGGATGATACGCCATGGCATTGACGGTGAAATCCCGCCTGGCAAGATCCGCCCGCACATCGGTGACAAAGATTACACCGTCGGGATGGCGATGATCGGTATAGGCTCCGTCCACCCGGAAGGTAGTGATTTCATAGGGCACATGCTCCAGCACCACCGTGAGGGTGCCGTGCTTCAGCCCCGTTTCCACCACATGACAGCCGTGGAAAACACGCTGCATCTCCTCCGGCAGGGCAGAGGTGCATACATCCCAATCTTTAGGCTGGCGGGACAAAAGCGCATCACGCACGCACCCGCCTACCACATAGGCGGCATAACCGGCGGCGTTGAGGCGCGCAAGAAGCCATGAAACAGAATCCGGAAGCTGAAGCTGCATACAGGATATTCCCTTCATTTGACGGTCAAATTGCGCACAGGCGCTTCCTGTATTATAAAGGATAGAAGAAACATGTGCAAGAGGCTGCCCCATTGGCTTTTCCGCACAAAAACGGGCGCAAAAAATTCATCGAAAAGTTTGTGCAGAAAAGCAGAAAAAAAGGGTTTACATTTTTCGGCTCGTATGCTAAAATAAAATGGTTCATCAAGTGGGTTCATGGGCGGCTGCATGTCCATATGGATGTGTTCCATGCTCCCACAGGATACGTCTTCTGAAAAGCGCTGTCTACCCGCGCCTTCCATTTTGCGGATAGAGAGCGCCGCCGCGCGCTTGCTTTCACCAGGCGCAGGCAAAGAGCACGGGATTCTCCGCCGCTGCTCCGGGGTGGGTTGCCCCTGAGAAAGCGCTGCGAAAGTCCAGGTTCTTTTAAGGCTGAACAATCAGCCAAGCAACATACGGAGGTGTTTTACACACATGGCACGCATTGCGGGCGTAGACCTGCCCAGAGAAAAGCGCGTGGAAGTTGGCCTGACCTACATCTACGGCATTGGCCTGACCACTTCCCAGAAGATGCTCGCGGAAGTCGGCATCAATCCCGATACCCGCGTGAAGGATCTCTCCGAGAACGACATCAGCAAGCTGCGTGACTATATCGAGCATCACCTGAAGGTGGAGGGTGACCTTCGCCGCGAGGTGTCCCTGAACGTGAAGCGGCTGATGGAAATCGGCTGCTATCGTGGCGTCCGCCATCGTCGCGGCCTGCCCGTGCGCGGACAGAACACCAAGCAGAATGCCCGTACCCGCAAGGGTCCCAAGAAGACCATTGCCGGCAAGAAGAAGGCCACCAAGTAATTCACGGCGGTCTCACGCGACATTGACGCCCGTATAAGCGGGCACGGAGGGATGAATCAATGGCACCCAAGAAAAACCTCAAGAAGGTTGCGCGTAAGCGTCGCGAGCGTAAGCTCGTGGAACGCGGCGCTGCCCATATCCGTTCTTCTTTCAACAACACGATTGTGACCATCACCGACACGCAGGGCAATGCGCTGTCCTGGGCCTCCGCTGGCGGCCTGGGCTTCCGTGGCAGCAAAAAGTCCACGCCCTTTGCCGCCCAGATGGCCGCTGAAACTGCCGCCAAGGCCGCCATGGAATATGGCCTGAAGACGGTGGAAGTTTACGTGAAGGGTCCGGGTTCCGGCCGTGAAGCCGCCATCCGCTCCCTGCAGGCCGCCGGCCTGGACGTGAGCATGATCAAGGACGTGACGCCCATCCCGCACAACGGCTGCCGTCCGCCCAAGCGCCGCCGCGTGTAAGGATTTGAAGGAGGACAACGTACAATGGCTATCAATAAGCAGCCGATCGCCCGCAAGTGCCGGAGCTTTGATATTTCCCCGGCCGTCATGGGCTACAGCAATAAAAAGTCTACCCGGAATCCCGGTGGCAACCGCCGCAAGAAGGTATCCGAGTACGGCGCACAGCTGAAGGAAAAGCAGAAGGTCAAGTTTGTTTATGGCGTGCTGGAAAAGCAGTTTCATCACTACTATCTGAAGGCCGCCAACATGAAGGGCGTGACCGGCGACAACATGCTGCGCCTGCTGGAGCAGCGCCTGGACAATGTGGTGTATCGCCTTGGCCTGGCCAAGACCCGCCGCATGGCTCGTCAGATTGTTGTGCACGGCCATATCCGTGTGAACGGCCAGAAGGTGGACATCCCCTCCTACTCCGTGAAGGTGGGCGACGTGATTACGCTGCGTCCCGCTTCCGCCGAGAAGGAAATGTTCAAAAGCCTGCGTGAGGGCACCAGCGTGCTGACCCCCAAGTGGCTGACTTTCGACGCCCCCAACCTGACCGGCAAGGTAAACGCCCTGCCTGCCCGCGAGGACATTGACCTGCAGCTGCAGGAGAACATGATCGTCGAGTTCTACTCCCGCTAAAACCGGAAGGCATAGGCGTAGAAACCGAGCCAGACGGCATTGCCGCCTGATGCGCACGTTTCTTGCCGGCCTTTCTACCAGGATCATTTAGAGGAGGGTTAACGAAATGATCGTTTCAATCGAAAAGGCACGCATCGAGTGTGTGGAGGTTGGCCAGAACGGCTGCTACGGCAAGTTCGTTGTGGAACCCCTGGAGCGCGGCTTCGGTCACACCCTGGGCAATTCTCTGCGCCGGGTGCTGCTGTCCTCCCTCCCTGGCGTGGCGGTCTCTGCTGTACACATTGAAGGCGTGCAGCATGAGTTCTCGACTGTTACCGGCGTGAAAGAGGACGTGACTGAGATCATCCTGAACCTGAAAGGTCTGGCGGTGACGATGGTTCCCGACGGCCCGAAGACGGTGATGATCGACGCCCAAGGCCCCTGCGAAGTGACGGCCGGCTCAATCAAGGCGGACGATGAGATCGAGATTATCAATCCCGACATGCACATTGCCACCCTGAATGAAGACGCCCATCTGCAGATGCAGCTGACCCTTGACAAGGGCCGCGGCTATATCAGCGCTGACAAGAACAAGAATCCCAATATGCCTATCGGCGTGATTCCCATGGACAGCATTTTCACCCCCATCCGGAAGGTGAACTACACCGTGGAAGACACCCGTGTGGGACAGATTACCGACTATGACAAGCTGACGCTGGAGATTTGGACCAACGGCACGCTCAAGCCTGAAGAGGCCATCAGCGGTGCAGCGAAGATTCTCAGCGAGCACCTGAGCCTCTTTGTGAGTCTCACGGATCAGCCCATTCCGGTAAGCATGGTGCAGCCCGAGGACGATAAGAAGGAAAAAGTCCTCGAGATGACGATCGAGGAATTGGATTTGTCGGTTCGTGCTTACAACTGCCTGAAGCGTGCCGGCATCAACAGCGTGGCTGAACTGGTGCAGCGCAATCAGGAAGACATGATGAAGGTTCGCAACTTGGGCCGGAAGAGCCTGGAAGAGGTTGAGCAGAAGCTGGAAGCACTTGGGCTCGGCCTGCGACCCAACGAAGAGTAAGACGGGGCGGAACTGGGGGCATCCATGAAGAGGGAGCACGCAGGCACATGCGGATAGGCTTTCCCCTCCCCCATTGCCCGTGAAGGAGGAAATTACCCATGGCAAACCAACGCAAGCTGGGTCGCACTGCGGATCAGCGCAAGGCGCTGCTGCGCAACCAGGTGACCAACCTCATTTGGTACGGCCGTATTGAGACCACTGAGGCGAAGGCCAAGGAAGTCCGCCGCATTGCGGATCGGATGATCACCCTGGCCATTAAAGAGTGCGACAACACCGTTGCCACCACCAAGGAGACCCACAACGACAAGGGTCAGAGCATGACCATTGACGTGGTGAACGACGCACCCTCCAAGCTGCATGCCCGCCGCCTGATGATGGCGTATCTGTACGACATCAAGGAGCAGAAGCAGGCTGACGAAAACCGCAAGGAGTACAAGGAGCGCACCAAGGACAACAAGCATCCTGTGGTGGAGAAGCTGTTCCGTGAAATCGGCCCGAAGTACAAGGCTCGCAACGCGGAAAAGAAGTGCTCCGGCGGCTATACCCGCATCTATAAGCTTGGACCCCGTCGCGGCGATGCTGCCGAGATGGTTGTTCTCGAGCTGATCTAAGAGAATACGCATTATACAGACGCACATCAAAGCAATCAGCCGTGATCTACGCACAAGGATCACGGCTTTTTCTTTTACTTGCCTTGCCAAACGATACTTTTTCTGCTATAACGGGTGTGCTGCTCTGATAAAATCAATCAACGACAGGAGAGAATCCCTTCATGGCCACTGCCAACAAAAAAAGTATCCCGCATGTGATGGACATGACCCAGGGCAATCCGGCAAAGCTCATGCTGACTTTCGCCATTCCATTGTTCATCGGCAACATCTTTCAGCAGATTTACAGCATGGTGGACACCATGGTGGCCGGATACACCTTGGGCGACAGCGCCATTGCAGCCATTGGCGCAACTTCCGCGCTATCCAGCCTGATTGTCAACTTTGCCATTGGCTTGAACAGCGGTTGCGCCATTGTGGTGACCCAGCGTTTCGGCGCCCATGATGAACCGCGGCTGCGTGCTTCCATTGCTGGCATGATGGAGCTGGATGCAGTGGTCACTGGTGTGCTGACAGTGCTCTCGCTGGTGTTTCTGCGCCCGCTAATGCATTTTATGAACACGCCGGAAACGATTATGGAGCATGCTTATGGCTACATTGCGGTACTTTGCGCCGGTATGCTTGCCACCATTGCTTACAACATGTTTTCCGGCATCCTGCGCGCGCTTGGCAACAGCCGCACATCGTTGTTCTTCCTCATCATTGCATCTGTGCTGAACATTGGACTGGACGTGCTGTTTGTTTCTGTGCTGGGCATGGGCGTGGCAGGTGCAGCATTGGCAACCGTCATTGCACAGGCCGTGTCCGCGGCACTTTGCGGGATTTATGTTTTTCGGCACTATCGGCAATATTGGCCGCGTCGGCGGGATTTTCAGGTGTCCCCTGCCCTTTTGCGGGAACTTGTGGCCAACGGCCTTGCCATGGCGCTGATGCACTGCGTGGTTGATCTTGGTTCAGTCATTTTCCAGCGAGCGAACAATCAGCTTGGCGAAGCCTTTATCTCCGCCCACACTGCCGCGCGGCGGATTATCGGGATCATGTCGCAGCCGTTATCCACCCTGTCCATGGCCGCTTCCACCTTCATTGGACAAAACTGGGGCGCACAGAAATTAAAACGCATCCGTGTGGCGCTAAGGCAGGCACTGGTCATGGAAATTATCTGGTCACTGGTAGCATGGATATTGATTTTCATCCTTGGCAACTTCCTTGTGCAGCTGACCACCGGTACTTCGGATCCGCAAATCATCAGCAACGCGGTGATGAGCTTACGATGGCACCTGTCCTTTTTCCCTGCGCTGGGCTGCCTGTTTGTGCTGCGCAACAGTATGCAGTCCATGGGGCGCCCAGTCATTCCCATCCTGTCCAGCTGCATTGAGCTTTGCATGAAGATTCTATCCGCCGCCATTGCGGTGCCCCATTTGGGCTTCCTGGGCACATGCATTACAGAGCCATTCACGTGGCTGGTCATGTTCCTTTTCCTTGGTGCAGGATATCTGGTGCTGCGCAAAAAACTGCTGCCGATAGAGGCATAACTTGTTTTCCACAGTTTCTCCCTCAGGATGGGAAAATGACCAATTGATGATAAAAAGCAAACGTCCCAGGCTGTTTTGCGTCCGGGACGTTTGCTTTTACTTTTCCTGCACTTCTTTACCGCTGAGATGCTCAATATCAATCTCAAACATCTAAGCAGCGTTCCCTCCGTGCGCAGTTTCCCCATCCACCAGCTTCTCATCGGGGGTAATACTTCAACGCCAGTTTCTTCAGCAGCTCCATTACTTTTGAAGCGGAATCAACCATGCGGAATCTGCCGAACACCACAATGCTCTGTATAAACGGAGTCCTTGTTTCCTCTTGAATGGTTTCATTGCCATAGACAGTGAAGCACACCTTGTCACTCTTTCACAGTGCATCCGCCTTATACCCTACACGTGCTCCATGAAAAAACTTTTCTGTATGTCGCTGTCGTAGACATAGTCAACCGGCGCCGTATAGGGATAACCGTCATCCCAGTTTACTGCAAGCACGCTCCGTCAAGCGGACTGCAAAAGGGTTTTTACCGCACAGTCGTCAATTGTTTTTTGTTTTCTGCTCATTGCGCGAAACATTTTTGTCCTTCCGGTAAGTTTCTTCCAGGGGTGATAGAGCGTGCATTACCGTTTTGTCAGCCTGCTACCCCATTTCATCTTGTGCGAATCACCGTGGTGAGCATAAAGCCAACAAAGGCCGCCTCTACAAACACCACGTTGCCATAGCTGGTTGCCAGCACGGCAAGCAACGGCAAATTAGCCAGCCCGGCGCCGTGGAGATACTGATAAAGCATCACCAAGGCCAGCAGCAGCGCAGGTACCCACAGCAGATGGCCGAAGGGCTCGCGCATGCGGGTTGCACCGGAAAGCGGCAGAAGCAGCGCCAGCAATATGCCCAAAAGTGCGCCGCCCAGCACCCATGCCATAAAGCCCATGCCATTCAGCAGCGGCAGCAAAAGGCACAGTGCCACGCACAGCAAAAGCGGCACCACCATCACGGTCAGCTTTCGCAGGAACATTCATCCATCGCCTCCAGCATATGCTTTTCTTTCTCCGTCATGGGCGCGTTTGCCAGCAGATCCGGCCGAAAGCGCTTGGTTGCGCGGAGCGACTCCTGCCGCCGCCATGCCTTGATCTTTGCATGATCGCCGCTGAGGAGCACCTCCGGAACAGGCATGCCGCGCAATTCCCGCGGGCGGGTATACTGCGGATATTCAAGCAGTCCATCAGAGAAGGACTCCTCCTCCGGGCTCTCGCTGGAGCCAAGCACCCCGGGGATAAAGCGCGCCACGCAGTCCGTCAGCACCATGGCCGCCAGCTCGCCGCCGGTAAGGATGTAGTCCCCGATGCTGATTTCCTCATCAATGCAGCTGTCCAGCGCCCGCTGATCCACACCCTCATAGTGGCCGCACAGCAGCACCAGCTCCTGCTCCTGGGCCAGCTGGCGCGCCTTTGCCGTGGTAAGCTTTGCGCCCCGTGGACCCATGTAAATGCGCCTGCCGTGGAAATTTTCCCCGGTAACGCTGGCCATTGCATCCATAATCGGCTGCGCCAGCATCACCATGCCTGCACCGCCGCCGAATGGATAATCGTCCGTGTTTTTATGCTTTCTATCTGAAAACGGACGGATATCCACACAATTGACCTCAATCAGTCCCTGTTCCCGCGCACGGCCAAGTATGCTTGCATTCAGCACGCTTTCAAACATTTCCGGAAAGATGGTGAGGATGTTAATCTTCACGCACGGCCACCTCGTCCAGGCGCTCAGCACACACATCAATGCGTCCGGCGCGCACATCCACTGTGGGGAATACCGCCTTGAGGGCAGGCGCCATCAGCGTACCGGTGGGCGTCTTAAACACATAAACATCCACTACGCCATGCTGAAGTACATCCGTCAGCGTGCCGATTTCCGTGCCGTTTTCATCCACAGCCTTGCAGCCGATCAGGTCACTGATGTACACCTCATCCTCTTCCAGGTGGGCGGCATGTGCACGGTCAATATACAGTCGGCGGCCACGGAGCTTTTCCACCGCCTCAGGGGAGGTGCAGTCACCCAGCGTCACATAGGCAAAGCCATCATGCACACGGGAGCAGCGTGCCGCAATGAGCGTATAGCTTTCGCCATCCCGCAGATAAAGCGTTTCCCAGCGGCGAAAAGCCTCCAAATCTGCGGCATAGGGTTTCACCTTGGCCTCGCCATGCACGCCTTGGGGCTTGAGCACCTCGCCAATCATCAGGTATTCGTTCATGGGTTTGTTCTCCTTGGATACAAAATCAGCGGGAAGGGCGCATGGCCACCTCCCGCCAAATACTTATTGGATTTCCACGAAGACGGGCTTGCTGTTCTTGGCGGTTGCCGCCTTGACCACCGCACGGATAGCCTTAGCGATGCGACCCTGCTTGCCAATCACCTTGCCCATGTCATCCTCAGCCACGTTGAGCTCCAGGATAATGGCTTCGGGCCCCTCGGTTTCATGGACAACCACCTGGTCGGGATGATCCACCAGGGACTTCGCCATGAAGGTCACAAGTTCTTGCATGGGATTTCCTTTCTGCCATGGAAGAAGACGATTACTTCTCTTCGATGACGCCAGTCTTCTTCAGCAGCACGCGAACGGTGTCAGTGGGCTGCGCACCACACTGGAGCCAATACTTGGCGCGCTCGCCGTCAACCTTCACCTCAGCGGGCTTCACCATGGGATTGTAATAGCCGATCTCTTCGATGAAGCGGCCGTCGCGGGGGCAGTTGATGTCAGCAACGACAACACGGTAGAAAGGCTTCTTCTTCATACCCATTCTCTTCAGACGAATCTTGACAGACATTGGATTTCCTCCTCAAAATGTGTTGGTAATGTATATGGAAATCATGGATTTGCCATGAGTCCACGCAAATGGGAATACGCAGGAACTTACATGCCCGGGAAGCGCATCTTCATGCGACCCTTGCCCTTCATGCCCGCAACCTGCTTCATCATCTGCCGTGCCTGGTCAAATTGGCGGATGAGCTGGTTAACGTCCTGCACGGTGGTTCCGCTGCCCGCAGCAATACGCTTGCGGCGGCTCGCGTTAAGCAGCCCCGGATTGCGGCGCTCCTGCGGCGTCATGGAGCGGATGATAGCCTCGGGTTTCTTCATGGCGTTTTCATCCACATCAATGTTCTTGCCGGAAAGGCCGGGGATCATATCCAGCATGGATTTGATGCCGCCCATCTTCTTCATGCTCTGCATCTGCTCAAGGAAATCTTCCAGCGTCAGATCGGACACACGGCTTTTGCGCGCAAGCTTCTCCACATCATGCTCATCAAAGGCTTCCGTCGCTTTATCAATGAGCGTGAGCACATCACCCATGCCGAGGATGCGGCTGGCCATACGATCGGGATGAAAGGGCTCGATATCCGTGAGCTTTTCACCCGTACCGCTGAACTTGATAGGCTTGCCGGTGACCGCACGCACGCTCAGCGCCGCACCGCCGCGGGTATCGCCATCCAGCTTGGTGAGGATCACGCCATCCACATTCAGCTTATCATTGAAGGCCTGTGCGACGTTCACCGCGTCCTGGCCGGTCATGGAGTCCACCACCAGCAGAATCTCCTGCGGCTTCACAGCCTCCTTGATTCGCGCCAGCTCATCCATCAGCGCCGTATCAATATGCAGCCGGCCGGCCGTATCAATAATGAGCACATCCCGGCCATAGTAGCGGGCATATTCAATGGCTTCCTTGGCCGTCTTGACCGGATCCTGCGTGCCCTTTTCGAACACGGGCACCCCAACCTGCTTGCCCACCACCTGCAACTGTGTGATAGCCGCGGGGCGGTAGATATCGCAGGCCGCCAGCATGGGCTTTTTGCCCTGCTTGATGAGATATCCGGCCAGTTTGGCTGCCATGGTGGTTTTGCCTGCACCCTGCAGGCCGCAGAGCATATAAATCGTCGGCACGCTGCTGGACCAGGTAAGGCGGGCATTGCTGCCACCCATGAGCTGGGTCATTTCCTCATTCACGATCTTAATGACCTGCTGCCCAGGCGTCAGGGAGGACAGAACCTCCTGCCCAACGCACTTTTCCGTCACCTTTTTGATGAAATCCTTGGCTACGGCATAGTTGACGTCAGCTTCCAGCAGCGCCATGCGCACCTCGCGCATGCCTTCCTTCACGGTCTGCTCGGTCAGTTTTCCTTTGCCGGTCATTTTCCGCAGCGCATTTTGGAGCTTTTCGCTCAAGCCCTCAAAGGCCATCGTTTTCCTCCCGATCAAGCCGTATAAGCGCGTTCAGCGCCTGCTCGGCCTCGTCATATCGTTGAAGCTGCATCAGCTGGCGGCATTTTTCCAAGCCGTCGTCCATCTTCTGAAAACGGGCGGCCATCCCCAGCTTGTCTTCCATCTCAAACAGCTTGCGTGCCGCACGGGTGAGCATATCGTGCACTCCCTGTCGGCTCACACCGGTCTCCTGGGCAATTTCCCCCAGCGACATGTCCTCCTCACAATGGAGCCGAAGCGCCTGCCGCTGCTTTTCAGTCAGCATCCCGCCATAAAAGGCCATCAGCCATGCCAGCTCCACCTTGCGGGTGATTTCTTCCTGTGCCATGGCGTCCTCCATTGTCAAGGTTTCCACATTGACACCTTGTTTATTATACACGAAATACGTTCCCTGTCAAGCCTTTTCCCTTGATACGCTGAACTTTTGCCAAAACGATCATCTTATCCGATGCAAAGACAGAACAAGTTTCCCGAACGGCAAAACAGAACCGCCGATTGAAGAGCCAAAATGTTCATTCATCGGTGGTTTTGTTATTGTGAAAATACAGGGATACGTTGCGTTATTTGCGTTACAGCGCACACTCGCAGAGGTTTTCTTGTGAGGATCAGGATAAAAATGTGCTAGGCGTAATGCGTTTTCCGGTATTGTGTAACGCGCTGTGGATAGCAATAATGAACGAAAAAGCAGGCAGTATTGGCAGTTATTTGTTAATACTGCTTGCTTTTTGCTGTATTATGCTCATCGCATACCTGTGCTACAATTCTTGGCTGACGGTCTAAAATGGATATTGCCCCCGTGGTAAATAGCGTTGCAGGTTATGAAACGCACCTATAAACCATTTCCATAGCGGACAACCTTGCAAGTGGCAATCTCCATATCGGTAAACATCCCTAAAGAACCAATGTAAGCCGGAAGAACTTTCTGCTTTTGAACGAAGAGCTTAATTTTTTCGATACATGCCTTTTCGTCCACGTCGTTGAAGCAAGCCAACGTAATGTGGGGTCTTGTCTTCCATTCAAGGTATTTTGTGCTTAGCTTTTCTTCTGCAATTCTTTGAGCATAGTGAAAAAGCTTCTTTTCCATTTCTTCATTAAAGAATAATTCAATCGCATACTGCATGATTTTACACTCTCCTTTCTAAGTATCCGCTTGTAAACGGCAGATGATCGAATTTCTTTGTTCCGGTATGTACGAACCCATTGGAAATATACCAGTTCTTCAGCACGGTGCTTTCCTCGATAATACCGATTTTAATTGTATTGCCACCCAAGGATTTCACAGTTCCCTTTGCATGGTCAAGCAGGAGCTTCCCGAATCCATTGTGTCGGTACTCAGGTAACACAGCAAGATTATGAAGCTCGTAGGCGTCATCACTCTCTTTGGATAGCGACATATATCCTATGACTTTCTTTCCGGCATACAGTGCGTACATATGCCACCCCCAGTTCATCTGAGTCTCAAGGAATACCAGTGGAATGAAGCTCGTATGCTTGGGGCAGTTTTCCTGTGTTAGACCGAACTGCTCAGCCACGGTACTAAAGCTCTGATGGATAACATCAAGGCACTCTTGTAATTCGTTTTTATCCACCTCGTAGATCATCGGCAGCGAAACGCCTGCAGGTTCAAACACATCACTTACTGTCTTTTTGAACATAGCGAGCGCTGGAGCACCATCCATACAAATTCTATCGCCTGTATCACAGTAACCAGCACTTTGATAGCACCTGCGGTTTTTCTCCATATCTTCAGGGAAATCAACATAGTAGAATCTTGCATCAGGAAACTCTTTCTCGCACAAAATAATAGCGTCTCGTGCAATCCCTTTGTTCTGATAATCAGGATGGATGTAGATCCGTGCAAGGTAGTATTCACCGGCACCAATCTCATCTGTTGGACTGCGCTTACCGTACAAACGGTAGAACACACCACCAACTACTTTATCATTGTACAGAATGGTAAAGTGCCGATTGAACTTATTCAGTCTACGTAGGATATCCTCCGGGCCTCTAAGAAAAGGATTGCCTTCGTCATGGTATTTCTCGTATAAAGGTTTGAATGCTGCTTTTTGTATTTGGGATAGCTTCTCAGCTTCTGAGAGATCCGTAATTCTAATTGATAAACTCATTATTCTATTCCTTTCTGAAAACATCTAAGGCAATACCGCACAAATGAGTTGGTGCGGAGGCGAATGAATTTTTCGTCAGATGCAATGGCAGATTTTGAA
>CAKUFA010000021.1 GCA_934647165.1 uncultured Clostridia bacterium | reverse complement strand
GATGCAGCCAATAATGACACCCGGAAAATGATTCTGGCGCGGATCATTGAGAAAATCACCGTTGACAGAGACTATCGGCTGAACATCACATTCTTTGTGACCGCCGAAGCGTTCCGTCAACAGGTCAGTCAAATGGAGCCGCAGGTTCACATCATGGAAGCAGAACGGTGTGTAACCATGCAGGCCATCTAAAAAATTTGCGGACAGGAAACAAGTCACCTCAAGGGGCCGTGGGGGTGCGTAAGTGATGCTTTGTTAGCGCGCGACATTCGCATTGTCGAGGTCAGCGGTTCGAATCCGCTATGCTCCACACAAAACCAAGGCATTTCGCCTTGGCTTTTTCTTTGCCTGTTTTCTTTCTAAAACTTCATAATGGGTCTATGAAGAGGACTCGTCCACTATGGAAAATAAGGCGTATCTGTTGTTCCTGAAACGGATGCGCCTTTAGCAAAGGGGAGGGATTTTCGCGGTTATCACTGCTATTGTCAACCGGAAGAGCGGCGTTGGAAAATAATCACCGCGGCTGCCTCGGCATTATGCTTGCCTGTACAGGCGAGCGCGTGCTGCTCAATGCTTTTGGAATAAGTTGGGCTGGAAGTCCGGTGGGAAAGTTTTTTATGCGCTTTTTTTCAGGTCTTCTGTAAAAGAGAAACCAGGCGCAGCTTCCCCAGACTGTCGATAAACCTTATGAGGAGGTGACGGAGGGGCTGCATCCCCTCTGTCTGGATTCGCATCGGCCGGCTATGCCGGTCGTGCGGGTCGGTTTCGACCAGCGCCGAAACCATTCCTTGCATTTTTCGCGGCCGTCAGCTTTGCTGACAGTGAAAAATGCAAAGTCGACAAAGTGGCTTTGCCACTTTGTCGACACGCTGAGCTTCCCTTCGGGGCTTCAGCCGCACCTGGTTTTTTCTTTAGATTCCTCCTGCGATCAACGTGGCATATAGATTTGCAGGTTCTCCAGCCAAGGCGGCCTTTGCAAGCACTGCGGCGTGGGTCACATCCCCGCTGGCCCAGCAGGCCATGGCTGTTTGCCAGTCACAGCCAGCACGGCGCAGCGTCTCGGCTGGTTCCATATACGAGATAAAGAAGGGCGTTGTCTTATAATATCCTGCATCACGTGCAATTGCCGCATGCTCCTGCCGACGTACATGCTCGGCCAGCATCTCCCGTGCTTGCGGCTCACGACCTGTGCGCATCAGCACCATTGCCTGCCAGCAGGGCAACTCCGGCAAGTGCATGTTGGAAAAATAATCCACCTTCAGCAGCAGAATGTGCGCAAACAGTTGCTGTGCACCCTCTGCATCGCCTAAACGCTGCCGGCAAACGGCTTCAAAATATTGATGCGGAACCAGCAGCACCTCGTTCCACAGCCCCGCGCCAAGATTCTCCGGCAGTTGCTGTGCCGCCTGAAAATGTGTCAGCGCGCTTTGAAGATCACCTGCCTGCATTGCTTTGCGTCCCAGCGCATGATGGGCAAACATATACTGCTCGGCAACGGCATGCTCGCCGCCCTCACAGGGCACAAACTGCCTGGATGCCATCAGGTCAAGTACCTGTGCGTGCTGCCCGGCAAGGTTCAGCGCCCGGCAGTGTTCCAGCACCACATCCTCGCGTGTTATACCCGACTTTGCAAGGAATGCGGCAGTATCCAGCGGCGCAGCGTGCAGCCGGGTCATTAGATAGCCTTTTTCCCACACAAGCTGACCATCATCAGGATGCAGCGCCAGCGCCTTTTCCAGCAAGGGGAGCGCTTTCTCCGGGTGTCCCAAATGGCTGTAATACGCCACGGCCAAATTGCGGTACGCCATGTACTGCGCGGGGTCAGCCTTCACGGCCTGTTCCCATAGTGCCGCTGCGTGCTCGTAGTTTTCCGTGTGGTATGTCAAACAGCCCAGCAGATTCAGGGCTATGGCGTCCTGCGGGTTTGCCGCAAGGGCTGCCGTCAAGGCTTGATGTTCCAGCGGGCGCAGCGGATACGCAATGCCGATGGGCAGCTTGCCTGCCGATGCCCACGCCGCAGTATCCCCGGCCAGGAAAGCGCGCACATAGGCCGCCATGGCACAGGGCTGAGGAAGATCGCCAAGAATTGCTGCCGCCAGCGCGGTTTCTCCCAGGTCGGACAAATCCTGCGCCATATCCAGCGCGGACTGGCAGGGATCGCTTTGCAGCGTTGCATACAGGGCGGGGGTTGCGCCATACTTCAAGGCACGGAGCGTCACATTCAGGCGATCAAAGGCTTCGGCCGCTGCCAGCGCCGCTTCTGCTTGCGGCGAGCCCAAATGGCGCAGGGCAACAATCCGCACAAGCATGGCCGTTTCGTTGTGCGCATGCTGGCGCAAGGCTTCTTCTGCATGGCTCAGCGCATCGTGCCAGCGGCATAGCCGCAGCTCCACCATGGCGGCGCGGGTCATGGCCCGGGAACGAGCGTCCTGTGTCCAGGCTGCCTGCAAGTAGGCGTCCAATGCTTCTTCGGGCTTGTGCAGTGCTTCCAGAATACGTCCGCGCAGATAGTCCAGTTCCCCGCTTTCGGGATGGAAATTGCGCACGGTGGCAACACGCCAGGCATGCTGTGCCAGTTCCCATGCCTTTTTCGGACGGAAGTGTGCCAACTCATCGCTGGCCAGCGCAATCAGTGAGGGCAGATGATCCGGTTCCCGACGCAGTGCTTCCTGCCAATAGGCGGCAGGGCGAATTGCCGGATCGCGGTACTGTGCCACATGGACGCCCAGCAGATATAGCTCCTGCGAAGTCTTGAGCTGATCCAGCGTGGGATTATCCGGGATGGTGGCAGGCAACTCTTGCAGCACCTGTTCTGCGGGCTTTTCATAACGCAACAGCTCCCGGCCTGTTTCATCTGCCAGGCAGAAGGAGTGCAGCTCCTCCATGAGCGGCAGCGTGAAGATATGCTCCGGGTCAGCGTTCAGCGCATGCACTTTGCCATTGACCGTCAAACGGGCGTTCGTCAGCGGTACGGTGCATTGCACCTTCAGCATGCCCGCATCCACAGAGAAGGAGGCTTCCGCGCAGGCGCACAGAGGCGTGCCCACATCCCCGATGGGATACCACAGCTGGGAAAATTCCTTGCTCTCATAGGGCATCAGCCAGGCGAAATCCGGCTGATTCAGAGAATAGCTGCTGGCCATCAGTTCGGCATACGCTCCGTCCGTGTCGGTCAGGGCGCGTTCCCAGCTGCGGGCAAGCTGATGATAGGCCCAGGTGAACATCTTCTTACCTACGCTGACGTGGCGATCTGCCACATGTACCACGCCGCAGCGCTTGCCTTCGTCGTAACCGCCAAAGAAGTCATATTTTGAGGCAGCGCAGAAATACGATGTGGGTTGATGGGTGTTCTTGTGATAGGAAATGTCCACGCCATCGCCCATGCGGATGCCGTTGTACACCCCGGAGGCCACGGGATAGGTGGTCACATTCTTGCGGTAGTGGAATTGCACATAATGCACATCCGGCGGGAAGACAAGCCGGTATTGCGGGTTCACAGGCACGGCGGCATTTTCCCACCACAGAAAGGAATGCCGCGCAGGCGTGCCGTTATAAACCTTCATCCGAGTATCAAACCGTGCCTCGCCGGGGGCCAGATGGATACCCACCATGCCTTTCATACGGTTCAGTGGCTCGTTTTCACTCATCCAGACGGTAACGGCGCCGCCAGGTTCCTCTTCAATGGATACATCCACAGGCATGTAGGTGCTGGGACGGTGGTGGCAGGGCCAGTTGAACTCCACGCCGCCGGAGATCCAGTTGCCCAGCAGACCGATCAATGCAGGCTTTACCACATGCTGGCGGTAAAAGAAGTCATAGCCTGTGCGCTTATCCAGCGCGGCGTAGATGCGTCCGCCCAGATCGGGCATCAGCTCCAGGCGCAGATATTCATTTTCCAGCGTGATGATGCGGAAGGGACGCTTCACCCGGTGCTGCCGATCGACCTGCGCAACAATTTTGCAGGGGTAGGGATCGCCGCTGGAACGCTGATGCACCCGATTTTCGGCAAACATGGGCAGCTCCTCAGCGGGCATGGAGGCATAGGCCGGGAGCATCCGTTGTTCATCCGTCACAAGCACCTTTTGCATGATGGAGTTCCTCCTTAGCCTTTTACACTGCCCAGCACAATGCCGCTGACGAAATACCGTTGCAGGAAGGGATATACGCACAGGATCGGGATGGTCGCCACAATGATCTGCGAGCATTTGACCGTGCGGTTTGCCAGGGCGGCATACAGTTCATAGTCATCGGCGGACATTTCTGCCATGTTCATGTCGATCAGGATGCTGCGCAAATACGTCTGCATGGGAATTTTTGAGGGGCTGGTGATATAGATCATGCCGTCAAACCAGGCGTTCCAGTGATTGACGATGCAGAACAGCGTGATGGTCGCAATGGCAGGCAGAGACACGGGCAGATAAATTTGCACCAGGGTGCGCAGATGACCTGCACCGTCAATCAGCGCCGCTTCCTCCAAAGCTGTCGGCACCTGACGGAAAAAATTGAGCATCAGCACCAGATTGAACACTGGCAGTGCGCCCGGAAGCACCAGCGACCAGATGGTGTCCCGCAGACCCAGCTTTGCAATCAGCAGATAGCTGGGGATCATGCCGCCGCTGACCAGCATGGTGATGAAGAAATACCAGGTGTACACATTGCGGAAGTGCAGCTTATCGTTGCTCTTGGACAGGGGATAGGCCGTCAGAATGATGAAAAATAAGTTCAGGCTGCCGCCCAGCAGCACCCGCAGGATGGATGTGCGGAACGAGCTCCAAAAGCTGGCGCGGGTCAGGATGTAGGTATAGGCACTGAGGGTCCACCCTTTGGGCCAGAAATACACCTGGTTGCTGTCCACATAGAAGCTGTTGCTGAAGGAAATCGCGATAACGTTCACAAAGGGCAAAAGGCAGAGCAGCGCCAGCAGAGAGAGGATGATGACATTGACCACCCGGAACACCTTACGCCCGGTGCTTTCCTGAATGTGGTTCTTCAAGGGCTTTTTAACGGATGAAAGCATGGAATACGCTCCTTTCTCTCCTGCTTATTAGAATAGGCGGTAATCGAAGAACCGCTCTGCAACGTAGTAGGAAGAGGAGATGAACAACATGGAGACCAGGGATTTGAAGATGCCCACGGCGGCTGCCGGACCGTATTTTGCGTTTTCAAGGCCCAGGCGATAGACCATTGTATCAATAATGTCGCCCGACTGATACACAATAGGGCTGTACATGTTATAGACCTGATCGAAGCCGGCGTTCAGCACGTTGCCCAGGCTCAGCACCATCATCAGCACGATGATCATGCGCATGCCGGGAAGCGTGATGTGCCAGGTTTGCTGCCAGCGGTTCGCGCCGTCAATGGACGCGGCTTCATACAGCGAGGGGTCAATGCTGGTGATGGAGGCCATGTATACCACGGTACCATAGCCGAAGTTCTTCCATACATCCGTCCAAATGATGGTTTGGCGGAAGTAGCGGTTGTCACCCAGGAAGTAGATGGAGTCCATGCCGAGCCCGTTGAGCAGTTTGTTAACGATGCCGCTTTGCGGGCTGAGCAGATCCATCACGATGGAGCCGAAAATGATCCAGCTGAGGAAGTGCGGGAAGTAGATGACCGTTTGGATGGTGCGCTTGAGCTTGGAATGCTGCAATTCATTCAGCATCAGCGCCACGGTGATGGGGATGATGAGGTTCAGCACGATCTTCGCCCCGGCGATGATGACCGTGTTGCTCAGCACGTTCATGGTGTTGGGCATGGAAAAAATGTACTCAAAGTTTTGCAGCCCAATCCACTTCTGATTTCCGAACAGGCCTTTGGCAGGGATAAAACGTTGGAAGGCGATAATTAGTCCGCTGAGCGGGATGTAGTGGAAGATGAATGTGATGATGATGCCGGGAATGAGCATCAGGTGCAGGGGTATTTCATACCCGCTGAATTTTCTCCGCTTTCCGCGGTTGACGACTGCTTTTGTTGCCATAATTGCATCCTCCACACTGCAGTTTTGATAAAAAGGGAGCTGTGCCGACCGCCGAGGCGATCGGCACAGCCCGATAAAAGGAAGATTTACTTGCTTGCCTGAGACTCGGTATACCAGGCGTTTACATCGCTGGTGATCTGCGTGCCGCCCATGGAGTCAAAGGTCTTCAGCCAGTAATCAAAGCCTTCGTCCACGCCCACTTCGCCAATGATGATTTTGGTGAAGGCAGTGAGCTGCTCATCGCGGATGGTGCTCCAGCGATCCTGCATGAACTCATTCTGTGCGCCCAGGAAGCCATCATAATGGATGCGGTCGTTCTCAATGGCGTCGCGCAGGATGACCATGGGGGTGTGCGTGCCGTTGCCGAACATGTGCTCCCAGGCCCAGATAGAACCACCGGTGGTCAGGTTGTTCCAGTAGGTCACAGCCTTGGCGCGCAGCACGGAGGTGTCGCCGCCCTTGTCATAGCATTCCAGCAGGTTCAGATAGGTGTTGTAGTTGTCCCAGGAGGAAACGCTGGCCTGGAAGGGCTCCAGAATCTGCGCCTGGTCGTTGGAGAACCACCAGGTGCCGTCGCAGATGCCGCCCTGCGCCGCGAAGGTGCACAGCGCGCGGATTTTTGCCGCAACTTCAGGATGTTCGTAGTTCTTGTTGATGACAATCCAGCCACGCTTGTTGGGGGTCAGGTACTGCTCCACGGGCTCGCCGGTCAGGGAAGGCAGCGGAACGCAGATCCAGTCGGAATTGGGATTGCTGTCATGCAGCTTCTGCAGGTCGTGGGCCAGCCAGTGTCCGGCGTAGATCACGCCCACCTGGCTGTTCAGCATCAGAGCCTTGGCGTCGGTGCCGGACTGGGTGATGAATTCCTTGTCCAGCAATCCGGCAGTGTACAGACCGTTCAGGTAAGACAGAGCCTGCTTCACATTCTCCTGCGTGCCGCCCCATACCAGGGAGCCGTCCTCGCCCTTGACCCAGAATTCGGGGTAGGCGTTGAAGCCGGCGAACAGGCCGCGGGTGGAGTAGTACAGATCCTTGTCGATCATCAGGCCATAGGTGTTCTCCTTGCCGCCCAGCTTGGCTTCCTGGAACTTCAGCATGATGTTCTTCAGGTCGTCCATGGTCTTGGGGGCTTCTAGGTTCAGCTTCTCCATCCAGTCCTTGCGCAGCCAGATGTAGGAGAAGGTATCCGTATCGGAGATGTTGCAGGGGATGCCGTAGCACTGGCCATCGTACTTGGCCATTTCGTACAGCATGCCGCCGTCGGAGTTCTGGATTTCCTTATCCCAGGTGGTGAAGTACTTTGCGACCACGTCGTCCACAGGCATGATCAGATCGGATTCTGCCAGCTGGATCAGGTCGTTCTGGTTGGTGACGATGAACATGTCGGGAATTTCCCCGGCGGTGATGGCGTAACGAAGCTGGTTCACATAGCCCTTATCCGCATCGTTCTTCAGCCACTGATACTTAATCTTGATGTTCAGGGCTTTTTCGGCTGCCGCCACATAGCGGTTGTTTTCCAGCGTTTCGCCCCACCAGTCGTTCCAGGTTGCCATGTTGGTTTCCAGGGTGGAGTTGTAGTAGTTGACGATGGTCACTTCCACGGGCGCATCGTACGGAGCCACCAGCGCGCCTTCGCCGTACTTTTCTTCATAGAACTTTTGCAGGTTGTCCGCCAGCAGCTGAACCTGCGTGTCGAAGAAATCCTTGTCGTGCTCGTCCACAGCCAGTGCCGTGGTGACGGTTAAGCAGAGACAAAACGCCAGCACCAGAGACAGGAACCGTTTCATGAGAAAACCTCCTTTATGGGAAAGAATGAAGCGCCTTCCCAACCTCTCGTTCTGGGGAAGGACTTTCTTTACGAATATTGTATATGGAACCGAACCTCCATACAACCCTCCATTTTTGTTGTTTCAGGACATCTTTTTACCATTTTGATAATCTTTGGCCATACTGAACGGAACTGTGCCCCGCTATTAACCCTGCGCTGTACTTTCGCGGCGATACTGCACGGGGGAAACACCCGTCAGTTTTTTGAACACCCGGTTGAAATATTTGGTGGAGCAAAAGCCCGTTCTCGTGGCGATGTCCGACACCTTGTCGTTGGTGCCGCTAAGCAGTTCCCGCGCCTTTTGGATACGCACGTTGTACAGGTGCGTCATCAGGTTCGTTCCTGTTCCCGCTTTGTAAAAGCGTGAAATGTAGGAGGGGCTGTAGTGCATTTCATCTGCCAGCAGCGACAGCGTCAGATCCTCTGCATAATGCTGTTCAATGTACTGGTCAATGCGCACGATGAGCCATGCGTCGCGGGATTCCCGGGAAGCGTCCCGCCGCTGGCGCAGACGGTTTAGCTCTTCCACCAAGGTGTCCAACCAGTCCTTCAGGGGCGCATGCTCCTTGTCCTTCAGCAGTGCACCGCAGGAGGCTGCGTTGCCATCGCCATACAGGCGGTTAGCTTCCAGCATCAGATAGCTCACGGCAGCACGGGTATGCGGCGGCAGGGCAGATGGCGTATCAATGGCCTGCACATGATCCCAGAACACCTGCCGGAAGGCATCAATATTGCCGCACTTCACCATTTCCCACAGCATGCTCAGCTCCTCCATGCTGGGAAATGTCAGCTCCTGGGGCGCGGAGCGCAGCGCGTCCGCGGTGACCAGCAGTGCCAGTCCGCTGTCATTGCGCAGCTTTTCCAGAAACACAGCGGCGTACTGATATAATATGTGTGCCTGCGCCCAAGTGACGGGCGCGTCGGCGCACAGGATTGCCAGGTGCAGCTCCGTGGCGTTTTCTACGTTTTGGGGCAATGCTTCCAGCACGGTGCGGGCATAGGTTGCCATGTCGCCCGCAAGGCCGCTGTCCGCTTCTGCCTGCATGACCAGCAGCATGGTGCCGGTGGAAAGAGAGCACAGGCAGTGCAGGCCGTAAGCATGCAGTTGGGTCAGCAGTGTTTCCTGAAGATTCAACGCACTGCGGCTGTTTGTCAGGGGATTCTGGTCGCTCATGGCCAGCAGAGCCAGCAGCACCGGCGTGTCCAATCGGATCGGCACGGAAAACTGGTCAAGGTCTCGCTGATCCGGCAGAGGAATGCCCTGCACAATCAGCCGCTTGAGGAAATAGCGGCACATGGAATCCTCGACCTGCTGCTTATAGCTGCCGTAATATTGCAGCTGCTCCTCCTTTTCTCGCTCGGCGGTGATGGCTTGCAGCTTCTTTTCCACACAGGCGCAGATGGTATCATAGCTTTCTAATTTCAGCAGATAATCCACCCGGTCGTGCCGCAGCGTTTCATAGGCATAGCTGAAATTGTCATAAGCTGTCAGGATCAGGAAATGACACTTGGGCCAGATGGCCTGCGTTTTGCTCAGCAGTTCCAGGCCGCTCATGCCGGGCATGGATACATCGGTAATGACAATATCAAAGCGCATGGCGGCGATTTTTTTCAGCGCATCCTGCGCGGAATAGCACCGATACAATTCCAACTCAAAATGCTCATCCATCAGGTCATAGATGGCGTCGGCGATTCGCGCCTCATCGTCAACGATCATCATCCGCAGCATACTTTTTCTCTCCAATCATACGAATCTCGGAACGGAAGCCCCCCAGGGGCGAGTGGGAAATATACAGTCCGCTGCCTGGCTCAAACAGCATGCGGATGCGCCGGTGAATGTTGCTCAGCGCCACCGAATCGGACTGCGGCGCGTAATCCTCCGCATCCAGAATGGCCTGGGTTTTTTCCAGCAGCTCATCGGAGACGTTCGGCCCGTTGTCATCCACAAAGATGGAAATCTGCTGTGTGCTGCATGCAAAGCTCACGGCGATGACGCCCGTGCCTTCCATGTCGCGGATGCCATGCTCAAAGGCATTTTCGATCAGCGGCTGCACGATGATGCGGGGAACCGGCTTTCCGGCATAATGCTCAGGGCAGGGTTCCATGCGTGTTTCCAAATGCGCGCCGAAGCGCATTTTCTGAATTTCCATGTAGGCCGCGGCATGCTCAAGCTCCTCCCGCAGCGTTGCTTCATCCTGCCCGGAAGTGGTGATGTAGCGCAAGTAACGCCCCAGCACGTCCATCATCTGCTCCGCCACGTCGTACTCCTCATTTTGCAGCAGCACCCGCAGGTTAAAATAGGTGTTGTAGAGAAAATGCGGACGGATCTGATAGCGGAGCTGCTTCAGCTCGCTCTTGGCGTTGAGCAGCTTCAGCGTGTATTCCCGGTCGATCAGTTCCTGCAAGCGTACGGTCATCTGGTTAAACTGATCGTAAATGGCCTGAAACTCCCGGTTCCGTGCATCGGTCAGACGCATGGACAGGTCGCCCTGGCTTACATGCTCCAGCGCGTCGTTGATTTTTGCCACCGGCTTATGCACCATGTGATACAGGAAAAGGGAAAGTCCCAGCATGACCAGAATGCTGACAGCACACACCAGCACAATCATGCGGCGGTATTCCTGCATCTGCTCGGAAATCAGACGCATGGGGGTCAGCTGGCACAATGTTAGCGGCACGGAAGGAACTTTCTGAAAAGTCAGCAGATACTCCCCGTCTGCCAAGGTGTAGCGCAGATAACCGCTCTTTTGCCCGTGGATGGCCCGTCCGATGTCCTGGCAGTTTTCAACGGTCAGGTTGCTGTTCATGACGAAGGGGGCTTCCACATCGTTTATTGTGGTGAATACTGCCATGTAGGCATAGCCGGCGCTCGGCAGATATTTCATCAGATAGGGATACAGTGCGCGAGGAACGATGGTGGCGGCAATGATCGCGTTATGTGAGGTTGAGGCCGCGCTGTCCAGCGGTGCTTTGCTGAATATCAGCCGCAACTTGCCGTCCTTCAGGCTGGTGCCGGACGTGCTGCCGTTCAGGATGGCGCACAGGGAGGCAAACTCGTTCTCGCTTACCGGGAAGATGGAAGACCAGTTTACCCCGCGCATGGAATCCGCCATATAGACTTCTACCGATTCAGTGAAGGCCATGGAATTTTGGATGATGTTGAGCTGCTTCTGCACCAGCTGCGCCTGGCCTAGGTAGCTGTAATTAAAGATGCCGCTGTCATAATAAAGCTGCAAACGCGCCAGGGTGCTGTCGCTCAGCTCGTTGACCATCAGCAGCGTCAGCCGCGCCACATCCGAGGAAAAGGACTGCACGGCAGAGGAAAGCTCCTGTTGGCGGCTTTCAATCAGGAAGTTCTCAAAGTTGCTGGTAGAGCGCCGGGCCAGCCACAGAATCAGCGCGCTGATGATTCCCGTGACCAGCAGCGTCACGGAAAGCAGGATAGACAGAAGGGAATACAGCTTCTTTTTGCGGGTCATGCGGGGCGCTCCTTTCACAGGTGTATCAGCAGGCAGTCAGCGTAAGCTGCGTTTCATAGGTGCGGCTCTCGCAGGGGGCAAGGAACTGAAACCCCGTCTTTTCCCGGTCAAAGGGAGCATTGGGGCAGTTGTTGACCCAGGTTTGCGGTTCCACACACAGAAAATCCCGGCTGCCGCCATTGTACAGCATCCAATAGGCATAAGGCGGCATGGCGCGATAGATCAGCTGCACCCCGCGCACGGCATCGGTCAGATACATCTCTCGGCTGGCGTCCATGGCAAAGTGACGGCTGATGGTATGTGCGCAGGGCTGAAGCTCTCCCTTCAGCAGTGCCTGGCGCAGGGGAGAGTCTGCAAGCACTTCGCCTGTGGGCAAAAAGGTATCCATGTTGCGCACAATCTCCTCCGCAACGCCCAAGTGCAATCGCACATCCTCTACGCGCCCGTCCTGCACAAAAGGCAGCGCGAAGGTGGTGTGGAAGCCCAGCGCAAAGGGCATGTCCAGCGGGGAATCATTCGTCACGGTGATGCGCTGGTGCAGCCCGTCTGCCTCCAACGCAAAGGTAATGCGCAGCGTGAAGGCATGGGGAAAGGTCATGTAAGGCTTGGCATCCGTGGCTCGGAACAGGAACACCGCGTGATCCTCTGCTTGCTCGATGCAGGGGACGGGCGTTTCGTGCAGCACGCCATGAATGAAATTGCCGATGGCAGGCTCGTTCATGGGGAAGTGATAGGTGCGGCCCTCAAAGGTGAACTGCGCGCCGGAAATGCGGTTGGGCGGCAGCAGAATCGGAATGCCCCACAAATAGGGATTCTCCGTGGTGAACGTCTCCGATGATTGAGGGGTGCGCACAGAGGAAAGCCCCAGTGCCGGACGCGTCAGGGACACAAGGTTTGCGCCGCGCTCTGGCAGGATATCAGCTTCGTATCCGTGTGCGGATAAATGAACAGTATGCAGCAAAAGGCTCGCTCCCTTCATGCAGTTTCTTAACGTGTGGATCTCTGCGCAGATTATAGCATGGCGCTGCAAACAAGGCCATCGCCAATCTGGTGTAACCGGATAAATTTCGGGGTGTGCGTTCAGCCTGAACCGGGGATGGAAGCAAGACGAAAATGGAGCGCCGCTTGCATGTGGCAGCGCTCCATTTTGCGGTTTGCTTATTTCTCTTTTTTCGCCTGCACCGCTGCAAAGTCCTCATCCGCCATGCGGCTGTAGCGATGGATAATCTCGATCTCCTTCGGGTCATAGGGGTGATGACTGGGCCGGTACAGGTCATGGAACCACTTGGTGAAGTCAATATCTGCGTTATGATCCTTCTCATAGCGCTGCCAAAGGCCTTCCCACGGCTCATAGGTCTGATATTTGCCTGCCACAAAGCCCCAGTTGTAGCAGCCGATCTTTTCCAGATAGAACAGCGGGAACATCTCCTGCACGGTGTTGTGCAGGCAGCGGCCCAGCCATTCTGTGTTAACGATGGGGCGGCCGTAGGTATCCTTCAGCCGTTTGATCTGTTGGATGTTGCTTTCATAGGTGCCGTAGTTGTGATAGGAGATAATGTCGGAATTTGCCAGGGCAAATTGCTCAACTTCGCTGAAGGGTTGATGACGATCCGCGGGCAGCCGCCACACGCAGCAGGTCAGGGGTTGAATGGGGTCGATCTCCCGGGCAATTTCAAAAAACTTTTTCAAATGGGGCATCGTGGCCTGATCGCGCTTGGCGTTACCGACCTCATTGTAAATATCCCAGATGCAGATACGCTCATCATTTTTGTGGGTCTCGATAATCTCGCGCACCCATTCATAGTGCCGCAGAGCCAACTCCGGCTCATCCAGCAGGTGATAGCCCATGCCGGGGAACTGGCTGTGCTGGCTCTTTTTCCGTCCACCGTGATAGCCCCAGTCGTAGTGCTGCGGCCCCAGGGTCATGGGTTTGGTGAATTCTTTGGGCTGCATGCAGTCGTTCCCCAGCACCACCATGCAGGAGATGCCATGCTTCCATGCGGTTTCCAGATAGCGGTCAAAGCGCTCCATGAAGCCATCGTGCTGCTTTTCCCACACAAAATATTCCAGAATAATACGGATGGTGTTAAAGCCTGTTTCAGCTGCCAGTGCAAGCTCTTCGTCTGCCGTCTTCAGGCGCTCTTCAAAGCCTTCCTCCTGCCACTGGTCGATGCGGTTGGCACAGTCACTGCTCATGAAATTGCAGCCGCGCAGCCAGTTGTGATTGTCATACCAGGCCCAGGCCCGTTCCTTGCTCCAAATTTCTCCCATAAAAAACGCCTCCTTTGGATAGTCCTTGTACGCATGATTGCGTACAAAGTGTCCAATACTTGGCCAAATTATAAAGGAATGCAGAGAGATTCGTCAATCACATCGGAGCATCTGGGCAATATCTGCATCCGAATCACAAAAAAGGGGTCTGTTCTGCCGATTGATCAGGCGTCTGAGGGGCGCTCCTCCTTGTGGCTTTTCAAAAACTGCGAGGGGCTTTGTCCCATGGCCTTGCGGAACATCCGGCTGAAATAGGCCGGATCGTTGTAGCCGCACAGTGCGCTGCATTGCTCCATGGTGTATACGCCGCTGAGCAGCAGATCGGACGCCTTTGCCATGCGCAGCCGGGTACGGTATTCCGCGGGCGTTTCATGAAAGACGTGGCGAAACAGTCGCCGGAAATAGGTTGCGGACAGATCGCACATGCCCGGAAGCTGCTCCAGCAGAAAGTCCTCGCAAAAATGCGCGTCCAGATAGGCGCGGGCAGGCTGAAGCTTTTCCAAATAAGGACGCGGCATGGCGCTTGCTTCCCGCAGCAGCAGATAGACCATTTCGTACAACAGCCCCATGCACCGCTCACGGTAGTAAGGGTGCCGGGTTGTCCAGTGCCGCACCAGCGTGGAGAACAGCTGCTCAAAGCGGGTGGAGGTATGAAAACGCAGCCGTGTGGGCGCGGGAAAGAGCTGGCCGGTTCCCAACATATCAAAGTTTACGGTCATGTGTACAAAGTCTTCCGCACCGCTGCACCGGGTGACGTACACCGTGCCACGCGGGACATACAGGCAGTCTCCGGCCCGCATCAACAGCGTTTCACCACTGCCCATTCGATACTCCGCCGAACCGCTAAGCACATACACAATGCCGTGATGCTGCCGCGCAAAGGCATATTCATCGCTGACCCAGCCCGGAGGCGCGATAAAGTGGTGAGCCAGCACAATGCCGCTGAGGGTGAAACTTTCCATGCATTTTCCTCCCTTTCATGTGTCCAGTATATACAAAATGGCGACAGAGTGCAAGCATTTTGTGGGTCGTTTTGTCCAAGGATACCGTGGATGCTATGGCGGAGCCAGGCCTGCTGTGCTATGGTAAAAGCAAGCGAAATGAAAAACGGCGCTGCCCTTGCGGCAGCGGCTGATGCAAAGGAGAGCATGAACCATGGCTGTGGAAATGAAACGGGAACAACGGCTGCTGCCCACTTATGAACCTGCCGCTCCCAACGAACTGCCCTTTTTCCTGGAAAAGAAAGCCTATCAGGGCGCAACAGGGCGGGTTTATCCTATCCCTTACACTGATCGGCTGAGCAATGAGCCGGTCGAAAAGCCCTACGATATGATTACCCTGTCCAACGAATACATCGAGGTGGAGCTGCTGCCGGAGCTGGGCGGCAAAATTCACGGCGCGGTGCAGAAGAGCAACGGCTATGAGTTTATTTATAAGAACGTGTGCATCAAGCCCGCCATGGTCGGCTTGGCAGGACCGTGGGTGTCCGGCGGCGTGGAGTTCAACTGGCCGCAGCATCACCGCCCCACGACCTTTATGCCTACGGAAGCCACCTTACAGGAAAATGCCGACGGCTCGAAGACCTGCTGGATGGGTGAAGCAGAACCCTTCCACCGCATGCGTGCCGCTGTGGGGATTACGGTATATCCGGGCTCCTCGGTGGTGGAAGCCAAGGCTGTTGTGTACAACCCGACGGACACGCCCCTGCCCTTTATGTGGTGGAACAACCTGGCTGTTCGCGTTCACAAGGATTACAAGGCAACCTTTCCGCCGGATGTGGAATGGGGCAACGACCATGACCGCCGCGCCGTGATTTCCTTCCCTGTGATGAAAGGCGTCTTCCACACAGCTCGCCCCTTCGATTATGGCAAGGGAACGGATGCAACCTGGTTTTCTAACATCAAGCTGCCAACCTCCGTGATGATTATGCGTGGGCAGAGTGATATGGATTTCCTGGGCGGGTATGACTTTGCGGCGGATGCGGGCACTGTCACGGTGGCGGATCATCACTATTCCGTAGGCAAGAAAATGTGGACCTGGGGCGACGGTGATTTTGGCCGCGCCTGGTGCGCCAATCTGACGGACAACGGCGACCGCTACATTGAACTGATGACAGGTGTGTTCACGGATAACCAGCCGGATTTTACCTACATCATGCCCGGGGAAACCAAGACCTTTACACAGGTATGGTATCCCACCCGGGGTATCGGCCCCACGGCGAACGCTACCCGCAAAGCGGCGCTTTCCTTCAAACGGAAGGATGATACCCTGACGGTGGGCTGCATTGCCACTTCCCGTCAGGAGAATGCTGTCCTGACCGTTCGCGCAGGCGATCAGGTGCTGATGATGGAGCAGGTGAGCATTGATCCCGATCATCCTGTAATCAAGCGCTGCGTGGCGCCTGTCGATATGGATGACAGCGAAATTCGCGTAGAACTGCGTGACAGGATGGACAAACTGCTGGTGGCTTATCAGCCTACGCCCAAGGGCAGCAAGCAGGAACCGAAGGCCCGCACCATTCCCCCGGAACCCAAGGACATTGACAGCCTGGAGGAGCTGTATCTCCACGGCGCACATCTGGAGCAGTATAAGCACCACACCTATGTTCCGGAGGATTATTATCTGGAAGCCCTGCGGCGGGATCCCAAGGACTTGCGCTGCAACCTTGCCATGGGTCGCTCCATGCTGGAAAAGGGCGACTTTGCTGCCGCACGCACCTATCTGGATCGCGCCATTGCACGGCTGAAGATGCGCAATGACAACCCCATTGACCCGGAGGCCATTTATCAGAAGGCACGGCTGGAGCGGCTGTGCGGCAATCTGGACGCGGCTTACCAGTTGTTCGCGGACGCATCGTGGCAGTTCGGCTGGCGCAGCGCCTGCCTGTATGAAATGGCCTGCATTGACTGTGCGCGGGGCGACCGCGCGCTGGCGGTGGATCACCTGACCGAAGCGCTGGTGACGAACGCCCACCATCTGGCGGCGCACACCCTGCGGGCTTATCTGACCCATGATGAGACGGAACTGCATCAGGTGCTGGCGATCTCGCCCCAGGATACCTACGCCCGCTATGCCCTGTGGCTGCTGAAGGGGCGCGAGGTGGAAAGCTTTATTCGCAACCGGCCCCAGAACGTGATTGACGCGGCGCTGGACTTTATGCGCGCGGGTCTGAACACGGAGGCTGCCAGCGTGCTGAAAACCTGTGTGTGCCCGAACCAGCTTGCAGCCTATTACGAAGCCTATGTGACCGGCTGTGCGCCTGAAGCGGCGGAGATGAAGCTGTGCTTTCCCAACCGCTTGGAGGATATTGCCGTGCTGGCGCACTATCCCCAGGCATGGCAGGCGCAATATCTCCTGGGCTGCTTGTACTATGACCGCATGAACTTTGCCGCCGCCCGTACCGCGTGGGAGGAAAGCGCCCGCCTGAACCCTGGCTATGCTTTCACCTGGCGCAACCTGGCACAGGCGCTGTACGATCACTTTGGTGAAAAAGAGGAAGCCCGCGCCTGCCTGGAAAAGGCGCTCTGCCTGGCGCCGGATGATGCTCGCATCGTCTATGAGCTGCTGCAGCTTTACAAGAACATCAACATGCCTGTCAAGGATCGGCTTGCTTTCCTGGAAGCGCATGCAGCGCTTGCACGTCAGCGGGATGACTGCTTCCTGGACATGATTGTGCTGTACATGCAGGAAGGCCGTTTTGAAAAAGCAAGGGAGCTGCTGCTGTCCAAGCGATTCAACATTTACGAGGGCGGCGAGGGCAAGCTGACCCGCATGCATGGCTGGCTGTACACCATGTGGGGCCGTCAGGATCAGCTGAACGGCAACCCGGATGAGGCTATGCGATGGTTTGAAACGGCGCTTGTCTACCCGCAAAACTACGGCGAGGGGCGCCACTACAGCGCGCAGGAAGCGAACATCTACTATTATACCGGTCTGCTGCTGGAAGCGCAGGAAAAAATGGAAGAAGCGCGCGAGGCCTGGGAAAAGGCTGCGAATCAGCCTAATCAGGTAACAGAGGTTTCCTATTTTGCAGCGCTGTCCCTGCAAAAGCTGGGTGAAGCGGACAAGGCCGAGGCCATTTTCCGCAGCATGGTGGAAACCGGTGCGGAACAAAAGAAGAACGCACACCTTTACGGCTACTTTGGCGTGGGCATGCCCTCTCCGCTGCCCTTTGAGCTGGACGTGAAGCCTTTGCACCTTGCGGAAGCAAACTTGCTGCTGGCACTTGGGCACAAAGGCCTTGGCGAGGAAAAGGAAAGCCGGGCGGCCTTGCAGGCGCTGAAGGAGATTGATCCCTGGAACTTGAAGCTGTGCTTCCTGGAAAAGCTGGGGGTACTGGAAGCATAAGCTGAAACCATGGAAAGTTTTGCTCACTGCCTCGTCGAAGAAATTCGGCGGGGCATCTTTTTAGCCATTGAACCGGAGAAGGACAACGAAAAACCGGAAGGACTGCCGAACACGGCAATTCTCCCGGTGCTTTTGCTGTAAGGACGGACTGCAAGACTTCTTCTGCATAAGGGGCAAGGCGAATGTAAAACGGTTTGCACAGATGGCCGTGGAATGCGGAACTCTGCCGCTGAGCAACGGATGCTGCCGTTATCCCTTCCGCATGGCCAGAAAGCTTTGCAAGGCGTAGGGTGCATAATGCACGGGTTTCCCTGCTTGATTCTCCTGTGATTGTACCAGCCCATAGAGGTCGGAGGAGAACAGCTGCCAGCTGTCTTCAGCGGAAAGTGCGGCCGTGCAGGGCTCGCCGGACAGGTTTTGCACATGCAGCAGTGTGCCGGTGCCGCAAGGCTCGGCGCCGCAGATGCGAAGGGGTTCATCTGTGCGGAAAGGTCCGGCAATACCTGCTTCCGTGTCCGCGTGCCGTTCAGCTTCCGCATACAGGCGGGAAGCTTCCGTTACAGGCAGGGCAAATACATCAAAGGTGAAGGTAAAGTCGCCCTCAATCCATTGGGGAAAGTTCGTGCCCCACATGTTGTTGAACAGGCAGCAGCGCAGTTCCGGCACGTGCGCTTCATAGCTGCGCCGGAAGCCATAGACGCCGTTTTCGCCAAGGCTGACAAGGGGCGTGTCTTTGGGTATTACACTCACGATGCAGGCATCGGTTTGAATGGCGGCAACGTCCTCCAGCGCATAGAAGACATGGTTGGCGTTGGCGGCAATTTCTGTTTCAGGCCGCAGCACCTGACCGGTTTTGTTGATGTAAATGGCCTGCGCTTTTCCGGCAACAGGGAAGGACAGCACGCCGCTTTCCACATAGGGCGTTGCACGCTTTCCCTTCAATTTGAGCGTTACCTGCACGGTGCCATCCGCTGTTTGCGGCAGCGTCACTGTCAAAGACAATTGTGCTGCATCGCCGAAACGGTCTCCCAGGGCGGCTTGGTAATAGAAGGTGACTTGCCCCTCCCCGGCCTCGCAGCGGACAAACTGCGGATGACGTGTTGCATGGCTGCACTCCGGATACTCCAACCGTCCGTTGTCCGCCAACCCCCAATCGGAGAAGCGATATGCATAAGCGCGCAGGTATTCCGTCATCTCATCAATGCCGTAGCGATCGTAGCGATAGGCGAATACGCCTGCTTCCTCAGTGCTTTGGAGCAGCGGCGCGTTCAGTACCCGATCATACAGGCAGAGAATATCGCCTGTGGCGGCATTGTAGTCCAGTCGGTAGCGCGGCGAAAACAGGCTGCATAGCTCACTATGCACAGGCTGCTTCGGTACTGCGGGCAAAGCAGGCAATGCCTTGAGACCCAGCAGCTGCTCGGCACGGTCACAGCAGGCTGTGGCAGTGACTGCATGGGCACGCTGCTCTTGCCAGGAATCCTCCATGCGGCGATAGGCGGGTTGGGTGCGAAGGGTATCAAAGGCTTCGTAGTCCGGGATGGGGCCCAACCAGGTTTTCACATCCAGCCCCCAGGTGTGCTCACTGTAGCACATCAGCTGCGTATAGGCGCAATCCATTTCCCGGGCGACAAGTGTCCGCAACGCTTCATCCTGCGTTTGTGCCAGCGCAAGGCCGATGCGCAGCAAACGACGGCGGTCACGGCGCACTTGCGCGGATTCCGCAGGGTAGCTGGCCGCACCGTGAATCCAGGTGTCAGCCAGGTCTTTCCGCACAATGGGCAGCGCGGAAAGATCTTCCTGCCGAAGGGCATTCCATGCATCATCCAAGGAACCGCAGCTGATTTCGGCATCCGGGAAGGCGGAACGAAGCTTGGCATAATAGTCCAAAACAATCTGGGCACTTTGCGGGCCGCTGTTATCCTGGGTGTTCAGCAGGGCAATCCATGTATCCAGCGGCCAGTCCTGCGGCGGCAGCAGCGATGTGCCGTAGCCGCTGTTATACATGGTCAGCACCCGCTTGCCGGAGGGCGCTTCCCACCAGAAGATGGGTGGAACATCCACGGGCTTGGCGAAGGTGTTGCAGCCCAGGTGGAGGTATTCCACGCCGCCGCTGGCAAGCATTTCGGGCAGGAAGCGTCCATGCCCGGGCACATCGGTCATTTTGGCGGCGCGGCTGATCGGTCTTTGATAAAACCGGGAAAGCTCCCGCGCAACGCCTAAACCGTAAATAGCATCCTCAATGCCGCAGAAGTCATAGTGCGAGGTGAAGGGGAGTGCGTGCCACGCCACCTGTCCGCGGGCAACAAGATCGTCCAGCTTTGCGCGGCGCTCCGGGGTGCAGCGCCTGCGCATCTCTTTAAGGGGCCAGGCAGGCATGGTCCATACATAGCGCATGGGCCCGAGCTCTGCTGTTGCATCACAGGTAGCGGCGACCCGATCCAGCATATCCGTGGCGTAATAATCCAGAATTTCCTCGGAAAGCCTGGTAAAGCCAATATCAAAGTGTGTTTTGAAGACAAGCACGATCCGCCGGATGGACATAGTGCGTCAGTCCTCCTCTTGAAAATACACGGGATTGGAGATCAGCACGGGCATTTCGGGCAGCTGATGTGCGATAGCCCGCACCACCTCAAAGCGCACAAAGCGTTCGCCCTGAGGACAAAAGGTCAGCGTTGCTTCCAGTGCGCTGGGAACAGCCGTGATTTCTTCTACACCGCGGTCGGTAATTCGGCGAAGCTTGTCGCCGCCATGCAGCTCGGTAAAAACAGCGCGCACGATTGTGCCTGCGGGAACGGTGTCGCCCATGATGCGTCCGTTGGCATCCACGGCCACATTAGGACTGTCCGGGGCAAACTTTACATAGGCATGCCCCTGGCGCAGGGCAGCCAGCAAATCCTCAGGGCTTCGGGAAAGCGCGTACACACAGGTGCAGGGGATGCCCGGCAATGACATGGGGCCGGGGCGGTGGAAATCGCTTCCGCCCACCACGGGAATATGACGCCCTTGACAAAGCTGCTGCTGCCACCAGTCCAGGCAGGCGGAATTTTCGTTTTCCAGCATCAGCGGGCCATTCCAAATTTCCACTGCGTCATAGGGTGCAAGATCAAAACCCCACTTCCAGCCGCACTCCGGTTTGCAGAAGGGGTGATTGACCACAATCATGGCGCCGCGCTCACGTGCCTCGCGTATGGTCGCCTGCGCTTCCTCCCTGGTGTTGACGCAGAAGGGGCAGACATAGGGGCGGCGAACGCCGAGAAAGTTGCTGTGCCCCATGTAGTGCGTCCATTCCGCGCCGGGGAGCACCGTCAGGCCGGGGATGCGCGGCAGATGGTCGTTTTCTGCATAATTATTGTGGTCGGTGATAAACGCAAAGTCCAAATGCTGTAAGCGGCAGAGCTTTGCCAGCTCCTCAGGCGGCAGCACACCGTCCGAGCCGGTGGTATGCATATGCAGATCGCCCTGAAAGCGGCGCAGTTCCTTCAGCGTAAAGGTAATGTCATAGGTCACGGTTACACCGGCGGGCTGCACCTTGTACGCACCGATGATGATTTCCCAGGTTCCAGCGTCAATGGACGTGGCCGCGTAGCCCTGTGAGCTGCCTTGGGAAGAGAGCTCAATGGTGTTTCGATCCGAGCCGGAAGCGCCGATGTAGCGGTTGCCCGGCGCACGCAGCGCCAGGTCGATGATGTTATCCTCACGCTGACAAACCATGCCATCCTGCTCAAAGCGAACACGCCGAGGATAGCTGTAGGTGATGGTCAGCTTCTCCACATTTTCCGGGACCTCAAAGGGCAGGGTGAAATAGGCGCGCTCCTCTTTGGGCGCAATGAATCGGGTCAAATGCAGCATTTGTTCGCGCATGGCGATTTTCATCCTTTCGTTGCGCCAAGGTTCAGGCCGGACAGCAGGAACTTCTGGGCGAAGATATAAATCAGCAGCAGCGGCGCGGCAGTAATAATGATGGCGGCCATAATGGCGTTATCGGGAATCTGCGCCGTGCCGGAGGTGGAGTTTGTGCTGAGAATCATCGTTTTCAATTTCAGCGGCAGGGTGTACATGGATTCGTTGGTCAAAATGGCCGCGGGAATGGTGATGGAATTCCAGCGAGCCACATATTCCATGAAGAACACCGTGGCCAAACCTGGCAGGGACACCGGCATGTAAATGTTGGCGAAAATGCGCAGTTCCGTTGCGCCGTCAATGCGGGCGGACTCGGAAAGGGTGAAGCTGATGGATTCAAAATAGTTGCGCATCAGCAGAATGCTGAAGCCGGAAATCAGGCCGTTGAGGATCAAACCTGCATAGGAATTCAGCAGGTGCAGATCCCGGTTGAGCTGATAGATGGAGATCATGGTCAGGTCGCCGGGAATCATCATGGTCAGCATGACAAAGCTGGTGATGAACCGGCGGAAGGGAAGCTGCTGCTGAATCAGCACATAGCCTGCGATGCTGGACAGCAGCACCTGAATGACGGTTCCTACAGTGGTGACCAAAAGAGAGTTCAGGAAAGGCCGGCCAAGCTTGGAAACCTGGAAAACATAGGCGAAGCCCTCCACGCTGAAGCGGCGCCACCACAATGTCAGGCCGCTGCGGCTGGCGTCCAGCGAGGTGGAGGTGGAAAGCACGATCACATTCCACATGGGCAGAGCCGTGAGGAGAACCGCCAGGGCCAAAAAGCAGAACATCAGCGCCTTTTGAAAGGGAAGCAGCTCATTGCACAGCGGGTTTTTGCGGCAGAACGGATGAGTCATGGGAATTCCTCCTTTCTTACGCATCTTCGTCATAGCGGATGGCCTTGCGAACGACCGCGCTGATAACGTAGGTTGCTGCCAGCACCAGACAGGCTGCCGCGGAAGCCGGCCCGATACGGAACTGCACGATGCCGTCCGTATAAATCAGATACAGCAGATTGCGGACACGATCCAGGATGTTGGCGTTGGACATGACGTAAATCTGATCGAAGTTGCGCAGCATGCCCATCACGCCCAGCATGACCACCACCTTGATGGTGGGCAGAATGGAGGGAATGGTGATGCAGCGCAGCTGCTTCATGCGCGTTGCGCCGTCGATGGAGGCCGCCTCATACAGCGTGGGGTCGATGCCGATGATCGCTGCCAGCAGCAGCGCCGCCGTGTAGCCCGCGCCTTTCCACGCACCGGTAAAAATCATGATGGATCGCGCCATGCTGCGCTCGGCCATGAAAACAATCGGATGATGCGTCCATCCCAGCGCCTGCAGCAGCCCATTCACCAGGCCGTTGGTGGATAGCAGCGTGATCCACAATGAACCCACCACGGACCAGGACAGCAGATAAGGGATATACGTCACCGTCTGCACCAGCGAGCGAGCGCTGCGGCGGCGAAGCTCATTCATGGCCAGCGCCAGCAAAAGACCCCAGATAAATTGCAGCGCAAACGTGCCTGCACCAACTATCAATGTGTTGACGATTGCCTGGCTGTACACAGGGCTGGCAAAAATGTTCCGGTAGTTTTTTAGTCCAACGAAGGTTGCGTTGCCAAGAAGCTTGATTTCCCGGAAACTGTTGAAAACGCCAAGAACCATCGGGTAATAGGAGAAAATGAGGAAGTAGGCTGCTACAGGCAGCAACAGCAAATAAATGGAGCGATATTGACGGAGCTTGACCCACAGGCGGTGATTGCGCGAGGCGTGCATGGATGATGCTTTTCCGGTTGTCATAAAAGCGGTTCCTCCCTTATCGGAACATTTGCGACCATAAACAGGAGGAGCGGATAGCGGCGTAATGCCACCATCCGCTCGCTCGTTTGCTTGCAATGCTTACTTTTCGCAGATGCCCATGGAAACCAGTTCGTTCCGCATGCTCTGTAGTCCGGCCAACGTTTCAACTTCACCCTTGATGATGCTCACGGCCCACTTGCCCACGATGGACTTGTAGTCGCTTTCATTGGGGATGATGCGCTCAATGGAAGCGTAATCCAGATAGGTCAGCGCTTCTTCAACGCCCAGGTTCATGCCGATGGGGTTCACAAACGCCTTGTCGATCGGAATGGGAGCGCCGTGGTCCATGGCGTGGCTCTTGCCAGTTTCGGTCAGGGCATATTTGCCGTCGGCGTCTACCGTGTAGTCATGATCCTTCACGCCCAGGCTCAGCAGCTCGCCGCCTTCCTGCGTGGCGAAGTATTCCAGAACCTTGATGGCGCCATCCACATTGGAGGCGTTGGCAGGCACTGCGAACAGGCTGGCGTTGCCCTTGCGGAGCATATAGGTGCCGTCAGGCGTTTTGCAGCCGGGCAGGGACACAATCTCGTATTCCGCCGTGGAAACGCCGCCCGCCGCCGCGTTGGCGTTGTGCAGGCCAACCCAGGCAGCCCAGTCAACATCTGCCGCAATTGCCTGAGAGGAAGCGCCCATCTTGTTGCGCATGTCCTTGGTCTTGTCCACAAAGGCAGAGGGATCCAGCAGCTGCTCGTTGTACAGCGTCTTGAACCAATCCCACACGGGGGCGGCTGCATCGGTGGCATAGGGCACGTAGGTTTTGCCATCGGCGGGATCAACCACCACGCCGCCCTTCAGCCCCTGAGAGGCCATCCAGGGCTGCAGATCCCAGTTTTCGCCGAGAATGGTGTCCAGAGGATAGAAATCGGCGCTGGGATTGGCGTCACGCAGTGCCTTGAACACCGTGTGGTAGCCTTCCAGGGTGGGCTCAATATTCTTGTAGTCCACGCCTGCCTTTTCCAACAGCGTCTTGTTCAGATTGACAACGATGTGCAGCTCACGCTTGTTGAAGCCGGCATACACCTTGCCGTCCACCGTGATGTCCGCCCACTCGCTGGCAGGCACGTTGTTTGTCAGAATCTCGGAAGCATTCACCTTATCGGTGATATCCATCAGCGCACCCTGATCGACCAGATTGGCGTACTGGGAAGCGGTCACGTAGATCAGGTCGTAGGATTCGCCGGCGCTCAGCTTCTGCATCAGGATGGTGTCATAATCAGAAGCAGGACGCTCGATTTCCACGTTCAGACCCGTCGCTTTGCCCAGCTCGTCGGCCCACAGCTTCATTTCTTCTTCATCCTTGCCGCCGGTAACGCCGGACAGGATGCGCACCGTTCCGGTTGCTTCGGCCGAGGCCACGGTCGACAGCAGACTCAACGTCATGACCAGCGCAAGCAACAGAGAAAGCAGTTTCTTCATGAAAGATACCCTCCTTTTTGTTGGCAGATTCTGCGTTGTTCCTTCGCACATCTGATTGAGTTTATGATAATTGTTTTTTCTATACTTGTCAATATATTTATTATATATTTTTTGAAATTTTTGCGTAAAGGAATCGAAAAATCCTATTTTGGGTGTCTTATGCGGTTTAACAGCTGCCATTTGAAACAATAAAATAGATTTGCGGATTTTTAAAAAATATATTTTATGTCGTTTTTCCGTGATGAAAAATAGCCGGAACGCGTACATCACGGGACGGTATTTTCTCCCCGCCGATTAATGCCAGCATCAGCTCCACTGCTTTGCAGGCAATGGTTAATTCATCCTGCCGCATGTGCGTGAAGAAAAAGCCTTCCGTAGCCAGCGCGTCCTCATCCAGGCAGCAGGCACGCAGATCACAGCCCAAGGTGATGTTCATTTGGCTTGCGACGGTATACAGCGCCCGGGCCAGTCCATATTCGGTGCAAACAATACCGTCCATGGACTGCTCCTGCAAAAACTTTCTGATGGTGATCAGATAATCCTCTTCGGGGGCGGTGGTCAGGATATGACCCGTTTGCCAGGGAACAACACATTCCCCAACGCAAATCAGCCCGGTCTCCTCCGCACCTTGTCGGAAGCCGCGCATGCGGTCGTTCAGCGAACTGGAGGAAGTCGGGTTGACCGACAACGCCGCAACGGTGCGGCAGCCGCATTTTTTTAAGTGATGTACCAGCTTGCGCGTGGCTGCAAAACCATCCGTGCAAACCGTGCTGACCGGCAGCCCGTTCATACGTTTATCAATCAGTACCACCGGGAAACCTTCCAGAATCAACCGCAGGATGGTCATGCTGTAATAGGAATTGTGGCAGGGCATAATCAATAGCCCTGATACGCCAAGAGCAATCAGTTCGTCGATCTGCTGCGTTTCCTTTTCAATGCTGAAAAAAGAAAAACGAACCAGCAGCTGATAGCCCGCGTCATCCAGCAGGCGGGTCATTTCATAGAGCATATCCAGGCCAAAAGCGCTGGTGACATGCTCCAGAATCAGGCCGACGATAGGTTTGGCGTTTGGAGATTGCGCCGGCGCTTGTGCAGGCGCTGCATCAATGCCCTGCACAAAAGTGCCGCGGCCTTGGATGCGCTTTACAAGCCCATCTTCCTGCAGCATGGACAGGGCACGTTTGACCGTGATGCTGCTGACCTGATAGACAGCGGATAATTCGGCCTCCGAGGGAAGCTTTGCACCCAGCGGCAATGTGCCGTCGGCAATCTGCTTTCCCAATGCTTGATATACTTTTCGATAAAGATACTTATCTCCCATTCGATGCCACCTCTGCCTGCTTTTCAATGCCTCCGAAGACGGTGTATCGGAAAGCCTCTTCACAAACAGTATATTCTTTGTCGGCGCGATCGTCAAGAGAGCGGGAAGGAGAGTCCTGAAGAATTGTGGCGTTGGAAACGATTCATAAAGCCGCGCTGTACAGTGTTGATTTTAGCCACATATCGCGCATCATTCAAATCAATATAATATGAACAATCATCCGCTATTTTATCAATATGATTGAGTGAATGGAGAATGCACAATAGCGAAGAAACATCCGAAGCTAATGGATGTTTGGGAACATATTCCTGCAAATGCGCAAGAAGGAATTGACGATTTTCCTTTCACGTGCTATGATAACAAATGGCAGAAAAAACACTGTCACATAATGGAAAACCATGCACAAAGAGGCGGATGCCTTCAGCGCGCATTGCTTGCGGCGAGGGGGAGCTGTTTCCCTGACGGAGCGGCACTTTGGCGGCATGGCGATTCCGAAGAAAACAGGAGGTTTGTCACGATGAAGAAGTTCTTCTCTCTTCTGCTGGCTTTGACGCTGGCCATCGTGCCGCTGACGGTTGGTAGCGCAGCTACTTTCACCCCCGGCGAGTACGAAGGCTCGGCGCAGGGCTTTGGCGGCACGGTGACCGTGAAGGTGACCGTGGATGAAAATGCCGTGACGGCGGTGACCCTTGCGGGCGAAAACGAGACCCCTGCCCTGGGCGGCGCGGCCATCGAAGGCTATGCCACTTCTCTGGTGGGCGTGAGCGATGCGGACGCGGTGGACGTCACCAGCGGTGCGACGGTGACCAGCAACGCTGTGAAGGAAGCGCTGGCTGCTGCGCTGGCCGCGGCCAAGGGCGAAACGGCTGCGAATGATGCGGCGGTGGCTTTCACGGCTGGTACCTACAACGGCACGGCTGCCGGCTACAACGGTGATGTGGAGCTGGCTGTGACCTTCTCTGACAGCGCTGTGACCGATATTGCGCTGGTTTCCAGCAAGGAAACCGAGCATGTGGGCGACGTGGCCTTTGAGCCCATGTTTGCCGACATCATCGCGGCCAACGGCACCGGCGTTGACGGTGTGAGCGGCGCGACCTTCACCAGCAACGCTGTGCGCGGTGCGGTGAACGCTGCTGCCGAGCTGGCTGGCTGCACCAACCTGGCTGCTTTCAAGGCTGCCAAGGCAGAGGTGAAGGCCGGCGATCCCATCGAAGAGACCTACGACGTGGTGATCGTTGGTGCTGGCGGTGCAGGCATGGCTGCCGCTGCGCAGGCTGCACAGGACGGCAACACCGTGCTGGTGATTGAAAAGAATGCGGAAGTTGGCGGCAACACGCTGGTGTCCGGCGGCCAGTATCAGAGCGTGATGCCCTACCTGGTGTGGGACGCTGCTGATCCTGACGCGACCACGGGCGTTGGCTATGACGGCAACACCTACAACAAGGTGGTGGAGAGCGCCGCAACCCTGAACGAGCTCAAGACCATCCTGAACTGGAGCGAGGAGCCTTTCGACGAAGCTTACTACAAGGATCATGAGTTTGTGGCGGGCGACATCGAGGAGCTGAGCAAGCACGGTGTGCATGCTGAATACCTGCCCACCCTGCAGGCGCTCAAGGGCGAAATCAAGGCGTATCTGGATTGGGCAGAGCCCAAGGTTGCTGCGGGCGCGGGTGAGCTGACCCTGTTCTCCACCGTGAACCTGCACATTTTCCAGACCTACTATGGCGGCCTGCGTCCCTCTGCTGACATGAGCAGCTGGATCTACGGCGACTTTGACCTGGTGAACCAGTTCATCCAGGGTGGCCAGGAGCTGAAGCAGTGGCTGGAAGCTCAGGGCTCCACCTTTGTGGAAGACACACAGCCCACCCTGATCGGCGCGCTGTGGTATCGTGAGAACGAATTCATCGGCGCGACCATCGACGGCGAGAACTATCCCGGCCGTTGGGGCACCTATTTCAAGGCGCCCATGAACACCCTGCTGAAGACGGCTTCCACGGCGGAAAGCAACAAGATCATGCTGCGCACCACCGCGGAAGAGCTGATCGTTGAAAACGGCAAGGTGACCGGCGTAAAGGCGACCAAGTATGACGGCACCCCTGTGACCGCCCACGCCACCAAGGGTGTTATCATGGCGACCGGCGGCTATGCTGCGAACCTGCAGATGGTCGTGGACACCAACGTTTACTGGTCCAGCGAGTATGTTTCCACCAGCACCAAGACCACCAACCGTTCTTCCCTGCAGGGTGACGGCATCGTGATGGCGCAGGCCGCCGGTGCTGACGTGACCGGCATGGGCTTCACGCAGATGATGCCCATCAGCTGGATTGACAACGGCAACCTGGCCTTCGGCGGCGGCAACTATGCCATCTATCTGAACCCCACCACCGGCAAGCGCTTTGTGGATGAAACCAGCGAACGCGACGTGCTGTCCCTGGCTGAGTTCCGCAACGGCATCGAGCACAACGGTACCAAGGGCGTGTTCATTGAAATCGCCAATGCTGCCGCGAAGATCCCCGGCCCATACCTGTATGGCAACGAGGACGTGGAATGGCGTCAATACGTCCGCACGGTGGATCAGCTGGGCGATCTGTTCGCCAGCCTGGGCCTGAGCACCGACGCGGCGACCGTACGCGAGACCATCGAGAGCTACGACAAGGCGATCATGGCCGGCGAACAGCCCGCGGACGTGAAGAAGACCAACCCCAACCGTCTGATCGGCAATGCTGAGAAGGACGAGAACGGCAACTACTTGCCCGACACCTACACCCTGGATGGTGTGGAGCTGCGCGTCCGCTTCATGGCACCCTCTACCCACCACACCATGGGCGGCATCAAGGTGGACACTGCGCGCCATGCGCTGGATGTGAACGGCAACATCGTGCCCGGCCTGTATGCGGCTGGCGAGGTGACCGGCGGCATCCACGGCGGCAACCGCCTGGGTGGCAACGCCATTGTGGAAATCTATGTTTCCGGTCGTACTGCGGCTCAGGCCGTGACGGCGGACAACAAGTAATTTCCTGAAAAAGGCAAGCGTCCCTGCAGAGGCGAGAACCTCTGCGGGGACGCTTTTTAGGTGCATGACTCCAGAAAACAGCAGTAAAAAAGAAGAGGCCAGACTGTCGACAAACCATATGAGAAGGAGTCTGAGGGGCATCATGACCCTCAGAATGGATTCGTATCGACCGGCTATACCGGTCGGGCGGGGTGGTTTCGGCCAAAGGCGAAACCATACATTTTATTTTTCGCAACCGTCAGCTTCGCTGACAGTGAAAAATGCAAAATCGACAAAGTAGCAAAGCCACTTTGTCGACACGCAAAAAAAGAGGCATATGCCTCTTCTTTTTGCTTTACTTTTGATGCTCCTTGGCATAAATGGCCATGGCGCATTCCAGACGCTTGCGCTCCATTTGGCACTCCATGTCATAAGGCTGGGAAATATCGCCATGGAACGCCTGCGCGTTGGCTGCGCACCCGCCGGAGCAGAAGAACCGCGCCCAGCAGTCACGGCACTTTTCCTTGTTGAGCACGTGGTTGGCGGCAAACTTCTTTTGGATATCCCGGTCAAAGGTTCCATCCAGAACGCTGCCCATGCGGTAGCCTTCGCGGCCGACAAACTGGTGGCAGGGATAGATATCGCCATCCGGCGTCACGGCTACGTACTCATTGCCGGCGCCGCAGCCGGTAAGACGTTTGCGCAGGCAGGGACCGCCCTGCAAGTCCACCATGAAGTGGAAGAAGTTGAACCACTTGCCGTTGGCGCGGCGATCCAGATAAATCTGCGCCAGGCGGTCGTATTCCTGCATGATTTCGGGCAGGTCTTCTTCCGTGAGCGCGTATTCCACCTTCGGATCGGTCACAACAGGCTCCACGGACAGCTGCTCGAAGCCTTGATCGGCCAGGAAGAGCACATCGTTGCCGAAGTCCTTGTTGTATTTGGTGAAGGTGCCGCGGACATAATACTGCTTCTGCCCACGCTTTTCAGCAAAACGTTTGGCCTTTTCCATGATGAGATCGAAGCTGCCCTTGCCGTTGACGGTGGGACGCATGCGATCGTGCACCTCGGGGCGGCCATCGATGGAAATGACCACGTTGTCCATTTCCTTGTTGAGGAAATCCATGATTTCATCGTTCATCAGCACGCAGTTGGTGGTGGTGGTGAATTTGAAATGCTTGTTCTTTTCCTTTTCAATGGAACGGCCGTATTCCACCAGCCGCTTGACAACCGGGAAGTTCATCAGTGGTTCGCCGCCAAAGAAGTCTACTTCCAGGTTCACACGGTTGCCGCTGTGTTCCACCAGCCAGTCCAGCGCAGCCTTGCCAACCTCATAGGGCAGAAGCTTGCGCTCGCCCATGCAGAAATCACCCGTGGCAGCAAAGCAATATTTGCAGCGCAGGTTGCAGTCGTGGGCCGCGTGGAGACACATGGCCTTCACAACGCCCGGCTCGTGCAGCTGCACATCGGAGTAATCATCGGGGGTGTTGAGCGCCCCCATCTCTTCCAGCTGACGCACTTCGCCGATGACTTCCTGAAGCTCCTCAGCGTCGTATTTATCCTTCAGCGCTTCAACAATCTCCTCGGGTGTGTGGTCGTTCCAGAGGGTGATCACGTCGTAGGCCATGTCGTCCAGCGCATGCACTGCGCCGCTGCCCACATCCAGCATCATCGGCTGACCAACAGCTTTGAACGTATGAATCAAGAAAAAGCCTCCTAATGATGGTTCAAAAAGGGGAAAGTCATGAAAAAAGGGCGGAAATCTCTCCGCCCTTTTCATAGACAGACAACCGACGGGTGCTTTACTTGCCGAAAGAGCGGTTCAGCTTGCCCTCGTTGCCGCCCAGCACAGCATTGTTTTCCTTGTTGGCGCAGGACTGGTTCGCCACGGTGCAGCTGGTCTTGCAAGCGCTCTGGCAGGAAGCCTGGCATTCGCCGCAACCGCCATGCACCAGGGACTGCTTCAGGCAAGGATTCTGGATAGTTTCGATATGCTTCATGGATCAATTTCCTCCAATTCTTATGAAATAACAGGGAATAGGTACATTATACACGATTTTCTGCGGCTTTGCAATCATTTTGGCGAAATATTCGACAGAATTGCCCCGATGATGCCGCCACCGGCTATGCCCATGCCCAGATCCGCCAGATAGGAGGTGAAGGGCGCGCTTTGGCCGGACAAAAGCGCGTACAATGCCACGCCAAGAGCCATATAGCCTAACCCAATGGCAGCGCCGCGTGCTAGGCCACCTTCGCCGCCGCGACCAACGGCGGCAGCTACACCAAGGGTAATGGACACAAGCTTCAGCACCTGGTTGAACACACGGATCACGCCGTCAGACGGGCGCAGCCAGGTCATCAACAGGGCAAACACGGCAACGCCAAGCATGGTGGTTAACACGGCAACACCCAACCCCCGCAGCAACCGCGGCAGGTTTCGCCGTGTTCCGGAACTGCTTCTTCTGCGATGAACGGTCTGCGTCATAGAAATCCCTCCTTGCTCACCTGCTGGAAGTGTATGCGGATAGAAAAACCAGAAGAACAAAAAGGAGAGTGGAAGTTAAAAAATTGTCGTTAATTTCTTGTCGAAAAATATGGATTTTTTCCTGCGTCTATGCTATAATAGGCGATGCCGAAAAACGGCAAAGAACATCAAGGAGGACTTGATCATGAAGAAGCGTTTTCTAGCGCTGCTGCTTGCTGGCATGATGGTGCTGACCATGGCGCCCGCGGCCCTGGCTGACGGCGTGAATGGCACTTTTGAAGGCACTGCCAAGGGCTTTGGCGGTGACGTGACGGTAACTGTGACGCTGACTGACGGTGTGATGACCGATGTGAAGGCGGTTGGCGTCAATGAGACCGAGGGCATTGGCTCCAAGGCCATTGAAAACATGCCTGCTGCAATGGTGGAAAACAACAGCATTGCGGTGGATGGCGTGAGCGGTGCGACCTTCTCCTCAGACGCGGTGAAGGCTGCTGCGGAAGCAGCGCTTGTGCTCGCAGGTGTGAACCCCGACGACTACAAGACCGTGAAGGAGGCGGCTAAGGCGGAGGATGCCACCTATGACGCCGATGTGGTGATTGTGGGTGCAGGCGGTGCAGGCATGACCGCAGCGCTCACGGCTGCCCAGGCCGGCAAGAAAGTGGTTGTGCTGGAAGGCCAGGCCGTTGTCGGCGGCAACTCCGTGCGTGCTACCGGCGGCATGAACGCTGCGAAGACCCCCGCCCAGGATGAGAACACCTTCGGCGAGGAAGCAGGCGTGGAGAAGACCCTGAAGGCTGCTGCGTCCACTTATGCGGACAACGCGGATGTGACTGCGCTGGCTGCAACGGTGCAGGCACAGTGGGATGCCTATCAGGCGAAGCCTGAGGGCTATTTCGACTCCGTGGAACTGATGGAGCTGGATACCATGATCGGCGGCAAGGCCGTGAACAATTTCGACCTGGTGAAGACGCTGTGCGAAAACAGCGCTGAAGCCATCGAATGGCTGAAGACGGTGAACATCAACCTCACCAGCGTGGGCAGCTTCGGCGGCGCGTCCGTCAAGCGTATCCATCGCCCGGTGAACGCAGAGGGCAAGACCATCTCCGTGGGCTCCTACATGATTCCCCTGCTGGAGACCGCTTGCAATGAGAACGAGAACATCACCATCCTGACCAGCACGCTGGCCAACACCATCCTGACCAAGGACGGCGCTGCCTGCGGTGTGGTTGCCACCGGCAAGGATGGCGAAACCGTGACGGTGAACGCCAAGGCTGTGCTGCTGGCTACCGGCGGTTTCGGCGCAAACAGCGAAATGGTTGAAAAGTACAAGCCCGAGCTGGCTGGCTTCATGACCACCAATGCGGCCGGCGCACAGGGTCAAGGTATTGCGATGGCGCAGGCCATCGGCGCTGACACGGTGGATATGGATCAGATTCAGATTCACCCCACGGTGCAGTTTGACACCGCGGCGCTGATTACCGAAGGCCTGCGCGGCGACGGCGCTGTGCTGGTGAACGCGGAAGGCAAGCGCTTCATTGATGAAGTGGGCACCCGTGACGTGGTGTCTGCTGCGGAAATTGCACAGACCGGCTCCTACAGCTGGCTGATTGTTGACCAGGCCATGGCGGATGCTTCCAACGTTATCCAGGGCTACATCAAGAAGGGCTACACCTTCACCGGCAACACCTATGAAGAGCTGGGTGCAGCCATTGGCGTGGACGGCGCAACACTGGCTGAAACCATGAACACCTGGAACGGCTATGTGGAGGCCAAGAATGACCCCGACTTTGGCCGCACCAGCTTTGCCAATCCCCTGAACACCGCTCCTTACTACGCCATCAAGGTGTCCGCTGGTGTGCACCACACCATGGGCGGTCTGAAGATCACCACCAACACGGAAGTGGTGGATGTGAACGGCAACGTAATCCCCGGCCTGTATGCGGCCGGCGAGGTTACCGGTGGCGTGCACGGTGCGAACCGTCTGGGCGGCAATGCTGTGGCTGACTTTGTGGTCTTTGGCCGCATCGCCGGTGCAGCTGCCGCGGAGTACGCGAGCAAGTAATCCTTTGGTGGCTGCGGGGAGGCTGGACTGATCCGCAGCTGCCTGAATAGCAAAAAGTCCCTTGCAGCAATTCAAACATTGCGGCAAGGGGCTTTTTGTGTCGGGGCAAACAATGTATCCTGCAACGCAGATGACGGGGTGCTTCCGGGCAGGCAATGCAGATCCTTATCTTTCAGCCCACAGAGCCAGTGCATCCAGATTTTCCTGCGAGTATTCAATTTCCGCAGACATCATGCGCGCAAGATCGGTCAACACAGCCAGCGAGGGCGCAGAATGAGCCGCGCACAGCGCAAGACACAGCTGCCACAGTGCGAGGCACAGCGCAAGCTGCGCAAGGGGCTGCCCGTCCTCCAACGCATCCGGCAAGTGACGGTAGAGCAGGTAGCACAGAAGCTGCTCAGCTGGTATATCGAGGGATGACGGAAGCGCGCGGGGAGCGCTGCTGATAGCAACAAAATTCGTGAGCTGCTGAGTCCATGCATCATCTAACTGCTCCAGGGTCAGGCAAAAACGTGCGGTTTCCTGCACAGCCGGCAAGGAAGAAAGCCCGGCTAACTGCATGATGCGGGTCATGCGCGTTTCAAGGGTAAGGGTTCGCATGACAGCAGCGGCCATCAGCGTGTCGCGCCAATGGAAAAATGCCTGCTCCTGTGCATCCGGTTCGCCGGGCGAACCATCGTTCTCCAGCACGGAAAGGCGGAAGGGCAAGGTGCGGGCAAGCTGCATGCGCGCGGCTTCTTCACAGCAAAAGCCCAGGCCAATTTCCACCCTGTCCGCATAGAAGTGGCGAAACCGCGGGTGATCGGTGCAAATTTGACACAGTGCGTCTTGCCCAAGCTTGCAGATAACGTCGCAAAGCCCATCATCGCGCAGCATGGGGCAGCGCTCGTTTTCTGTCAGGTGAAAGGATACGCCATCCTCTGCCCAGTCAATGCTTTGGCGAAGGCGATCCCCCATTTTACCGGGCATTGCGCGATAGGCAGCCTGCGTTGCCGGATCAATGTCAATTTCCCATCCGGCGCAGCAGGTGTGACGGCATTGCCCGGCTGTGCAGGCAAAATCGGTGTAGCCCTCCGGGGCAATGAGCTTCATACAGAGAACCTCCCTCGGAAACATGGAAATAGAAAGAAGAAATGCCTTGTTTGAATTGTAGCTGAAGAAAGGAAAATTGTCCAGGAAAAAGAGGATAAGCTGCTGGCTTTGGCAATGCGGCGCTGGAAAAGGAAAGAATCATCGGGAAAAAGAAAAAATTCCCTGCAAAGCAGCCAGACTGAATTTTCTGACAGGTAAGAGCGGCGGCAGGACGGATGAAACGTTCTGCCGCCGCATTTGTCAAAACAGATCCAGCATATTGTCAAGATAAAGTGCTTCCCGCACGTGCAGGTGATATTCCGGCTTTGTCATGTAGTAGAGCAGGAATTCCAGAATAAGTGCGCTGCCAAGCCCGCGGCCTTCGATTTTGAAATGCGAAAATCCCATAGGCAGAAAGCGCTCCCGGATATCGTTCACGCTGATGAATCCTGGATTTTTCATGGCATTGGAAAAGCGATAGCCTTCCCCGGCGCTTGGCGCGGGGCAGTGATGATCGGGACCGGAAAGCCCCAAATTCCTTCGGCTGACTGCTTCATAGCAGGATTTGCGGCACTTGCAGGCAAAATCGCAGCATTCGTTGCAGAGAAATTCCACCTTGTCCTTTTGTGCCTGGGGCAGGGCGCTTAACTGGCCAAAGACCTTGTTCAGGCGAAAATCCGGCACCACATAAGCAAAATCGGGTCGTGCCAACTCCTGCTTGAGGGCGGAAAAATCGGTCAGTACCTTGGTGGTGGAGGAAACGAAGTAGAGCATGGGATACATGCGCTTCAAATAGTCAAGCAGCAATTCCGAATGAACGATGACGCCGTTTTGAGGGCCGCCGCTGCCTGCAAACAGGCGGCAAAGTGCGTTGCAGCGGCTGTCGGCAAGGTGCTCCGGCCGCAGCAGGGAATTGCTGAACGTCAACCGGGCGGAAATGCCGTATTGCCGCGTCATCGCCAGAGCGTGCTGTGGGTCGCAGCTGCCGCAGCTGACGCGGCCGCCGCCCCACAGACAGTCCGCCGGTGCACCGTAAAGCGAGCCGATTTCGCACCAATCATAGAAATACTCCCGGTGCGCATGGAAAAGGGGCAGAAAGGCAGAATACAGCGCATCGAATTCAAACAGACCGGGCAGATGAAAAAAAGCAGTGCGGCGGTTACCTTGCATGGGGCGGCAATCTCCTTTGTGTATCATCAGGAATGTTGAGGGGCGGATGATATGCCTGCCCCTCAGCATCCATATCAATGATCGATATTTACGCTTTCAGAATCAGGCGAAGGAACATAACGGGCGTTTGCGAATCCGTGAAGACCAGCGTCAAAGGGGTGCTTTCGTTTTGCGAAGCAGCGGGCAGCACTGTTTTCACGCTGTCCTCATGCAGCGGGAAAGGGCTTGCTGTCCGGCAGTCCGGCTGGCATGGGTTAATGCAATGACGGTCACTTTCCTTCAGTTTGGTGTGTGTACTATAAGTTTAGCATACGAGGAAATGAAATACAATAGCAGGTGCGGAGCGTGGATTACACCGCACAGGCAGGGAATGCAGGAAAAGAAGGAGGAAAAAAGAATTGGACTTGGCATGTGGCGGAAGGGAGCGGCTTGCTGCACAAAAGTTATGCGGAGCTTCTTTTGTAACTATTAGTTAAAACTTCTGAGAACGGCTAATTATACGAAAAGA
>CAKUFA010000020.1 GCA_934647165.1 uncultured Clostridia bacterium | reverse complement strand
ATTACTCGATAACCTTCGCCACAACGCCGGAACCAACCGTGCGGCCACCCTCACGGATAGCGAAACGCAGGCCCTGCTCCAGAGCGATGGGGGTGATCAGGGTGATTTCCATGTCGATGTTGTCGCCAGGCATCACCATTTCCACGCCGTCGGGCAGTTTGATGTTGCCCGTCACGTCCGTGGTACGGAAGTAGAACTGCGGACGATAGCCATTGAAGAACGGCGTATGACGGCCGCCTTCATCCTTGGTCAGCACGTACACCTGACCGATGAAGTGGGTGTGGGGATGAATCGTGCCCGGCTTCGCCAGCACCTGGCCACGCTCCACCTCGTTGCGCTGCACACCGCGCAGCAGCGCGCCGATGTTGTCGCCAGCTTCCGCCTGATCCAGCAGCTTGTGGAACATTTCCACGCCGGTCACAACCGTGCTGCGGGGCTTGTCCATCAGGCCAACGATTTCCACCGTGTCGGACACCTTCACCGTGCCGCGCTCCACACGACCCGTGGCAACCGTGCCGCGGCCGGAGATGGAGAACACGTCCTCAACAGGCATCAGGAAGGGCTGATCCGTTGCACGCTGGGGGGTCGGGATGTATGCGTCCACCGCATCCATCAGCGCCCAGATGCACTTGCACTCTTCGCAGGTGTCTACATCCGTGCCGCCGTTCTGGATGTACTCCAGCGCCTTCAGCGCGGAGCCCTTGATGATCGGCACTTCGTCGCCCGGGAAGTCGTAGCTGCTCAGCAGCTCACGGATTTCCATTTCCACCAGTTCCAGCAGCTCCGGGTCGTCCATCATGTCGGTCTTGTTCATGAACACAACGATGTAGGGCACACCCACCTGACGGGCCAGCAGAATGTGCTCGCGGGTCTGGGGCATGGGGCCGTCGGGCGCGGACACCACCAGGATGGCGCCGTCCATCTGCGCGGCGCCGGTGATCATGTTCTTCACATAGTCAGCGTGGCCGGGGCAGTCCACGTGCGCATAGTGGCGCTTCGCGGTTTCATATTCCACGTGGGCGGTGTTAATCGTGATGCCACGAGCCTTTTCCTCGGGCGCCTTGTCGATTTCGTCGTAACGCATCGCCTGCGCTTCGCCCTTCTGGGCCAGCGTCATGGTGATAGCGGCTGTCAGCGTCGTCTTGCCGTGGTCAACGTGACCGATGGTGCCAATGTTGACATGGGGCTTTTTCCGCTCGTAATGCTCCTTAGCCATGGGAAAATTCCTCCTTGTTCCAAAACAGTGGTGTGTAAATTATTCTTTCTTCGCGTGCTCGCCGATGATCTTGTCAGCCACGGACTTGGGCACTTCTTCGTAGTGGTCGAACTGCATGGTGAACATGCCGCGACCCTGCGTGCGGGAGCGCAAGTCAGTGGTGTAGCCAAACATCTCGCTCAGCGGCACAAACGCGTGGATGATCTGATCCTGACCGCGCATCTCCGTGCCTTCCACACGGCCGCGGCGGCTGGACACGTTGCCCATCACGTCGCCCAGATACTGGTCGGGAACGATGATTTCCACTTTCATCATGGGCTCCATCAGGCAGGGATCAGCATGCTTCACGGCTTCCTTGAAGGCCATGGAGGCAGCGATCTTGTATGCCATTTCGGAGGAGTCCACATCGTGGTAGGAGCCGTCCACCACGGCAGCCTTGAAGTTTACGACTTCGAAACCAGCCAGCACGCCGGACTTGGCGGCTTCCTGGATACCCTGATCGATAGGCGCAATGAATTCCTTCGGAATTACACCGCCCACAATGCGGCTCTCGAATTCGTAGCCCTTGCCGGGTTCCTGGGGATCCAGTTCGATCCAGCAGTGACCGTACTGGCCGTGACCGCCGGTCTGACGGACGAAACGACCTTCTGCACGGGCGTGCTTGCGAATGGTCTCCTTGTAGGTAACCTGAGGCTTACCAACGGTGGCTTCCACCTTGAATTCACGCAGCAAACGGTCAACGATAATCTCCAGGTGGAGCTCGCCCATGCCGGCGATGATGGTCTGACCGGTTTCTGTGTTGGTGTAGGTCTTAAAGGTCGGGTCTTCTTCAGCCAGACGCAGCAGCGCCATGGTCATCTTGTCCTGACCGGCCTTCGTCTTGGGTTCAATAGCCACCTCGATCACGGGATCAGGGAAGACCATGGACTCAAGAATAATCTGGTGGTTTTCATCGCACAGGGTATCGCCGGTGGTGGTGTCTTTCAGACCCACTGCGCCTGCGATTTCACCGGTGTAAATTTCGGCGACTTCCTCGCGGTGGTTGGCGTGCATGAGCATGATACGGCTCATACGCTCGCGCTTCTGCTTGGTGGAGTTCATCACGTAGCTGCCCGCGGCCAGGTGACCGGAGTACACGCGGAAGAACGCCAGCTTGCCCACGAAGGGGTCAACCATGATCTTGAATGCCAGTGCGGAGAAGGGCTCGTCATCGGAAGGATGACGCACCAGTTCCTTCTCGGGATCGTCGGGATCGGTGCCCTTGATGGCCGGAATGTCCAGCGGAGAGGGCATGTACTCGATGATCGCGTCCAGCAGGGGCTGCACGCCCTTGTTGCGGTAGGAAGTGCCGCACAGCACGGGGTTCATGGTGCAGTTGATGGTGGCCTTGCGGATAGCGGCCATGACTTCGTCGGTGGTCAGCTCTTCGCCGCCGAAGAATTTTTCCATCAGCTCATCGTCCGTCTCGGCGACTTTTTCGATCAGCTCGTCATGGTACTTCTGAGCCAGCTCCATCATGTCGGCGGGGATGTCCTCGTCGCGCACGTCCTTGCCCTCGTCGTCGTAGTACACTTCAGCGCGCATCTTGACCAGGTCAACGATGCCGCGGAAGTCGGCTTCGGAACCGATGGGCAGCTGAATCGGCACAGCGTTGGCGCCCAGGCGTTCCTTCATCATGTCCACAACGCGGAAGAAGTTCGCACCGGTGATGTCCATCTTGTTGACATACGCCATGCGCGGAACGTGATACGTTTCGGCCTGCTTCCACACCGTTTCGGACTGGGGCTCAACGCCGCCCTTTGCACAGAAGACGGACACAGCGCCGTCCAGCACGCGCAGGGAGCGCTCCACCTCAACGGTGAAGTCCACGTGACCGGGGGTGTCGATAATGTTAATACGATAGGTCTTGTTGCGATTCTGGGGATCGCGAGGATCGTGCCAGATGCAGGTGGTTGCAGCAGACGTGATGGTGATGCCGCGCTCCTGCTCCTGGGCCATCCAGTCCATGGTGGCAGTGCCTTCATGGGTTTCACCGATGCGGTGCGTTCTACCGGTGTAGAACAGAATACGCTCGGTCGTGGTGGTCTTGCCGGCGTCAATGTGCGCCATAATGCCGATGTTACGCACTCTTTCAAGCGGGTGACTTCTGGGCATGGTGGATCGCTCTCCTTTCTACGGTGGCAGCCTTCAGGGATAATCTGTTTTCGCTCATTACCACCGATAGTGGGCAAACGCCTTGTTGGCCTCGGCCATACGGTGCATTTCTTCCTTGCGCTTCACAGCAGCGCCGGTGTTGTTGCTCGCGTCGAGCATTTCGCCGGCCAGGCGCTCGGCCATGGTCTTCTCACCGCGCTTGCGGGCGAAGTCCACAATCCAGCGCAGCGCCAGGGTCTGACGGCGCTCGGGACGGATCTCGATAGGCACCTGGTAGGTGGCGCCGCCCACGCGGCGGGCCTTTACTTCCAGCTGGGGCGCAACGTTGTTCAGCGCAGCCTGGAACACCTCGTTGGCGTCCTTGCCGGTCTTCTCTGCGACCATTTCAAAAGCGCTGTAGCAGGCGTTCTGCGCGACACCGCGCTTGCCGTCCAGCATGATCTGGTTAATCAGCTTGGTGACCACCGTGGTTCCGTAAACGGGATCCGGCAGCACCTCACGCTTGGGTACAAAACCGCGACGGGGCATAGGTTTCCCTCCTCAAAAAAGCTTCGTTCTCGTAGTGTCGTTCCTGCAAGCCATGGCTGGCCTTCTCTTTCCCACTCCCTCCGACGGCATGTCAGCATCATGCCGTCCCCGGATCGACTTTATCCGGGCCGGTGGCGCGCGCTTTGAACCGTTTCTCTCCCCCGCGTTCCGGCAGGGAAAAGGCTTGATTCGGGCGTTATGCCAGCGTGATCGGGCAGCAGCCGAGAAAGCGCAAGGCCGCGCTTTTTAGGCTTACTTCTTCGGGCGCTTAGCGCCGTACAGGGAACGAGCCTGCATCCGCTTGGCCACACCGGCGGTATCCAGAGCGCCGCGGATGATGTGGTAACGGACGCCAGGAAGGTCGCGCACACGGCCGCCGCGGATCAGCACAACGCTATGCTCCTGCAGGTTGTGGCCGATGCCGGGGATGTAGCAGGTACCTTCAATCTGGTTCGTCAGACGGATTCTTGCAATCTTCCGAAGGGCGGAGTTGGGCTTCTTGGGCGTGGTGGTTTTCACGCTCAGGCAAACACCGCGCTTCTGCGGGCAGCCCTGCAGAATGGGCGCAGTGGACTTGTTGGTAACCTTTTCCCGTCCCTTACGGATCAACTGATTGATCGTGGGCATGGAAGCACCTCCTGAAAAATATCCTAAAATTTCCGCAACCCTCGGAAACTTATAGGCAAGTAGAATGGATGGGGATGGTTTTTACCGGAGCAGCCCGGCGGCAGCGGTGGGCACCGCAACGCGGCAGGCTTCCCCAAGCTCCTTCATCGTCGCGACCCTGATGGTGGGCACGCCGGCTTCCTCTGCCGCACGAGCCACACGCTGAAACAGGAACGTGTCCGCGTCGTTGGCTACATAAACCCGGGCAAGAGCGCCGGTCTTCAGGGCACGGAGCACCTGCTTGGATCCGACAACTTTGTTTGCACTCGTCTTCAGGTTTTCCATAGGGCAATCCGCTCCTTTCTGATCGATTCGCAGCCCGAAAAAGGGCATACGAACCCGAGGTATGCAACTCAACTTGATAATCATAACATTGATTTTGTCCGTTGTCAACGAATTTTTCCGGAAAAAAGGCGCAAATTCTTGAAGAATTTTGTGCCCTTCCTCCTACTTTTCTTTCCTGGCGCATAGGGTATGCGGGAGGGATGTTGATGAAGGCTATTCTGTGTTTTCTTGCAGCGCTTTTTCTCAGTTCGTGCAGCGTTTCTGATGCAGGTGATCAGACGTCGCCCACTCCGTCCCTCCCCTCGCCCGAGGTCCCTGCTTCCCTCCTGTCAGAGGGCGGCGGGCTGCCGGTTCTGTCTGTCTATGTGTTGTCCGGCAACGCGATAGAGCAGCTGGACATCGAGCGTTACGTCGCAGGCGTTGTGGCCGGAGAAATGCGCAGCGACTGGCCCATGGAAGCATTGCGTGCCCAGGCCATCCTCGCCCGAACCTTCGTGCTCAAATTCGTTTCCGAAAAAGAAAGCCGTTATCCCGGTGCGGACATTTCCACCGATATTGCCGAGGCGCAGGCCTACAACGCCTCCGCTGTGAACGACCGCATCGAGGAAGCCGTATTGTCTACCCGCGGCATGGTGCTTTCCACTGCGGATGGCACACTGCCCTACGCCTGGTTTCACGCACACTCCGGCGGCGTGACGGCTTTGGCGCAGGAGGGTTTGGACTGGCAGGAGGCCGAGCCGGATTGGACGATTTCCATGCGCGGTTTGGATTCTCCTGCCGCACCGGTCGAAGCGCAGAAATGGTCGGCAAGCTTTTCAACAGAAGCATTTCTTGCCGCATGTAGAAAAGCAGGCGGAAAGGCACGCTCCCCGGAGCCGCTGGCCATCGCCCAAAAGGGCGCAAGCGGACGCGCCATCACGCTTTCGGTTGGCGGCTCAGAGGTAAACGCCGCGCGGCTCCGCCTGGCGCTCGGCTCCACGGTGATGCGCTCCACGCTTTTGACCCGGCTGGAAGTAAAGGACGGCCGCGTGCACATGGCCGGACGCGGTTACGGTCACGGGGTCGGCATGCCGCAATGGGGAGCCTACGCCCTTGCGCTGGACGGTTACCCCGGCGAGGATATTGCCACGCACTATTTTCAGGGGCTTAGAGTCGTCTGTTTGTGGTAATTGAGCAGGAAAAGTGCTTCTCTCATGCGTGCAAATCGGATATCCGTCTTCCTGTCATTTCTCGCTCCTTCTCTTTTTGTTCAGCACCATGGCGTAGCGTTTTCCTTTACGCACACGCTTTTTTCTACCGTTTCGCATATGTGTTGCACCCAAAACGAACGCTTTGCATTCCATTTTTGCATCAAAAAAGAACCCTAAAAGGTTCTTCCAGACTGTCGATAAACCATATGAGAAAGTGTCGGAGGGGCATTATGCCCCTCTGACTGAATTCGTATCGACCGGCCATGCCGGTCGGGCGGGGTGGTCTCGGCCAAAGGCGAAACCATCCCTTCCATTTTTCACGGTCATCAGCTTCGCTGACAGTGAAAAAATGCAAACTCGACAAAGCGGCAAAGCCACTTTGTCGACACACTGAAAGAACCCTCAAAGGTTCTTCTCCTGCCGTAAATCAGCTTTGAAAAAACGCTCACTCGGGCTGTGACGGAATCCAGGTTGAAGTGTGCATCGGATCCTGCTGGAACGCTTTCTGTGCGGCCTGCATATCCTCCGCAGCCACCACTTCGACAAACCAAATCGCTCCATCTGTCACCAAATGGGTATAACCCGACGATGTATAAATGTAAGGAATTTTCCGCAGGCGCAGGTCATAGCAGGCCTTCTGCGCGCGTGTGTTGTTGGTGATGATGGACAAAAGCGGCTGCACCGCCCCGGCGAAATCATCATTGAGCAGGGTCAGCCCATGATGTGGATGCTTGAGAATGTCGCTTTGCAGCTCCTGGACAGGAATGGTTTCCACCGCACGGTCAAGCGCCTTTTTCTCCATATCTGCCGTGAAAAGCATGGTGCGCTCGCCCATTTTCAGGCGCATCATGGCGGAACGATTATTGATGCTCCAATCATCATCCGCGCGCTGGTACACGTCCAGCGCAGCCGGCCCGATGTGGATTATATCGCCGTCGCCGTAGTGCGTCACCGGGATATTCCGTTCTGCCGCCGCAGCCACGGCGGTTTTCATACGGTCGTTGGTATCCTCCGGAAAGCAGACGGCCAGTTCGTCCACCTGCACGTGATCGGCCACCTGCATAAAGCCCAGCAGATGGTCGTGGTGCGGGTGCGTATTATAGATGGTTCGAATATGCGTTATGCCCAGCCCGTCTAGCAAAATAAGCAGCCGCTTGGCATAGGATTCCGAGCAGCAGTCAATGAGAATCACCTCGTCGCCATAACGCAGAAGCGCCGCATCGCAGTTAATCATTTGCGGAAACCACACTTCCAGCAGCTCGGCGTTCTCAGCAAAGGGCCAGGGCGCAGCCGCATCCTGCTGGCGGTTGACAATCACGCTTTCCGCCTGCTGCGACAGGGCCGGGAAAGCGGCGCACCACGCGGCTAACGCCAGAGCAATCAGACGGTGGAAAAATTTCTTTGGCATGCATTTTCTCCTTTGCGTGCTCCGCGGACATTGTTCAACCAAAAAACGGAGCGCTCGCCGCTTTCCCGGCTGCTTTTTCACGAAAAAACCAGAACCGCAGCACACAGGCGCGTCAAAAAAAGAATCGTAATAAAATATCCCGGTTGATATTGACATTTCTCAATCGGGATGATAGAATTTAGAATTGCATCGGTATCTCTACGCGCGCGCAGACTTTCCGCAAGCATATTGTACACGGAACGGAGCAAAAATGCAAGCAGGAATTTTTTCGCAAAATGCGCGCGGCATGATGCTGGTCGGACAACGTAAGGGGTGATGGCTTACTATGGTGCATGAGGTTCAAATGGGAAAGCTCCGCAAACGCATGAGCTTCTCGCGCATCGACGAGGTTCTGGACATGCCCGATCTGATCGAAGTGCAGAAGAACTCCTACAGGCGCTTTCTCGAAACCGACCTGCGTGAAGTTTTGGCCGACGTGTCGCCGATTACCGACTACAACGGCAATCTGGTGCTTGAATTTGTTGACTACTCCCTGGATGAACCGAAGGACTCTGTGGAAAAATGCCGCGAGCGCGACAAAACGTACGCCGCGCCCCTGAAGGTCTTCGTTCGCCTGAAAAATCGCGAGACCGGCGAGATTAAGGAATCCGACGTGTTCATGGGTGATTTCCCCCTCATGACCGACCACGGCACCTTTATCATCAACGGCGCCGAACGCGTCATTGTTTCTCAGCTGGTACGCTCCCCCGGCGTATATTTCGACTGTACGCTGGACAAGGCCGGTAAGCCGCTGTATTCTTCCCAGATCATCCCCAACCGCGGCGCATGGCTGGAGTACGAAACGGACTCCAACGACGTGCTGTGGGTGCGTATCGACCGCGCCCGCAAGCTGCCGCTGACGATTCTGCTGCGCGCGCTGGGCTACGGCACGGATGCGGAAATCATCAACCTGCTGGGCGAGGATGAACGGCTGCAGGCCACCATTGACAAGGGTGACAACGCCAAGAGCCGTGAAGAGGGTCTCATTGAGATCTACAAACGGCAGAAGCCCGGTGAGCCCGCGAGCCTGGAAAGCGCCACCAACCTGTTCAACAGTCTGTTCTACGACCCCAAGCGCTACGACCTGATGCGCGTGGGCCGCTATAAGTTCAACAAGAAGCTGTCCATTGCCACCCGCATCAACAACCAGATTGCGGGCGAGGACATTGTGAATCCCCAGAGCGGCGAAGTGATGGTGAAAAAGGGCGACCGCATCGGCCTGGAAACCGCCCGCGCCGTGCAGAACGCCGGCGTGAACGCCGTGTGGGTGGATGTTGAAGGCACGCTGCGCAAGGTGATCGGCAACAACTTTGTGGATGCGCACGCCTATCTGCCCTTTGACCCCAAGGAAGCCGGCATCCTCGAAATGGTACACCTGCCCACGCTGAAGGAGATCATTTCCTCCGTGGAGCCCGACCAGCTAATGGACGCGGTGCGCGAAAACGTGGCAAGCCTGGTGCCCAAGCACATCCTGGCCGACGACATCGTAGCCTCGGTGAGCTACATGCTGGGGCTGCCCTACGGCCTGGGCTTCACCGACGACATTGACCACCTGGGCAACCGCCGCCTGCGCTCGGTGGGCGAGCTTTTGCAGAACCAAATCCGCATCGGCATGAGCCGGTTGGACCGCGTGGTGCGTGAACGCATGAACACGCAGGACTCCGTGGACGTGAAACCCGGCGACCTGATTAACATCCGCCCGGTAAGCGCCGCCATCAAGGAGTTCTTCGGTTCCTCCCAGCTGAGCCAGTTCATGGATCAGCCCAACCCGCTGGCTGAATTGACCCACAAGCGCCGCCTGAGCGCCCTGGGCCCCGGCGGTTTGAATCGCGACCGCGCTTCCTTTGAAGTGCGTGACGTGCACTACAGCCACTATGCGCGCATCTGCCCCATTGAGACCCCTGAAGGCCCCAACATCGGCCTGATCGGCTCCCTGGCCACGTATGCCCGCATCAATGAATACGGCTTTATCGAAGCGCCCTACCGCAAGGTGGTGGACGGCCGTGTGACCGACCACATCGACTACATGACCGCCGATGAGGAAGACTTCTACAAGGTTGCCACGGCCAACGAGCCCCTCAATGACGACGGCACGTTCCAGCATCCCCGCGTGATGGTGCGTGACAAGGCGGACATTATCGAAGTGCCCGCCAAGAAGGTGGACTACATCGACGTGAGCCCGCGGCAGGTTGTGTCCGTGGCCACGGCCATGGTTCCCTTCCTGGAAAACGACGACGCCACCCGCGCCCTGATGGGTTCCAACATGCAGCGTCAGGCTGTGCCGCTGCTGGTGCCGGAAGCCCCTGTGGTGGGCACGGGCATGGAATACAAGGCTGCGCATGACTCCGGCGTGGTAATCCTCGCCAAGGAGAGCGGCGTGGTAGACAAGGTCAGTGGCGACACCATCGTCATCCGTGATGAGTTCGGCGAGCGCCACACCTACCACCTCACCAAATTTGCCCGCTCCAACCAGGGCACCTGCATCAACCAGCGCCCTGTGGTTTCCGCAGGCCAGAAGATTGAAAAGGGTGACCTGCTGGCGGACGGTCCGTCCACCGAGAAGGGTGAGATTGGCCTGGGCCGCAACGCGCTGATCGGCTTCATGACCTGGGAAGGCTACAACTACGAGGACGCCGTGCTGCTGAGCGAGAAGCTGGTGAAAGAGGACATTTACACCTCCATCCACATTGAGGAATTCGAATCGGAAGCCCGCGAAACCAAGCTGGGGCCGGAGGAGATCACCCGCGACATTCCCAACATCAGCGACGACGCAGTGAAGGATCTGGACGAAGGCGGCATCATCCGCATTGGTGCGGAAGTGAAGGCCGGCGACATCCTGGTGGGCAAGGTGACCCCCAAGGGCGAAACCGAGCTGACCGCAGAGGAGCGTCTGCTGCGCGCCATCTTCGGCGAAAAGGCGCGTGAAGTGCGCGATACCTCCCTGCGCGTGCCCCACGGCGAGGGCGGCATCGTGGTGGATGTGAAGATCTTCACCCGTGAAAACAAGGACGAGGTTGCCCCGGGCGTGAACCAGATGGTGCGCGTGTATCTGGCGCAGAAGCGCAAGATTTCCGTGGGCGACAAGATGGCCGGCCGCCACGGCAACAAGGGCGTTGTGTCCCGCATCCTGCGTGAGGAGGACATGCCCTTCCTGCCCGATGGCACGCCGCTGCAGATTGTGCTGAACCCCCTGGGCGTGCCCAGCCGTATGAACCTGGGACAGGTGCTGGAAGTGCACCTTGGCCTTGCCTGCCGTGCGCTGGGCTGGCACATTGCGACCCCCGTTTTCGACGGCGCAACCTATGACGAGATCCGCGACTGCCTGGGCCTTGCGGAAGACACCATGAGCAAGCCCGAGGATCTGAGCGACCCGCACATGACCGAATACCACTTCCACAACGGCAAGCCCCTGCGGCTGAACCTGAACGAGGAAGACAAGAAGCTGTTCTGCGACGGCAAGCTTCGCCTGCGCGACGGCCGAACCGGCAACTATTTCGAGAACCCTGTGACGGTCGGCATCATGTACTTCCTCAAGCTGCACCACCTGGTGGACGATAAGATGCACGCCCGCTCCACCGGCCCCTACAGCCTGGTGACGCAGCAGCCCCTGGGCGGCAAGGCGCAGTTCGGCGGCCAGCGTTTCGGCGAGATGGAAGTGTGGGCGCTGGAAGCTTACGGCGCCGCCAACACCCTGCAGGAAATCCTGACCGTGAAGAGCGACGATACCGTGGGCCGCGTGAAGACCTACGAAGCGATCATCAAGGGACAGAATATCCCTGCGCCCGGCGTGCCTGAGTCCTTCAAGGTGCTTATCAAAGAATTGCAGGCACTGTGCCTGGATATCAAGGTGCTTGACGCCAACAAGCAGGAGATTGTGATCCCCGAGCTTGATCCGGAGGACACGGTGATGCCGGAATCCTCCTCCGCGCCGGCTAACGAACCTGAAGAAGCCGCCAGTGAGGAAACTCTGCCCGCCATCCCCGAGGATGATGAGGCAGACAACGACGTGATGGATCGCGACTTCAGCGACGAAACGTTTGTTGAAAGCGACGACGACGATGCGTTCAACCTGGACGGCCTGGGCGACATCGACCTGGATGATCCGCTGGAATAAACACCGCAAAAAAGGCGGGCGGCAGGAGAGCCACTCCTCCGCCACGCCTTTCCTGCGGATTTTGACGACAGGCTGCGCCATCGCCACGGCGGTGCACCGCTGCCAACCACTGACCGGTATCGAAGGGAGTGTGGACCCTTTTGTTTGAACTGACCAACCTTGACGCCATCCAGATCGGCATGGCCTCGACCGAGCAGATCCTCGCCTGGTCGCACGGCGAGGTGACCAAGCCTGAGACCATCAACTACCGTACCCTGCGCCCGGAACGGGACGGCCTGTATTGCGAGCGCATCTTCGGACCGACGAAGGACTGGGAGTGCGCCTGCGGCAAGTACAAGCGCATCAAGTTTAAGGATAAGGATAAAATCTGCGACAAGTGCGGCGTGCAGGTGACCCGCGCCAAGGTGCGCCGTGAGCGCATGGGCCACATCACGCTGGCCGCGCCTGTGAGCCACATCTGGTATTTCAAGGGCATCCCCAGCCGCATGGGCATGCTGCTGGACATCAGCCCCCGCAGCCTTGAAAAGGTGCTGTATTTCGCCAACTTTATCGTGCTGGATCCCGGCGAGACCGACCTGAAGCTGCACGAACTGATCTCCGACGCGCGCTATCGCGAGGTGGAGAGCAAGTACGGCAAGGGCTCCTTTGTGGCAAAAATGGGCGCCGAAGCTGTGAAGCAGATGCTGCAGGAGCTGGATCTGGACAAGCTGAGCGTTGAACTGAAGACCACCATCGCTAAGCTGACCGAGCAGGAGCGCGACCGCGATACCGAAGGCCAGAAGCGCGCCCGCGCCGTGAAGCGCCTGGAAGTAGTGGAAGCCTTCCGCATGAGCCACAACAAGCCCGAGTGGATGATCATGGACGTGATCCCCGTGATCCCGCCGGATCTGCGCCCCATGGTGCAGCTGGACGGCGGCCGCTTTGCCACCAGCGACCTGAACGACCTGTATCGCCGGGTGATCAACCGCAACAACCGCCTCAAGCGCCTGCTGGAGCTGGGTGCACCGGACATCATTGTGCGCAACGAAAAGCGCATGCTGCAGGAATCTGTGGACGCGCTGATTGACAACGGCCGCCGCGGCCGCCCGGTGACGGGTCCCGGCAACCGTGCCCTGAAGAGCCTGAGCGATCTTCTGCGCGGCAAGCAGGGTCGTTTCCGCCAGAACCTGCTGGGCAAGCGCGTTGACTATTCCGGCCGAAGCGTTATTGTCGTCGGTCCTGAACTGAAACTGTATCAGTGCGGCCTGCCAAAGGACATGGCGCTGGAACTGTTCAAGCCCTTTGTGATGGAGCGCCTGGTGGCGCTGAAGATCGCCCACAATGTGAAGAGCGCCAAGCGCGCTGTGGAAAAGGTGCGTCCGGAGGTGTGGGACATCCTCGAAGAGGTGATCCGCGACCATCCGGTGCTGCTGAACCGCGCACCTACGCTGCACCGTTTGGGCATCCAGGCCTTTGAGCCCATCTTGGTGGAAGGCAAAGCCATCAAGCTGCACCCGCTGGCCTGCACGGCCTTCAACGCAGACTTCGACGGCGACCAGATGGCCGTACACGTGCCGCTGAGCATGGAAGCCCAGGCGGAAGCCCGCTTCCTGATGCTAGCGCACAACAACATCCTGAAGCCGCAGGACGGCCGCCCCGTTATCAGCCCCTCGCAGGACATGGTTATCGGCTGCTACTACCTGACCATCGTCAACGAGAACGGCAAGGGCGCGGGACGCGTGTTCCGCGATCCCGACGAAGCACAGATGGCGTATGCGCTGGGACAGATTACCCTGCAAAGCCCCATCAAGGTGCGCATTGAGCGAGAATTTAACGGTGAAAAGGGTCAGAAGCTCATTGACACCACCCTGGGCCGCCTGATCTTCAACGACGCGCTTCCCCAGAACCTGGGCTTCAAGAAGCGCGAATGCCTGGATGACATGTTTGAGCTTGAGGTTGACGAGCTGGTTGGCAAGAAGCAGCTGGGCAACATTGTGGACATGTGCTTCCGCAGCCAGGGCGAGCACCGCACCGCACAGGTGCTGGACGCCATCAAGGCGCTGGGCTACAAGTACTCCACGGTGGGCGCCATCACGGTGAGCGTGGCCGACATCAAGGTGCCGGACTGCAAGAAGACCATGCTGGCTGAGGCCGACAAGCAAGTGGCGGACGTGAACAGCATGTATCGCCGCGGCTTGCTGAGCGAAGACGAGCGCTATGGCCGCGTGATCGACCTGTGGAACAACTGCACCCACAGCCTGCGCGACCAGATTCTGCCGAACCTGGACAAATTCAACCCCATCCGCATGATGACGGACTCCGGCGCCCGTGGTTCTTCGGCGCAGGTTTCCCAGCTGGCCGGCATGCGCGGCCTGATGGCGTCGCCTTCCGGCAAGACCATCGAGCTGCCTATCCGTGCAAACTTCCGTGAAGGCCTGACCGTGTTGGAGTTCTTCCTGTCCTCCCACGGCAGCCGTAAGTCCCTGGCCGATACGGCTCTGCGTACCGCTGACTCTGGTTATCTGACCCGCCGCCTGGTGGACGTGAGCCAGGAAGTGGTGGTGCGTGAGGAAGACTGCTTTGAGAGCCGCGGCGAGAAGGTGCGCGGCATCATGGTGCAGGAGCTGATGAGCGGCAAGCAGTCCATTGAATCCCTGGAGGATCGCCTGCGCGGCCGCACCGCAGCCGAGGACATTTGCGATCCCAAGACCGGTGAAGTGCTGGTGCACCTCAACGAAGCCATTGACCACCAGAAAGCCAAGCTGATTGCCAGCCGCGGTGTGACCAAGGCCATGGTGCGCAGTGTGCTGACCTGCCGCACCGAAAACGGTGTCTGCGCCCGCTGCTATGGCCAGAACATGGCCCACGGCGGCAAGGTGGACATCGGCGAGGCTGTGGGCATCATTGCAGCCCAGGCCATCGGCGAGCCCGGCACGCAGCTGACAATGCGTACCTTCCACACCGGCGGTATCGCTTCCGGCGAGGACATCACGCAGGGTCTTCCCCGCGTGGAAGAGCTGTTTGAAGCCCGCAAGCCCAAGCGTGAAGCTATCCTGAGTGAAATCAGCGGCAAGGTCAGCATCCAGGAGACGAAGAAGAAGCGCGAGCTGATTGTGACCAGCGAGGACGACAGCCGCGAAAAGAAGGCTTATCAGATCACCTATGGCAGCCGCCTGAAGGTGCAGGAGGGCGACCATGTGGAGGCCGGCGACGAACTGATCGAGGGCTCCATCAACCCCCACGATCTGCTGCGCATCCTGGGCGTGAAGGCCGTGCAGGAATACCTGCTGAAGGAAGTGCTGAGCGTTTACCGCCTGCAGGGCGTGGCCGTGGCCGACAAGCACATCGAAATCATTGTGCGGCAGATGCTGCGCAAGGTGCGTGTGGAGGACAGCGGCGACACCGAGCTCCTGCCCGGCTCGCTTGTGGACATCTTCCGCTTTGAAGAAGCCAACCAGAAGACCATCATGGAAGGCGGCCGTCCTGCCATTGCCAAGCGTATCCTGCTGGGCATCACGAAGGCCTCCCTGGCAACGGAAAGCTTCATGAGCGCCGCCTCCTTCCAGGAGACGACCCGTGTGCTGACCGAAGCCGCCATCAAGGGCAAGATCGATCCGCTGGTCGGCCTGAAGGAAAACGTTATCATTGGCAAGCTGATTCCTGCCGGTACCGGCATGAAGCGCTACAAGGATATCGAGATTCGCGAGAATTTCTAATTTCAGCATCAGGAGAGGGAAGCGAACGTTTCCCTCTCTTTTTCTGTGTAAATGATCGGCCGAATCATCCGAAGAACATGCAAGCATAGGAACGAATCCTGTCCGATGGAGAGACAAGTGACGAAAATGGTCGAGTTTTTCTCGCCCATTGATTGACATAGAATGAAGAAACGCTTATAATTGTAGGGTACGAGGATATCCCGCGTTTTTTCGCATGTCATGGAAGGCGAACGGCAGCAGAAATGCAAGCCGTTTGCCGCCTGTCCCATGGATGGAAACGCGGCTTTCCGGGGCTGGGAACGGATGATTGCCGCTGCCGGCTCATCATGCGTCAAGGAGGTACATCCATGGCAATCAAAATGACCGTAGACGGCAATACCGCCGTCAGCCATGTCGCTTACGCGTTCAGCGATGTGGCAGCCATCTACCCCATCACGCCTTCCTCCCCCATGGCGGAAGTTGCGGATGAGTGGTCTGCCCAGCAGCGGAAGAACCTGTTTGGACAGACGGTAAAGATCGCGGAAATGCAGTCCGAGGCGGGCGCAGCCGGTGCTGTGCACGGCTCTCTGTCCGCTGGCGCGCTGACCACCACGTTCACCGCGTCCCAGGGCCTGCTGCTGATGATCCCGAATATGTACAAGATCGCCGGTGAGCTGACGCCCGCGGTGTTCCACGTGAGCGCACGCGCCCTGGCCTACCACGCCCTGTCCATCTTTGGTGACCACAGCGACGTGATGGCCTGCCGCCAGACCGGTTTTGCCATGTTGGCCAGCAACTCCGTTCAGGAAGCCTGCGACATGGCGCTGGTGGCTCACCTGGCCACGCTGAAGAGCTCCGTGCCTTTCCTGCACTTCTTCGACGGTTTCCGCACCAGCCACGAGATCCAGAAGATCGAAGCGCCTGAGTACGACGAAATCGCCAAGCTGGTGCCCTGGGACAAGGTGGAAGAGTTCCGTGCCCGCGCACTGAACCCCGAACATCCCCACCAGGCTGGCACTGCGCAGAACCCCGACATCTACTTCCAGGGTCGTGAAGCCGGCAACAAGTTCTACCTGGCTGTGCCCGAGATTGTGGAAGAGTGCATGAAGCAGGTGGGCGAGCTGACCGGCCGTCACTATCACCTGTTCGACTATGTCGGTGCGCCTGACGCCGAGAAGGTCATCATCGCCATGGGCTCCGGCTGCGATGTGGCCGACGAAGCCGTGACCAAGATGGTCGAGATGGGCGAAAAGGTTGGCGTGATCAAGTGCCACCTGTATCGTCCCTTCTCCGTGAAGCACTTCATCGCTGCGATCCCTGCCAGCTGCAAGAAGATTGCTGTGCTGGATCGCACGAAGGAATCAGGCTCCCTGGGCGAGCCGCTGTATCTGGATGTATGCGCTGCGCTGGCTGAAGCTGGCATGAAGGACATCCAGGTGGTTGGCGGCCGCTATGGCCTGGGCTCCAAGGAATTCACCCCCACCCATGTGAAGGCCGTGTTCGCCAACCTGGATGGTGAGATGAAGAACCACTTCACCGTTGGCATCAACGATGACGTGACCGGCACCAGCCTGCCCGTGGGCGAGCTGTTCAATGCTGCTCCCGCTGGCGCCATCAGCTGCAAGTTCTATGGCTTGGGCTCCGATGGTACCGTGGGTGCAAACAAAAACTCCATCAAGATCATCGGTGACCACACCGACATGTACGCCCAGGCATACTTTGCCTACGACTCCAAGAAGTCCGGCGGCCTGACGGTAAGCCACCTGCGCTTCGGCAAGAGCCCCATCAAGTCCCCGTATCAGATTGATGCGGCTGACTTTGTAGCCTGCCACAACCCCGCTTATGTGACCATGTACGACATGGTGTCCTCCCTGAAGGACGGCGGCGTGTTCCTGCTGAACTGCCAGTGGAAGGCCGATGAGCTGGACGCTCACCTGCCCGCTTCCATGAAGCAGCTGCTGGCCAAGAAGCATGCCCGCTTCTATATCATCGACGCCATTGACCTGGCCGCCAAGGTGGGTATGGGCAACCGTATCAACACCATTATGCAGGCAGCCTTCTTCAAGTTGGCGGACGTGATCCCCTACGAGCAGGCTGACCAGTACATGAAGGCTTATGCCAAGAAGACCTATGGCAAGAAGGGCGACGCGGTTGTTCAGAAGAACTGGGACGCTATCGACATCGCCATTTCCGGCCTGCAGGAAGTGAAGGTTCCCGCTGAGTGGGCAAACGCCACCACTGGTGCTGTGCCCATGAAGGTGAAGGGTACCACCGAATACTTCGACACCTTTGTGCATCCGATCCTGGCGCAGGAAGGCGACAAGCTGCCCGTGAGCGCGCTGGATCCCCGCGGCATGGTGCCCACCGGAACCACCAAGTTTGAGAAGCGCGGCATTGCCGTGAAGGTTCCTGCCTGGATTGCCGACAACTGCGTGCAGTGCGGCAACTGCTCTCTGGTTTGCCCGCACGCCTGCATCCGCCCCATCTATGTGGAGGAAGGCGCACAGATGCCCGAGGGCTTTGTGACCAAGAAGGCCACTGGCAAGGAATTCACCGGTATGCTGTATCGCATGCAGGTCAGCCCGCTGGACTGCACCGGCTGCGGCAACTGCGTGGAAGTTTGCCCCGCCAAGACCAAGGCTCTGGAAATGCAGCCCCTGGATACCCAGCGCAAGGAAGAGGCTAACTGGGAGTATGCCATGACTGTGCCGGAAGTGGCCGATCGCATCACCAACAAGGCCAGCGTGAAGAACAGCCAGGCGCTCAAGCCCCTGTTTGAGTTCTCCGGCGCGTGCGCGGGCTGCGGCGAGACCCCCTATGTCAAGCTGGTGACACAGCTGTTCGGCGACCGCATGATCGTGGCCAACGCGACCGGCTGCTCCTCCATCTATGGCGGTTCTGCTCCCACCTGCCCCTACACCACCAACAATGAGGGTCATGGTCCCGCATGGGCAAACAGCCTGTTTGAGGATAACGCTGAGTTCGGCTTCGGCATGAACCTGGCTGTGACCCAGCGCCGCAACAAGCTGGCGGACACTGTTCGCAAGCTGATCGCGGTGGAATACACCGACGCGCCCATCAAGGAAGCTGGCCAGGAATGGCTGGACAACATGGATGACGCCGAGGGCTCCAAGGCTGCCGGCAAGAAGCTGGTTGCTGCCTGCAATGACGCCATCTGCGAAGGCTGCACCTGCGACGCCTGCACCCTGGCACGCGAAGTGGTGGCCAACGCCGACCTGCTGACCAAGAAGTCCATCTGGATCTTCGGCGGCGACGGCTGGGCTTACGACATTGGCTACGGCGGCGTGGATCACGTGCTGGCGCAGAATCAGGACGTCAACATCCTGGTGCTCGACACCGAGGTGTACTCCAACACCGGCGGCCAGGCTTCCAAGTCCACCCCCACCGGCTCTGTGGCGAAGTTCGCCGCGGCTGGCAAGCGGACGAAGAAGAAGGATCTGGGCATGATGGCCATGAGCTATGGCTATGTGTATGTGGCAACGGTGGCCATGAGCGCCAATCCCGCTCAGCTGCTGAAGGCCATGACCGAAGCTGAAGCTTATCACGGCCCGTCCCTGATTATCGCCTATGCTCCCTGCATCAACCATGGTATCAACATGGGCCATGCACAGGAGGAAATCAAGAAGGCTGTGGCCTGCGGCTACTGGCCTCTGTATCGCTACAACCCCGAAAAGGCTGAAGCGGGCGAGAATCCCATGACGCTGGACAGCAAGGATCCCACCGAGAACTATCAGGACTTCCTGAAGGGCGAAGTGCGGTACACCTCTCTGGCCAAGCTGTTCCCCAACGTGGCTGAGAAGCTCTTCGAGCATTCCGAAGAGGACGCAAAGCTGCGCCGCGAGAACTACAAGAAGATGGCTGGCCTGGAGTAATCCGGCTGACCATTGCCCCCGTCCACACGGACGGGGGTTTTTCTTATACCCACAAGACCGGTATAGGTGCTTGCTGCCGCGCACCTAGATAAAGAAAGAGCCATTGCAGTTATACGCTGCAATGGCCCTTTGCTTTTTCCAGCAAGTATTATTCAGATCAATCGCTTTTCCATCATTTCCGGGTTTACAGCAAAAGCAAGTGCGTTTTCCCGCGTAATTCTCCCCGCCCGATAAAGCCGGAGAATATCCGAATCCATGGCTTGCATGCCCGCTTTGGTACCCGCAAAAATCATGTTATCCAGCTGATGGCTCTTGCCCTCGCGGATCAGGCTGGCCACGGCAGGATCCACCACCATGACCTCAAAGGCAGGAATCAGCTGCCCATCCTTGCCGGGAATCAACTGCTGGGACACCACAGCGCGCAGAATCATGGACAACTGCACACGCACCTGCTGTTGTTGATTGCCGGGGAAAGCGTCCACAATGCGGTCAATGGTCTTGGCTGCGCCGATGGTATGCAGCGTGCTCAACAACAGGTGCCCCGTTTCCGCAGCCGTCATAGCGGTGGAAATGGTCTCATAATCACGCATTTCTCCCAGAAGGATCACATCCGGAGCCTGCCGAAGCGCCGCACGGAGCGCATCGCCAAAGCTCAGTGTATCGCGGGAAACCTCCCGCTGGGTGATAAGGCAGCCCCGGTGGGCATGCAGAAACTCGATGGGATCTTCAATGGTGATAATATGCCCACTCTGCTCCGTGTTGATGCGGTCAATCATGCAGGCCAGTGTGGTAGACTTGCCGCTGCCCGCAGGCCCGGTGACCAGCACCATGCCGTGCTTGTTCTGCGTGAGATTCATCACCACGGGTGGGATGCACAACGTCTGCGCATCCGGAATGGCAAAGGGAACCGCGCGCAGCACCGCGCCCAGCGACCCCCGCTGACGGAACGCGCTGCATCGAAAGCGTCCCATCTGTTGCAGGGAAAAGGAAAAGTCATCATCGCCCGTATCCAGCAGGCGACGCATATCGCGCCCATCGGACAGGGCATAGATCTCGGTGATAAGCTGCTCCGTCTGGGCGGCAGTGCACTTTTCCGTTCCCTGCTTTTTCAGTATGCCGCGCACTTTCACCGTCACCGGTGCGCCTGGCAGAATATAAACATCCGAGCCGCTTTCCTGCAAAATGGTTTGCAAGATTTCCTTTAATTCCACGTAATCGTATCCTCCTCAAAGCTCTCTGCCGCAGCGGATTCCATGACATAGCGCGTGATGACATATCGGCGCTGTTCATCCGCGGCCGTCAGACGCAGGGCAACTTGCAGCGTCAACTGCTCCGTGGCCGGCACCGAAAAAGTGATGCTGTCCCCCTCCACGCTGACGTTCAGTCCAACCGCAGACACCAGTTTGGCAACCCGTGCAAAATAGTCGCTTCCCGTCGTGTCTTGTCGGGCATGCAAAAGCAGTGCGTCCACCCGGGCAAGCATCCGTTGCGCCTCGCTATCCGCAGCCATCACTTTCCCATTCATATCCGCCGCACGGGCAGAAAGCCGATGCTCCGTTGCCGCGGCGGAGTAGCCCAGCACGCTCACCATGGCCAGGCACAGGCAAACAAGGATCAGCAGCAGCGATGATGCGCCTGTGCCCACCCGGTAATTCCCGTTTTTTTCGGCCATGCTCATTCCTCCCCGGGGAAATAGTTTGTAACAGCCATGGAAGCCAGTTCATTTCCCTGCGCATCTTGCGCGGAAAGGCGCACAGTGGTCAGCTCGCCTGCCGGCGCTTCCTCCCGCTGCACAGCGGCTTGCCAGGAAACACCGTCTGCCGTGCAGGCCATCATATGATCTCCCGCGATGACGAATCCCTGTGCCGTAAGGCAGGCCTCCGCATCCGGTGTATCTCGCAGCTGCGCAAGCCAATTCTGCCCCTGCTGCCAGGTACGCTGCACGGCCTCATCCCAGCGTTCCAGTCGCCTGGCAGAGGCAAACACGCCCAGCGCAATGGCCGACACAATAGCAAGGAACAGCACCGTCACCGTCAGTTCCGCCAGCAGCGCCTGCCGTGCTCCTTCGTTTCGTTTCATGGTGCATCCTCCTCTGCCCGCAAGGTATACAGAACCTCCTGTGTCCTTCCGTCTGCACCTTGCAATTTCAGAGATACCATCTGCCCCTTAATACTGCCGGTGAACAACTGCGCGTTCATCAGCGCTTCACCATAGGCAAGCTCCGGTGCGCCATCCTCCGGTGACCAGAGCAGTTCGCACAGCTTGCCGCCTTGCACATAAATCAGGGTAGCGAAGCTCTCGCCATTCAGCCGCAGGCAAAAGGTTCCGTCCCTTTCTTCCAGCGCTATGCCGCCCGCGCAATCAGCCGCGCGAAGCTTGGCACGCAGATAGCCTTCCGCCAGCCGTGCATCGCCGTTGGCGGAAGCATCCTTCTGGATCCCCGTATATGCCGCCACACCCAGCGCAACCGTTGCAAGGCACAGCAGCGCCAGCAGCGCCAGCACGAGCACAAGGCTCAGGTTCGCCACTGGGTGCGCCGGGTTTTCCCGCATGCGCTTCATGGTTGTCCCTCCCCCCTGGCAAGCACGTCAATCACCGGCAAAATGTTGGAAGCAAAACAATCATAGCGCAAAATGTAGCGATCCTCATTCCACTTTAGTCCATAGTGCTTTTTGAGATACTGCACATCCTGCGGATAAAATCCTTCCGTGGCGTAGCAGGTCGCCGCCGCGCGGTAGGCCGCTGCCTTCAACTGCTGCTTTTGCTGCGCTGCGTGCCGCGCTTCCAAGCCGGAAAGCATGGCAAGCGACAGGGTTAATGCCAGAAGAAAGCACGCAAGCGACACAATAAGGCCGCGAAGGCACCTTATCTCCTTCATTTCCGCCGCCCCCTTTTTTTCACGCAATATCGCCCAACAGCCCTGCCAAAGGCAGCATCACCGACAAAAGAATCGCCCCGATGACCAGCGCCAAGAGCGTCACCAACGCCGGCTCAATCCAGCTGACCAGACGAGAAATCTTCTCATCCATCTCCGTGCGATAAACTTCTTCCAGCTTTCCCATCACGTCATCGGTGCGGCCGGCATCAAAACCCAGGCGAATCATACGGCCATAGAGTGGATCAAAAATACCGGACTGCTCCACTGCCTCGGGGAAAGATACCCCTTCGTTCAGCTTTCCACGAATATCCGCCACCCGGCTGCGAACCTCATCATCCGTGAAGACGTCCATCATCAACGTCAGGCTTTCCTCCAGTGGAAAGCCGCCTGCCAGCAGCATCTGCATGGCTCCCGCAAAGCGGGACGCATCCATATCATGCTGCAATTTGGCCACCATGGGGAAGCTTTTGCGCAGCCAGCGCAGCGCCTTTTGCGGCGCAAAGCGATACCACAGCGCAAGCGCCAGCACCGCCAGAAGCAGCATGCCAACCAGCGCCAGCATCACCCGACCGATGGTCATGCCCGCTGCACCCAATGTGCTGCCGCCGCTTAAATCCTCCCCCAAGCTTGCCATCACCTGCCTGAAAATAGGCAAAACGCGCCACACCAGCACAAGCACCACCACGGTCATCATGCCTATCAGCACAAGCGGATAGGTCACCGCTGTGCGCACGGTGTATGCAACGGCATCCTCCCGATCGTAATGGCTGGCCATGCCATGCATCACCCGCTCCAGCTGACCGGAAGCCTCACCGATGCGCACCATTTCCCGCAGGTAATGCGGGAAGAGTGTGGAGTCCTTCATGCCCTCATACAGGGAGCCCGTTTCCTCCACTGTTTTACCCAACTGCGTCATCCGCTGCGCATAGGGAGTATTGGCATAGCCATCGGTAAGGTTCATCATGCCGTCGTGAAGCGGCAGCCCTGCGGACAAGAGCAGCTCCACTTGCTGGCAGAACAGGCTCAGTTCATCCGCCTTCATGCAGGATGGTGTATGTTTCATAGCAGTTCCTCCTTGGCTGCGGGTGCAGCCGGTCAATAGAATCGCTCCGTGGTATAGGTCATATACTTCTGCGCGGTGGATTGAGCTGTCAGGTCAACACACGTCCAGGCACCATCCAGCCACACCAGGTTCCAGGCATGGTAGCTCTTGTCCGCATAGCCAATCACCAGCTGTGCCGCGATGCCCTGAGAGCGCAGCATGCTGGCATACACGGCGGCATAATCGAGACAGATGCCCATGCCTTTTTTCAGCACCGCGTCCACATCCGGCAAATAGCCCTTAGGCATGCTCATCGCGCCGATATAATCATACTGAATATTGCGCAGCACCACGTCCGCCAGTGCATCTGCCTTCGCCTTATCGTCCGAAAGGCTCTGGCAGGTCTGCTTTGCCAGCTGAACCACATCGCTGTCCATGGTATAATTGACATACTGATTGGGGACAAGGAAGCAGGCATTTTCCCGGTTGAAGGCATCTACGGTAAAATTGAGAGAAGTGATAGCGCTATACTGTTTGCCGCTTTGCTGGCGGTACACCTGCACACGGTATTCCCCCACGCCCAGCTGCAAAGGGAAGATTTCCCATGCCCCCTGGTTGTTCAGGTCATAGGTATACACATCCTCCCCATGGGTGATGCGCAGCTTGTAGCGCTTGCTGCCCGCCTCCTGGCAGATACGCACATAGCCATCCGCTTTGGCGGAAGTATCCACGGTTGTGCCGCCCTTCTTGAGCACCGCATCCTCATCTGCCCCGGCAAGGGATAGTGCAAGAAAAAAAAGCAAAGCAGCCATCAGCATCGGAAAAAGCCGCGTTATCCGGCTGGCAGTCCCTTCCCGCCTGTTGCGCCGCATACGCTTTTCCTCCTGCCTGATGGCTGCTTCTCTAAGTGTTTCTTCTTTCAAAGCGTCTGTCTCACGCTTTGGCTGTTTCCTTGGCATCGCTGGCCCGGTTGCCCGTGCCTGAATGGGGCTTGCTGCTCAGCGGGCCAATACGATAGCTGAGCATGTAGTTGCTGTTGGGATACTTTTGATAAAACTGACGCTTGAGCCGCTCCATGACCATTTTACCGCTATCATAATTGACCATGGGCAGAAGCAGCGCATACTGCGTGGCACTGAACTGCGTGATGGTATCGCCCTTGCGCAGATTGTTGCGGAGCACATCCAGCAGCCCCTGCATCACATCGTTGAGCTTGAGGGGCATCATAGGTTTGGAATCCATGCTGGAAACCATAATCAAGGCAATAAACATGGTGGAGCCCAGACGCTCCAGATTGCGCATCTGCAAATTGTAGATTTCCTTAAACACCGCGTACTCGCACACAAACGCGCCGGACACTTCGCCATACTCCTGCAATTCCTCACGGATGGCGTCGATATTCATTTCCAGCGTTTTTCCTGCCTGAATGATCTGCTTGTAGAACTCCTGAATGCCCTCCGGCGGCTGCACGCCAAGATAACGGAAATGCAGGTTTGTCACATGCTTATACTGCATGAGCGCTTCGTTGTTTCGGCACGTCTTCACCAAGGCGTTCATCAATTGCAGATGCAGCTGCTCATCAAAGGCGTCCACATCCAGGGCCGCACGGCAGGCATTGATAATTTCGTTATAGTTTTCCTGTTCCTTGAGCAGGTTCAGATAAACATACACTATCTGAAGATATTCGTCATGCAGCGCTACGGAGCGTCCCATGCTCCACTCTTCCTGATCGACGCCATAGAGCAGATTGCCGCTGTAAAGCTGCATTGCCTGTTGAAACTGCGCCTGTGCTTCCTCGGTAAGCTCTTTGCAGTCAATCAGCTTTTTTTCCAGTTCCTCAAATTCATACAAATCAACCGTCACACCGGGCTGATTCAGCCAGCGGTAGCTGCCGCGCTCGGTGGCAATGCAGCGGCTGAGCGCAGGGCTGACCTGCGCAAGGATCACCCGCAGGCGGCTGACCAGCGTTTTGAGCGCGCTTTCCGGATTGGAGGAAGAGTCGTTTGCCCAAAGGGTTTCAATCAGGCGATAGACCGGCACGCTCTCGCCATGCTGCAGCACAAGATATTGCAGCAATGCCATGCCCTTGCGGCTTTTGCCGACAATGTTATCCACGTTCACTCCATCAGATGTTACATGGAACCCGCCAAGCATATTGATGCGCACTTGACTACCCATTTTACCACCCTTTTCAGGCCATGTACCATTGCATGACCATTTCTGTTCTCATTGCTTTAGTATAGCAGGAGCCCCTTGCAATTTCAATCGTTTTCAGGTTCTTATCGGCTATCTGCATAAATTTTCTGCTTCCCGCACAGCGCATGCCACAGCTTCTGCCATAGTCATGCGTGGAACGCCCGCGACCGTTGCCTGGCACCGTGTAACCGGAACCAGAATTTTGTGTGCCGAACTTGCACCTACCGCACAGGCCATGGCCGCCGTCACCTCACCCAGCATGGCATCGCACAGCACCATGCCGATGGGGCACAGAATCACATCCGCTTTCTGCGCCATAACGCGGATAGCGTTTTCCCCCGTCGCGCCCTGATCTGCGCCTGCGCGCAGCATGGCGGAGGTCGCCAGGGCATTGGTGCCAACGGCAATCACCTTCTGCTCAGGCAAAGCGCGCTTGAGCTGCTCCACCAGCATTTTGCCCATACCGCCGCCCTGCGCGTCCATCACCACCAGCATCATGCGTTTTCCAATGCCTCCCTTGCCAGCAGATACGCGCCCATCACGCCGCTGTGCACATCCAGACCCGGCTCAACAATATAGTTTTCCAGTCCGGCGTCCACCTCGGGAGAGCAGATATAGCCGCCCAGCAGCTTCACTGTTTTTTCGCGGATGATAGGGAAAAGGAACTTCTGCTGCATTACGCCGCCGCCCAGGATAATTTTCTCCGGTGAAAAGGTCATCATCGCATTGACGCACATCTGCGCCAGATAGTCGCTTTCCAATGCCCAGGCCGGATGGTCATGGGGCAGCTCCTTGGCAGACACGCCCCAACGCTTTTCGATGGCAGGGCCGCTGGCCAGCCCCTCCAGGCAGCCCTTATGATAGGGGCAGAAGCCCTCAGGCGCAGGATCGCCCTCAGCCTGACGCATAAGCTGATGTCCAACTTCCGGATGGACAAGGCCATGCACGGGCTTGCCGCCGATGACCACGCCGCCGCCGATGCCGGTTCCCACCGTCACATACAGGCAGGAGGACAGACCGCGCGCCGCGCCAAGCTTCGCCTCGGCAATTGCCGCGGCGTTCACATCCGTGTCAATTCCCACAGGCACATGCAGCGCCTCCTTGAAGGCGTGCAGGATCGGATAATTGCGCCAGGCCAGCTTCGGCGTTGCGGTGATGGAGCCAAAGGTTGCGCTCTCCGGATTCAGATCCAGCGGGCCAAAACAGCCGATGCCCACTGCATCCACCGGATGGGCACGGAAAAAGCCCAGCATTTCCGGCATGGTTTCCTCGGGCGTCCGCGTTGGAATCGCCTTGCGCTCCAGCATTTTCCCCTCTCCATCCAACAGGCTGAGCACCATTTTTGTTCCGCCTGCTTCCAGCGCGCCAAAGTGCTGCGTCATCACTTCATTAACTCCTTCCATATTTACAAGAGCTTCTTTCGTTTGCCTTATTGTACCGCATGGTCTTGCATTTGTAAATCCCACCGGCAAGTGAATTTTTCATGAAAAGGAGTTGCATTTCTTTCCTTTGTCCTGTATAATGGACAAGATAACGCAAAGGAGGGAACGATACGTGAGGACGCTGCTCTCAGGCGGAATGGTCTACCGGCACGGCCAGTTGCTTCCCATGGATGTGTTGATTGAGAACGGACGTGTTTTGGCGCTTGTTTCCCGTGATGGGAAGGCATCTGGCATGCGCGCAGAACGTGTTTTGGATTGCGCGGGGCTTTCCCTTTTTCCCGGCTTGGCAGACGTGCATGTGCACCTGCGGGAGCCGGGCTTTTCTTATAAGGAGACCATCCGCACAGGTACCCGTGCGGCGGCCCGGGGCGGCTATACGGCGGTATGCGCCATGCCCAACCTGAACCCGCCCCCGGATACCCCAGCCCACCTGGAGCAGCAGCTTTCGCTCATCCGGCGGGACGCTGTCATCCGGGTGCTGCCCTACGGCTGCATTACCATGGGGCAGAAAGGTTTCGGCGAAGTGACGGATATGGCTGCCATGGCCGGATTGGTGGCCGGTTTTTCCGATGATGGCCGCGGTGTGCGGGATGAAAGCACCATGCGTGAAGCCATGCGCCGCTGCAAAGCCGCTGGCTCCATCATTGCCGCCCACTGCGAGGATATGAATCTCATTCCTCAAGGCGGTGCCATCCACGCAGGCGCCTACGCGGCGCAGCATGGCATTCCCGGGATCCCCTCCGAGAGCGAGTGGAAGCCCATTGAACGCGACTTGCGCCTGGCTGAAGAAACCGGATGCCGCTATCACGTGTGCCATGTGAGCTGCAAGGAGTCCGTGGCGCTCATCCGGGAAGCCAAAAAGCACGGCGTGGATGTGACCTGTGAAACCGGGCCGCACTATCTGCTGCTGTGCCAGGATGATTTGCAGGATGAAGGACGTTTCAAAATGAACCCGCCCCTGCGGGATCGCGCAGACCTGGAGGCGCTCCTCGAAGGAGCCCTGGACGGCACCATTGACATGATCGCCACCGATCATGCCCCCCACAGCGCCGAGGAAAAGAGCCGCGGCCTGCGCGCTTCCGCCATGGGTGTGGTGGGCATTGAAACGGCCTTCCCGCTGCTGTACACCCATCTGGTAGAAACAGGTGTGATGTCCCTTACGCGCCTGCTGGACATGATGACCTATACCCCCCGCGCCCGCTTCCGGCTGGATGGCGGCATGGAAATCGGCGAGCGGGCGGAAATTGCCGCCTTTGACCTTGCCGCCCGGGATACGGTCAACCCGGCAGATTTCCTGTCCATGGGGCATGCAACGCCCTTTGAAGGCTGGGAAACGCATGCCGCATGCCGCATGACGGTGTTAGGCGACGACCTTGTGTATGAAGGAGAACGCTGATGGACTTTACGATTGTGGAAAACCGCGCGCTCACCCCTTGGGTGTGGAGCATGACGCTGGAAGGCGCAGGCAGCGGCATCACACGGCCGGGACAGTTTGTGCAGCTGAAGCTGCCTGAGCTCTATCTGCGCCGCCCGCTATCCGTGTGCCAATGGGATGATACGCACATCCGCCTTGTGTACAAGGTGGTAGGCCAGGGCACGGAAAAGATGACGCAGCTGCCCTGCGGTTTTGTGCTGGATGTGCTGACCGGCCTTGGCAACGGTTTTGACGTGAGCCGCTGCGGTTCCGCCCCGCTGCTGGTAGGCGGCGGCGTAGGGCTTCCCCCGTTGATTGGGCTGGCTGAATGCCTGCTGAAAGCAGGAAAGCAGCCGCAGCTTGCAGCAGGCTTCGGCACAGCGGAAGAGATCTTTTTGCAGGAGGACATCGAGGCGCTGGGGCTGACGCTGAACCTTGCCACCATGGACGGCACGGCAGGCGTTCAGGGGCTTGTGACGGATGTGATGAGCATGCTTTCCTTTGACAGCGTGTGTGCCTGCGGCCCAGAACCCATGCTCAAAGCCGTGTATGCCCAAGCGGACGTGCCGGGTCAATTCTCCTTTGAAGAGCGGATGGGATGCGGTTTCGGCGCATGCATGGGTTGCAGCTGCCAAACGAAATACGGCGCCAAACGCATCTGCAAGGACGGCCCTGTGCTCATGAGGGAGGAAATCATATGGTAAAGGACTTATCGGTGATCCTGTCCGGTGTGAAGCTGCAAAACCCGGTAATTCCCGCCAGCGGCACCTTCGGCTTTGGGCAGGAGTTCACGCCCTACTATGACATCAACGTGCTGGGCAGCCTTTCCTTCAAAGGTACCACCAGCGAGGCACGCTTTGGCAACCCGACGCCGCGCATTGCCGAATGCCCCGCAGGCATGCTCAACAGCGTGGGGCTGCAAAACCCCGGTGTGGATCACGTGATCGCCCAGGAGCTTCCCCGCCTGCGTGAAATTTTCCATCAGCCTATCATGGCCAACATTAGTGGTTTCTCGGTGGAGGATTATGTGTCCGCAGTAGAGAAGCTGACAGTGCAGGAGCAGGTAGAGCTGCTGGAAATCAACATTTCCTGCCCCAATGTGCGCCATGGCGGCATGGCCTTCGGCACCAGCCCTGAGGCTGCTGCCGAGATCACCCGCGCGGTAAAAAAGGCAGCCACCAAGCCCGTTTACATGAAGCTCAGCCCCAACGTGACGGACATTGTGTCCATTGCCAAAGCATGCGAGGATGCGGGCGCGGATGGGTTGAGCCTCATCAATACACTGCTGGGCATGCGCATCGACCTCAAGCGTCGCAAGCCTGTGCTGGCCAACGTGATGGGCGGATATTCCGGCCCGGGTATTTTCCCTGTGGCAGTGCGCATGGTTTACCAGGTCACCGGCGCGGTGAAAATCCCCGTGATCGGCATGGGCGGCATTTCCACTGCACGGGATGTGCTGGAAATGCTCATGGCCGGGGCAACGGCCGTGGAGGTCGGCGCAGCAAACCTGGTCGACCCCTACGCCTGCAAACGCATCATCGACCAGCTTCCTGCGGAAATGGACAAACTGCACATCGACCGCCTCGCAGACATCACCCGCATATCATAAAGGAGGAATCCACCATGGCCAAAGACGTCATCATTGCACTGGATTTTGAAAACAAGGAAAAGACCCTTGCCTTTCTGGACAAATTCACAACCTGCAAGCCCTATGTAAAAATCGGCATGGAACTGTTCTATGCCGAAGGGCCGGAGATGGTGCGCGAAATCAAGGCGCGCGGCCATAAAATCTTCCTCGACCTGAAACTGCATGACATTCCCAACACGGTGATGAAGGCCATGCGCGTGCTTTCCCGGCTGAATGTGGATATGACCAACCTCCACGCCGCCGGTACCATCGCCATGATGGAAGCGGCCAAGGAAGGACTCACCCGCCCCGACGGCTCCTGCGCCACCCTGCTTGCCGTGACGCAGCTGACCTCCACCAGCGAGGAGCGGATGCAGAAGGAGCTGCTCATCAACGCCAGCATGGAGGATACCGTGAAGCAGTATGCCCGCAACGCCAAGGCTGCGGGACTGCCGGGCGTAGTGTGCAGCCCGCTTGAGGCGGCGCTGGTCAAGGACGCCTGTGGCGCAGACTTTTTGACAGTGACGCCGGGCATCCGCTTCGCGGACGGCGATGTGGGCGATCAGGTGCGCATCATGACCCCGGCCAAAGCCCGCAAGGCCAGCGACTACATCGTGGTCGGCCGGCCAATCACCGCTGCGGCAGACCCTGTGGCGGCCTATGAACGGTGTGTGAAGGAATTCCTTGGCTAAACACGCAACGGGAAAATTCACGAACCGCTGCATCCGCATGGATGACAATCCGCAATTCCCTCAATATTGAAAGGAGCGTATTTCCATGAAAAAGAAGATTGCAAAGGATCTGCTGAAAATCGGCGCCGTATTCCTCCGCCCGGATGAGCCCTTCACCTGGGCCAGCGGCATCAAGAGCCCCATCTATTGTGATAATCGTCTGACACTTTCCGATCCCAAGGTGCGCACCGATGTGGAAGAAGGGCTGAAGGCAACCATTGAAAAATTCTACCCGGACGTAGAAGTGCTGATGGGCACCTCCACCGCCGGTATCGCCCACGCGGCTATCACCGCCCACCTGATGGGGCTGCCCATGGGGTATGTGCGCGGCGGTGCAAAAGATCACGGCCGCGGCAACCAGATTGAAGGTAAGCTGGAAAAGGGTCAGAAGGTCGTGGTGGTGGAAGATTTGATTTCCACCGGCGGCAGCGTGCTGGAGGTTGTGCAGGTGCTGCGCGACGCAGGCGCAGAGGTGCTCGGCGTTGCATCCATTTTCACCTATGGCATGCAGAAGGGCTTGGATCGCCTGCGGGACGCCCATGTGGAAAACCATAGCCTGAGTAACTTTGACGTGCTGTGCGAGGTTGCCGCAAAAGAAGGCTATATTGAGGAAACGGACGTGGAACGGCTGCAAAAGTTCCGTGCAAATCCTTCGGATGAAAGCTGGATGGTGAAGGCCTAAGCCCGCCCAATGGGTTTCGAAAGGACTGAAGGCTCTTCAGGTGCAGGGCAGCGCCTTGCCGGATCCGGGCTGCGCCCAATATCCTCCACGCGATTTTCGCCAACGGCAAAAGAGCTCAGCCTCCTTGCCAAGGAGCACGCCCAGGCAAACGCTGCCCCGTACTCCACCATTCCCCATAGAAAGGATCGTTCTCATGCGCCATTTGATCAATATAACCGACTTCTCCGTGGATGAAATCACTGCGGTGCTCGACCTGGCTGACAAGATGATTGCCGATCCCAAAGCCTATGGCGATTGCATGCGCGGCCGCATCCTGGCCACGCTCTTCTTTGAGCCGAGCACGCGCACCAGGCTGAGCTTTGAGTCCGCCATGCTGACCCTCGGCGGACAGGTGCTTGGATTCGCAGGGGCAGATTCCTCCTCTACTACCAAAGGTGAAACGCTCACCGATACCATCCGCGTTGTCAGCAGCTATTGCGATATCATCGCCATGCGCCATCCCAAGGAAGGCGCGCCCATGGCCGCAGGGCTGTGCAGCAGCGTGCCCATCATCAACGCAGGTGACGGCGGGCATAACCACCCCACCCAAACCCTGACTGACCTGATGACCATCCGCAGGGAAAAAGGCCGGCTGGATCATATGGTTGTCGGCCTGTGCGGCGACCTGAAGTTTGGCCGAACCGTCCACTCCCTCATCGGCGCCATGAGCCGCTACCCCGGCGTGCAGTTTGTGCTCATTTCCCCGCCGGAATTGCGCGTGCCCGATTATATCCTGCGCGCATTAGATGAGCAAAGCATCCCCTACCACGAAGTTGAGTCCATGGAAGAAGCTATGCCTGAGCTGGACGTGCTGTATATGACGCGCGTGCAGAAGGAGCGCTTCTTCAATGAGGCCGACTACATCCGCCTGAAGGATACCTACATCCTTGACCCGGAAAAGCTGCAAAGCGCCAAGAAGGATCTGCGCATCCTGCATCCCCTGCCCCGGGTGAATGAAATTTCCACCCGCGTGGACGCTGATCCCCGTGCCGTGTATTTCAAGCAGGCTCGTAACGGCCGCTTTGTGCGCATGGCACTCATCAAGACGCTGCTGGAGGACATGCAATGAACGTTGACAGCATCAAGCGCGGCATCGTGCTGGATCACATCCGTGCAGGCCGCAGCATGGATATTTACAAATATCTGCATCTGGATGAACTGGATTGCTCCGTGGCCATCATCCGCAATGTGAAAAGCGACGCCATGGCTCGCAAGGACATCATCAAGATTGACGATGAAATTGCCATTGATCTGGATGTGCTCGGCTATCTCGACCCGGGCATCACCGTCAACATCATCAAGGACGGCCATGTAGTCGAAAAAAAGCATGTTGCGCTGCCCCGCCAGCTGGTGAATGTGGTTCGCTGCCGCAACCCCCGCTGCATTACCACCGCTGAGCCTGCGCTGGATCAGGTTTTCCGCCTTTCGGATGAAAAAAACGGCACCTATCGCTGCCTTTACTGTGACGCGGAGTGTAAGCGATGAGCGCTTTCTTCACACGTTTTGTGGATTTTTACAGTGGCGTGCATGCCTGTGTTCGCGGGCGGCGCAGGATGGATCCTCCCCGGTGCACTTCCCAGCACCTGCTGGCGGATACACCGGAAGAGAATGATCGCCTGCTGCAGGAAATCCTCGACAAACGGCGAACAGCCATCATCACACCTTTGTCCGCCTGGCCGGAGGGATTGCCGATCCCTGCCGGGGAAGAGTATCATGTGCTGCTGGACAGTGCCGGTGAGGAGCGATGCGTGCTGCGCATGGAGCCTTCGCACCTCATTTCCTTTCGGGACATACCGGCATCTTTCGCCCTGCGCGAGGGACGGGAAACATCGCTCGCCCAATGGCAGCAACGGATGCGTACCCAACTCCAGCAACGCAGCATCCGTGACGGACGCCCGTTTTCACTGGATGAACTGATGGTTGTGGAAGCATTCACCATGGTATACAACGAGGAATAATGCATGGACGGCGCAGCCGTATTTCTACGTGCCAAAAAAGGAAAGAGCATCGCTTCGAAAGCGATGCTCTTTCCTTTTTGGCGATCTGGCTTTCCCGTTTATGCCGAAATAGCGTTTCCGGTATAAAGCTGATAATATTTCCCCTTTTGTGCAATCAGATCATCGTGCGTGCCGCGCTCAATAATGCGTCCCTGCTCCAGCACCATGATGCAGTCCGCATTGCGCACAGTGGACAACCGGTGCGCAATCACAAACGTGGTGCGCCCCTTCATCAGGGCGTCCATGCCGCGCTGCACCAACGTTTCGGTGCGCGTGTCAATGGAGGAGGTGGCCTCGTCCAAAATCAGGCAGGGCGGGTCAGCCACTGCTGCTCGGGCAATAGCCAGCAGCTGGCGTTGCCCCTGGCTCAGGTTCGCCCCATCACCGGTGAGCACTGTGTTATAGCCATCCGGCAAGCGGCGGATAAACCTGTCCGCATTGGCCAAGCACGCAGCCTCCATGCATTCTTCATCCGTGGCGTCCAGCCGGCCATAGCGGATGTTGTCCATCACCGTGCCGGTAAACAGATGCGTATCCTGCAACACCATGCCAAGGCTGCGGCGCAGATCTGCCTTGCGGATTTTCGCCACGTTGATGCCGTCGTAGCGAATTTTGCCCTCCTGAATATCGTAGAAGCGGTTAATCAGGTTCGTGATCGTGGTTTTGCCTGCGCCTGTGCCGCCCACAAAGGCAATCTTCTGCCCGGGCTGGGCAAACATGCTGATATCGTGGAGAATGACCTTTTCCGGCACATAACCAAAGGTCACATCCTCAAACACCACGCTGCCTTCCAGGCGTGTGTAAGTCACTGTGCCATCCTGCTGATGGGGATGCTTCCATGCCCATGTACCTGTACGATGGTCAGCTTCCACAAGCTTGCCATCCTTTTCTTCTGCGTTCACCAGCTGTACATAACCCTCATCCACTTCAGGCTTTTCATCCATCATGGTAAACACGCGGTTTGCACCGGCCATAGCCATCACAATGGAATTCATTTGCTGGCTGATCTGGCTTACAGGGCGAGAGAAATTCTTGTTCAGCGTGAGGAAGGATACCAGCGAGCCCAGGCTCAACGCACCGGTGCCAAGGCTCAGCGCTGCGCCCAGCACGGAACACAGCACATAGCTGATGTGCCCAAGGTTGTTGTTGATGGGACCCATCATGTTGGCAAAGCCGTTAGCGTCCTCCGCACTTTCGCGAAGCGCTTCGTTCAATTCATGGAAGCGGTCGATGGCCTGTTCCTCATGGCAGAACACTTTCACCACTTTCTGGCCTTCCATCATTTCCTCAATGTAGCCGTTTACCTTACCCAGATTCTGCTGCTGCGCCACAAAGTGTTTGCCTGCCCGGCCGGACAACTTGGCAGCCACCAGCATCGTCAATACAATCATCAGCACGGATAGAATGGTCAGCTGCCAGCTCATCACCACCATGCTCACAAAGGTAGTGAGCACCGTGATGAAAGAATCGATCAGCTGCGGAATACTCTGGCTGATAAGCTGGCGCATGGTGTCCACATCGTTGGTGTAAACGGACATGATATCGCCATGGGCATGTGTATCAAAATACTTGATCGGCAGCCCCTCCATGCTGGAAAACAGCTGTTTACGCATTTTCAGCATGGTTCCCTGGCCAACGTTGACCATGATGCGGTTGTAGCCGTAGGAGCACAGAATGCCGAGCCCCAGAATGCCTGCCAGCCGCAGAAGTGCCGCAGCCAGCGGGCCGAAGTCCGGATTCTCTGATCCCATCATCGGCAGAATGTAATCGTCAATCAGCGTTTGCATAAACAACGTGCCCTGGAGCGTACACAGAGACGTTGCCAGAATGCATACCACCACCGCCAGGAAAGGCCACTTGTAGTTCTCCAGCAGCACTTTCATCACGCGCTTGAAGATTTTGCCCTGTCCCTTCATGCTGCCGCGGGGCATTCCCCGCATGCCGCCGCGCGGACCCATGGGGCGAGGTCCCTTATTCATGTGCAGCCGCCTCCTTTCCGTTGTCCGGGATCGGCTGGTCAAAGTCGCCGCCGCCCTGGGTTTGCGTTTCATAAATTTCGCGATAAATATCGCAGTTCTTCAGCAGGCTCTCGTGGGTATCAAACGCCACGATGTGGCCATCATCCATCACAATGATGCGGTCGGCACCTTCCACACTTGCCACGCGCTGGGCAATAATCAGCTTTGTGGTACCGGGAATCTTCTGGGCAAAGGCACGGCGGATTTTCGCATCGGTGGCCGTATCCACTGCGGAGGTGGAATCGTCCAGGATCAGCACGCGGGGCTTCTTCAGCAGCGCACGGGCAATGCACAGCCGCTGCTTCTGGCCGCCGGATACATTGGTACCCCCTTGCTCGATAAAGGTATTATACCCCTCCGGCATACGATCAATAAATTCATCCGCGCAAGCCTGGGCGCACGCTTCTCGGCACTCCTCCAGCGTAGCGTCCTGTTTGCCCCAACGCAGGTTTTCCAGGATTGTGCCGGAGAAAAGCACGTTCTTTTGCAGCACCACGGCCACCTGGTTGCGCAGCGCCTCCATATCGTATTCCCGCACATCGTGGCCGCCCACCTGCACGGAGCCCGCCGTCACGTCATACAAGCGGCTGATGAGGTTCACCAGGCTGGACTTGCCACAGCCTGTGCCGCCAATGATGCCAACCGTTTCACCGGAATGAATGTGCAGGTCGATATCCTTAAGGGTATCCTCTCCCGTGCCATGCTTATAAGCAAAGGACACGTGGTTAAAGTCGATCTGTCCATTGGGAATGGTCTCAAGAGGCTTGTCAGGGTTGGTCAGGTCGGCTTTTTCATCCAGCACTTCCACAATGCGGCGGCCGCTTGCCATACTCATGGTCAACATCACAAAAATCATGGACAGCATCATTAGCGACATCAGCACGCTCATCACATAGCTGAAAAGGCTTGTCAATTCGCCCGTGGTCAGCGTACCGCCCACCACCATTTTGGCTCCCAGCCAGCTCAGGGCAATGATGCAGCCGTAGACAACCAGCATCATCAGCGGGCCGTTGAAGGCGATCCAGCTTTCCGCCTTCACAAACAGACGATACACGCCTTCCGCCGCCTTGCCGAACTTCTTTTTTTCATAATCCTCACGCACAAACGCCTTCACCACGCGGATGGCGGAAACATTCTCCTGCACGCTGGCATTGAGCTCGTCATATTTATGGAACACATCGCTGAAGAGCGTCATGGCCTTGCGGACAATCAGCGCCAGCCCCAGCGACAGCACCGCCACCGCCGCCAGAAATACCAGTGATAATTCGCCATTGATCACAAAGCACATCACCATGGACAAAATCATCGTCAGCGGTGCGCGCACAGCAATGCGCAAAATCATCTGGAAGGCGTTCTGCACGTTGGTCACATCGGTGGTCATACGCGTCACAAGACCGGCGGTAGAAAACTTGTCAATGTTGGAAAACGAAAAGGTCTGGATATTCTCATACATGGCGTTGCGCAAATTAGCCGCAAAGCCGGAGGACGCCGTGGAGGCAAATTTAGCAGCCAGCACGCCGAAGAGCAGGCTTAGCATGGCCAAGCCCAGCATCATCAGGCCATAGTGCCAAATTTCGCTCATATTCCCGGCCTGAATGCCCTTGTCGATCAGCTCCGCCGTCACAAAGGGGATCAGCACCTCCATGAGCACCTCCAGCGCAGCGCACAAAGGGGTGAGCAGGGTGGCTTTTTTGTATTGCTTCACCTGCCCAAAGAGGGTTTTAATCATTGGCAAACTCCTTTCATGAAACCGGAAGCAGCACATCCCACTTCCAGAGGAACCAGCTGGCTTCCACCTGCACGGCAAACCTTTACTTCACAGCGTCGTACACCAGGCACAAAAGCCGATACAGTTCTTCCTGCTCACGCTCAGTCAACGCGCCGGTTATCAGCTTGTCGGTAGCGATAGCATTTTCGCGGGACTTGGCAAGCACCTCGCGCCCGCTCTGCGTCAGCCGGATGCGCTTGACACGCCGGTCTTCCTGCGCACCAACGTTGGCCACAAAACCCTTCTTCTCCAGCCGTGCGGCCAACCCGGCAATGGTGGACTGCGCCATGTGAAAAATGCCCTCCAGCTCCTTAAGCGACAGGGTTTCCTCCTCTGCATGCTTCAGGGCAATGAGCACATGCAGCTGTGAAAACGTTAATCCCTGCGCCTGCAAGCCGTTGTTTGCCCGGCAAGCCAAAATTTCATTAATCTGTTTGATCAACCGGCCATACGGTCGGACTTCCATTTTTTCACACATTGCAGCCTCCTTCAAAAATCGTGGTTATCTTACTATAAAATACGCATGCTGTCAATAGTATGCTATTGAACAAAAAATGAACAAAAAAGCTTCGACCCCGTCATTGGAGCCGAATCCTTGGGTTTGGTGCAGCAGATGAAACCAGATCCGATGATTGACGCGGAAGTATGTACACAGGGGTGTAACCCTCTTTTTTCCCTTTGTGATAATGCTCGAAATAAAACTTGGTCAAAGCGTCTTTAAATCAACAAATTGGCAACCAGTAAAATCAAGTAGTTTGATGCCATTTTCTCCTACTTTGCAGAAGCGGTAAATCTATAACGAGGATCATTACTGCAACCCCAGAATAAACCATATCTACCTTGTCTCTCGATTAGTTTTCCCCCGCAATCTGGGCATCCATCAATCCATCCATTTGTGTATTGATTGGATTGATAGATTGATTCTCTTGTATCTTGATTGATTTCTTATTAGTTAGACTTTGAGCGGAAATCGAGAAGCAAAAGTGCTGCCAAAGTATACGAACGCTCTGAGCGTGAGAGTCTTTCATGCAAGCTGTTTTTGAAATTAGAGAGTTTCGCAACGTAATGCGAAGCTCTCTTGCCTTGTGTTCGCGAAAGATGTATAATAAGAACATTATTTGTAGCCGGAGATCGAACGGAAATGGCTATTTCGTATAATAAACTCTGGAAACTGCTCGTTGATAAAAAGATGAGCAAGGCTGATCTGCGCAAAGCGGCAGGCATTGCACCTAATACCATGACACGGCTGCGGCGGGATGAGGAAGTTACACTGTCCGTGCTTAATAAGATTTGTTCTGCTTTGGACGTGAATATTGGAGATATTATGGAATTCACCAGTAACGAAAGGGATGGACGATACGATGGCTGATATTGTCCGCAACGGAAAGAGAGATTTATCATTCCGTAGGAGCGAAGTGCAGTTCCAGCAAAATTGCTTGACAGACG
>CAKUFA010000019.1 GCA_934647165.1 uncultured Clostridia bacterium | reverse complement strand
ATCGTCTGCTGTGCCGTGATGACGGTGTCGCACACGCTGCACTTTTTCCCTTCAGTCAGGCCAGTGCTCGTGCAGGTGGCGGGCACGGCAGGAAGGACTTCAATCGTATGTGCCAGCTTTGTTCCTGCAATTTCTTCCGAAACCTCCTGGTTGCAGCGGGAGCAGGTGCCGACTTTTTTCGCATTAGCCTGACAGGTCGCCGCGATCGTCTGATACTCGGATACGGAATGGCCTAAGGCGGCGATGGTAACTTCCTTCCATGCTCTGCACCAAAAATCCATGCTAAGCCCGCCTGGACTATGCAGCTGCCTGCAGAAAACCGTCACCTTACCCGGAGTGGTGCAAGTAGGTTTTTCTTCCCATGTGGCCGATCCGGAGTTTTCCTGGGTAACCGTTCCGTAATGATACTGGGCGTTTCCATCCGAGTCCGTTCGCCAAAACCAGTAATAGGTATTGCCGCTCCAGAAAGCATTTCTATAGGCCAGACCGGACAACGGAACAAGCATGAATATCATCAATGCAATAAGCGCAACCAGTTTCTTTTTCATTTTGTTTTCCTTCTTTTCCAATCGATTTCTTCTTCATACATCCAGACACAGGTTCTGAGCGGCAAACAGCAGGGAAATGCTGTAAGTCCTGTCAGGCGCAAGGTTAGCCGTTTAGGCAGCGATCAATGCACTTCCTCCTGCAAGGGATGCCGCCATCAGCCATCTAGATATACCATAGCCTCCTTTCTCTCCTTTCGCCTATGTCTAATTGTATCGCCTATGCCTATTGTACCTTCAAGAAAGTGATAAGCACGTGCAGATTGTGCACATTCCGTGTGAACAATGTGCAAATCATGCACATTGTGGTTTTCGGCTCCAAAATACAAAAAAAACGCCTCCAAAGAGGCGGATAGACGCAAGAAACTATTTCTTAATTTCTTTCGACAATGTAACATATCCAGAGAAGGAAAGGTTATTTCCATTGTCATCTACACCGTTGAGGGTCACGCGAACGCCACACACGCCGTCAAGCGGAAAGCCGCCCGTCAGCATTTTCGGTGCACCTTTTTGGAGCGTTGGAGTGCCAAACCACTGGGCAACGTCATCGCCTGTGTAATAATCGTTGTATTCCTGGCCGCCGTCCCCGACGGTAGTTACAATATACTCCTTGATCGTAAAAGGCACGCCTGTTGTTTCTTCATATTGAAACTGATAGTGCCAGCCAAAGCCGTCACGAAAATCATTCTCCGTTCCGTGAATAACATAGGTCGGATTTTCCATCGGCGTAATAACAACGTTTGCCTTCGGCTTTCCGCCCAGCAAATGACTGTTCAGCAACAGCATGACAATAATCACCGCAAGGACAAGAACGCTCGCTGCAATGAGCAGCGGTTTTTTCCCACCTGTTTTTTTCAGTGACGCAGCGTGCAGCGTATCTTCCTGCACAGGCTCGGATATTGCTGAAACCGTAACTTCCGGGGGTAATGTCTCTGCGCTTTCGTTCTGTTCCGCAAAAAAATTATAATCCAATAATTGCGACAAACGCTTGATGGTATCCAAATCAGGCATCATTTTTCCGCTTTCCCAGCGGGAAATATTGGTGCGGGATATGTTCAGCTTTTCCGCCAGCTGCTCCTGGGTGTAACCTTTCGCCTTGCGTGCCGTAAAAAGCTGCACTCCAAATTGTTCCACGTTTGTTCCTCTTTTCATCGTTTCATACGCTGCCATTATAGCGAATTTTAGACATCTTTTCAAGGTTAAATGCCTTTTTGCAGATTATTTGTGCTTTTTGATGATTATATACAATTTCATCTTATTGTTGAATCATCAATAAAGAAACATCAAGGATAATTTGAACCATCCCTTTATCCATCCAATTCATCCGCCCAATGCCCGGCTTGGTGCCTTTTTGATATAAGAAAACCGCCCCCCTAAGTAGAGAGGCGGAATCGCATGATTTCTTTCGGAATATTGTTTTTCCTGTTATTTTTCCATTTTTTCGGCAATTTTCGCGGAGTTCTCAACCAGTTCACCATAGCCGTAGGTAAAGAAAGAACCGATCCACGAAAGCAGCGAACCGACGATGAAGATCAAAATGCCTACTGCAAAATATGCACCCGTGCCCGCTGCATATACACCCATGCCCGGCACAATCATTACCACTGATATACCCGCAACAAACGATGCAATCATGCCGAGAATGCAATTGCATTCCGCGTTCTCATGCGGTTAAGGCTTCAAGGATTCGCTTAGTTCTCAAGCTTTATGCTGCTTCTCGCACAGCTCGCAGAACCTGTCGATATCCTGCTTGAGCACCTCCAGGCTGGAACGCCAGAAGTCCGCGCTGCGCACATCGATCCCCACACTGGCAGCCACGTTGGCAATGGTGTCCGAGCCGCAGGAGCGCAGCAGGCGGCAGTAATCATCCACAAATGCTTCGCCCTTTTGCAGATACTGGGCGAACACCCCCTTGCCGAACAGCAGGCCGAAAGCATAGGGGAAGTTGTAGAAGTTGAGACCGGAAGAATAGTAGTGGCTCTTGCATGCCCACATGTAGGGATGCCGGATATTCTTATCCAGTCCGTCGCCATAAGAGGCTTCCTGTGCGCGGAGCATGGCGTCCTTCAATTCATCCACCGTCATCACATGATCGGCGCGGGTTTCCACCACCTCAGATTCAAACAGGAAGCGGCTGTAGATGTCCACAACCGTTTGCGTTGCTTCCATCAGGCTGCTTTCCAGCAGGGTGAACTGTTCCTCCTCCGTGGCGGAAGCGAGCACCTGGTGCGCCAGCATGGTCTCATTGAAAATGGAAGCCGTCTCTGCCAGCGGCATGGGCGTACCCGTAAGTGCATAAGGCAGGCCGGCCATGCAGCGGTTGTGCCATGCATGGCCAAGCTCATGCGCCAAGGTGCTCACATCCGAAAAGCTGCCCTGGAAGTTCGTCATCACCATGGAGCGGTCATAGCGGTGGCTGCCGGAGCAGAAAGCGCCGCCGGTTTTGCCTTCGCGGGGGTACAGGTCAATCCAGCGTTGCTCAAAAGCATTGTCAATGAATTCGGCCATGCGGGGCGTAAACTTCCCCATCTCATAAACCAGTTTCGCACGCGCTTCTTCCACCGTGTAGGTTTTCACACTGTGACCCACCGGGGCAAACAAATCATAGAAAGGCAGGCCATCCTTGTGTCCAAGATAGCTTGCTTTAGCGCGCAGATAGCGGCGGAAATGGGGCAGATATTCACGGATAGCCGTCCACATGGCGTCCAGCGTTTCTTGATCCATGCGGCTCTGGTTCAGGGTCATGTCCAGTACCGAGTCATACTTTTGAGCCTTGGCCAGGGTGCGGGCTTCCATTTTGATGGAATTCAGGCAGTAGGCCATTGGCAGCTCGATCTTCTTGTAGGAAGCAATCTCCGCTTCGTAAGCGTCCTTGCGCACCGCAGGATCAGGATCATAGGCCATGCCGCGCACTGCGGGCAGCGGAAGTTCCTTTCCGCGGAACGCCACGGTGTGGTTGGAGTCCAGCTTGTCGCGCAGTTGGGAGAATGCGGTGCCACCGGACAAACGCATCTCCAAAATCCAGGGCTGAATGTCCGCCGGGATCAGGTGCTTGGCAGCCTTGGCGTCTTCTCTGAGGGAAAACGCCACTGCCTGCAGCTTCGGCGAGGCGGCAATGAGCTCCTCCAGGTTCGGCAGCGAACCGATGTAACGCGTAATGGCGGATTGCACCAGCTCCAGGTCGTTGTAAATCACGGCCAGCTTATCGTCATACTTGGCAGCCTCGGCATTGTTTGCATCCACCGCCAACGTCAGCCCGGGAAAAGCGGCGAGTCCGTCCAGATGTGCAGTAAGCGCTTCCTGTGCGTCCACGATCTTCTCCAAATGGGTCAAATCGTCCATGGGTGTATCCAGCAGCGTGCGCAGCTCGGCAATTTTCACCGGCAAGGCTGCCATATCGGCTTCAAACTTCGGATCGTCAAAGCCCTTGTAGAGGAATGAGAGGTCCCAGCGGTCGTTCATGGTCGGTATCCTCCTTATAGATTGATGAATTCCTGAACGGGATAGCCGAGGGCAAGCAGGCGGCGCTGTCCCTCCTCCCACAGGAAGGTATCACGAAGCGATTCGGGGTTATGGGCATCTACTCCCAGGATGGCACGGTGTCCCCTGCCACGCAGATATTCCCAGAAAGCAGGAGCAGGATAGCCCCGTCCCTGCCCATCCAGCTCACAGCGCAGTCCCAGCAGGTTGTATTCCAGCGGAACATCTGCCTCCAGCGCCGCCTGGCTGATCACATCAGCCGTTCTTTGGCATACCTTGTCAAATTCCGGGCGTGAGCGGCAGTATAGATCCGGGTGGGCGACATAGGCAAACAGGCCGGTTCGCAGCCCTTCAGCCACTGCATCGCCATAGCGAAGCACATTGTCATCCTCCACGCAGGCGCGGCCGATGTAGGGATGATCCTCTTCACTGCTCAGGTAATGCTGGCCAAGGATAAAATACTGCACACCCTCATCCCGCATGTACAGCATGTGCTCCTTGTAGCGCGGGAAATATTCCACCTCCAGCCCCAGATAAATGGGCAGGATGGATGCATATTTTGCCTTGAGCGCACGGATGGAAGCGATGTAGTCCGGCAAAAGCTCCATGCCCATGCGAATGCCGCTTACATAACCAGATGCAAACGGCCAGGGCGTATGATCAGAAAAACCCAGGGTTTCAAAGCCCCCGTCCAACGCTGCGCGAACGTAATCTTCATCCGTGCCCACAGCATGCTGGCAACGCGGCGTATGCGTATGATAATTGGCTTTCATTTAGCTACCAGCTTTCCATTCATTCCCTTTCCGGTAAAATCCAGGTTCACTTGTCATCCGTCCGCGCATCCAGCACACGGTTTTGCTGCCGAAGGGCGGCAAGGCAGTTTTCCTTGCTGCGCTCAATGTGCTTACGCGTCAATTTTTCAAAATGCTCAAGATCGCGCTGTTCAATGTAGTCCACCAGTTGATAGTGTTCCTGATGCGCCTGCGGGCGGCGGTTTTCCTGGCGAATCGACATAGCGGAAAACCGGGTGATAAACTCGTCTTGTCCTTCCATCACGCGGAGAATGCGGTTTTGATGAGAAATGGCCGTCATCGCGCCATGAAAAGCGCGCGCCATGGGCGAAAGTGTCTCAATATCGCCAGCAGCCATGGCCTCATCCATCTCATGCAGCCTTCCTCGCAGCTCGGCGATATCCTCAGCCGTGGCGTTGCGAATAATGGCAGGCAGCGTGAGGATCTCCAGTGCGTTGCGGATGGTATAGATTTCCTCCACATCCGCAATGGAAAACGCACGCACCACCACGCCCCGGCGCATTTCATATTCCACAAGTCCGTCCCGTTCCAGCTTGCGCAGCGCTTCCCGCAAGGGTGTCCGGCTGATATGCAGCCTGTCGGCATAATCCGTTTCCACAATGCGTTCACCGGCAGGAATTTCCCCGCTGACAATGGCATGCTTAAGCACTTCATAGGCAATTTCACGGATCGGTCGGCTTTCCATCATGGGCTGAAACCGCATAGCGTTCACGCGCAACACTCCCTTTGCAAGCGCATACCTGGCGTCAGGCATGTCTTTTCTGTCCATGCTGACTTTTGTATGTACTTTGGATACAAGAATAGTACAAAGTGAAAAAGATGTCAAGGATTGATGAAAAAAAGACGAAAATTCCATCCCTTCATCTCGTCCCGCTGTCATCAACCTTAAGGCAATACCGCACAATTCGTTGGCAGCGTAGGCGATGCCTTTTCCGCCATCTGCTGCTTGCAGATTTTTCGATTTACCTCCAGTAAACCTTCAAAATCTGCCATTGCATCTGACGAAAAATTCATTCGCCTCCGCACCAACTCATTTGTGCGGTATTGCCTTAAGAAAAACCTCTTGCACATCCATGCAAATCCTGCTATAATGATATTGGTCAAAGATAGTCAGTATTGACCGTGAATCGAGGGATTTTCTATGCGATTGAGCGATACAATAGAGGGCTTCATCAAGATGCTCCTCTCCCAGGATGAACCGGAAGTGGAATTGAAACGCAACGAACTTGCTGAATATTTCGGCTGTGCTCCAAGCCAAATCAACTATGTGCTGGCCACGCGTTTCACCCCGGATCATGGCTATGTGATTGAGAGCCGGCGCGGCGGCGGTGGATATATTCGCATTGTGCGCGTTGTGCAGCAGCCTGGGCAGCAGCTGCTCTATCTCATTCACGAGCGCATTGGCGAGTCCATCACCGAAGGCGAGGCTGCGCGCATTATCACCCAGTTGGTGGAGCAAAAGCTGCTGACCCCCGGCGAAGGTGAAATCACCCGTGCCGCCGTGTCCGCGCAGGCGCTGGCCGTCCCCATGCCCGACAGCATGAAGGACGCCGTTCGCGCACGCATGCTCAAGGCCATGCTGACAACCGTGGCAAGGCGCAACACCCCAGGCGCCAAGTGCCTGCCCGCTACATGACTTGCGGAAAGGGGCACGTCTCCCTCTCCAGCCGAAAGGATGTTGAAACCATGTTATGTGAAGAATGCAAGGTCAATGAAGCCACCTACACCATCTCGGTGGTGGTCGGCGGTGAAGTCACCACCCGCCACCTGTGCGGCGACTGCATGGCCAAGATGAACTCCGATCTGCAAAGCGGCAATATCAAAAGCCTGCTGTCATCCATATTATCCGCCATCACGGGCAATGATACTCCTGAGAGCCATCAGCCGGAGATTGTGTGCCCACGCTGTCACACTACCCTCAGCCAATTCACCAAAAGCGGACATTTGGGCTGCCCTAAATGCTATGAGGCCTTTCACGAGCAGCTTCAGCCCATGCTTTTGCAAATCCACGGCCGGGTGCAGCATGCGGGCCGTCAACCGCTGAACACCTTTGAAGCGCAGCGTCAGCGCACTTTGCAGGAGGAGTTGACCCGCCAGATGGAACAGGCCGTGGCGCAGGAGGACTTTGAAACAGCCGCCCGTTTGCGCGATCAGCTGCGCGAAATAGCCGCAAAGGAGGCTGATGCGCAATGAGCATGCATCCTGTCATTCTGTCCTCCCGGGTGCGCCTGGCCCGCAACTATGAGGATTTGCCCTTTGATGTGGCAGAAAAGCCGGACTGCGCCACCATGTGCATTGCCCGCACCGTGAATGCGTTGAAGCTCTCCGGTGCGGACGATGGCTTTGAACTGCTCCACCTGAATGAAATGCGTGATACCCAACGGGATGTGCTGGCAGAAAGCCATCTGATCAGCCGTGATTTGCTGCGCAGCCCGGATACGGCTGCCGTGCTGCTCAAGGCAAACGAAAACCTTTCCGTGATGATGAATGAGGAAGACCATCTGCGCATTCAGGCCATCGTACCGGGCGATGATCTGCAAACCGCGGCCGAGCGCTGCTTCCGCACGGAAGACGCCCTCAGCCGCCAGGTAACCTTTGCCTTTGACGCACAGCTTGGCTATCTCACCGCATGCCCCACCAACACCGGCACCGGCATGCGCGCCTCTCTTCTGATGCATCTGCCCATGCTGACACTGTGCAAGCAAATGGGGAATGTTGGCCAAATCGTCGCCAAGGTGGGCTTGACCATCCGCGGCGTATACGGTGAAGGAGCCGAAGCGCTGGGCAATCTGTATCAGGTATCCAATCAGGTGACGCTGGGGCGCACCGAACAAGAACTGATCAGCGCCGTAACGGCCGTCGGTCATCAGCTGACGGACATGGAACTGGCACTGCGTGAAAAAGCCATGGCCACCCGCGCACTCGCCGCGGAAGATCGTGTCTGGCGCGCATGGGGTATTTTGTGCAATGCCCGGATGATGAACCTGAATGAATTTTTCAAGCAATGGAGCGCACTCCGTCTTGGCGCCGCCATGAAGCTTTTGCCCACCACCACCGATGTGGCGGACGAGATGCTGGAGCAGGTGCAGGACGCTCATCTGCGCGCCTACGCTGAAGCGCCGCTGGAAAGCGCCGAGCTGGCACAAACCCGTGCCAGCCGCATCCGCGCCATGCTTGGCGCCTAAAAAGGAGGAACACAATGGCTATCTTTGGGCAATTTACGCAGCGGGCACAGCGTGCGCTGGCCGCCGCCCAGCAGGCAGCGGCAGAAATGCACCAGCCCTATGTCGGCACCGAGCATCTGCTTCTCGGGCTTATCCGTGAAACCGACAGCCTGCCCCCCGCCATGCGTGGCAAAGTTGATTATGATAAAGTTATGAAGCTGCTTTCTTTCGAAAAAAGCGACCCCGTTTACACCGCAACCGCCCGCTTTGAAATGACGCCCCGCGCCCGCAAGCTGCTTGAAATGAGCGTTCTTGAATCCCACCGTCTCGGGCAGAGCTATGTGAGCGTGGAGCATTTCTGGCTTGCTATTCTGCAATCCGGTGATGGTGTTGCCACAAACGTTCTGCACCAGCTGGGGGTTGATTTCTCCCAGGCACGGGAAGAGTTGACCCGGCAGGCGCGCATGGAACCTGATCCGGCCAATCCGCAAAGCAACGCATCCAAGGCGGGTCGCAGCGATGCGAAGGACGATACGCCTGTGCTGACCCAGTACAGCCGTGATTTGACCCTTGCCGCAAAAAACAACGAGCTGGATCCCGTCATCGGCCGCGATACGGAAATTCAGCGTATTCTTCAGATTCTGATTCGCCGCACGAAGAATAATCCCGTACTCATCGGCGAGCCGGGCGTTGGCAAAAGTGCTGTGATCGAAGGGCTTGCTCAGCGCATCACGCAGGGCAGCGTGCCGGAAATGCTTGCCGGGAAAAGGGTGCTCTCCCTTGATATCGGCAGTATGATTGCCGGCAGCAAATATCGCGGCGAGTTTGAAGAGCGTCTCAAAAATGTGATGGAGGAAATCCGCAAAAGCGGCAATATCCTGCTGTTCATTGATGAAATTCACAACATCGTCGGTGCCGGGCAGGCTGAGGGCAGCCTGGATGCAGCCAACATTCTCAAGCCCGCCCTCGCCCGGGGCGAACTGCAATGCATCGGTGCCACCACTTTGGAAGAATACCGCAAACATATTGAAAAAGACGCCGCACTGGAGCGCCGCTTTCAGCCGGTGATGGTAGGCGAACCCTCCCCAGAAGAAGCATTGGCTATCCTGCGCGGTTTGCGCGACCGCTATGAAGCGCACCACCATGTTCGCATCACGGACGAGGCCCTGTCGGCCGCCGTGCAGCTATCCGATCGCTACATTGCCGATCGCTTTTTGCCGGACAAAGCGGTTGACCTGATGGATGAAGCTGCTTCCCGGGTGCGCATTCAGGCCTTTACCGCTCCCCCTGATTTGAAAACGCAGGAGCAGCAGCTTGACGCACTGGTCGCTGAAAAAAAGGACGCCATCAGCCATCAGGATTTTGAGAAGGCCGCCGCCGTGCGCGATCAGGAAAGGGCGCTGCGCCAGGAAATCACCATGAAGCGCGAAGCATGGAACAAACAACAGTCTGCCGCACGCAACGTGGTCACGGGTGAAGATATCGCGCAGATCGTGTCCAGTTGGACAGGTATTCCTGTGCGCAGAATGACCGAAACCGAAGCTGATCGCCTGATGCACTTGGAGGACACGCTCCACGCCCGCGTCATCGGGCAGGACGAAGCCGTCAGTGCCGTTGCCCGCGCCATTCGCCGTGCTCGTGCCGGTTTGAAGGATCCCAAACGCCCTATTGGCAGTTTCATTTTCCTTGGCCCCACAGGTGTTGGTAAAACGGAACTGTGCCGCGCGCTTGGCGAAGCCATGTTCGGGGATGAGGATGCCGTCATCCGCATCGACATGAGCGAATATATGGAGAAGCATACCACCTCCCGCCTGGTTGGTTCGCCCCCCGGCTATGTGGGCTATGAAGAGGGCGGCCAGCTGACAGAGGCTGTGCGCCGCAAACCCTACAGTGTGGTTTTGCTGGACGAGGTGGAGAAGGCGCATCCGGATGTATTCAACATTCTCTTGCAAATTCTGGAGGATGGACGGCTGACGGACAGCACCGGCCGCACGGTTAGCTTTAAGAACACCATCATCGTGATGACCTCCAACGCAGGCGCTCACATGATCGGCACCGGACGCACCATGGGCTTTGGCGCCAGCCCCATGACGGATGTGCGCAGCTATGAAGCCATGAAGGACTCCGTGATGAAAGAAGTCAAGGAGCTGTTCCGGCCGGAATTCATCAACCGTGTAGACGAGCTGATCGTGTTCCATTCTCTTACGGAAGAGGACATCCGCCGCATCGCGGATATGATGCTCAGCCAGGTGGCCAAACGCCTGCAGGAGCGTGACGTACATCTCACCTGGGATGACGAAGTGGCTTCTCACCTTGCACGCGAAGGGTATGACGCCAAATATGGCGCGCGTCCGCTTCGGCGCGAGATTCAACGTACAGTGGAGGATATGCTCAGCGAAGCGCTCATCCGCGGCGATATCGCCCTTGGCGACACCGTGCACCTGTTTATGGATGGCGATACCGTGTCCTGCAAGCGGGTCACGGCGTAAACCTTCCCTTTGGCCTTCAGCAAAGAACCGAGTGGCGCTTGAAAGGATTCAAACGCCACTCGGTTCTTTCTTTGTTTGCTGATCTTAGGGCAATACCGCACAATTCGTTGGCAGCGTAGGTGATGCCTTTTCCGCCATCTGCTGCTTGCAGATTTTTCGATTTACCTCCAGTAAACCTTCAAAATCTGCCATTGCATCTGACGAAAAATTCATTCGCCTCCGCACCAACTCATTTGTGCGGTATTGCCTTAGCAGCCGTAAGTCTTCTCAAAAAGTTCGTCGATCTGTGCAGCATATGGCATGGCGGGCGCTGTCCCCTTCCTGGTCACAGAAAGTGCGCCGGTGCAATTGCCGTAACGCGCTGCTTCAAATAAGTTTCTGCCTTCAGCCAACGCTTTCACAAGGCCTCCATTGAACGCATCCCCTGCGCCGGTTGTATCCACAGCCTGCACCGGAATCCGTTCCATGCATTCCTCCTGCCTTCCGTCTGTCACATACACGCCCTTTTCCCCCAGGGTAATCACCACACCGCGCACGCCTTTATTCAAAAATACCTTTGCGGCTTTGCTCGCATCCTCTGTGCACCTGATTTCCACCCCGGTGAGCAGGTATGCTTCCGTTTCATTGGGTGTCACCAGGTCAATCATGCCCATCAGCTCATCGGATAACCGCTGCGCAGGCGCGGGATTCAGCACAATTTGCACGCCTGCGTCATGGGCCATGCGGATGATTGCCTCCAGCGCATCCAGATTGATTTCCATTTGCAAAAGCAGGATATCCGCACTCGCAATCAGCCCCCGGCAGCTCTCCACATCCTCCGGCGTAATATGATTGCACGCGCCCAAATAAACCATGATTTCATTTTGTCCCGTCTGCTCGTTCACCATAATGAGCGCCGCGCCCGTGGACATTGCTTCGTCCTGCATTAGATGGCTTGCATCCATGCCCTCCTGCTGATAGAAGTCCATCGCCATCCGGCCAAAGGTGTCCCTGCCCAGCTTGGTCACAAACTGGACGTCTGCCCCAGCCCGATGCGCAGCCACCGCCTGGTTAGAGCCCTTGCCGCCCGGTCCGCTTTGGAAGGATGTGCCCAATACCGTTTCTCCCGGCAGCGGAAACTTTTTCCCACGCCCGGTTAAGTCCGCCACAAAACTGCCGAAAACCAGGACCTTCTTTTTCATGTTTCACACCTCACACAAGCAATGCTTCCATCGGCTGTCCGTCACAGGTTGTCATTTCAAAGCCAAGCAGCTTTGCCAGCGTCGGCGCCTGGTCGATAATGCGTCCCTCAGGCACATAAACCTGTTTGTCCGAAAAAGGATTGCGTAGGAAGAAGCATGGCTGCACCCCTTTATAAGGCAGATGTCCATGGGTCGCTTTACTGGTTTGATAGGTTTTGTTATCTGTTGAGGTATACAGTTCCCAGTTGTAATTGGAGGAGAAGGAGCTTCCTCCAAAGGACTCAATGACATAGGTGAAATCTCCCGTCAAATGCCACTCCTTTTCCACTTCTTCTTTGGTGAAAATGCGCTCGATCTCCAGCTCTTCCCGGTGCGCCTGGAGCAGTTCGTATACTTCCCTGGCGATTGCCGGATCATTGTCCTTGATGTATACATGCCCGGACAGCGAACAGGTCTGGAGCCAGGCTTTCCACGAAACCAGATTGCCCATCTCATCCACTTCAATCAGCCCATGATCTCGGAAAAACCGGTTAATGCTCACAATTTGCCGAATATCCAGATGCCCGTGATCCGCCGTTACCGCCCAAATGGTTTCTTCCTCCAACCCCTGGCGGCGCAGTGCGTCCAACATGCGGCCAAATCCTTTGTCCAAATATGCATAAGCCTCATGCAGATGCTTGCTGTACACACCGTAATGATGGCGATAGTTGTCGATAATGATGAGATGAATTTCCATAAAATCCGGTTGATGGCGATCAATCAGATATTCCGCCGTGTCAAAGCATACCTCGTCGCTTTTGAAATCGCGCGGCAGGGTAAAAGCGTCCTTGATATAAGGATAAACCTCATCAAAAAAGCCGGGTTTTGAGCGCTGGCGAATCACTTCCTGCTCATTGTCCGGAATCACATGGATTCCCGCACGGTGAATATTCCATTCCGCTTCGTCTCCCAATGTCAGCGGCCAATAAACCTCCGCCACCGTGTAGCCGTGCCGGCGCGCCTCCTGTGCCAGGGTTGGCACTTTCACATCCTTGTAGCTTTCAAACCACGCGGGTGAAAGATTTCCCGGCTCTGAATGCTCGTTGCTGATGATTCCGTGCGTGCCCGGATAGCAGCCTGTGCTGATGGAAGCGTGAATAGAATGCGTATAGCTTGGATAAGTTGTCAGGTTGCTGTATACAATCGAAGATCGGTCAAGAAGATAGCGAAAGTTGGGAAACTGGCGCATGATATTGAGGTCTGATCCGACAAAGGAATCAATCGAAACAAGGATCATCTTTCGTTTCTGCATAATATCCTCCCATATTGGTTTGTCACGCTTTTCTGCAAATCTATTATGCGGTAGAACCGGTAAGGTGTCAATAGCCAAAGTTCAATTCGACCTGTACGCAAAAAGGCTGCGGGGGCACTTTCTGCCGCCCGCAGCCTTTTTATTGCTGCATCGTTCCGTCAACGCAGCGCCTGCTTATTGCTGAAGCGCATTCAGTTCCTGCACAAGCGCCGCAATTTGCCCGCGTTCAAGTCTCTCCCCCTTGGCGCTATACAGGCCGTGAATGGGGCTGTAGTGCGTTGATGCGGACGCCATATCCTCCAGGATTGGGCGCAGTTCAAGCTTCAGCCCCAGCGCCTTTTCCAGCACTTCCCGCCCACCGGGAATAGCCAGCACATCATCCAGGATGGTGTCTTCCGTCACCTGCACATGCCGTGCCGGCGCCGCCACCGTCACCACGGCGCTTTGGCGAATGTCTCTGCTGGATGCAGCTGCCTCCACCACATACCGGCCGCCTTCCACCTGCCAGGTGTGGTTGTCCTCATCCCAATAGGCAAAAGCGCGGCGATCCAGTTGGAAAGTCACCGTTGCCGTTTCCCCCGGCATCAGCGTCACCTTTTCAAAGCCCCGAAGCTCCCGCACCGGCCGATCCATCCCCGCATGGTCGGGGCGAATGTACAGCTGCACAATCTCCTTGCCCATCATTTTACCGGTATTGGTCACTTCGACCGTCGCCGTCAGGCTGTCGCCTTCCATGGTCTCGCTGGATAGACGCAGTTTGTCATAGACAAAGTTGGTGTAGCTCAGCCCAAAGCCAAAGGGGAAAAGCACATCCATTTTGCGCTTGTCATAATAGCGATACCCCACATAGATCCCCTCGGCGTAATCTGCCCGGTCGGTGCATCCCGCATAGGTCAGATAGCTGGGCGTATCCTCCACACGCAGCGGATACGTTTCCGCCAGCTTACCGCAAGGGCTCACCGCACCAAAAAGCAAGTCAACTACAGCTCCGCCGCCCGCCTGTCCGCTCAGGTACGCCGCCAGCAGCGCCTTTGCGTTTCCAAGCCACGGCATCACCACAGGCGCCCCACTGTGCAGCACTACAACCGTGTTGGGCTGCACACGTGCCACTTTCTCCAGCAAACGCACCTGCGTTGCAGGCAGCTCCATGCTCGGGCGGTCAAATCCTTCGGTTTCCAGGCATTCCGGCACGCCCAGAAACAACACCGCCATGTCCGATGCTTCTGCCAGCTCCACCGCTTCCGCGCGCAGCGCCGCATCCTCGCTGATGCCATCCGCCGCGTACCCTGCGGCAAATTTCACCGGGCAAACCGCGCGCACCGCGTCCAGCGCACACAACACTTCCGTGGCGTTGATATGGCTGCTTCCGCCGCCCTGATAACGGGGCGTTCTGGCCATTTCACCAATAAAGGCAACCTTTTTGTTGCCGCGAATGGGCAGAATATCATCCTCGTTTTTCAGCAGCACCATGGCTTCCCTCGCCGCTTTACGCGCCATGTGGTGCTGTTGTCCCGCATCATATTCCTGGCCTTTGCCCAATCCCTGTTCAATGCGGTCAAGCAGCGTCAGCACGCGCTCTGCTGCCCGGTCAAGCACCGCCATGGGCAGCCTTCCCGTGCGCACTGCCTCCGCAAGGTATTGATCCTCGTGGTCGCCCACACGGGGCATTTCCAGCTCCACACCGGCGGCAACACCTTCCACATGGTCGCGGCAAGCGCCCCAGTCGGTCATCACCATGCCGTCAAAGCCCCACTCGCCGCGCAGCACATCCGTCATCAGCCATGCATTCTCGCTGCCGTAGACACCGTTGAGCTTGTTGTAGGCGCACATCACGGTCCACGGTTTGCCGCCCTTCGCTGCACGCTCAAACGCCGCCAGATATATTTCCCGCAGCGCCCGTTCGCCAATGCGGGCGTCCACACTCAAGCGGCGGGTTTCCTGGTTGTTGGCCGCAAAGTGTTTCAGCGATGCGCCAACGCCCCGGCTCTGCACGCCGCGGATGTGCGCGGCGCCCATTTCGCCTGCCAGATACGGATCCTCGGAAAAATACTCAAAGTTGCGGCCGCACAATGGGCTTCGCTTGATGTTCACCCCGGGACCCAGTAACACATGAACGTCGTTTGCCTGGCATGCGTCGCCAATGCACCCGCCCACAAATTCCATCAGCTCCCGGTCAAAGGAGCAGGCCATTCCCGCCGATGTGGGAAAGCACACTGCCGGCAGGGAATCATTCACGCAGGCGTTTTTCACCGTTTCGTCCACCTTGCGCAGGCCATTGGGGCCGTCGGTAATCATGTATCCCTTCACGCCAAGCCGCGGCACGCCGGGGATGTGCCATGAATCCGCACCCTGACACATGGCAGCCTTTTCCTCCAGTGTCATCTGCGATAAAATCTTTTTCACGTCCATACTATGCCTGTCCCTCCCTCAGCTCGCTTTTCGCCATGCTGCTTCACTTTTCACGTGTTTCATTCTTCGGCGCATCCGCTAATTCCTTCCGCCTCGGGCGAAGGAATGCAAACTGTGTTTCACTGGCCAACACTGCAAGGAAAATCAGGGCAAAGCCCGCCAGCAATTGTCCTGTCACCTGTTCATGATAGAAAATCACCGAAAACAGCACGCCAAAAACGCTCTCTAGGCTCAGTAAAATAGAAGATTGCGCCGCGGGTGTTACGCTTTGCCCCACGGTTTGGCACAAAATTGCAATTCCCGTGGCAAATATCCCCAGAAATCCAAGCTCCAGCCACACGCCCTCCGGCAGGGCTGCGGGCATTTTTTCCGTGCACAGGCCGATTCTCCAGCACAGCGCCGCCACTGTCGCGAACTGCACCACCGTCAGCAAAATGGGATCATCCTCCTGGCCGAAACGGCTGAGGAATACGATATGCAGCGCATAGATAACGCCGCTGACAAGCGTTAATCCATCGCCCCATTGCAGCGTCATTTCGCCTCCGTCCAGCGACACAAGGCCGATGCCTGCCAGGCACATTCCTGCCGCAAGGAAATTCCAGCCCGTTGGCTTTTTGCGGTCCACCGCCCAGTGCACAAAGGGTACCAGCACACAGTATACCGCTGTGAGGAAAGCGTTTTTCCCCGGTGTGGTTCCGGTAAGGCCAAAGGTCTGCACACTATATGCGCCGCAAAGCAAAATTCCCGCCATGATCCCATGCACGGCAACACGCCCTGTCATTTTCTTCAGCCTTTTGCAAAACACCGCCGCCAAAAGTGCAAGCCCCATGGTGAAACGGATCGCCAGCAGCAGAAATACCGGAATACCGTCCACCGCATTTTTCATCACAAAAAAGGAGCTGCCCCAAATCAGCGATGCGCACAAAAGCGCCATCCGTCCAAACTGCCGCCCGTGCATGGATGTATATTCCTCCCATACAATTTTAATAAAGTACGGGAGGGCGGCCGCGTGCCTTTCCCTCCCGCTTGCATGCCAGGTTAATCCATCAAAGGTTTATTTCTTGTTTCCGCCGAACAGGCTGGAAATGCCGCCCATCAGCCCGCGGGTAATGTTGCGCGTCACTTCCCGGCTGGCCGTGGCAATCGCGGTATTCTTTACCCGCCCTAGCACGGAATCATTGCGGCGCGCGCGCGCTGCACGCTCTTCACGCAGCTCGTCCGCCCGTTGACGGCGCACCTCCGCCTGCCGTTCCTTCTCGGCTTTTTCCGCCGCCTTGCGCTGCTTTTCAGCTTCCTTGGTCTCCGCCGCCGTCATCGCCTGCTGCGGCTGCACCGCCACATAGTTGCCCGTTGCAGGATCAAGCTGCATGGTCATCATCCGCTGCACATACTGGCCAGTGGTGGGGTCAAACATCATCACGGGCATTTGCTGCACCTGGGGCGCGGCAGGCGCTGCCTGCTGCGGGGGTACCTGCGTCGGCACGCTGGGCTGCTGTGGCACAGCATTCATGCCGGGCAGCTGCCGCTGCTCATATGTGCCAGTGGCAGGATTGAACACCATGAAGCCCTGCGGCTTGGTAGCCGTCGGCTGCTGGGTAGACACCTGCACAGGCGTGGCCGCCGGTGCGGCCGGCGCCGCCTGCTGTTTCTGGAACGCACCGCACAGCATTTCATAGGCGCTCTCCCGGTCAATCACTTCATCATATACCCCGGCAAAGGGGCTGGTTTCAATGAACGTGCGGCGGGTCTCTTCGTCAATGGCTTTCATGTAGGATTGCGGGGGCAGGATCGTTGCGCGATCCACCACACAGGGCGCGCCACCTTCATCCAAGAAGGACACCAGCGCTTCGCCTGTTTTCAGGGTAGAGATAGCTTCCTCCGTATCAAAGGCAGGATTGGTACGGAAGGTCTGCGCAGCCACCTTCACCGCCTTCTGATCCAACGGGGTATATGCACGCAGCGCATGCTGGATGCGGTTGCCAAGCTGCCCCAGGATGCTCATGGGAATATCCGCCGGAGACTGGGTTACAAAGTACACGCCCACGCCTTTGGAGCGGATCAGCCGCACCACCTGCTCCACTTTTTCCATCAAATGCTTAGAGCAGTTGTTGAACAGCAGGTGCGCTTCATCAAAGAAAAATACCATGCGCGGCTTGTCACTGTCGCCCTGTTCAGGCAGCAGCTCGTACAGTTCGCTGAGCATCCACAACAGGAATGTGGAATACATGGTTGGGTTGGCAAACAGCCTGTCCGCCGCCAAAATGTTAATCACGCCGCGTCCGTCTTCATCCAGCTGCATCCAGTCGGCAATGTTCAGCGCAGGTTCCCCAAAGAACAGGTTACCGCCCTGATCCTCCAGCACCGCCACCGCGCGCTGGATCGCACCAATGGATGCCACGGACACATTGCCGTATTGCAGCGTGTAGTCTCGCGCATGCTCGCCAAGATAGGCCAGCATCGCCTTCAGGTCTTTCAGATCCAGCAGCAGCATGCCCTCATCGTCCGCCACACGGAAAAGGATGTTCATCACACCCGTCTGCGTGTCGTTCAGCCCCAGCATGCGGCTGAGGAGCAGCGGCCCCATTTCACTGATGGTGGCTCGCACCGGATGCCCCTGCCGGCCGTATACATCCCAGAAAACCGTGGGAAACGCCTTATACCGGAAGCTTGGCACACCGCAGCCCGTGAGACGCTCCGCCAGCGCATCGCTGTGTTCGCCAGGGCGCACCATGCCGCTCAAGTCACCCTTCACATCGCTCAAAAACACGGGAACGCCCATGTCGGAGAAGCCCTCTGCAAGCACCTTGAGCGACACCGTCTTACCCGTGCCCGTCGCACCGGCAATCAGTCCGTGACGATTGGCCATTTGCGGCAGCAGACATACGGGTTTTTCTCCCGTTCCGACCCAGATTTTCCCTTCGTAAAACACGTTTTCTTCGTCCCTTTCTCCCGTGATATTGATTTTATTGTACTATTCCGCCCCTTTCCCGTCAAGCAAAAGTCGGCAAAGAGATGCAAAAAAGTGGCGAAAAGATGCTCCTTTCGCCACCGGAAAGTCCCTTTCGTTTCCCGTGCTTACATTTTCACAGCCTTCTCCAGCCGCATGCTCAGCACTGCTGCAAGGGCAATTTTCACCGCATCAAAGGGCAGATACGGCATCACGCAGATGCCCAGCACCTTTCTCACTGTATAGGCGCTTTTCCGGCCTCCCGCCTGCTCTACCTGAAGATCGGTCATGGTCGCAAGCTGCTCGTTGTACGTGTTCACCGTCTGCTGGTTAATCATCATAAACCACACCGTACCAATGGCATAGCACACCACAACACCGGCAGCCATCGCCAGCAGATAACGGACGAAACGCACCCAACCGCTCTTTTCCGCACCAAAGCGGCAAGTGTGAATGATCAGCGAAGTAATGTACGCCGCGGGGATAAAGCCGACAATGTAGCCGCCTGTGATGCCAAAAAGCTTGCCCACGCCCCCCGTGAAGCCTGCAAAAACCGGCAGACCCACAAGCCCCAGCAGCACATATACCACAACGGCCAGCGTGGCATACATGGGAGGAAGCATGGCCGCGCATACCATAATGGCCAGCAATTGCAGCGTCACTGGAATGGAGAAAATCGGGATGGAAATCCACGCGCACACCGCCATCAGCGCAGCAAAAAGCCCACACAGGCACAGCTGCTTCACATTCATCTTCATTCGTTTTGTTCGTCCTTTCACGTTTTTGTGTAAACCAATTTTAATATTTCCGTTTACGCATTATACAGATTGCGATATCTCCTGTCAAGCAGGGAACCAGCAAAAAACCGCGAAATTTATTTTATTGAATGCTTTTTCGGGAGAGATTGCCTTTGAACACGCGAAAAAACGCCATGTATAACGTGGCTTACCGGGTTTTCTCCATTCTTTTGCCGCTGGTCACCGCACCGTATATCGCCCGTGTGGCCGGTCAGGCCGGCAAAGGACTGTATGACTACGCCTGGTCTATCAGCGAAATCTTCGTCATCATCGCCACGCTTGGCCTTGCCGATTACGGTGTGCGCGCCATCGCACGTGTGCGGGATGACCGCAAGGCGCTTGACCGCGCCTTCTCCGAAGTCTATCTGATGCAGCTTATCGTTTCTTCCGCTGTGCTGGTTATCTGGCTGGGTTACACAGCCTTTGTGGCCAACGCTGAAAAAACCATCGCCCTGCATCTGACGATGATGTCCGTCAGCTGTCTTGTCAATGTGGACTGGTGTCTCATGGGGCTTGGCGAATTTCGTCCCATTGCCCTGCGCAACACCTGTGTGAAGCTTCTGGCTGCACTGGGTGTGTTCCTCTTTGTCCGCAGCGGCGATGATCTGTGGATTTACGCGCTCATCTGGTCCGGCGCAACGCTGGCAGGTTGCCTCTTGTGCTGGCCGAGTCTTCGTGGAAAGGTGTCGCTTCGCCGCGTGACGCTGCGTTCGGCCATGCGCCACTTTCCCCCTTGTGCGCTGCTGCTTGTGTCCGTGCTGGCCGTGCGCGTTTACCGCACCATGGACAAGGTGATGGTGGGGGCCATCGCTGGCATGGCGCAAAACGGCCTGTACAGCAGCGCCGAGCAAATCGTCTATTGCTTGAGCGGGTTCATTTCCGCCATCGGCACGGTGCTGATGCCTCGCGCCGCCAACCTGCAAGCCAGGGGAGAAACGGATAAAATTCGTGCTCATATGGACACCTCCATGCAGCTCATCCTATGCATGACCTCTGCCATGGCTTTCGGCCTTGCAGCCGTAGCGGACGTGTTTGCCCCCCTCTTCTATGGCAACGCCTTCGCCTATTCAGGCGTTCTGATGATACCGCTGGGCTTCACGCTGCTGCTCATCGGTTTTGCCAATGTGGTGCGCACCCAGTGGATACTGCCGCAGGGGCGTGATCGCATCGTGCTGCGCAGCGTGCTCACCGGTGCCGCCGTCAACCTGTTTGTCAACAGTCTTCTCATCCCGCGCACGGGCGCCATGGGTGCGGTTATCGGCACACTGTTTGCCGAAGCCAGCGTGCCTGCCGTGCAGTTCTTCCTTTTGCGCAGGGAGCTGCCCTACGGCCGCTTCTTCCGTCACCTGACTGTCTACTGCCTTTTAGGCGGACTGATGCTGCTGGCCGTACGCCTTGCAGGCGCGTTCCTTCCCGCAAGCTGGATTGGGCTTGGCCTGCGTGCGCTGTGCGGCATCATAGTTTACGCGCTGCTTTGCCTTGCCTACTGGAAATGCTCCGGCGAAAAAGGGCTTTTGCGCCTTCTGCACCGCTGATGCATGATGCAGCCCGGCTTTGGGCAAAATTCTCCCGATAGAAGGGAGAGGATTTTGCATGAAAAGGGCGATGATCTGTTGGCTGGCATTAGCGCTGCTTTTTTGCGGCGGCTGCGCCATGGGGGATAACCAAACCCTGTATGAACGGGCACAGCGCTATCTCGGCGCAGGGGACTATGACACCGCGGCTTATCTTTTCGATCAGTTAGGCGAATGGGGCGATTCCGCTTCCTACGCGCTGTATGCCCGCGGCCTTCTCGCCCTGTCCCACGGAGAGGATGACCTTGCCCGCGCCAACTTCACCGCCGTGTCGCCCTTCAAGAGCAGCAAACGCTATTTGACCTATTTGGATGCGCGTGCGCGGCAGAGTGACGATCCTGCCGGTGCGCTTGCCCTGTTCGAGCAGCTTGGCTCTTTTCTGGACAGTGCAGCGCAGGCCGCCAATCTCCGGGCAGAGCTCCCCGTTCGCCAACTGGCGCAATGCCGCACCCTGCTCAAAGCCGGCCAATACAGCGCTGCACAGGCGCTGCTTGCTTCCATGCGCCTTACCGATGAGGTTCGCGATCTGCAATTGCAGTGCGTTGAAGGCATGCAAAAGCTGCAATATGCCCATGCCTGTTCACTGTATGATGCAGGCCGTTACGAAGAAGCGCTGGATGCCTTTGGCCAGCTTGGCAATGTAATGGACGCGCCCGCCCGGCAGCTTTTGTGTCGCAGCGCCATGTACCGCGCGGCTGTTGCCACATCCCCCACCCTGGAAAACGTTCCGCAGCTGATGGAAACTTTTCTCACCCTCGAAAACTATCTGGATAGTGCGGATCGTCTTCGCACCCTCCACGAGCAGTTTGACGTGAATCTTTGCCTCGCTCAAATGGCAGATGCGCGGCCTTTCGTTTCCCTGGGCGTTTATCCGACAATGGAAAGCGGCGAGGAAGATGACCTTCTCTGGCGCGTGCAGCGTGTGGAGGACGGTCGTGCTTATTTGTTGTGCCAGCAGGTTATCGACGCATCTCCCGCATCTTCCGCAACCGATTTGCCCATCCATTGGAATGGTTCTGACAGCGCCATCACGCTCTGCCTTCCCACGGAAGACGAAGCCGCTTCGCTGCTGGAGCATGACCGCCGCGCCCCGGCCACTTCCTACGCCATCGCCCAGGGCGTCCGCCATGCTGAGGACGGCTGCGCCTGGTGGTGGCTGAGCGGCGAAGGTGAACGCCGTCCCATCGTTTGGTACAATGGACGCATTCTGGAAAGCGGCGTGGCTGCGCAGGAGCGCTGTGTTGGCGTGCGCCCCATGGCTGTGGTTCCCCTCCGGCAGGTATTCTTCACCTGCGGCAGCGGCACGGCGGAGGATCCCTTCCGGATAGAAAAGCGGTCGGAAAGCGATTGATTTTTGCCGCAGGACTGGAAATTTCTTCACAAGTTTGATATAATGCATTGAAACGTATTTTTCATGCCAAAGCATTCCAACAGGAGGAACCGTCATGCAAAAGCCCGTGGCTTCCCTTGCCGGTGAAATGATCCGCCATTTCCGGCTGGATGGCACGCCCGTTCGCATTCAGCCTTTCGGTACCGGGCATATCAACGATACGTTCCTTGTTGTCACAGATACTGCGCACCGCTATGTTCTTCAGCGCATCAGCTCCGTTGCCTTTTCGCACCCGGATGAGCTGATGAACAACGCCGTGCTTGTCACCGCCCATCTTCGGGAGAGCATCATCCGCCGCGGCGGCGATCCTGCCCGGGAAACGCTCACGTTCCTGCCAGCCACGGATGGCGCCTATTTTGTCCGGGATGAGGGCGGCTGCGTGTGGCGCGTATCCCTTTGCATTGATAACGCCGTCAGTTATGACCTGCCGGACAGCGAGCAGATTTTCCAGGAAGCTGGCCGTGCCTTTGGCGCTTTCCAGGCCGCGCTGATGGATTTCCCTCCGGAAAAGCTCTGCGAAACCATCCCCCATTTCCACGACACCCCTCGCCGTTTGAATGCACTGCGCACCGCCGCAGCAGCAGATCGGGTGCAGCGCGCCGCCTCCGTGCAGGAAGAAATCGACTTTGCCTTTGCCCGTGCGGGCCGCACCGGCGAGTTGGTCGATAAGCTGGCAGACGGCCACCTGCCCTTGCGGGTAACCCATAACGACACCAAGCTCAACAACGTGCTGATGGACAAAACCACCGGCCGTGGGATGTGCGTGCTGGATCTGGATACCGTGATGCCGGGGCTGAGCGCATACGACTTTGGCGACGCCATCCGGTTTGGCACCAACACTGCCCTGGAAGATGAGGCTGACCTGACCCGTGTGCATTTCAGCCTGCCCATGTACCGCGCCTGGTGCCGAGGTTATCTGTCACAGGTGGGCTCCGTGATGTCCCGCGAGGAGCTTGCTTCCCTGCCCGTGGGGGCCTGGATGATGACCTATGAGGTGGGCATTCGCTTCCTCACCGATTATCTGGATGGGGATCGCTATTTCCACACTGCTTACCCGGAGCATAACCTGGTGCGCGCGCGCAACCAGTTCGCTCTTTTGAAGGACATGGAAACCAATGAAGCAGCCATGGCGGATGCGCTCAACTGCTGGAAAGAGGAGTAACCAATGATGAAAGAACCAATTTTGCTGATTTTGGCTGCCGGCATGGGCAGCCGCTATGGCGGCCTGAAGCAGATGGATCCTATTGGCCCCAGCGGTGAGGTAATCCTGGACTACAGCATTTTTGACGCCCGGCGCGCAGGCTTCAAGCGCGTGGTCTTTCTCATCAAGCATGAAATTGAAGAGGATTTCCGCCGCCTGGTTGGCAGCCGCATCGAGCCCTATATGGAAGTGCGTTACGCTTTCCAGCAGGTGGATATGCTGCCCGCCCCCTTTGCCGCACCAGACGGACGCACCCGTCCCTGGGGCACAGGACATGCGGTTCTGTGCTGCCGTGAGCTGCTGGATGCGCCTTTCGTTGTCATCAATGCCGATGATTATTACGGCGTTTCTGCTTTCCGCACGGCGTATGATCACCTGCTGAGCCTTGGTGATGACGCCACCGCTTCGCCGCAGCGCTACATGATGGTGGGCTACCATGTGGAGAATACCCTGAGCGACCACGGTCATGTATCCCGCGGTATTTGCACCGTGGATGAAGACGGTCACCTGACCGACGTTTGCGAACGCACCCACATCATCAAAACCACCGATGGCCCCCTCTTCACGGAGGACGGCGCAACCTATCACGCGATTCCCACCGGCACGCTGGTGAGCATGAATCTTTGGGGCTTCACCCCCAGTTTTGTGGACGCGCTCGTGCGGGATTTTCCCGCTTTCCTGACCACCGCCCTGCAAAGCAATCCGCAAAAAGCTGAGTTTTTCCTGCCTTCGGAAGTTAACCGGCTTTTGCAATCCGGCGAAGCTGTGGTGCAGGTGCTCTCCAGCCACGATCGCTGGTATGGCGTAACCTATCAGGATGATAAGCCTGTCGTCATGCAGGCTATTTCCCAAATGGTTGCCGACGGATTGTATCCGGAAGCGTTGTGGAAATAGCGCCTGCTCGAAAAGGCAAGCCTCTTCATTAAACGACACAAAAACGGACAGGCAGCTGTGCGGCCTTTGCGGTCTGCATCAACTTGCCTGTCCGTTTTTTCATAAACCATTGCGGCGATTGGGAAGCGTGCCCTTCTCACTCGCCTTTTTCATTTTCTCAAGCCCTTGGGATAATGGTTTTTCATCTGGCCATCCGAGCATTTGCCCCATCCAAGGCAGAGCCCCGCATAGGTTGGCAGCACCCAGCCTCGCAGCTCCTCTTGCACGTTCAGCATTTCTCCCTTCAGGTATCGCATGGCCTGCGTCTCATCCAGCTCCACGCGTGGAAAGTTCGGCGTATCTGCTGCCACTGCCCACGCGTGATCCGGCTGAAACACCTTGCCGCGCACGCCGCCCAAATGCAGTCCGCAGCGCAGCACCCGCACCCCACGCACATCCGGGCATTCCGCCATCGCCGTCAGGGTTTCTCCCAGCACGTGTGTCGGCTGCGGCGCATGCTCGCCTGCAAATGCGCGATAAACCCGAATCTGTTCCTTGTCCGGTGCAGGGAGGCTGGCGTCCCTTTTCAGCACGGCCACGCCATCCCCTGCCCGGTGCAGCAGCGCCACAAAGTGCCCTTCCCCTCTCATCCTATGCGGATAACAGATCAGCATTCCCTGCGGTGCCTCCGCACCCGGAAGTCGAAACGCTGCCAATGCAAAGTCGCCGTGTCGATCAAGGAAGTCCGCCACAACGTTTTCATTTTCCACGGGGTTGAGCGTGCAGGTGGAATAAACCATCCGTCCGCCTGGACGAACCAGCTTTGCCGCTGCATTCAGAATCTCTGCCTGCCGTTTGGCGCACCCTGCCGCCTGCTCCGGTGACCATTCATCCCGCGTTTCCGGATGCCTGCGAAACATTCCCTCGCCTGAGCACGGGGCATCCACCTGCACCGCATCGAACCCCTCCGGCCAGCATCCGGCAAGCTGGTCAGGCATTGCGCTGACCACCAGCGCATTGGTGATCCCCATGCGCTCCACATTGCGGGACAGAATCTGTGCCCTTTTCGGCACCGGTTCATTGCATACCAGCAGCCCCTGCCCGGCCATGGCCGCCCCCAGCTGCGTGCTCTTCCCGCCCGGTGCTGCGCAAAGGTCAAGCACCTTCTCGCCAGGCTTGGCAGACAGCACGGCAGCGGGCAGCATTGCGCTTGGTTCCTGCAAATACCACGCACCGGCTTCATGCAGCACAGTGGCTCCCGCGTCGGACTGCGCATCCAGTTCATATCCGTCCTGCGCCCAGGCAACGGGCATTCCCAGTCCTTTGGGTTCTTCCTTTACCCTCTTCAAGGGATTAAAGCGTATCCCGCGCCGCCATGGTTCCTCCAGCGCACGCAAAAAATCAGGCAGCTCGTCGCCAAGCTGCCCAGCCATTCGTGCCAAAAAAGCTTCAGGCCATTCATACATGTGCCATCATCACTCCTGCATCTTTCGTGTCGTGTCCACAGGCAACTTCCATGCTGGCGGATACACGGGCTCGTGATACGCCTGTGTCTTATCTACAGGCGGCTTTGCGGGCCTATAGCGCAGCTGGAGTTCATCCTCATCATCCTCCCGCATCAGGAAGGCTTTAGGCAATTCTGCCATCCTGCGCAGCGCCCGGCGGCGTCTCGTTGTCTCCGGTTGCAGCATCGCAGGCGCTTCCGTTTCCTGCACAGCCTCTTCGCGCACGGTTTCTTCCTGCACGTTTCGCGGCTGCGGATATCCTTCCAACCCAGGCACGGCTTTCATGGCAGGTTTTTCCACTGTCAGCGGCATTTCCGCCACCTGCTGCACAGGCTGTGCATATTGCTCCAAATAGCTCTCCCGCGTCTTGGGCACATAAGGCGTTCCCAATTGCTCCTCCGGCCAGTCCTGCGGCATTTCCGATTTTTTCCCATCGGCATAAACCCACTGCCTGGTAATACGAGTTTCTGGTTCCGCTGGTGCAGAAACCGCCTGACGCCGCTCATATTCCTGTGCCGCCAGCTCCTCTTCTGCCGCTTCTTCCTGTCCATGTCCACGTAGTCTGCGGAAAAAGCTTGCCCACACTGCCAGTGGCCTCCAGCGAATCAGGTGGATCACCCCATCTGTCACCGTCCCCAGCACGCACAGGATCAGCGCCAGCTCCTTCCAGTGTTCGCCAAGCCACGCCAGCAGTTTTCCCCCATCAGCAGAAGAAAAAAGCGACCACAGCCCCGCCACTGTGCTGCGCACCCAGCCAAGCATCATGGTAAATACCGTGTTGGCAAAGCTGCCCATGGTTTTCCCTCCTTTGCTTGCGCTCTTCAGGCATCCTGTTTGCTATCCCGCGTCAACCAGAAGAAAGGTCGTGCGATGCATCACGCACCGCACGGCCTGTTTTTCATGCTTCAGGTTCGTTCCTTCAGTGTCACCTGCACAGTGGCTGGCGATACCTCAATGGTGTAGCTCTCCCCGCCCTCGGCGGATACCTGGCAAATCACCGGCAGGTCATAGGTGCCTGCCGTCAGCCCTGAGGCGTCGCAGCTTAACGTCAGGTGATAGGGGCGAAGGGCATCTACAAACAACTGCGGGCCTGTGATGGTCACCGCCGCCTGGCCGACGGCAAGCGTAGCATTCAATCCGTTGCCGACGCCGGTCAGATCCACGCGCAAGCCGTCAATGGTGCGGCTGCTGATTACCGGGCCAATCTCTACGGCCACTGTCACCGTGTCGTTGCTCACATACTTCAATTCGCTCAATTTCCGCACACGCAGCTGTTGGGTGAAAGACTCGTTCATGCCGCCCACATCTACCTGCCCGTCCGGGTAAATGGTATCCAGCTCATCAATGCTGTCGGAGCTGCCTGCCACTTTTACCTCCGAAGGCGTCACCGTGATGGACTTCACCTCATAGCCCGCTTCCGGTTCTCCGGTCACCAGGCCAAGCTGGCTCATCACCAATGTGCGCATAGGATACAGCTGCTGCTCCACCACCACTGAATCCAGCAGCACCGATTCGCTGGTCACCTCAAGCAGCTTGCTTTCCACCGTGTTGCCAAGCCTGTCCACCAGCTTGAAGGCAGCTGTGGTGCGCACCAGACCTTCCTGTGCCGGAAGGGTGGACAGATCCAGCGTTGCCTCTGCCCGCACCACACGATCCACCACCGATTTGGGGCCTGATACGGCCACCAGCGGCGGATCGAGATTCGGCGTGCCGGCATAGTAGCCGTCGGGCGCCTGCCCTTCAATGTTCAGCGTCACCGGAATGCGGTAGCGCGTCACATATTCCTCCACCTCAATCTGCACGCTTTCCGGGCTGATCTCCTTCACCGTGCCGTAGGTGCTGGAATTCGTGCTCGTTACCCGAATGGACTGCACGCCTGTTTCACGGATACGGCTCAAGTCAATGCGTGCATTATAGTTGTTTGCGGACGCCGCCTGATACTGCATCTGCGGCACATCCACCCACACTGTTGCGCCCGAAAGCAGGTTGGACAGGTCAGACGTTACAATGAGGCCGTTTCGCTTCAGGGTATCCGCGCCCGTCACGTTCAGCGTCACATCGGTGAAGGTCTTTTCGCGTGTCAGCGTCGGATCCTGAGAGATCAGCCCCGCCCACAGCACAATGGCAATGAGCAGTGCCAACACCTTGAAGCCCCAGTTTTTCTTCAGCGCCTGCCAGATATGGCACAGCACCAGGCGCACAAACGGACGATGCTCCTTCTGCGTATTCGGAGTCTGCTGGCTCATTTCGCAGCCTCCTTTCCTTTGCGGGCGCGCCATTGCGCAACGACGGTGCGCAGGTCGTGCCGCGGCTTGGTATACATGCTTTCCAGCACTTCCCTAAGGGAGTTCGCGTCCAGATGCCGCGTCAGCTTTCCTCCCCGCGCCATGGAAATAATGCCCGTTTCTTCCGACACAATCAGCACAATCGCATCCGTTGTTTCACTCACGCCAATGGCAGCGCGGTGCCGCGTGCCCAGCTCCCGGCTGATGCCGCGCCCTTCTGTCAGCGTCAGGATGCACGCCGCAGCCATAACCCGCGTACCGCGGATGAGCACTGCGCCGTCATGCAGGGGAGTGTTGGGCTCAAAAATGTTTTCCAGCAGCGGTGCGGAAATACGCGCGTCAATGGCCGTGCCGGTTTCGCTCACATCTTTCAGGCCAGTTTTCTGTTCAAACACGATCAGCGCGCCCACGCGGCGGCGGCTCAGATCCACCAGGCATTGGATAATCTCATCCACAATGCGCTTGCGATCCTCACCGTCATCGTCCCGATGTTCCAGCATTGCGCCGCGGCCAATCTGTTCCAGCGCCTTGCGCAGCTCCGGTTGAAAGAGAATAACCAGTACCAGCGCGCCATTGTTAATCACACTCATCAGCAGCCAGTTCAGCGCCGTCAATCCGAGCAGCTCGCTAAACCAGGTTGCAAGCAGCAGCAGCACCAGTCCCTTGAGCACCGCGCTGCCCCGCGTCTGCCGGGTAAGCATCAGCAACTCGTAGAGAATGACCGCCACAATCAGGATATCCGCAATATCGGACAATCCCGGGCGATGAAACACGTTCCATATCGTGGTTTGGATCGTATTCCAGAAGGAATTCACGCGGCTTCTCCCCCACTTTCGTATCATGCTTTGGCAGTGTTCTGCCTTTATTATACTACATCCTGCCGCGGATATGAACGCCTTTTCCGAATTTTCTTCATCTTTTTTTCGCGGCACAGTGATTTTAACGCACAAGCGACGTTCTTTCATCCGGTCTTCACAAATTGTTCATAAGAAAACGGAGGCGACCCATCTGGCTCTCCTCCGTCTTCCCCTCACCAATCTGTGAAACCTGCCCATTCTGTTATAAATTGCCGCCGTTCCAGCCCCAGGTATCGATCTCCGAATAGGTCACATACACCCGATCCGTTGGAATTTCCAGTTCTTCATACAGGATGTCCGTCAGGCGTTCCGTCAAAGCGGCATAATCCTGTTCCGTCGCTGATCCATACAGCATCACATGGCAGATAGCGCAGGGTTCATCTGCATTTCCTTTGAAATACATGGACGCGTTCCCTTCATAGGACAGCATCAGCCAATCCTCCGTTTTGCCCGGAATCAACGTGATGGCTTCTCCCATGCGTTCCTTGAGCATCTGCTCCTTGCGCGCAGAAATAGCGGCGGTTGTTTTTGTAGCAATATACGGCATGTCGCTTCTTCCTTTCCCTCAGGTGTTGTCACACGTTCAGTTCCTGCTTTTCGCCCAGCAGCTCACGGTTTTGTTCCAATATCGGGCGGATGCATTCATCAAGGAATGCGTCCACCTGCTGTTCGCTCCTGCCGATAAACATTTCCGGCCGCAGAATCTGTTCCATTTCTTCTTTTGTAATCATAAACGCAGGATCGGCGGCAATGCGCTCCACCAGGTCGTTCTTTCCGCCCTCCGCCTTCACCACCGCCGCCGCCGCCTGGGAGTGAACGCGCAGCTTCTCATGCAGTTCCTGTCGGTTGCCGCCCTTTTTCACCGCGTCCATCATGATGTTTTCCGTCGCCATAAACGGCAGTTCATTCATCACCCGTGCACGGATCACCTTGTCGTATACCACCAGGCCGTCGCACACGTTCATAAGAATGTTCAGGATTGCATCTACCCCAAGGAATGCCTCTGCCACCGAAATCCGCTTGTTGGCGCTGTCATCCAGCGTCCGCTCGAAGAACTGCACGCTGGTGGTGATGGCCGGGTTCAGCGCGTCCACCATCACATAACGCGCCAGCGCGTCAATGCGCTCGCAGCGCATGGGATTGCGCTTGTATGGCATGGCGGAAGACCCGATCTGGCTCTTTTCAAAGGGCTCCTCCATCTCCTTGAAGCTGGCAAGCAACCGCAGATCATAGGCAAACTTGCTGGCGGACTGAGCGATGCCTGACAGACAGGACACCACCTGATAATCCATCTTTCTGGAATAGGTCTGCCCTGATACCGGCACAACCCGTTCAAACCCCATGGCCTTTGCAATGTCCTGCTCTACAGCATTGATCTTCGCGCTGTCACCGCCAAACAATTCCATAAAGCTGGCCTGCGTGCCTGTTGTTCCCTTGCTGCCAAGCAGTGCAAGGGTTCCCATGCGGTGTTCGACTTCCTCATAGTCCATCAGCAGCTCATTCAGCCACAGCGTGGCGCGTTTTCCCACAGTGGTCAGCTGCGCAGGCTGAATGTGCGTGTAAGCCAAGCACGGCATAGCCTTGTATTTGTCCGCAAAGCGGGCCAGCAAGTTCATCACGTTCAGCAGCTTGCGCCGCACAATTTGCAGCCCCTCCCGCATCAGCACAACATCCGTGTTGTCCCCCACATAGCAGGAGGTAGCGCCCAGATGGATGATGCCCGCCGCCTTGGGGCATTGCAGCCCATAGGCATACACGTGGCTCATCACATCGTGGCGGCATTCCTTTTCCCGGCGCTGGGCGTCGTCATAATTGATGTCGTCCCGATGCGCTTCCATTTCTGCAATCTGTTCGTCCGTGATGTCCAGCCCCTGGCGCTTTTCCGCCTTGGCAAGGGCAATCCACAGCTTCCGCCAGGTGCGGAACTTGTTGTCCTCTGAAAAAACAAATTGCATTTCCCGGCTTGCATATCGTGTAGAAAAGGGGCTGATGTAACTGTCATGCGCCATGGGCTGCTCCTCCGATTTCATCGCTTCTGCAAATGTATTCGCCATAGGCGTTTCTTCCCGGCCAAGCACCGCGGAAAACCGCCCATCCGGATGGAAGTATACTGCATTGCCCCGGAAAAAGCAAGGTACGCCGCACAAATGCGGCTCCACCGCTCAAAAGCACTTGAAAGACACAGCGTTTTCCGGCTCCAGCAGCTCTCGCACATAGGCGTTCAGCTGCTCCTTATCCGCTCAGTCGCCATTCCACGGCGGTTGCGTGAGCACCTTCTCAAGCCGATCCCGCACATTCGGTAAATCCTCCATGGTCAATTTGCGAAAACCACTCTCCGCCATGCGCTTTGTCCCCCCTCAACCGTTTTCCTGTGCCATTCAGCCGCAGTGCGTCGCACATCCTCGTCTTTTGTCTTTCTGTGTCATCCGCATCGCATCTCACCCGGCATTTTCCCGCAAAGCTCGTTGACTCCACGAAAGTTCCTTTATATCCCGCCATTTTTATTTTTTTTCCCTTGTACCAGGGTATCCTTTGTGTTATAATCTGCCGTGTTCGCCTTCGCGGCGACGTACAATAAAGGCTCTTTATTGCAATCAAAAAGGAGTTTCCCATGGCTAAGCATCAGTTGAACTCTAGCATGACCGAGGGTTTTTTACCCAAACAGATTTTTTTCTTCAGCCTGCCACTGATGCTCTCCAACGTGCTGCAGGTGCTCTTCAACATGTCGGACGTGGCGGTGGTCGGGCGGTTTGCCGGTTCCCATGCACTGGGTGCAGTGGGTTCCACCTCCATTCTGGTTTCGTTGCTCACAACCTTTCTCATCGGCATCGGCACCGGCGTCAACATCATGGTCGCCCGTTTCCTTGGCGCCCGGCAGGATCGGGAAACCAGTTTGTCCGTGCACACCTCTTTCCTCATCTGCGCCGCCTCCGGGCTGCTGCTCATGGGGTTCAGCCTCCTGTGTGCCCGCCCCGTGCTGGAGCTGCTCGGCACCAAGGAGGAGCTCATCGGCGGAGCGGAGACTTACCTGCGCATTTACTCGCTGGGGCTTCCCGCCGCGGCCATGTATAACTTCGGCAACGCTGTTCTTTCCGCTGCCGGAGACACCCGCCGCCCGCTATATATCCTCTCGATCGCCGGTGTTCTCAATGTCCTGCTGAACCTTCTGTTCGTCATCGTTTTCCGCATGGCGGAAGCAGGCGTTGCCCTGGCCAGCACCATCAGTCAGTGCATGAGCGCCGCGCTTGTGTTGATCCTGCTGTTCCGCAGCTCCACTATATATGCCCTCCATCTGTCCCTGATTAAGCTGGATACCGCCATGGCCAAGCGCATCCTGCCGCTGAGCCTTTCCGCTGCCGCGCAAAACGCCATTTTTGCCGTGGCCAACCTGTTCATTCAATCCGGCGTTAACAGCTTTGACACCGTCATTGTGGAAGGCACTGCTGCCGCCACCAATGCCGACGCCCTTTGCTACGATGTGATGGCCGCCTTCTACACCGCCTGTTCCAGTTTTATGAGCCAGAACTATGGTGCAGGCAAGCGCAAGCGGGTGCTGCAAAGCTATCTTATCTCTCTTGGCTTTTCCTTTGCTGTGGGCGCAGTCATCGGTCTTGCACTGGAATTTTTCGGGCTGGATTTTCTGGCGCTGTTCACCACCGATGCCGCCGTGGCGGATGCCGGTATGATGCGGCTGCGGGTCATGGGCTTTTCCTACGCCTTCAGCGCCTTTATGGACTGCACCATCGCCGCCTCCCGCGGACTTGGCAAAAGCGTGGTGCCAACCATCATTGTGGTTCTCGGTTCCTGCGTATTCCGTGTTATTTGGGTCTACACCATCTTTGCTTACTTCCACACCATTCTTTCGCTGTATCTGCTCTATATCTTCTCCTGGAGCATCACGGCCATTGCGGAAATTGCCTATTTCGTGCATATTTTCCGCCGAACAGAGCTGAAAGCGCCTCTCACGGCAGCTGTAAACAGCTAAAAAATCCACTGATATGCATAAAAAGCGCCGGATAAAGCTTGCGTTTCGCATCTTTTCCCGGCGTTTTTTCATTCCTCCACATGTTTTCGCATGTGCAGCAGGGCGTTTTTTTCCAGCCGCGACACCTGCGCCTGGCTGATACCGATTTCCCCGGCCACCTCCATCTGCGTTCTGCCTTCAAAAAAACGCAAGCGAAGAATCTTTTTTTCCCGTTCGCTGAGGTACTGCATGGCTTCCTTCACGGCAATCTGTTCCACCCAGGCGTCATCCTTTGTCTTTTCATCCTTCACCTGATCCATGATATACAGCGCATCTCCGCCATCGTTATACACGGGTTCAAACAGGCTCACAGGATCCTGAATAGCCTCCAGCGCGAACACAATATCCTCCCGGGGCAGCTGCATTTCCTGTGCTATTTCCGCCACCGTCGGTTCCCTGTTCCACAGATTTTGCAGCCGGTCGCGGGTTTGCAGCGCCTTATAAGCCGTGTCGCGCAGGCTTCTGCTGACGCGGATTGCATTGTTGTCCCGCAAATAGCGGCGAATTTCACCAATAATCATGGGCACGGCATAGGTGGAAAACCGCACGTTTTGGGATGTATCAAAGTTGTCAATGGACTTCATCAGGCCAATGCACCCCACCTGAAACAAGTCATCCACATTTTCTCCACGGCCGGAAAAACGCTGAATCACGCTGAGCACCAGCCGCAAATTGCCGCGGATAAACTCATCCCGCGCCTCCTTATCCCCGCTGTGTACCCGTGGAAACAGCGCACGCATCTGCTCGTTCGTAAGTACGGGCAGCGTGGAAGTATCCACCCCGCAAAGCTCAACCTTGCCGCATGCCATATCGGTTTCCTCCTCTCTTTACCAAAGTATGGCACGGAGGACAGCAGGCTATTCAGCCCCGGCAAAAGCAGTGCGAATGCGACAGAATTTCTCCTTTTCCAGGCCATGTGCGCATCAAAAAAAAGAGCCGTCCCAATCACAGGGCGGCTCAGGTTTGCAAACGACGGGCAATCACCGTTTGCATGCTGATTTTTTCACAGGACAAGCTGACCCAAAGCAATCACGCAGGGTAAGCTCAACGCAAACAGCAATGTGGACATAAGCACCGTGTTGGCGCACAGCCGAGGCTCCATGTTGCTCTGCACGCTGTAAATCACATTCAATGTCGCGCAGGGGCAGGACAAATAAACCAGCACGCACAGCCGAGCCTGACTGTCCATCGGCGTAAGGCGCAGGATCAGCATCACCAGCAGCGGCAGCGCAAAATTGCGCAGGAGCATGATACCGTAGGCGCGCTTTTCCCGGAAAATGTCTGTCAGCCGACTTTCGGATACCATCACGCCGATAATCATCAGCGAAAGCGGGGTAACCATGGCACCGATGTTGCTCACCACCGCCTGCACTGGCGCAGGAAAACGCAAATGCAGCAGCTGCATGGCAATGAGCAGCAGCGTGCTGAGCGTCGGCAGGCTAAGTAGATTTCGAAAGCAGAATTTCTTGTTGGTATACAGACTCAGCTGTACAGTGAAGAAAATCAAATTAAACGCAAGAATAACAGCCGCGCTGTAAAGCACCGCCACCTCGCCAAAAAGCGCCGTGCACAAGGGGAGACCCAGAAAGGTCGCATTGGGATAAACGACAAGCCCGGTGGTAACGGCACGCATGGCCGGTGCAACACCGCGAAGCTTGCATACACCAAGCACAATCAGTGTGCCAAGCGTGAACATGCCGAACATAACGGCCGCCGCAATGGCAAAATCCTCCATTTGCTGTGGCGTTGCATCCAGCCCTGCGGCAGAGAGAATGGTAAAAGGCAAAATCAGCGTGGAGCAAAGTTTCGTGAGATAGCTTCGCTGCCGGCAGTCGATGCAGCCGGTTTTGCCTGCCACAAAGCCTACCAGCACGTAGCCGAAAATCACAAGAATCTGGGTTGCAATCAGCGTAACGGACATAAGCCAGCATCGCTCCTTTTGTTATACAAGTTGGGTTCGGCACACCTGCCCGCGCAGCATCTGCACACAGCCTTGCACGCCGCAGCGCACCATGCTTTCCACTGCCGCATCCGTATAAAAAGCCATATGCTGGGTATGCACCACATTTTTGAACTGACGCAGATAGGCCATATCCCGATTGGAAATGATATCTGTTTTCAGGTTGCGATGCACAATGTTTTCCTCTTTTTCCAGCACATCTAGCCCCAGTGCGCCGATCTTCTCGCTCTCAATGCCTCGAATAAGGCTCTGCACATCCATCAGGTCGCCCCGGGCACAGTTGATGAGAACCACGCCCGTTTTCATGCGGGCAATGGTTTCATCACAAATCATGTGATAGGTATCCGGCAAAAGCGGCACGTGGAGCGTAATCACATCACATTCACGATAAACCGTTTCCAGATCAACATAGGTCACCAGATGGCGGATGCTGGCATTTTCCCGATTATCGCAGGCCAGCATACGGCAGCCAAAGCCGGACAAATTGCGCACCACCTGCGCCCCGATACGTCCCGTGCCCACAACACCGACGGTTAAATCCTTCACCTCGCGGCCAATGAGCCCATCAAGCGAAAAATCATTGACCTGGGTGCGCCATAGAGCCTGCTTGTACTTGCGCAGGCATAAAAGAAGCATCATCACCGTGTAATCCGCCACACCATTGGGATCATAATGAGCGTTACACACATGCACGCCATGTCTTTGGGCCGCCTCCAGGTCAATATGGTTATAGCCCACAGTGCGGGTGGACATGGCGTGCACGCCGCGCTCGGCCAGGGCGCACATCTCCGCTTCGCCATAATGATACATGCCAAGCGTGCTGACGCAGCAGTTGGGCGGAAGCGCCGCAATTTTCTCCAGGGTAAGCCCCTCCCGATGCAGCTCCAGCTCTATGCCAAGCTGACGGGCACATTGGGCAAAACAAGCTTCCTCGTCAGGCCGAACCTCAAACGCACACAGGCGCATACACTTCATCCTTTCCAGGGAATTGGCATTTTCACCGCATACGCATACCATTATAGCAGGTATTCCTGCCGCGCGCCATAGCGCTTCGAAAGATTTTTCCACATTTCATGCACATTTTTGAGGAGTATTCCATGTCGTTAAAAAGTCGCGCTCCGCAATTGAAGGCAGATATTCCCGCCCTGTTTCTCGCCCTGAATTCGCCGGATACGCCAGCCCTGGCTCGTATACTGGCCGCGCTCACCGTTGCCTACGCACTTTCCCCCATTGACCTGATTCCGGACTTTCTCCCCGTGCTGGGGTATCTGGATGATGTGCTGTTGCTGCCTGCCATGGCCGCGCTCACCATCCGCCTGATTCCCCGCCCGGCGATGGACGCCTGCCGCCGGCAGGCTGCGGGCCTGTGGCAAAACGGGAAACCCAAGCGCTGGTATTATGCGCTGCCAATCGTGGTCATATGGGTGCTGATTGCATGGGTGATTCTGAAACAATGGTTGGAAAAAAGACGGGAGAGAATGGGTTGATTCTCTCCCGCCTCTGCTTTATGGAAGATTAATCTCATACACCTGGGCAATACCGGAACAGTCGGACGTGAACACGATGCGCTTTCCGTCCGGTGAAAACCGTGGATGGGGATGCGTATGCTGGGGCGCGTAGACCTTGATGGGACCATGATCGTAGGGGAACGCCCCTGCCCAGTGTTCGCCCATGCAGCTTGCATGCGGGCTGCACAGATGTTCCGGCGTAGAAAGGCATATACGCGGATCCAGCGTGTATACGCCACGATCCGGAAAATTGGTGTCAAACACCATGCGTGTTCCGTCATCACTGCAAATAGCATGCCAGGCATTCCAGTCCGTCACGCGGCGAACCGCGCCTGTATCCACGTGCACAGCCAGCACGCCATGCGGCCAGTCCACCAAGGACATTTCCCGTGTGCCGGGAATCCATGATTCATGCGTAATCCACTGCTTTGCCGCCGCATTCCGATGATAAATCAGCTTTGCCTGTCCGCTGGGCCAGTGCAGCACCCATGGCCTATCTGTCAGCGGGCCCGCAAAAAACAGCAGGTCATCATCATCCGGGCAGAACTGCACGTGCGTTGCCACCGGGCATGTGCACACATTGGCCCATTGGCCGTTTTTATTATCCCGGATGAGAATGGCATAGCCTTTTGCGCCCGTTTTGACGCGCACTGCCAGATAACGGCCGCTTTTCGTAACCGCCGTGGTGCCGTCCGCCATAAAGGCTTCGCTGCCCGCCAGGCTGCGCACATCGCTTTCGCTCAGCAAAAGCTCGCTTTCGCCATTTTCGCCCAGCACGCGCCACACCTGTCCATCTGCGACAAAGTAAATCCATTCGTCTTTTACAGAAAGTGACCATTCGTCCAAGCCGCAAACGTTCGTTACAATACGCAGGCATTGCTGCCGCTGATCCTCCAGCATAATTTGTCCCTGACCGGTGCGGAAGGTGACCATGCACAGCCAGCGCTGCTTTTCATCAAAGCAGGGCGCCAGGAAAAACGGATGATGGGTAATCGCCTGGGCATTCGTAACCTGACGGACACGGCGACCCGTTTCTTCATCTGTCAAAAAGGTGCTTTCTAACGGAAAATACTGATTGACTTTCCTCATCGGTCACGGCTTTCCGGCTTTGACGCCCAGCATGGCCTCAACATCCATGGGATCTACGCCAAATTCCTTTTTCACGCTATCCAGCGCCAGCTGATCCGATGCGGAGGAATCCTTCACAGGAAGCGCGATGGGCGCGCCCTTCTTCAGCACGGACTCCCGCGCCGCAACCTCCATCATCATGGACATGAGCGCATGATGCGTATCGAACTCCATTTCCTTCATGCCGCGGATCTTCAGTGCAAAGTCCACCAGATGCCCGGCCACGCACACGCCGTATTCCTTGAAATAGTGCGAGCCGCTGTTCTTCATCACCAGCGGATTCTGGTAATCAATCACATGCCCCGGCAGATGCGCATGCACGCCCGCATAGGCGCCTTCCAGATTGTAATATCTTTCCACCTTGCTGATAATGTTGGGATGTGCCGGCTTCACCTCTTCGGAGAACACCAGACGATCTTCATAATCGCAGCAGCGGATTTCCGCCGTCCAGTCCGGATGTACGCCCAGACCGACCTCGACCCGACCGTTGTTGTCATACACCTTGTAGTCCGGCGCGCTATACCGGCTGCCCTGCTGCACCAGCGTGCCGCGGGTGCCATGCCACTCCGTGTAGCCGGGCCGCACCTGCCGTCCGGTCTGACCCTTAATATTGGCTGCTTCATCAATGACCATCAACCCGGATGGGAAAGAAATGTAGCGCGCACGGAACAGTTCATGATCCCAATACCGCTCTTTGGATTCATAGAAGGGCTGCACCGGCATGTTGTGCTCCATGGCGCTGATCCACTCCGGATCCTCCCCGGAAAAAACGAGCCAGCGGGAATTGCTGTGATACCCCGTATGATCGTTATAACTGATGATGCGCTTGATATCGCCGATATAGCCGTCCTTTTTCAGCGTTTGCGCAAAACGGTCGATGGGATAGCGATAAAAGTTCTCCGCCACACTGGTTACAACGTGATGCTCTTCCGCTTCCTGAACCATCAGGCGCGCCTGTTCCAGGGTGTTGCACCAGGTCGTTTCAATCAAATTGTGAATGCCGTGGCGGGACAGGTACACCGAATAGGCATAATGCAGCGGAATCGGCGCAACAACAACCGCCGCTTCTGCAATGCCTGCATCCAGGAGCGCATGAATATCATAAAAAGCCTTTGCGCCCAGTTCTGCCGCCAAAGCGTCCGCATGCTCCTGCACAGGATCGCACACGGCCACCAGGTCAATCCACGGCTTCAAATCTTCAAAAATGGGACGATAGATCGTGTTGGACCGATGGCCAGCGCCAATCAGCGCAAGCCTGACAGGTTTCTCCGGAATGGGCAACATTTTCTTTTCCTCCTTTTTTCTCAGGCAAGTGCAATATCCACTGCCTTATCCTCGATTTTCCATCCTTGCAGGATTGTTTTGCCATCCAGCAGCAGCGTGTATCCGCAGGGCATATGCTCAAATGCAAGGCCGTCCTCCTGCTGATAGTATACATTCAGCCTATGCCCGCGCACCTCAATGTTCTCCAGGGAAAAATAACGCACTGGCATGGCTACCGGCCGAAAGGAAACGCCCTGCTCCGTTGGGGTAATGCCCGCCACATGCCGCACCACAAGATCCGCATAAAACGAATGATTGTAGTCCGGTTCGTCACTCAGCGGTTCCCCGGTTTCGCTGTTATAAAACTCCACCAGATATGGCGCATCAATATCGCCTTCGTGGAAATGCTCCAGCGTGTATTCATGCAAATAGCGTGCAAAAGCATCGTCATAACAATGTCCATGCTCCTTGCTTTGCCTGGCCAGCGCATCCAGCGCGATAGCCGTTGTATACGGCCAGGACGGGCCGTTCCACATGCACCCATCGCGTCCCTTAATATATTGCCCCATCCATCCGCCACAAGGGGAATAAACCGGGCAATCCGCCGCCGCACTGGCAAAAGCTGAGCCTCTGGCAAACAGCCTTGAATCCGTCAGCTGCTCCAGCGCACGCAAATGCTTGTTTTCTGTGATATCCGCCCACAAGGGATACACACCGACAACGTTGCGCACAAGCGCCTGGCGTTCTTCCTTCTCATGCAAATCGAAGAAGAAGCCTTCCTCCTCATTCCACATTTTGCAGAGCACATCGTGCTTTACCTGTTCAGCCAGTGCAGCAAACTCATTTCCATCGCCATCAGCCAGTTGATCACACAGCCGGTGGAGCCCCTCCGCATTCAGATACAGATAAATTGAGCAGTCCACACGGCGCAAAGGCGTATAGCCTTCCTTGGCCGGGCGAACCTTCAGCGGATAACCCCCTTCGGCAAAATACCAATAGCTAGGCTGATACTCCTTCCCTGTAAGCGGATGCTCCCGGCACACCTGCAGGCTGTCCAGCGCGCTGTGGTGCAGGCAATGGACGCTGCGCACATGCATCTTGAACGCCGGCAGCACCTCCTTCACCAGCTCCGCATCTCCGCTGACAAGGTAATACTGATACAGCGCCCACGCCGCATAGTTTGCGTATTCCTTGCCGTGCTCGTCCACCGCCGTGACCGTGAACACGCCATCCTTCCCCACGCTGCATGCCAACGAACGGAAGGCATCCCGCTGAATGTCCCGTGCCTGCGTGAGCCACTGTGCATCCGCCATCGTCAGCGGTGTAGACAGCGTGATAAGCCGTGAAAACTCCCAACCGGTGGCCTGGTAGGGCACTTTCTTCATCCGATGTGAACGCCCTTCGTAGAATACATGGTGCGGCAGATATCCGTATCCAGGCTTTGCCAGATTGCTGCGCAGGATGTAGAACCGGTACAGCCAGCAGCGTTCCATGAACTGATCGCTGCTGGTAAAACGCGGCACATGCTGAAACCAGGCCATGTATTCTTCGCACAGGTGATCCATGGTCTCATCCGGCGTACTTTCTGCACGCAACACCCTTGCAAGGCGCTGCTCAAGCACATTTTCTCCCTTGAGCGCCAACGCTGCGGCCACGAGGAAGGTCTTTTGCTCGCCCGGTGCAAGCGTCAAGGTTCCCTGTGACCATGCTGCCGTTGAACCAATGCGCCATTGCGCGTTCAGCCCATGCAGATGGCAAGGAACCTCTGCATCCTCATCCATCGCCAGATTTTCCGGCAACACAAGCTCCAGCTTTAACGATTTGCGGCCATGGTTTTCCCACGTCTGGCAGCTGACGGCCACATCGTCCCAGGTGATCAGCTTTCGCTCTGCAAAGGTGAAGTCCTTTTCTTCATGCTTCTGGCGCAATTCATCCGGATACCAGTCAGCCTGAACGGGTTCCATTCGTGTGCTTCGTCCTTCCACCCTGACCGCAAACAGCAGCGGAAGATTCATTTTATGAATAAAATCCACGCTTCCGCTGAAACCCGGTGTACAATCCAGCGCATCCGCCCACAGCCGCGCGCCGGTCGATCCAAGCAAAAGCATGCCGGGATGCGTGCGCAAGGAACGGTGGTGCACATGGAGCTTTTCCTTCACATTGGACTGCATCTCAGACTGTCTCCTTTGTTGTTCTTCATGGTTTCACCCGGAAAAAGGGCGCGGGACGCCCGCCCGTATCGAGCAGAGACATCCCACGCCCTTCCTTTCATTTCACTCGTGTGCTTTTGCTCTGCCCGATCTTACAAACCCATGAAGGACAGATCCAGATCTGCGCCATACTCCTTGGCATTCTCCGCCTTGTTCTTGTAGAAAGCGTCGATGGCCGCATCCAGCTTCGCCTGGCCGAGGTCATACATCTTGGCCATGGTCTGCTCATAGAGCGCGTCCAGCTGGTCAGGCTTGCACATGATCATCTGCAGCACCTGAACTTCGTAATACTCCTTGATGTTGGTCTTGATCTTGATTTCTTCGCTATCGGAAGCATAGTTTTCAGCCTTGGAGCCGGCAATGAAGGACTTGTCCTCATAGTACTTGCTCATGAACGTCATCGCAGCGGTCTGTTCAGCAGAACAGCTGTACTTTGACATGATGTTGTTATACAGACCCTGACGCAGGAAGTAGTACAGGCCAACGCCGTAGTTTTCCTTCTTTTCGTTATCGGTCAGTGCCAGCACGTCATCATGAATCTGCGGGATGCCGTTTTCATTGTAATTCCAGGACACGTTTTCCACACCGGCAACCACTTCAATCTGCGCCTTGTCGGTCATCAGATAGTCCACCCACTGCAGCGCGCGGCCAGCATTTTCCGTGTTGAAGATAACGATGCAGTGATCGCCCACACCGCCCATGATGCCGTCGTTGGTGTAGCCTTTTTCCGTGTTGATGCTGGGCTGGTTCGGGAAAATCCACTCATCGTTCACGCCGGCCTTTTTCAGCTCGGTGTTGAACCAGTCGATGTTATCGGCGTCGTTGTTCATGTTACAGAAAATCTTGCCATTGAACAGCTTAGCCTGCAGCTGCTCGCCACTGTCGGTCAGCTCGGTGGGATCCATCAGACCCTCGTTGTACAGGGTGTTGACGAACTTCAGCAGCGCCTTGTAGTTGTCGCTGTTCCAATACTTCTTGTAGGTATCGGCCGCCGCGTCATAGTAGTAGCCGCCAACCAGGTCGAACATGGGGAACAACTTGCCCACGCAGCGGGGGTTGCCGTCCGCATCGGTAGAAGAGTTACGGGACGCCTGCACCGGAATCATGTTCGGATACATTTCCTTCACCTTGCGCAGGGCATCCAAGAAACCGTCGATGGTGGTCATATCCGGAGAACCGATCGCCTCATAGACGCTCTTGAGCACCATGATACCGGTAGAGCAGCGGGAAACCTCAGGGTTATTCATATCCTCAACTTTGTAGGAGTAAACGGGCAGCGCATAGATATCATTGCTCGCGAACTCCTGGCGCATGGCCAGAATGGTGTTGGCGCTCATGTTGCGCTCCACAAACCCGGGCGCATACTTGTCGGCCAGCTCGTTGTACTTGATGA
>CAKUFA010000018.1 GCA_934647165.1 uncultured Clostridia bacterium | reverse complement strand
GATGATAACGTCGTTCGCCGCCAGGTCGTCCAGCATGTCATAGCTCAGCTGGCAGACCAGCACGTCCGGATAATCACCGGAGGCGATCATCATGTTCAGCTTGGAATGTGAATCGTCAATGGCATAGGACCACTCAACATTCACGTTGGTGTCCTTCATCCATTCCTGGCTCACAGGATCCTTGCCCCAGGCTTCCGTCACCTGGGCGCCGTTCATGGGCCGATCGTAATACACCTTCAGGGTCACAGGGGTCGTGTCCGTCTTCCAGCTTTCCGTGGTGCTCTCCGCCATGGCAATGTTCGCCATTGACAGCACCATCACCAGTGCCAGAACCAGAGAAACGATGCGCTTAGTCATGGGAAAACCTCCTTTTGTATTGTGTCAAAACAAGAGCCCTTAGCCCTTGATCGAGCCAACCATCAAACCTTTCACGAAGAACCGTTGCAGGAACGGATAAATCATGATAATCGGCACGGCTGCCACCACCATGGTCGCCATTTTCACGCCTTCCGGGTTATAGCTGTTATTTTTGAGCGAATTCATGTCATTGGCCATATCCGCGAAGGACTGTTCCTTTACCGTGCGCATCAAAATCCACGACAGGGTCGTCAGCTTGTTGCCGTTGGTGAAGTAGGCCGTATCATACCAGGCATTCCACTGCGAAACAGCCGCATACAGCGCAATAGTAGCCAATGCCGGCAAGCTGATCGGCAGCACAATCTGCACAAAAATCTTTAGGGTGCTTGCGCCGTCAATGTAGGCGGCTTCCTCCAGCTCGTTGGGGATATTCCGGAAATTCGTCATCAAAATAACCATCCAGAAAAACGAAAAGGTTTTCGGCAGCAGATACACCCAAAAGGTGTTCAGCAGCTTGAGGTTCTTCAGGTTCAGGTAAACAGGAATCTGTCCGCCATCGAAAAACGTGGGAATGATGAAAAGGATCATGTAGAGCCATTTCATTTTCAGGTGCGGCTTGCTGCACGCATACGCTGCCAACGAGCAGCATACCAGCGCCGTGACCGTGCCGGCAAGCGTTCGCGCAATGGAATTGACAAACCCGCGCACAATGGAACTGTCGCCAAACACGATTTCATACGTGCGGAAGGAAATGTCCTTGGGGAAAATAAATGCGGGGCCATGGGTCAGGCTGCCATTAAAGGAATTGATGACCGCATAGTAGAACGGATACACAATGAAGAAAATCAGTAATCCTAGAACAATCACGTTCACCACATCAAAGGTTGTATACCGTTGATGATGCTTCTTGGGGACAATGATCTTAGGCTGCTCCATGCTCATTCACCTCCATCAGAACAAAGATTCATTCGTCATCGCCTTGCTGACTTTGTTGGAAAGCAGCAGCAGCGCCAGGTTAACCACGGACTTGAACAGACCGACAGCTGTTGCATAGGAGTAACGGCCATTGTCAAAGCCTGTCCGCATGATGTACGTATCCAGAATATCGGCGACCTGGCGGTTGCTGGCATTGCCGAAAGCATACGCCTGATCGAAACCGTCGCCGCCGGACATGACCTTGCCGCATTCCAGAATGAACAGGATGGCGAACGTCGGCTTCAAATGCGGCCAGGTAATATAGCGCATTTTCTGCCAGCGGTTTCCGCCGTCAATGGCCAACGCCTCGTACAGGCTGGTGTCGATGTTGCAAATCACGCCCAGGTAGATGATGGAGCTCCATCCGATGCCCTTCCACCAGTTGGTGATGATGATCAGCGGCCGGTAGTAGCGCGCATCCGCAAGAAAGTTGATGTTGTTGCTAATCAGGCCCATGTTTTTCAGCAGAATGTTCAGCGCGCCGCTGGAAGGATTGAGCAGGTTATAGAAGATGCCGTAAGCAATTGACCAGCCGATGAAGTGCGGCAGATAGCTCAATGTCTGCACCGTTTTCATATAGCGTGGGCTGCGCAGCTCGTTGAGCAACACAGCCAGCACAATGGGCGGCCATGTGCACAGCGCAAGCTTCAGCACGGCAATGTACAGCGTGTTGCCAATGACGCGCCAGCACGACTCGGTGCTGAAGAAGTCAATGAAATGTTCAAACCCGCCGTTTGCGGCCCACGGGCTTGCTTCAATCCCCTTGAAGATATTGTAATTCTTGAACGCAATGACAATACCGTACATAGGGAAATAGCTCATCAAAACGACAATGATGATCGCCGGAAGCACCATGAGCTGAAGCGTCATCTGTGATTTCAGGTCATGCCCCGCAACGACGCTGTTTCTCCGTTTGTGTGTGCGAACCATTTCAATCCTTCCTCCTTTTGCGTATTCCGGCTGTCATCAGCCTTCCATGCGTGTTTTAGCAAACCGGATGGCATAATTCATCGCGTTACACAGGCTGATTTCGGAAGCGGTTCCCTTTCCCGCCTGGTCAAACGCCGTTCCGTGATCCACCGATGTGCGGATAATCGGCAGCCCCAGCGTGATATTGACGCCCGCCACCGATTGCCATGCCTTTTTCACCGGATCAAAGACGAATCCGACCACCTTCAGCGGAATATGCCCCTGATCGTGATACATGGCCACAACCACGTCATACCAGCCTCCGCGCGCTTTGGAGAAAATGGTATCCGGAGGAATGGGACCATCTGCATTCACGCCTTCCGCCTGCGCAGCTTCCACAGCCGGGTGAATCTCATCAATCTCTTCCCGGCCAAACAAGCCGCCTTCTCCGCAATGCGGATTCAACCCCGCCACGCCGATGCGCGGCTGTTCAATGCCCATATCCCGGCACGCCCGATCGGCAATGCGGATCACTTCAAGCACCCGGGCTTTTTTCACCCGGTCGCATGCCTCCCGCAGGGAAACGTGCGTGGAAACATGCACAACACGCAGCTGTTCATGCGCAAGCATCATGGTGTAATGCTCCGTACCGGTATAATGCGCGTAGATCTCCGTGTGACCCGAAAAATGATGCCCGGCCAAGTTCATTGCTTCTTTATTCAATGCGTTGGTAACCGTTGCGTCCACCCGGCCCGCCATTGCAAGCCCAATGGCTTTTTTCACATATTGGAACGCCGCATCCCCCGCCTTGGCGCTCACCTGCCCCACCGGCACTTCTTCCGGTGTGCACAGCGCCAGATCCAGCACATCCAGTGTGCCCGGCGTAAAGAGCGCATCACCGACTTCTTGCACAGCGTGCAGCTTCAGCTGCGGCATGCCCGGAATATCCAGTGCCCGGCGCAAAATCGCCGCATCGCCGATCACAATCGGGCGGCAGGCATGGTACACATCCTCGTGGCTCATCGCTTTCAGGCACAGCTCCGGCCCAATGCTCGCCGGATCGCCCATGGTTATGCCCAGAATCGGTTTGCTCATCTTTCAGCGCATTCCTTTCGCCGTCAGCTCTGCAAGGGTACTCTTCAGTGCTGAAACGCCCTCCTGCGACAAGCCGTTGAACGGTGCGCGGCAGTCGCCAACGGGATAACCCAGCAGCTTCACCGCCGTCTTCACCACCGTGTTGGGATTGCCGAAGCGGAAGCAGTTGCGGAAGGGTCGAATGGCGTCCTGCGCCCTGCGTGCGCCTTCCAGGTCGCCCGAAACGAATTTTTCATAGATGGCGACCATGTTTTCCGGGAACACGTTTGCACACCCGGCAATGCCGCCTTTGCCGCCTGCCAGAAGCGTCCACAGGATCAGGGAATCATTCCCCGAAAGCACGGTGAAATCCATGCCTCTGGTGCGTTCGATATATTGCAGCAGATTATCAAAATTGCCACTGGAATCCTTCACGCCGATGATGCGGTCAATCTTTGCAAGTTTCTCAACCGTTGTCGGCTGCAATGCGTTTCCTGTCCGCGCAGGGATGTTATAGAGCAAAATCGGTTTATCCACCGCTTCCGCAATCGCCGCGTAGTGACGATACAATTCATCCTGTGAGGCTGCCGCAAATGACGGCGTAATCACGGACAGCACGTCCGCACCCATTTCCGCCGCCTTGCGGGACAGCGCAATGGTATCCCTTGTAGCAATGCAGCCCGTGCCCGCATAAACCGGAACACGGCCGTTGACCTGGTCAATGCAGGTTTCCAGCACAGCCAGCTTTTCTTTCGTGGACAGAATGTACCCTTCGCCATTGGTGCCAAACGGGAAAATACCATGCACGCCCGCATGGATCAAGCGGTCAATCTGCCGGCGAAGCTCTTGCAGGTTCACGCTTTCATCCGCGTTCATCGGCGTAAGGATTGGTACAATGATGCCTTCAATTTTCACGGCTCACCCCTCCTTGCTCTCAAGCAGTTCCAAGTACATGGTACGCGCATCCGCAGGCGTTACTTTCCGCTTGTTGTTAACCAGCAACCGCTGCACTGCCATACCGGACGCAACCAGCTCATCCAAAGCTTCCATGGTCACACCATAGCGTCTGAGATCAGTGGGGATTTTCAATCGCTTCACCATGGTTTCCATGCGTGCAAGCAGCCAATCAGCCTTTTGCTCCATCGTCCCCGCAGGGCCGCCGACCGCATCCGCAACCCGTGCGAATTCCTCCAGGCACGCCATGCGGTTGAAGCGCATCACCGGCATCAGCATCATGGCGTTGGCTACGCCGTGGGCAATGTGATACTTCCCGCCCAGCGGATAAGAGAGCGCGTGCACCGCCGTTGTGCCGGAGCAGCTGATGGCCACGCCGCCATAAAAAGCTGCCCGTAGCATAGCATTCTTGCTCTCCATGGCCGTTTCATCCTCGCATGCATGCTCGAGATGGCTGAAAATGATCTTCAGTGCTTCCATGGCAAACAGATTGCTGAAGGCATTGGCCTTCTTGGATGTATAGCACTCAATCGCATGGCACAGGGCATCAATGCCGGTGGCGGCCGCAATGTGTGCAGGCAGTTTCCGCAGCACTTCGCCGTCCAGTATGACCGCATCGGGAATCATTTCTTCATTGACAATGCCAACCTTCAGTTCCTTTTCCGGCACAGCGACAATTGCGTTGGGCGTTGCTTCTGCCCCAGTTCCTGCCGTTGTGGGAATCATCACGGTCGCAGCGCATTTATGTCCCAGCGATGGATCATCCAGCAGCTCCTTTACCGTGTGCCCGCCATCCTTAAGGATTGCACACAGCTTCGCCATATCCATCACACTGCCGCCGCCAAGGGCAACAATGGTTTCCGCTTCGCTTGCCCGGCAATCATCCACCACAGCCTGCGCCTGCATATAGGTCGGCTCGGTCGCCAGGGACGTATTCACATGCAGTGTTTTTGCCGCCGGCTCAACCAATTCCAGCACCTTTTGCACAAGCCCGCTGCGCTTGATTCCTTCATCAGAAAGCACAACCACGCGCTTGCCTGCGCACAATTTTTCCAGCTGTGCCATGGATCCCGCACCGCTGTAAATAACCCCGGGCATCCGAAATGTATTCATGTTTCGTTCACCTTTCGTAAAAGCTCATCTATCAGATTTCCCGTGCCGAAGCTGCCGCTTTTGGACAGCATAGTCACACGTTTTCCGCTCTGCTCAATTTGGAACATCACGACCCCGGGAAGCGGCTCGTCAAGCAGCGTGATGACCGATACTCCAAGTTGCTCCAGAAAGCCCATCAGCGTATCGCCGCCGATGATGAACGGCGTATAACGGCTGCCCGCCCCACGATGGATCATCCGCAGGATCATTGCGCCCAGGTTTTTCGCAATTTGCGGTCTCGCCTGCTCCACCGTTTCCTTCGGCAGCTCTGCCCGGCATGAATCCACCAGTACGTTCCGCTTTTCGTCCAGCCGAAGGAACAATGTGTCCAGCCACCGGTTCGCTTCTTCCGTATCCCAATAGCTTTCGCTCAGCAACTGCCGCTGTGTTAAATGGACACGTAACGCGCCTCGCTCCTCCTGCTGATCCAGTTGTGTGAGCGACACCCGGCTTATGCTGCCGCAAACCACAAACAACGGCCATTCGTTCAACCGTGACGGTTCGCGTGCCAGCACCGGCAGCCGCTCCGCAAGCACTGCCGCAAGGCCCGCGCATCCGCCGCAGACCTGCAGTTTTCCTTGGGAAGCCATGCTGTCCGCAATCTGCCGAAGCTCCTCATCACTGGAAGCGTCAAACACGGCAACGGCCGGCTTGATACCCGGCATGCGTCCTGTTTGAATCGTGCAGCTTTCCGCATGCATACCCTGGCACTCAAACAGCGCGGTAATATCGGACACCGATACCGGATTGAAAGGATCCGCCCCATAGACGCTCCTGTGCAGCGGCACCCCATCAATGTACTGGACGCCTCCCACCGTTTTTCGGCCCATCGCAGGATAAGCCGGTGCAAAAACAGCATAATCGGTTTGCCACACGTCCATTGCCGCTTGAAAAGCAGCCGCAATGTTTCCCCGCAAGCCAGAGTCCGTCTTGATATAAGCTCCTTCTGCGCCGTTTTTGCGTGCCCAGGACGCCAGGCGCCAGGTTTCCTGATACGCTTCCTTCCCGGTCATGTGCCGCGTTTCCGCATCAATCGCCAGCACTTCGACACCAGACGGAATCACCGTTTCCTCCGTGACCTGACTGCCGATGAGCACCTGCATATGCACGCCGCGCTTCGCAAACTGTATGCCTGTATCAAAGGTCCCGGTGATGTCATCTGCAATCATGACCATTCGCACAGGCGCTTTCCTCCATTGTTTCAAATTGAATCATTTTCCGTTTTTAATTGCTTTTCTTTTGTTCCTATTGTTCATCCGTGCTTATTATAACAGGAGTGATTGGCGTTTTCAATCCCTTTTTGGACAAATATATGTTTAACTTTGAAACAATCGTTGTTGATTTTCCTGTTCTTCCATGATATAATGCGATTTGAACCGATCTATTGCAAAGGAGTACAGCCATGCGTCCCACAAGAATCCTTGGCATTGCGCCTTACGAAGGTATGCGCGCCATTATGCTGTCCATTGCAGAAAGCATGCCGGATGTAGAAATGACGGCTTTTGTCGGCGACCTGGAAACCGGCGTGGCACTTGCGGCCCAATATGCAGGCAAGGCAGACGTCATCCTTAGCCGTGGCGGCACAGCTGAGTTAATTCGCCAGCAGGCAACGCTTCCCATTGTGGAAATTGAGTTATCCGCCTATGACATTCTGCGTTCCATCAAGTTGGCCGAAAATACCAACAGCCATTTCTCGGTTGTTGGTTTTCCATCCATCACCCAGCGTGCAGCGTTTCTTGGTGAGATTCTGCAAAGCAACATTGATCTGCACACCATCCACAGCACCGAAGAGGCGCGCGATACCCTCAAGCGCCTGGCTAAGGAAGCCTGTCCCGCTGTGTTGTGCGATATGATAACCAATTCCATCGCCCGTGAATTCGGCATTCCTTCCATCCTCATCACCTCCGGTAGGGAAAGCATTGCGGCGGCTATCCGGCAGGCCGTAACACTCACGCAAACGCTTTTTCACCTTCAGGAGCATTCGCAGCGCTTGCAGGCCGCACTGATGCAGCAATGCGATCACATTGCGCTCTTCGGCTCCGCCGGTCAGGCCTATTGGGCGCACCATCGCAGCCCTCTGTCTGCCAAAATTGACGATGCGATGCAGCGGCTTGGTCAAAACGCACAGGCATGCACAGAAGTCATCGAGCTGCCCAACGAGCTATGGTCGTTGACGGCTACGCCGCTTTCTGTTGACGCGGAACCCTGCACTTCCGTCACAGCGCATTCCACAAACACCAACCTCTCTCTGGTGCGCGAGGGCATCTCCTTTTTTAATCAGGAAGAAACCTTTAACCGCTTTTACCACAGCTTTTACGGCATCACCAATTCCTCCAGCCTGGATGATGACCTGGCGCAATACGCCATGAGCAATCGCCCTTTGATGATTATCGGCGAACCCGGAACAGGGAAGGATCAGATGGTCCGCCTGCTGTACGCCAAAGGGAAGTACGCCTCCGCGCCATTATGCGCATTGGACTGCGCGCTGTTGCAGGAGGCGGGTTGGCAGTTTCTGTTTCAAAGTGACTCCTCTCCGCTGCGCATGAACGGTATCACGCTGCATTTCCGCAACATGAGCGCGCTGGATGAAAAGCACTTTACAAAACTGTTTGCCTTACTCAACGATATTGGCTTTGCCACCCGAAACCGCATGCTTTTCACTGCGTCTATCAGCCGCCGCGGTACCATTTCCCCCTTTCACCGGCAGATCCTGAGTCAGTTTTCCTGCCAAAGCGTGACCATGCCGCCCCTGCGTGAGCGCAGGAAAGACATTCCGTATCTTGCAGGCCTCTATATCAGCACGCTGAATCTCACAGAGCCGCATGAAATTGTCGGCTTCGCACCCGAAGCGCTGTCGCTGTTGCAGAATTATGACTGGCCTGATAACCATGACCAATTTGTGCGGATCCTGCACAATTTATGGCAGATGACCACAACGCCTTACATCAGCGCCGAAAGCACAGCGCTCCTGCTGCGGCAGGAAAAGCAGTATTTCACTGCAGACGCCCCGTCCCTTGCTTCTTTTGTGCAGGGGCGCACGCTGGATCAAATGAGTCAGGAGATTGTGCAGCAGGTTCTGGCACAGGAGAAAGGCAACCAGACAACCACCGCCCAACGGCTTGGGCTGAGCCGCACCACCCTGTGGAGAATGTTGCAGCGAAAAGATAAGGAAAATTGACCGAAAAAAAGCACAGGCAGCGCGACCCATCACCGCATCGCTGCCTGCGCTTTTTTCACTTTTTCTTCACCGGGTGGCGTATCACCGTTTTCCATTTTTCCACCGGCACGCGCCGTGGATCAGAAAGATAAATTTCATGATGCCAACGTGTTGAGGAAAAATCATTGACAAAACCATTTTCCGCAAGGAACGCATCCATCTGTTGAACCGTTTCCGGTTCGTTATCAAAAGCACCAATGTGCATCATCTGCACACACAATCCCTCTTCCAGCATCAGATATTCCGCACCGGAACAATCCAGTTTTTTCTTTTTGGCAGCAGCGTTTACCGCCCAGTCAAAATCCGCCTGTGTCACAAAATCCGGCAGACGGATGACGCTTATCCAGCGGAAGTCCTCTTTGCGTGCAGGATCAAAGGCGGACGAATCCTGTTGCCAAAACCCTTCCAGCGGCGGAACAACGTAATCAGAAAAGCCATCTATCTTGTGTCCGGCACGCGGGCTCATCTTCAGCGTATACGCCAACGCGTAAAGAACCTGAATCGCCTGTTGGTATGCGCCATCCGCTTCGTTGGGATCGCCCTGGCCACGCACGGCAAGGTAGCGCATCATGGGCACTCGCACCAGCACAGGTTGGTTGCCCGGCAGATAGAGCTCCTTATATTCCTTGCGGAAATCAAACGCCATAGTACTCCTCCTTACATCTCAGGGAAATCCAGCGACCATGTCATAAGATCCTGTGCCGCACACGTTTGCGGGAAAATGGCCGTTGCATTGGGCAAGCACGCTTCCGGATCATCAATGCAGTTGCTGAAATGAGTGAGCACCAACGCTTCCGTGTCTGCCCGCCGTGCCAGCTCAGCTGCCTCCCGAAAAAGCATGTGCCGGTTCTTCAGTGCTTGGGGGCGCTTGGTATCATCGCCATACATTCCTTCAAGGATCATCAACTGCGTGCCCTGTCCCATGCGGACAATATTTTCCGTCGGGCGTGTATCTGTTGCATAAAGGAAGCGCAGTGCCGGGCGTTCTTCTCCCAGCACTTCCGACGGCATGACCACCCGATCACCCACCACAACCTGCTCGCCGTGCTGCAAGCACTTCCACTGTGCCAAGGGTACACCAAGCGCCCGCGCACGATCCGGCTGAAAAGCACCCGAATGCCGCAGTGTGAAGCGATAGCCGTAGCACGGCACGCTGTGCTCCACCCGAAATGCTTCTACTGTCATACCGATGATTTCAAAGCTTGCGCCTGCACCACCGAACTCATGCAGCGCAATGGAATACGGCAGCTGCGGCGCAATGACGCGCAGCCCATCTACCACACGCTTGAGCCCCGAAGGCCCCCAAATATGGAACGTTTCCGCACGGCCTGCCTTCGCCATGGATAAAAGGAAGCCGGGTAAGCCCCCGCAATGATCAGCGTGATAATGAGTAATCAGCAGCCCGTCAATGCAGCGAAACCCCCAGCCGATGCGGCGGATGGCGGTTTGCGTATTTTCGCCGCAGTCCAGCAATAACCCATGGCCATTGAGGCGGATATAAAGGCTTGCCAACCCCCGTTCAGGCAAAGGAAGCGCTCCGCCAGTTCCCAGGGTGCACAAATCAATCATGTCGCTTCCTCCTTCCGGTGCTATCCGTTTCTTTCGCTGCCCGAAAGGGGAAATCCTGCAACTGAAATGGAACAGCGCGCTGCAAAAAAGGGAGAAACCGCCTGACAAAGCAGCTTCTCCCTCGCAAAACGCTTTTTATTTTGCCACAATGTTCAGCAAGCGTCCGGGCACAAAGATCACCTTCACAATGGTCTTGCCGGCCACAAGCTTGAGTACGTCCGGATTGGTGGGCAGCTCCTTTTCAGCCTGCTCACGGGTCATATCCGCAGGCACCATGATGCGGCCGCGAACCTTGCCGCACACCTGCACGGCAATCTCCACTTCCGCCTTCTTCATGGCTTCCTCGTTCCACGTAGGCCACGCCTGGTGGTGAATCGGATCGCCAAAGCCCATGTTCTGCCACATTTCTTCCGTGATGTGCGGCGCGACAGGGTTGAGCAGCAAAAGCAGCGTCCGCAGTTCACCGCGCGTCACCGAACCCTGCTGGAACATTTCGTTCACCAGGGACATCATTGCAGCGATGGCCGTGTTGAACTTCATCTTTTCATAGTCTTCGGAAACCTTCTTCACGGTTTCGTTCATCAGGGCGTTCAGCTTATCGGAATAGCCTTCGCCATCCGTCACCATTTCCTGCAGGCGCCACACACGGTCAAGGAAGCGGCGGCAACCCTTCGCACCGTTGGTGGACCACGGGATCGCCTGATCAAACGCGCCCATGAACATCTCATACAGACGGAAAGCGTCCGCGCCAATCTCGTCAATGATATCGTCCGGGTTAATCACATTGCCACGGGATTTGGACATCTTCTCGCCATTTTCGCCCAGAATCATACCATGGCTGGTGCGCTTCTTGTAGGGTTCAGGCGTCGGCACCACGCCAATATCATGCAGGAACAAGTGCCAGAAACGGCTGTAGAGCAGGTGCAGGGTTGTGTGCTCCATGCCGCCGTTGTACCAGTCCACCGGCAGCCAGTATTTCATGGCCTCCTGGCTGGCTATCTCCTTTTCGTTGTGGGGATCGGTGTAGCGGATGAAGTACCAGCTGGAGCCTGCCCATTGGGGCATGGTGTCCGTTTCACGCTTGGCGGGGCCGCCGCAGCAGGGGCATGTGGTGTTTACCCAATCCGTCATGGCGGACAGAGGGCTCTCGCCATCGTCGGTGGGCTCATAATTCTGCACTTCCGGCAGCAGAACCGGCAGCTGCGATTCCGGCACAGGCACCATGCCGCACTTATCGCAGTGGATCATGGGAATCGGTTCACCCCAATAGCGCTGACGGCTGAACACCCAATCGCGCAGCTTGTAGTTGACCTTCCGTTCGCCCAGTCCTTTCTCCACCAGATAATTGATGATCGCTTTCTTGGCCTCGGCAACCTTCATGCCGTTGAGGAAGCCGGAGTTCACCATCACGCCGTCCTGGATATCGGTATAGGCCTCTTTTTCAATATTGCCGCCAGCCACCACTTCCACCATGGGCAGATGGAAGGTTCGTGCAAACTCCCAGTCGCGGGTATCATGGGCCGGCACAGCCATGATCGCACCGGTGCCGTAGGTCATCAGCACATAATCGCTCAGCCAGATGGGAATTTCCTTGCCGTTCACAGGATTGATGGCACGCACGCCCTCCACCTGCACGCCGGTCTTTTCCTTGGCCAGCTCTGCGCGCTCAAAGTCGCTCTTCTTTGCCGCCGCTTCACGATAGGCCATGCACGCATCGTAGTTAGTGATCTGGTCTTTCAGCTTGTCAATCAGGGGATGCTCAGGAGAGAGTACCATGTACGTTGCGCCAAAGAGCGTATCCGGGCGGGTGGTATAAATGCGCACCTTTTCGCCTTCAGCGGTCAGTTGGAAATCCACCTCAGCGCCCTCGCTGCGGCCAATCCAGTTGCGCTGCTGCGTCTTCACCTTGTCAATGAAATCCACATGATCCAAGCCATCCAGCAGCTTCTGCGCATAGGCGGTGATTTTAAGCATCCACTGGGTTTTCACCTTGCGGATAACAGGGCTTCCGCAGCGTTCGCACACGCCGCCCACGACTTCCTCGTTGGCCAGGCCGCACTTGCAGGAAGGGCACCAGTTGATGGGCATATGCGCCTTATAGGCAAGGCCATGCTTGTACAGTTGCAGAAAAATCCACTGCGTCCACTTGAAATAATCGGGATCTGTGGTATTCACTTCCCGCGTGTAGTCAAACGAGAAGCCGATCTTTTGCAGCTGCTCGCGGAAATGGTCAATGTTCTTCTTGGTCACTGCCGCAGGATGCACCTTGTTCTTGATAGCATAGTTCTCCGTAGGCAGGCCGAAGGCGTCCCAGCCGATGGGGAAAAGCACATTGCAGCCCTCCATGCGGCGCTTGCGGGCAATGATGTCCATCGCCGTGTTGGAGCGTGGATGCCCCACATGCAGCCCCTGCCCGGAAGGATACGGGAACTCAATCAGCCCATAGAACTTGGGTTTGGTGTAGTCGTCCGTGGCTTCAAAGGCGTGGGTGTCCGCCCAGATTTTCTGCCACTTGGGTTCAATCTTTTTCGGGTCGTATGCCTGGAACTCCATCGGTTACTCCTCCTTGCTAAGAAAAAAGCCGCCCCGTCCTTGCTTAATGCAAAGACGAAACAGCCTGTTTCGCGGTACCACTTTGCTTGCGCAGCCTGCCATAGGCAAACGCGCCACTCCTGCGCGATAACGGACGCACCCGCCGGCATGCACAGAAAAATCTTCTAAGCCGGTTCGCTCCCGGGCGAGCGGTCGCCAGGCAGTCTGTCCGCGCTTGCACCGCCCGCACGGCTCTCTTCACAGACTGCAAGGGACGTTCCCGTTCCTCACGATCGTATTCAGTATAGCACCTCACGTCTCACTTGTAAACCCCCTATCAGGGCACTGCCTTCCCATCTTTTTCGCGAAAATGTTACAATTCGATGAAGAAAGCAGTTGACACTCGCTCTCTTGTGGCTTACAATGGAATAGCTACCATATAGGTGTGGCCTTTTGCCATGCCGCTGATGCGGAGGTATTTCCCGAATGCATAAGACGCTTTTCACCCGTCGTATCGGGCTTGTGGCCGCGCTTGTGCTGGCTTTGACGCTGGCCTGCTCCACAGCGCTGGCAGCCCTGTCCTATCCTTTCATCACTGTGACCAGTGACAATGTGAACCTGCGTGCACGCGCCTCGTCCACCGCCACCATTCTGGAACGGCTGGATCAGGGCACAACCATCACCGTGCTGGGCTCCTCCGGCGGCTATTATAAAGTCAGCCATAACAACCGCACAGGATATATCATGAAGCAGTATGTCTCAACGGACGCCGCTTCGATTGTTATTCCTACCCCTACGCCGGTGGAAACGGTTAGCGGTTACCCCTATGACACGGTAACCAACGCCAAGGTGAACCTGCGTGCCAAGCAATCCGTCTACAGCACCATCCTCAAGAAAGTGCCCATGGGTGCAACTGTGTCGGTGCAAAGCGTTTCCGGCACCTTCGCCAAGGTGAATTACAACGACACGGAGGGGTACATTAAAACAACCTATCTGAACATTAAGAAGGTTGTGAAACCCACCGCGACCCCCACCCCTGCGCCGACCCTTTCCCCGGCGGAGAATGCATCCGAATATCAGCAGCTGCAAAAAGGCTCCAGCGGTTCACACGTGAAGGCGCTGCAAAGCGCACTGATCGAGCTGGGGTTTCTTTCCGGCAAGGCGGACGGGCAATTCGGTGATGCCACGGAATATGCCGTGCTGTCCTTTCAGTCCATGAACGGATACCCCACCACCGGTGTTGCCGACGCCATTTTGCAAGCACATCTGTACAGCGGCAAGCCCAAGAACAGCAAGGGCGCGAAGACCGAGGTCAAAACCCTTGCGCCGGTGGACGGCGTGATTGTCCGTTTGAACAACACAGGCGACCTGGTGACAACCATTCAAACCCGGTTGCGGGAACTGGGCTATTATACCGGCGAGGCCACCGGAACCTATGACAAGGCCACGCGGAATGCCGTGAAGGCTTTCCAGAAAAAGAACGCCCTGAAAACGGACGGCATTTGCGGTACCGACACGCAGAAGCTGCTGCTTGTCTCCGGCGGCCTGTCCGCTGATGCAACGCCCACTCCCAAGCCAACCCCAACCCCCACCCCCGTTCCCACCTTCACGGTGCCCGAAATGAAGGTGGAGCGTGGCAGCTCCGGCAATGATGCAAAGCTTGTGCAGAAGCGCCTGAAAGAGCTTGGCTACTACACCGGCAAGGTGGACGGCAAGTTTGGTTCCGGCAGCGTGAAGGCGCTCAAGGCTTTCCAGACGCAGCATGGCCTTGAAGCGGACGGCATAGCAGGCAAGAGCACCTACGCTATCCTGTTTAGTATCCATGCGCTTGCAGCCGGCGCAACGCCGACCCCCACACCCTCCCCAACGCCTGCGCCCCCCACCCCGACCCCTACGCCTGAACCCATCACGCGAGACAATGTGGTCGTCATCCGTGAAAACGTGACAGGTGATGCAGTGACCAGGCTCCAGGAACGGCTGACGCAGCTTGGATACTACAACGCCACAACGGACGGCGTTTGCAAGACGGACGATGTGGCCGCCATTAAATCCTTCCAGCGCAAGAACGGCCTGAAAGCCGACGGTGTTGCCGGCTATGATACCCAGTCGCTCCTGTATTCCTCCGCGGCGCTCACCAGCACCGGTGCATTGGCCGGCGGATCTGTGGATGCCTTCACCACCCTGCGCAAGGGCATGACCGGTCAGGCTGTTGCCGATATGCAGAAACGGCTCATCGAGCTTGGTTATCTGACCGGCGAGGCAGACGGCAACTATGGCCGGGACACGGCCAACGCCGTCTATAATTTCCAGAAAGCCAACAAGCTCAGCCGCGATGGCGTGGCAGGCGCCAATACGCTTTCGCTGCTTTACTCCGCCACGGCGGCAGCCGCAAAGCCCACTGCTACGCCTAACGTCTCCCTTCGCAAGGGTGATGTGAGCGATGCAGTGAAAACCATGCAGCAGCGGCTCATTGAACTGGGCTACCTGTCCGGCAAAGCTGACGGAAAATTCGGCGTGCAGACCTATGAAGCGCTGCTGGCTTTCCAACGTGCCAACGGTTTGACCATCGACGGCATTGCAGGCTCCGGCACACTCAATCGCCTGACCAGCTCCTCCGCTATTGCATCCGGTAATCAGTCCGCCCTGCCTACACCCACGGTAAATCCCAACGCCAGCACCAACTATAAGCCCACCGCTTCCGCTGTGCGCTATGCCAACTGGTACACGGAAGTGAAAGCGCGCTGCAAGCTGTATCCTTATGCCACGGTGTATGATTTCTCCACAGGCATCTCCTGGCAGGTGCACATGTTCTCGTTGGGCGCACACGCGGACGCCGAGCCTCTGACCGCTGCCGACACGGCAAAGTTGGAGCGTGCCTTTGGCGGCAACACGTGGAACCCCAAGGCTGTATGGGTCATCTTTGGTGACGGGCGCATCTACATGGCGTCCACCCACTCCATGCCCCATGCTCCGCAGCACCGCACGGACAATAATTTTGATGGCCACCTGTGCATTCACTTCCCGCGCACAGCTGACCAGGTTGCTGCCATTGGCCCGTATGCCACCAGTCATCAGAAGACCATTGACGCAGGCTGGAAGGTAACGCAGAGCATGATTAAGTAAGGTCTTTCCATGAAAGCAAAGAGCTAAAGAACCACAAAAGCGGAGAGTATCGCCATGCAGTGCGATTTTCTCTCCGCTTTTTCTTTTTTCCGTTTATCGAATTCCTGAACTATGCGCGATGGCCTTTGCGCTCTTCACCCACTACTCACGCTCGGCTTGGATGTGCAGCGTGCCTTTAGCACACCATGCTGCCATCAAAGGTCGGCGCCTTCCCTATTTTTGGGGATGTACGCGTGGTGCCTGCGTGCTGCTGAAACGCACCGACCTTCACGCATGCGTTCCAAACAATCGCTTTATGTCTGTTCTGCTTTGCCGTATGCACTCATGGTAACTTTCTTGCATTGCGCCGTCAACATTCAAATGCAAAGCAAGGAAAAGGGCCGCCTTCACCCAAAGGCGACCCTGGAATATGGATTGCTTCTTAATTCCACTCCAGCGGATACTCTTCCACTGCGTATTCAAGCTTTTTACCATTGGCCTTGAGGGTGGTCAGAACGCTGTCAATGGCCGTTGGCTTGGTGAGCACGGTGGGGATGAAGTCATTGCGATCCGTTTTGCTGGAGATGCGGATGGGGATAATGCGGAAGCCCGCATTGCTCACTTCGCCATCCTTCACGCGGAACCGTGTCTGGAACACGAAGCTGCTCATATCGCTTGGCTTGCTGTTGCCGGAAAAGCAGAAATTGCCCAGCGAATAGCAGATATACACGCCATTGTAATACTCAATAGGATTCAAGCGGTGGCTGTGATGCCCAAGCACCAGATCTGCGCCGCTGTCCGCCGCCAAGCGGCCCATTTTAATCTGATTGTTGGTCGGCGCATAGTCCTTTTCGTTGCCCCAGTGGAAACTCACCACCACAATGGGATACTCCGCTTTGGCAGCCGCAATATCGGCGGGCACCTTTTCCCACAGGGATTCATAGCGGTCAATGCACAGGTAGGACAACATGCAGATCTCCACACCCTTGACAGTGATGACGCCCTTCTCTGTGGAATTGGAATAGACGATGCCTGCATCCCGCAGCGTCTGCTTGGTATCCTCATAGGCCTCTTCACCATGATCCATCACGTGGTTGTTTTCCAGGGACACAGCCTCAATGCCGTTGTCCGCAAGCATGGAAACATAGCTTGGCGGCGCGCTGAAAAGGAACTGATTTTCCCGTTTATTGCTGGGTACATAGGTGGAGTTGGTCAGCGTGCCCTCAAAATTGACAATGGTCAGGTCATCGCTCATCAGGATATCACGCATGTTGCGCATGGTAAAATTGATGTCTCCGCCCTGCCTCTTCAGCTCATCATTGAAAATATCCGTGCGCTTGCGGCTGTCTCCGCCGATGGTGAAATCTCCTGTAGCCGTCAGCGTAATCAACACCGATCCATCAGCTTCATAGATATCCTCTTCCGCCTGAGGCTCTTCCAGCACTTGGTCCTCGGTGGCCGCCATGTCGTCGCTTGGTGCAATCACCGTGGTGGACACTGCATCCTGATCCGCATTGCGCAGAATATCCGCCAGGGATACATCGTCCTCCTCTTCCGCCAGTGCCGGCACACACAGCATGCTCAAGGCCATCATCAGCGCCAATATCTTTCGCATCATAATCCTCCCGGGTTCAAAATTTAGGAAAAGGGCAGCATGTGCGGTACACGCCCTGCCATATCAACGTTTTTCCATGGAAAAATCATCCCGCCTGCCGCTTCAGCTGCTTTTCCCGTCTGCGCATAAACGCAGGAATCAGCGCATCAATGATTTTCCAGCGCAGGTAAGGGAATGGTTTCATCGCCCAATTAAACAGGCCGAAGCAGACAAAATACGTCTGCCAGCCGCTCTCCATGGGCGCATCCTTCCATGGTGTTTTCGAAAGCGCCTGCTCATACGCCTGTCGATAGGGATGATGGTTTCCTGCGCGCCAGGGTCGTTCCTCGCCAAGAAAATGCACAATGGCAGGATGGGCCACAGCTTCCCGATAGGCGGTCTCCGTCATGAAAGGCGTGGGCGCACTGATGCGCTTCTGCGCCTTCCATGGATAGTAAATCTGTACCGAGCCGTAGTTATAACGTGGCGACAGGATGTAAATGCGATCCAGCAGCGCGCCGCACAGTGCATCCTGATCCGGTGCCACCAGATTGCCGCCCATGGCACGATAGTAATTCAGCACCATTTCTTCCACGTGCTGGGCACGCCATTGAGCCAAATCAATGAGCAGCACCCCGGAATTGCAATAGGGTACGCTGTCCGGCATGCCAAGGTGCGCGCGCCGGGCTTTGGTCACCGTAGGCTCCGGCACCATGCCAATGCACTTCTCCCCCATGTCCGTTTCCCATAGCGGCGCAAGGCTATCCAGCACAATGGTATCACAATCCAGATAGATCACCCGCGTCACACTTTCAGGCAAGATCCGCCCCAGAAACAGCCTTGCCAACGCACTGGGCGCAAAGCCCCTGGCATTCACGGAAAAATCGAACCATGCATGAATGTCACCCAACTCATGGGTCTGAAATTCCCAACCATTCGTCTCGCACAACGCCTGCAATCGCCCAAGACTCTCTTCCGAAACGCCCATGGACAGATAGTGAATCACGTGTCCCTGGCCGGCATTATGCTCTATCAGCGACACCATGGATGCGGCTGCATGCCGCACATAGTGCTCATCGGATGCATACAGAATATGCATTCCACACCTCCGTTTTTTTACAGCAGCTTGATGAGCATGGTCTTTTGCTCATCCATCTCCACCACCAGCAGTCCGTCTTTTTCCAGTTGCTTGAGCATGTCCGAAAAGCGCTTGAAGCCGATGCTCCGTTCATTGAAATCCGGATAAGCAGTGAGTATGTCCGCCTTAAGAATAGATGGATTCACCCGGTCAAAACCGCCGTCCTTGTAAGCCTGAAGCTGAGCCGCAAAGGCTTCCTTCCAGTTGTCGCGGGTCAACTGCGGGCGGGTTTCGGTTTCAGTTGGGCTATTCAGGCTCACCATCACGTTGAAGTTGTCATTCTTCACATGCAGGTCACCGAACTTGGCTGCGAGCTTCAGCAGCAGTTTGTAGAACGTGGCGCAGCCATATGCTTTTTCGTTGAAATCCGGCCGCAGGCGCAGCAGCACGCTTTTAAGCTCGCTGGCATACATCTCATCTGTGTCGGAGGATTCCTCAAACACATTGCACAGCAGCTTGTTCAGCTCGCTTTCATCCATCATTTCCTCATTGGTGCTGGCCTTGCGCTTCTTGGTCGGCGCGCTGGCCACTTTTCTTGTGCCAACGCTTTCCAAAAACTGAAACTCGTTGCACGCGTTGATAAAAATCGTGCTGGCAGCTTCGCTTCGGCTGATACCAAGCACAAACTTGCCCATGGATTTCAGCCGTCCCACCAGGGGCGTATAATCGCTGTCGCCGGACACGATGCAGAACGAGTCAATCAGGTCGTTTTTGAAGGCAACCTCCAGCGCGTCAATCACCAGCAGGATATCGGCATTATTTTTCTGCGCGATACCATAGCGCAAGGAAGGAACCACCGTGAACGTGTTGCTCAGCAGCACTTCTTTCAAATCGCTGAAACGATCTGTATAGCCATACACCTTTCCCAGCAGAATATCTCCGCGGATCTTGACCTTTTCCAAAATGCTGTTGAGTGTTTCCACCTTCGCGCCACAGTTTTCCAGATCAACAAAAAGCGCAAATTTGCTCATATCAGTTTCATCCGTCCTTTCGGATAGGGATTTTCCTCCGTCAAATGCGGAAGGTAAAACGGTCGCCGCGGATCACCTGGCTCGAAATATGCAGCGGCTGACCATGCTGGTTGAACACCACCTCATGCAGATTCAGCAGCGCATCGCCGGGCGCAACGTCCAGCAGGCGTGCCTGAGCAGCCGTCGCATAGCACAGGGAAATATCATGGATGCCCTGCGCCGCTTCTTCACCATGATCCTGCAAGCATGTGTACAGCGATTCACCCAAATCACACGTCAGCAAAAACGCATACCTAGGCGGGAAATGGTTGTTTTCCAGCATGACAGGCATGTCGTCCGCCAAACGCACACGCACAACTTCCACCACTTCGGCGCACTCGTCCGGCAGCATCAGTTCGGCACGATCCTCCGGTGTTGCGTGCACCATGGCGGCATGCACCACCTTGGCGCCTGGTTTGCAGCCCATCATCCGGCATGCTTCGTGGAAGCTGTTCATTCCCCGCAAATCCTTGCGAATGCGAGGCATGCCTACAAAGGTACCCTTCCCCTGGTGCCGTTTCAGCAGCCCTTCCTGGGTTAATTCCAGCAGTGCTTTTCGAACCGTCACCCGGCTGACGCCATAGATTTCGCATAGCTCCTGTTCGGAAGGAATGCGGCTGTGCACCGGATAAACGCCGCTGGCAATATCGTTCCTCAGCTTCTGCATCAGCTGCTTATACAGCGGGCTGTAGCTGTCCGAATCAAGGATCTGCTTCTTCATGTGATCCAAGCACCTCCGTTTGCCGGGACGACAGACGTCCTGTTGTGCAGGAAGCCCTCCGCCCCTTGCCGTGAGCGCAAAGCCACCAATCATACCTAGTATAACATCCTTTTCCCAAAAAACCAACAGGTTTTCAGCCCAGGCTGGAAAAAAGCATCTTCTTCCCCCTTACCAGCGGCCGCGGCCATAAAAGAGAAGAACCTGCACCCGAGGGGCAGGTTCCTCTTTCTTTGCAATGCACTGCGTTTCAGTCGCCCATGGAAATACCCATCATGCGGGCTGTGGCAACCATCTGATGGTCGGCAGGCACAAGCTTGGGTACGCCCGCAACATCTTTCAGAAGGTTGTGAGTAATGCTGTTGTTCTTCAGTGCCACTGTCACGCCGTATACATTGTCACGGATGAGTTCCGCGGCATGCACGCCAAACTGTGTGGACAGCACGCGGTCATACGCGCTGGGTGCACCGCCGCGTTGGATGTGCCCGGGTACCACGCTGCGCGCCTCCACGCCCACCAGCTCCGTGAGCTGCTGCGCCACATACGCGCTGGCAGAGAAATGTTCCGCCGCGCGCTTTGCTTCGCGCTCCTTTTTCTTCATCTTGGCTTCTTCTTTGTCCATAGCGCCCTCCGCCACGGCAATGATGGTGAAGCCCTTGTTGGACTTGGCACGCGCCTCCACCACCTTGGCAACCTTCTTGATATCGTAGGGAATTTCAGGAATCAGGATCACGTCCGCGCCGCCTGCCACGCCGGAATACAGCGTTAGCCAGCCAGCCTTGTTGCCCATGATTTCAATAACCATGCAGCGGCCGTGACTCGCTGCCGTGGTGTGGATGCGGTCAATCACATCGGTTGCAATGTCCATGGCCGTGTGGAAGCCAAAGGTAAAGTCCGTCCCATACAGGTCGTTGTCAATGGTTTTGGGCAGTCCAATGACATTCAGTCCTTCCTCGCTCAGCAGGTTTGCCGTTTTGTGGGTACCGTTGCCGCCAAGGGTCACCAGACAGTCCAGCTTCAGGTCGCGATATGTTTTCTTCATCGCAGCCACTTTGTCCACATTGTCATCACCAATCACACGCATGTTGCGGAAGGGCGTGCGCGCCGTGCCCAAGATCGTGCCGCCAAGGGTGAGGATTCCGGAAAACTGCTCGCGGTTCATCACCTGATAATCGCCTTCGATTAAACCGCGATAGCCGTCGTGGATGCCGATGATTTCCGCATCAAACATTTCATAAGCTGCACGGGTCACACCGCGAATCGCCGCGTTTAGCCCCGGGCAGTCGCCGCCGCTGGTCAGGATGCCTATTCTCTTTTTCATCAAAAAAGCGCCTCCTCCACTTGATTTCACAAACTTTCTGGTCTATTATACCATGCGTGCACGCAAATGAAAAGGGAAAACGCGCCTTTTTCACGTTCTCCCCAACAGAAAGGAACTGCCACATCATGAGCAACAAAGCCGCAGTGCTGCAAAAATTAAACGTTCTGCATATCCCGCACGAGACCTATGAACATCCCGCGGCTTTCACCATGGAGGACTGTCTCGCCCTGCCCTTTGCCAATGCGGATGTAACCATTTGCAAAAACATCTTGCTGTGCAATCGTCAGCAAACGGCATTTTATCTTTATGTGACGCTGGCCGGCAAGCATTTTCGCACGGCGGATGTAAGCAAGCTTCTGGGTGTATCCCGTTTGAGTTTCGCGCCTGAGGAATGCCTGTTGGAGCGCCTTCAGCTGCGCAGCGGCAGCCTGAACCCTATGGGGTTGTGGTATGACGTTGACCACAGCATCGTTTTTGCGGTAGACAACGCTGTGCGCCAAACAGCCAAAATCGCCTTTCACCCATGCGATAACACGGCCACCGTTGTGTTCGATCAGCCTGTATTCTGGAATCAGGTTGTGCCAACACTTGGCACAAAACCAATTTTTCTTGATGTCCCGTAATGCATCCATAGGAAAAGGGAGGGGCAAACTACCTCTCCCAGCGTGTCGACAAAGTGGCTTTACCACTTTGTCGAGTTTGCATTTTTCACTGTCAGCAGAGCTGACGGCCGTGAAAAATGGAAGGAATGGTTTCGCCTTTGGCCGAAACCACCCCGCCCGACCGGCATAGCCGGTCGATACGAATCCCAGTCAGAGGGGCATGATGCCCCTCCGACACCTTCTCATAGGGTTTGTCGACAGTCTGAGAGAGGCAAACTGCCTCTCCCTTTCCTTTTTCTCGCTTGCAGACGGATTGCCCGTCCACACCCGATCTTACTTCGCCACAGACTTGGCCGCTTCCAGCAGTCCCTTCACATAACCAAGGGTATCCACCAGCGTGCAGCCGGATACGGCGTCCACCATTTCCTCAGCGGTCTTGCCTTCGATGGCAGCTTCCAGCTCAGCAATGGTCTTGCCGGTGACAAACTCTTCGATGGCGGCGTAGTTCACATCCAGCGCCACGGTGGAACCAGCCTTCTTCATATTCTCGCTGTACAGGGCAGCGTTGGTCTTCTTGGAGGCCAGCACCTTGCCTTCGGGATAGCTCTTGCCAAAGTCAGCATCGCTGTTCGGCACGCCCTGAGCCGTGGCCGCATCCATGAACTGGAATTCGTCAATGTAGGCAGCAACAATCTTGTCGCCCTGCACAGCCACAGTCAGCACAGCAAAGCACTTGGTGCCATGGGCCGCATAGTCGGTCTGGCCAATGGCAATTGCATCGTCAGCCATGGCGAACAGGGGCAGCATCAGGCACAGGGTCAACAGCAGGCAGAAAACTTTTTTCATAGGGATTTTTTCCTCCTCTTTCCCGGGTTTTTCCCGGATTTTCATTGGCATGTTATTACTTTACCCTGTTTTTGCAACATGAAACATCAAAAAAATAAAATAAAATATAAAAAAGAGCTGCCATGCAGCAGCCCTTGATTAGTTGTATTCCACCGTTTCCTGATAGGCTTTGTATTTGGACGTACACAGCAGCTCTCGCTTGAATTCCTTTCCATTTTGGTACCACACCTGATAGGTGTCCACCTCATAGCCGGTGCGTGCTTTCACCGTGCGTTTGCTGGTGCCTGCCTGCATGCTCGTATTCTGTACATACTTGATTCCCTCCGGCGCCTGAATGGTGCGCGTCACCTCAGATTCCAGGTCAATGGTGACCCCATCGCCCAGGCTCATTCCGTACAGCTCCACCGTCACCTTGCGGTTTTCATAATATGCAACAATGAACACCGGCCAATCCGTATTGTTGCGGAATTTGAAATCCAGGTTCGGCCAGTTGACCGTCGCGTCCATGCCTTTCTGCACATAGGAGGATGGCCATGCATGCGGACTGCGGTATACAATTTCCAAATTGGCTCGCGCCACTGCATTGAACAGCGTGGAGCTCGTCTGACACACGCCGCCGCCCACCTCAGGCACGCTCTGTCCGCCGGAAATGGCGGTGGCTTCCTTATAGCCCTTTGCGGCAGTTCGCTGCCCGGTTGTTTCATTAAAGGAGAAGGTTTCTCCCGGCAGCACGGTAACACCGTTGATAGCCTCCGCTGACAGGCGGATGTTGTTGTTGCGGTTACTGTCCTTGGTGGTATCCGTTGTATAGCTTGACACCTTGCGGAAAGAGTTCATCAGTTCCGCTTTGGTGGTTTCCGCCAGGAGAACCTCCGGCTCGATGTTCAGCGTTGCATTCACATTGCCGGCGTCCAGGCACGCAATCACCTGATCGTACAGCTCCGTGGCACTGACATAGGCGCCATTGGTATCGCTGTTGAAAGTGAAGGAACGTGTGGTGAAGTCGAACGTGGCCACGGAAGCGTTCACCGCATCATGGCTCACATAAGCGGCGATGCTGTCCGTCATGGCGCGGATGGTCTCCCGGTCATAAGTCACGGCAGTGGTGAGCTTCACCGGGTTTGCCTGCAAGGCGGACACAGCGTTCAGACGCTCCTGAAAGGGCGTAACATCGGTGCCGCGGATGGTCGTTGTATTGCTCCGGCCATAAGCGTAGGCTTTCTCCACCATTTCCTGAATGTTGCGTGTCATGGGCACCTTGCCGGAATCAATACTCCAGCTCTGGTTGCCGATGTTGACCGTAATCTGGAAGCTTGAGCCTTCTGTGGCGCTCACACGGCTGACCGCCTGGGTCGCCTCTTCCTTGGTCATGCCGCCCACATCCACCCCGTCAATGGTCACGCCGCGGTAGATGGTGCCGGTATTCATATACTGCCTTGCCGCGCGATAGCGGCTATAGGCTTCATTGTCCAATGAAATCACCGTGCCGTTGGCAAAGGCATAGTTGGGCAACGTTGCATACTGCACACCCCACAGCTGCGGTGCTACCAGCAGTGCCAGCGCGCCAATGCAAAGCAGACACAATATGCTCAGCATCGTCCACGCAACCGTGGCAGCTGCACTGTGCTTTTTCTTTTTGCGTGGTTTTTTATGCGGCTGCTCATTCCAACCATCGTCCTGGGCGCTGAAATAACGCGCCTCCTGCTGCTGGCGTAATTCTTCACTTCTGCCAAGTGGCTGCCTTATCGGTGCGCTTGCCCCGCGGACAGCGCCATTCCGTTCAAATCCCGCCTGGCGCTCTGCCCTGCTGCGGTAGTGGATGCGTACTTCTTCGCCATTGCCTTCGTACAAAGGTGGAATCGAACCGCGATCCTGCCGTCCGCGTGGGGTTTGCTCCATGTATGTCTGTCCTCCGTCCGTCATGCCTCTTCCGCGTGCGCCATCTTGTAGGACAGGATCTGCAAGCTGTCGCTCAGGTGCACGTTCACCACTATCATCTGTTCAGGGTGGCGAAGATCCGTGGGCGCAAAGTTCCAAACGGCCTTCACATTGCATGCCGCAAGCCTGTCCATGGTGCTCTGCGCCGCCTTGGCAGGCACGGCCAGCACAGCCACATCCACCTTGTTGTCGCCCATAAAGTTCTCCAATTCATCCATGGGATACACCGGCACATTGCCCACCCTGGTGCCGATTTTTTCCGGGTCTACGTCAAACATGGCGATGGTTTCAAAGCCTTCCCGGGCAAAGGTGGGATATTTGGCCACAGCACTGCCGATATTGCCCACACCCAGGATAATCATCCTGTGCATCTTGTCCAGCCCGAGAATTTCGCCAATGTGCATTTTCAAATCACTGACCTTGTAGCCATATCCCTGTCGGCCAAACCCACCGAAGCAGTTGATATCCTGCCGAATCTGGGAAGGGGTCAGCTGCATCCTTCTGCCCAGCTCCTGCGAGGAAATCTGCGTAACGCCTGCCGCTTCCAGCTCTCGCAAATGCCGGTAATATCCTGGCAGACGCCGAATGACTGCGTCTGATACATACCCTGCCATGTCCGTACCTCCATCCGCCCAAAAGCGCAAGTGAATTGTTTCACATTCTATCTTATCATAGAATGCACCTGTTTTCAAGCCGTGTCGAATGGCAAATCGCACCGGCAGATCGCATTTGGGTGATCCTTTTCACAAACGATGGTTGCGCACGGGGCCTCGCAGGATATCGCCTGCGGAGACCGCACACGGCAGCTGCATGCGGATTGTCTCTCCCGCAATACCCAGCGTATCCAGCCGCTCTCCTGTTTTTTCACGCACAAAGCTCGTTGCTTCCACTGGCATCACACCGGCCGGCGTCAAAAGCTCCATCCTGTCGCCTGCGCAAAAGCGATTTTTCAGCATCAGCCGAGCCTCTTCCCCCGGCAATGCCGCTTCCATGACCCGTGCCACATATTCCCGGGATTGATGAAATCCCTCAGCACCGCCGGGATGCTGCGGGCGACCTAAAGCAAAGCCCGTGTCACTGTCCCGATGGCTGGCGCATTGCAGCTCCTCGAGCATGGCAGGCAGTGCCGCATCGAAAGCCTCATCGCTCTCTTCCAGCTTGTCCAGCGCCCGGCGATACACGCTGGTCACCGTTGCCACATAGTATTCCGTCTTCATCCGACCCTCAATCTTCAGGCTGGCCACCCCCGCGTCGCGCAGCCTCGGCAGCAGCGGCAGCAGGTTCAAATCCTTCGCCGAGAAGATATATGTACCGTTTTCATCCTCGCACACTGGCAGATATTCGCCGGGGCGTTTCTGCTCCATCACTGCATACTGCCAGCGGCAGGGTTGAGCGCATTCGCCCTGGTTGCCGCTGCGCCCGGTCAGCGCCGCGCTGAGCAGGCAACGACCGGAATACGCCATGCAGGCCGCACCATGCACAAAGCATTCCAGCTCAATTTCATCCCCCACACGCCTGTGAATGTCCGCCATGCGCTCGATGCTCACCTCCCGCGCAAGGATAACGCGTGCGCATCCCATGTCATGATACACGGCCACCGCATCGCTGTTCACCGTGCTGGCCTGTGTGCTCACATGCAGGGGCAGGCCGGGCAATTCCCTGCGCAGGCGGGCAATCGCTCCCAAATCGCTCACAATGGCCGCGTCTACCCCGCAGGCCATGGCCACGCGCGCGCCAGCCACAAAAGCGTCCATCTGGTCGTCAAAGGGGAAAACGTTCATCGTCAGATAGAACTTTTTTCCTGCCTGATGGGTTGCGCTCACGGCTGCCTGCAATTGCTTTTCATCAAAATTTCCTGCAAAAGCGCGCAGACCAAAACGCTTCATGCCGCCGTACACGGCGTCCGCGCCGAAATGCAGCGCCGCGCCGAGTGCCTCCATGTTGCCTGCCGGGCAAAGCAGCTCCATCATTCAATCCCCCTTGATTCGTCATAGGCTTTCCACAGCGGCGCATAAATGGCTACCGCCTGGTCGTGCTCTGCCTGTGTTTTGGAGAAATGCAGTTCTCCGCTTTCCGGATCCTTGGCACAGAAGTACAGATAGTTTTCCGCCACAAAGGTTTCATCCGGATACAGCGCGGCGTTGATGGCCGCCTCCGAAGGGCTGCAAATGGGTCCCAGCGGCAGCCCCGTGTTCAAATAGGTGTTGTAGGGGCTCTTTATCTGCAAATCCGCCGTGGTCAAACTCATTTTCCGCACGCCTGTGATATAGTGAATGGTCACATCGCTGCCAAGCTTTATTTTCTGCTTCAACCGGTTGTGAAACACCGCGGATACCTTGGCAAAATCACTTTCCTTGGCTTCCTTCTCAATGAGGGAGGCAAGGGTCAGCATCTGATCCATGGTGTAGCCCATTTCCTCGGCGCGGTCCTGCAGCTCCGCAGGGAACATCCGCTCCGTCTGGCTGAGCAGCTTGCGAATGATGTCTTCCGCCGTGGCGTTGGTGTATACCTCGTATGTGTTCGCCGCAAGGTAGCCTTCCAGCGCGTATTTGCGCTGGGACACACTGCCTGTTGCCAGCACATCCGCCACATAGTAATAGTCTTTGAATTTTTCTCCGCTTTTGCAGAGGGAAAGGAACTCCGTGCTGTCCGTCAGCACGCCGTCCGACACAAGCTTTGCGGCAAATTCCTCAATCGTCCAGCCGGGAATCATGGTAATGGTGCGCACCAACGGGTTGCCGTCGCCCTTGGTCAGCTGGTCGGCAATTTCGTTCATGGTCATGGAGGGTTTCAGCGTATAGCTGCCCGCTTGAATTTTCTGTCCCATGCCTGCAAAATCGCAATAGTACTTAAAAACGGTTTTGGAGCGGATAAGCCCTGCTTTCTCCAGGTTCCCGGCCACGCGGCTCAGGCTTTGGCCGCTTTCCACCTGAAAAGCAACATTCTGCGCACTTTGCGTATCCACCGGGGCAAGATATTCGCCGTAAACCTTGTTCCATGCCGTAGACAGCAGGCCAATCACCACCACCAGTGCGCAGGTAACCACCAGCACAGGGCGCAGCACCCGCCACAACCCACTGTACCAGTAGAAGCCGTATTGCCGCTCGTCCCGCATGCTGCGATAGGTATAATTCCGCTTCTTTTTGCGTCTCATGCCCTGGCTTCGCCTCCTTCGCCGAATATCCTGCTTTTTTTCATGGCGACAACGCTTATGTCCGCAGCGGTGTCATCCGTCCATGCCCGGCAGATTCATATCCAAATCCGCCGCCTCGGTGATAATCTTGAAAATGTCCGCCAGCGCCTGCTGCATGCGCATTTCCGCAAGCAGATATTGGCTGACCTCCGGTTTGCCAAACAGCAGTGCCGAAATGCCTGAAAAGCGCTGCATGTCCTCGCTGTCCGGCGTTTGCCCGCTCATGGCTGCCATTTGCAGCGACACCTGCAATTTCTTATATTCCCGAATCAGGGCTGCCACCGTTTCATCGCCCATCACTTCTTCCCGCAGTGTGTGATAGGTCTGGTATTCCTCGCTGGCGCGGATGTCCGCCGCCAGGCGATGTGCGCTGGAGTATTCCATCTGTCAATGTTCCCTGCCTTTCATGGAGTATAACGTGCCTTCTCTTTCTTTTCTTCCCCAAAAGTGCGGCAAGGGGAAGTTGCCCGCTGCGCTTGCAGCCAGCTGCCTTCCCCCATGCGTGCATACGTCTGCTTTTGCCGCCCCATCTGTCGCCGGTCAGATATCCAGGATGATCGGCAGAATCATGGGATTGCGTTTAATCTTTTCGTAAATGTAGCGGTGCAGTTCGTCCTTGATGCGGTTCTTGAGCGCCATCCAATCCGATCCGTTGAGGCTGGATTCACGGAGAATGCCGCGCACCACGTCACGCATGCTCTCAATAATGTCCTCATTTTCCCGCACATAGATGAAACCGCGGCTGATGATGTCCGGCCCGCTAACCAGCACGCCCTGATCCCGGTCAATCGCCATCACCACAATGATGAGGCCGTCCTGGCTGAGATGCTTGCGATCCCGCAGCACAACATTGCCCACATCGCCAATGCCCAGGCCGTCCACCAGCACGCCGCCGGTGGGCACCTGCTCGCCAAGGCTCAGGCTGGTCTGGTTCATTTCAATCACCTGGCCAATTTCCGGAATCACAATGTTCTTGCGATTCATGCCCATGCTTTCAGCCAGCTCCGCATGCTGCCACAGCATGCGATACTCGCCGTGCACGGGAATGAAATATTCCGGCTGCACCAGCGCATGCATAAGCTTCAGTTCTTCCTGGCAGGCGTGGCCGGACACGTGCACTTCCGCCAGCGCTTCATACACCACCTGCGCGCCGCAGCGATACAGCTGGTTAATCACGCGGGAGATAAACTTCTCGTTGCCGGGGATAGGCGTGGCGGAAATCAGCACCATATCGCTCTGGCGGATTTGCAGCTTGCGATGCTCGGCATAAGCCATGCGGGTCAATCCCGCCATGGGCTCGCCCTGGCTGCCGGTGGTCATCACCAGGATTTCCTCATCCGGATACTGGTCGAGACTATCCACATCAATGATGCACTCTTCCGGCACATGCAGCTCGCCAATCTGCATGGCAACGCGGCTCACATTCACCATGCTGCGGCCGATAAAGCATACCCGCCGGCCATAGCGGATGGCGTTGTCAATCACCATCTGCATGCGGTGGATATTGCTGGCAAACATGGCGACAATCACGCGCCCCTTGGCATCGCGGAACAGGTTTTCAAAGGTAGGGCCGATTTTCATCTCGCTCATTGTTTGCCCCGGGCGTTCCACGTTGGTGGATTCGCAAAGCAGCGCCATCACGCCCTTTTCACCTAGGGACGCAAGGGTCTGCAAATCCGTCACCTGGCCGTCAATGGGGGTGTAGTCCACCTTGAAGTCGCCGCTGACCACCACCGTACCTGCCGGACAGGTGATTGCAATGGCGCACGCGCCCGCAATGGAGTGGCTCACATGGATAAACTTGCAGGTGAATTTACCCAGCTGAATTTCATCCCTGGGCTGCACCACGTGCATGGAAATGTTGGGCACCCGGTGCTCCTTGAGCTTGAGGTCAATGAGCGCAAGCGTCAGCTTCGTGCCGTACAGGGGCGCGGGCACCTGCCGCAGAATGTAAGGCGTTGCACCGATATGATCCTCATGCCCATGGGTAAACAGATAGCCGCGGACGTTCTTTTTCTTGCCCACCAGGTAGCTCACATCGGGGATAACCAGGTCAACCCCCAGCATGTCTTCCTTGGGGAATACGCTGCCGCAGTCCACCACGATGATATCATCTTCATACTCAAAGACGGTCATGTTTTTACCGATTTCATCCACACCGCCCATGGGAATGATGCGGAGCTTGCTCTGGGAAACCATTGAAACTTTCGGGCTCACAAAAAGCCTCCTTTCTTTCACTTCAGGGAAAAAATAACGTACATAAGAGCGCAGGAGCAACGCCGCCCCTTCGCTATCATCAACCGGACACACGCCGGTTTTGTTTTGCAAGGCGTCAACTCACCCGGCGCATGCCAAAGCGCCGATAAACGAGCTTCCCTGTATACAGGGACACAGTTTTTATCCTCGCTGGTGCCGGTGGCCATGCAGCCCCAAGCCACCACTGTCATCTTATTATATCATAGTTTTTCTCAAAGTTCCAGAAAAAAACCACCAAACTTTTTTCTTTTTGTAGGAAGAAAAGTTGGTGGTTTTATCTGGTTCTATAAGATTTTTCTCATCAATACAGCGGATAATTCGCCATCAGCGCCTCAACCTCGGCCTTCACCTGCGGGCAGGCGCTTTCTCCTTCGCGCACAATGCGTGCAATCCACCGGGCGATCATGTCCATCTGTTCTTCTTTCAGGCCGCGCGTTGTCACCGCGGGGGTACCCACACGAATGCCGCTGGTCACAAAGGGGCTGCGGGTTTCGTTGGGCACGGTGTTCTTATTCACGGTGATGTTCGCTTCCTCAAGCCACGTTTCCAGCTGTTTGCCGGTCACATCCCTGCCGGTAAAATCCAGCAGCAGCAGATGGTTGTCCGTTCCACCGGACACCATGCGGATGCCCTCCTCACGGAAAGCGCTTTCCAGCGCTTTGGCATTAGCGATAATCTGCTGCTGGTAAGCCTTGAACGCAGGCTGCAGCGCCTCATAAAAGCACACGGCCTTGGCCGCGATAATGTGCTCCAGCGGTCCGCCTTGCGTGCCAGGAAAAATGGCCTTGTCAATGGCTTTGGCATATTCCGCACGGCACAAAATCATGCCGCCGCGCGGCCCACGCAGGGTTTTGTGGGTGGTGGTGGTCACAAAGTCGGCATAGGGCACAGGATTGGGATGCAATCCGGCCGCAATCAGCCCTGCAATGTGCGCCATGTCCACCATCAGCAGGGCATGCACTTCATCAGCAATTGCGCGCAGTTTTTCAAAATCAATCACACGCGGATAGGCCGACGCACCCGCCACAATCATTTTCGGCTTGCATTCCAGTGCAATCCGGCGCACCTCGTCATAGTCCAGTCGCTCAGTTTCCCCATCCACGCCATAGGGTACAAAGTGGAAATACTTGCCGCTCATGTTCACAGGGCTGCCGTGGGTCAGGTGACCGCCGTGGCTCAGGTTCATGCCCATTACCGTATCGCCGGGCTGAAGCATGGCAAAATAAACCGCCATGTTCGCCTGCGCGCCGGAATGGGGCTGCACATTGGCGTGCTCCGCACCGAAAAGCTGGCATGCCCGGTCTCGTGCGAGGTTTTCCACAATGTCCACGCACTCGCACCCGCCATAATACCGGTGTCCCGGATAGCCCTCCGCATACTTATTGGTCAGCGGCGTCCCCATGGCCGCCATCACGGCCGGAGATACGAAGTTTTCTGATGCAATCAGTTCAATGTGGGACTGCTGGCGTGCAAGCTCCTGTTCAATGGCGTCTGCAACAGCAGGGTCTGTCTGCCGAATAATCGAAAAATCCATACCGGTCGCCTCCGTTCATAAAAATATGAACGCATTATACAACATGTAGTGATGGATTGCAAGCATCAATCCGACATCTTGTGCATTTCCTTCGGCACGGACAGGAACAGCGTCAACCCCACGCCAAACATGACCAGCACCGGAATGATGCCCAGATAGACCTTCTGCGTGCTGTCCCACACAAGAGAGAACAGCGCCGGGCCGATGACAGCCGAAAATTTTCCGAAAATATCGAAAAAGCCAAAGAACTCGTTAGCGGAGTTTTCCGGCACCAGCTTGCCGAAATAGCTGCGGCTCAGCGCCTGAATGCCGCCCTGCGCCGTGCCCACAAGGAATGCCAGCAGAATAAAGCCGCCCATCAGCGCGCCTTGTCCCCATTTCCGCAGGGGTTCCAGCATCAGCGCTACCAGGCACACCAGCATGTATGTGGTAATGCCGCAGGTAATCATCCGGCGGACGCCCCATTTGCCGGCCAGTTTGCCATACAGGATGGCAAAGGGAAACGCCACCAGCTGCACCACCAGCAGAATGACCACCATGGCATTGGAATCCATGCCCATGTTTTGGCCAAAGATGGTCGCCATATGGATAATGGTGCCGACCCCATCAATGTAGAAAAAATAGGCCAGCAAAAACAGCAGCATGCCGCGATTTTTCACCATGCGGCGCGCCATGCTGACCATGCGCGCACACGTCTGCCTGATGATGTTCCCCGTCGGTTCCACAAAATGCTGCTGGCGTACGCTGCGCCACATGGGCACCGTGAATACAATCCACCACACCGCCGTGATGATAAACGACAGCCTGCACGCCAACGACGCACCCACGCCAAAAGAATCGCCGAACATGATCAATACCATGGCCAGCACCAGCGGAATGGTGCTGCCGCCGATATAGCCCAGCCCATAACCGTAAGTGGACACCGTATCCATGCGCTCATCCGTGGTCACATCCGGCAAAAAGCCATCGTAAAACACGCAGGAAGCATTGAAACCAATGGTGCCGATGATGTAAAGCACAAGCATCAGTTTCCAGTTTTCAGTAAATCCAAGCGCGCCGGTTGCCGCAGCGCCCAGCAGCACAAAGGCCGTGAAAAGCTTCATTTTGTAGCCGCGGTAGTCGCCCAGGGTGCCAAAAAACGGCGCGCACAAAGCACAAATGAATGTTGCAATGCTGGTGGCATATCCCCACCAAGGGCCTGCGCCGGGGATTCCCTGCGTCAATGTGGTATAAAAGCTTGGTAGAATAATGGCCGCCACAATGGCAGAAAACGCAGAATTTGCCCAGTCATACATGATCCATCCGCGTTCCGCCGGTGTAAATTTCTTCAGCATTTTCGCACTTCCTTTCCAAAAAACAACCGCGAAATTCGCTCTTGCGGTACCATTATAGCAAGAAAGCTTACCTGTTAGCAATTATTTATTTGGTAAAATCTGCGTAAGATTTTCATGGCGGCCACCGGGTTTAATCGCGATCTCAATCGCTTCGCGCAACAGTCTTTTTCTTTCCCGAACCGCGCAGATTCTTGTTACAGGCCGATTGCGTCTTCTTCGTTTTGCAACAACACAATTCTTTGTGTTGACAGAAAGAAGCGTTCGTCTATTGCGAATTTTTCATTACGTTAATTCTATTTTTTTCCAAAACATCTCTTATTTTTCTTGAAAAATATACCTGCATGGCGTATACTATGCAGGTGATCCGACGCATTGATTCATGCATGCGTCGCCAATCTTTGATTGATCGAGGGTGTAGACATAATGAAGAAAGCGTCCGCCGACGCAATGCTGATTGACGGCATTGCCGAACACTTGATGCGCGCCTTCCCTGTTTTTCCCAAAAAGCTGCTTAAGGCTGACGCTCTTCAACGCGCGCACAGCATGCCTTCCTCGCAAATACAGATTTTGCTGCTGCTGCGCGACGGCGCCTGCTCCGTGGGGGATTTATCCAGATACCTGGGCATTGCCAAGCCGAACGTTACGCCGCTGATTAACAGCCTGCTCGCCGCCGGGCTGGTGGAGCGCGTCCGGGACAATGCGGATCGCCGGGTGGTGAAGGTGCATCTGCTGCCCGCGGGAGAAGGCAAAATTGCCGCCCTACACACCTCTTTCCAGCATTACGCCGCCGCCTGGGCGGACAAGCTCAGCCGCAGTGAAGCCAAGGAGCTCAGCAACGCCCTGGGCACATTGATCCGCGTGATGGCAAACGTCAGTGATGAACAGGCATAAACTTTTCGCCGCGCAATGGCATGGGTTTTCCCGTGCATTTCGCGGCTTTTCTTGTGCAAAACGCTTGACAACACCGCGCGAATCCGCTATACTAAAAAGGCTGTTTTAGTAGCCATTGCAGGCGTAAGCCTGCTTGAACAATGAAGGAGTGTTGAAAATGTTCCGTACGTATCAGCCTAAGAAGCGTCAGCGCAGCAAGGTGCACGGCTTCCGTGCCCGCATGTCCACCAAGAACGGCCGCCGTGTGCTGTCCGCCCGTCGTCGCCGTGGCCGCAAGGAACTGACGGTCTGATTTCTGTCCGCTGACGGTTCCCTGTTTTGAGGATGGAGCCCGCCCATGCGCTGCTTGACCAGTGCGGGACGGGCTTTTCCTACATACCCCGGGAAGTTTCTCCCGTGCGGAAGGATGAAACCATGGAAAGACGTTATCGGCTGCAAAAAAACAGGACGTTCCAGTACGTTTATCGCCGCGGAAAGAGCGTTACCTGTCGGGATCTGGTCATGCTCCATGCCAGAGGCAAGGGCTTGCAGGTTGGTTTTTCCGTCAGCAAAAAAGTGGGCAACGCTGTGACGCGCAACCTCGTCAAGCGCCGCCTGCGCGAATGCTTTCGGCCCTATCTGGGGGATGTGAAAAACGGCCTGTACGTGATTGTAGCCAGGCCCTCAGCCGCTGAGGCCACCTTCCAATCTCTGCAAAGGGATGTGCGCTATCTGCTCAATAAGCACGACGCCTTCAAGGAAGGAAACCGCGCCTGAAATGAAACGTATCCTGCTATGGCTCATCCAGTTTTATCGCCGGGGAATCAGCCCGCAAAAGCCGCCGTGCTGCCGCTATGTGCCCACCTGCTCGCAATACGCCCTCACCGCCATTGAGCGATACGGGGCCTTCAAGGGCGGATGGATGGCGCTCTGGCGCATCCTGCGCTGCAATCCGTTCAGCAAAGGCGGCTACGACCCTGTTCCGGAGGATCCCTACACGACCTTGAGGAGGGAATGAACCCAGCATGAATGAGTTCCTGAAAACCATCTTGGATGGGATTAACAGCGTCATCGGCAATTACGGCTGGTCCGTGGTTGTTTTCACGCTTTTGATCCGCGTGATCCTGTTCCCCTTCGACTACAAGAGCCGCGTCAGCATGCGCAAGACAACGAAAATCCAGCCTGAAATTGCGCGGCTGCAAAAGAAGTACGCCAATGACAAGGACAAGCTCAACCGCAAGATGAGCGAGCTGTACAAGAAGGAGCACATCAATCCCCTGAGCTCCTGCCTGCCTATGCTGCTCACCCTGCCCATTCTGTATGCTATGTTTGCCGCCATGCGCATGGTTGCAAACGAGCAGACTGTTGCGCAGGTGTTCGCCATTTTGCAGGGTCAGCAGCCCACCATGGAGGGCTGGCTGTGGATCAAGAACGTGTGGATGCCTGACAGCCCCTTCTCCTCCTTCTGGCCGGACTACAACAGCCTGCGCGCCATCATGGATGAGAAAATCTGGCAGGCAGGCTTCGCCGCCCTGGGCGACAATGTGGCCAACCTGCCTGAAACCCTGGCGCTGACCGCTGACAGCTTCTCCAAGGCCAATCTTCAGGCCACCATTCAGGCCATCTACAGCACGCTGGAGACCATGCCCGCTTATGTGGACGCCACAGCTGTGCTGCCCGGCTGGCATTTCAACCTGTGGATCACCACGCTGGACGTGATGAAGAACTACAACGGCTTCTACATCCTGCCGGTGCTTTCCGCCCTGACCCAGCTGTTGATGACCAAGATGCAGCCTGCCACACCCGCGGCCGATCCCAAGGATCCCTCCGCCAAGCAGCAGCAGGCAAGCAGCAACTTCATGAAGTGGTTCTTCCCGCTGTTCTCCTTGTGGATCTGCTCCGGCTACACCGCCATGTTCGCCATTTACTGGGTGGCCAGCAACGTCATTGCCTCCGCTCAGACCCTGTTCATCAACTGGTATCTGGATCGCAAGGATAAGCAGCAAGCCGCTGTAGAAGGAGAGGGCTCCGTCAAATGAAGAGCTACGAATCTAGCGCAAAAACAGTTGAAGAAGCAATTTCCGCCGGATTGGAGGCGCTGGGCGCTTCCATCAGCGATGTGACCATTGAGGTGCTGGAAGAAGGCAGCAAGGGACTCTTCGGTCTGTTCGGCTCCCGCCAGGCCAAGGTTCGCCTCACCATGAAGGAGACGGAGGAGGACATCCTTGCCTCCCTGGATACACAAAAGGCGCCCGCAAAGCCTGCCGCACCTGTGAAGGCAGAAAAGCCTGCCCCCACCCCCCAAGCAGATGTGGCATCCGCCGCAGAAAAGCCCGCTGCTGCCCTCAAGGCAGATAAGCCCGCCCCCCGCAAGAGTGCGCCCAAAGCGGAAAAGCCCGCTGCTCCCAAAGCTGCAGAAGCGCCCAAGGCTGAGAAAAAGCCTCTGCCCCCCAAGGCACCCGTTAAGCCTCTTGAAAAGCCTGTTGTAACCATGATCCCCGCCGACCAGGTGGACGCAGAATCCGCCGCCGGCAAGGCGCAGGCCTTCCTGAAGGAACTGACGCACCTGATGGGTGTGGAAGTGGCTGTGGAAGTGGGCAACGATCAGGACGGCAATGTGTTTGTGCAGATGACCGGCGACACGCTGGGTATTCTGATCGGCCGCCGCGGTGAAACGCTGGATGCTTTGCAGTATCTGACCAGCCTGCGGGTCAATCGCGGGCAGGAAGGCTACACCCGTGTGACCCTGGACACGGAAAATTACCGCGCCAAGCGTGAGGATACGTTGGTGCGCCTGGCCAATCGCATGGCCAACCGTGCCGTGAAAACCGGCCGCCGTGTGAGCCTTGAACCCATGAATCCCTATGAGCGCCGGATTATTCACAGTGCGCTGCAACCCAACGAAAATGTGGATACCCACAGCGAGGGTGAAGAGCCCAACCGTCATGTGGTCATCACGCTGCGGAAGTAAACGCGGCCAAAGAAGAGAGAGGAACGCTTGATGAAGCAGTTCCTCTCTTTTTTTCATTTACCAAGAAGGCATCAGTTTTGCCGCTTGATTTCCATTTCCGTCAGCACAGGATAGCGCACCATTGCGTCACCGTCGAGATTTTCATGATGCATGTCCACAGCGGTAATTTGCCGGTTGTCATAAGTGGTATAGTAGTAAATCCCGCGGTCTGCATTGCAGCAGCTGGTGTAAAGGGTGATTTCATACTTTCCGTTTTCCAATCGGCAGCATCCGCGCTGCTGTTCCACGGACCCAAGGATATGGAAGAACTGACTCACGCTGGCGTTCTCATCCTCCGCCGAGCAGGCGTTCATTCGCGTGAAAGCAGCGCGCACAAACCGGGATTGCGAGGACAAATCACCCGGCATGCCAAGCCCGCCCATGCCGCGGCTGTAGCATTGCAGATCAAGCGCCGGTGCGAAGGTGTTTTTCGGTTGCTCGGCAGAAAGTCCCCGATAATTGTTTAGATTGAACATCTGCATAGGGAACAGCGGATTGTTGGTCAGCACCCCAACAGGGTTTTCATACAGGTGCAGGCCATCAGCTGTAACCTCCAGCGTCACCGCGCCGGTTCGGTCGGCAATCAGCCAATGCAGCTGCGCCAGCGGAAGCTGCTCGCTGTAGGGAATATTGACCATGTTCATACGGCCAATGAGCGAGCGCGCCTCCGCCAAATCGGCGCACTGCCCGAGCAGCCACGGAATCAGTTCATACTGAGCAATGTTATCCGCACCAGGTTTTTCCGGCTGATAAACGGCGTTGCCCACGAAGTTAAGCCCGGCAATACACAGCCCCTTTTCGTTGATGGCATCGTAGAACAGCGGATCCTCCCCTGCCACGTAAGCCATGCCAATCATGGCGTAATGCTTGTCCATCCGCCCCATTTTGCGGAAAGTGAAGGGCATGTTGCGTGGAACAACAACCACTTCATCGCCATAAGAGAAATCGTAATCAAGATTTCGGCCAAAGTAGAAATCCTTGGACTGATACGTTGCAGCAGTGCACATGACACATTCCTCCCCCTTTGTTTTCCTTAGCATAGCACAGGCGGCGCAAAAGTACCACCATGCTTTGGACGAATGCCGAAAATGGGGTATGCGGTCACAGGGCGACTGCTTCCACATGCAGATCAATCGTTATCTGTCCGGCAGGCATTGCGGCCAGCCGTTCCTTTTCCTCCGGGGATAAATCCTGATTGAGCGGCGTCATCCACACAAAATCCCGCCAAAGTGCCGCATCCACCGGCATGGATAGGGTCACGCGGCGAGCAGCAAGCACCTGTGCCTTTCCACGCAGATATTCTTCTACACGTCCCTCTTCATAGGGCTGCATTCCCCGTGCCAACCGAATTTCTTTCAAATAGCCCGTGCCGGGAAACACCTTCACCAGCACCCCGTTTTGCGCCAGAACGCGGCGAAATTCCCCATAATCCGCAGGGGTGAGCACGTCCAGCACAGCCGTGAACGCCCCGTCCCGAAAAGGGAGCTGACGCAGATCGCCAACGCACCAGAGCGCCGGGCATGGCTGTTCCGTAGCCTGGGCAATGGCATCGCGGCTTATATCAATGCCCGCACCAAGCCAATCCGGATGTTGCGCCAGCAGCGCGTTCAGATACCACCCGTCGCCGCAGCCTGCATCCAGAATACGCTGCGGGTCTTCCGGCAGCAAATCTGCAACGGCCTGTGCCACCGCATCATAGCAGCCACTGGCAAACACCCGCCGCCTTGCTTCAAACAGTGCAGCATCATAGCAGCTGTCCACTGGTGCGGACAGAAAATTCAGGCTCCCTTTGCGATTCACGTTGACCCGATGCCCGCGCACACAGGCAAAATCGGCTCCATCGCGCTGCATGGCCTGCCCGCACCGTGGGCAGCGCAGCACCGGCAGACGCTCCGCCATCGCAAACAACCGGTCTCTTTTGGAAAGTGTCACCGAAAATCCCTCCAAATATTCCTCCCCTACTGGACAAATGCCCACCGTAAGGGTAAACTGTCTTATGGAATTCAATGATGAAAGGAAGTCGTCCTATGTCAAAGATTGATACGGTTCGCACCGCCATGATGCAGGCGCTTAAGGCCGGTGATAAGCCCCGCAAAGAGGCTCTCTCCCTGCTGCTGAGCGCACTGAAAAGCAAGTTCATTGATAAGCGTGCCGACCTCACCGAAGAAGAGGAAAACGCCGTGATTCTCCGCGAAATCAAGCAATGCCAGGAATCCATCGAAACGGCTAACGGCCATCAGGACATCATTGATGAAAACACCTACCGCATGAACGTTTATCAGGAATTTGCCCCCAAGCTGATGGATGAAGCGGAAATTGCCGCAACCATCCGTGAGGTGCTGGCAGCGCTTGGCATTGCCGCCCCCACCGCCAAGCAAAAGGGGCAGATTATGAAAAACCTGATGCCCAGGGTCAAGGGCAAAGCAGACAGCGCGCTGGTCAATCAGGTGCTGTCCGGCATGATGGAGTAAAAGCATGGACGTGCGCAAGGAATCCCTTAAAAAGCACTACGAATGGCGCGGCAAAGTGGAAGTTGTATCCCGCGCGCCCATCAACACCCGGGAGGATCTTTCCCTTGCCTACACCCCCGGTGTGGCCGAACCCTGCCTGGTAATTCAGAAAGATCCTGAGCAGAGCTATGAGCTGACTCGCCGCGCGAATCTGGTGGCGGTCGTCACCGACGGCACAGCTGTGCTGGGGCTTGGCGATATCGGCCCGGAAGCCGGCATGCCCGTGATGGAAGGTAAGTGCGCCCTGTTTAAGGCTTTTGCGGACGTGGACGCTTTCCCCCTCTGCATCCGCTCCAAGGATGTGGACGAGATTGTGCGCACCGTATCGCTGCTTGCCGGAAGCTTTGGCGGCATCAATTTGGAGGACATCGCAGCCCCGCGCTGCTTTGAAATCGAACGGCGCTTGCAGGAGGTTTGCGACATCCCTGTTTTCCACGATGACCAGCATGGCACTGCCGTGGTGGTTGCCGCAGCGCTGCTTGGCGCGCTGAAGGTTACAGGACGCGGCATTGCGTCCGCTCGTGTGGTGCTCAACGGCGCAGGGTCTGCGGGCATTGCCATTGCCAAACACCTGCTGAATCTGGGCGTGAAGCATCTGACGCTGTGCGACCGCTTTGGCATCATCTGCGAAGGGATGGCAGAGCTCAACCCGGCACAGGCCGAAATGGCGAAGGTGACCAACCTTGCCCATCAAAAGGGGACGCTTGGCGATGCTGTGCGCGGCGCGGATGTGTTCATCGGCGTATCTGCCCCGGGCGTGCTCACACAGGACATGGTTCGCTCCATGGCGCATGACCCCATTGTTTTCGCCATGGCCAACCCCACGCCGGAAATTATGCCCGATGAAGCCCTCGCAGCCGGCGCTGCCGTGGTGGGCACCGGCCGCAGCGATTTTCCCAACCAGATCAACAACGTGCTGGCCTTCCCCGGCATTTTCCGCGGCGCGTTGGACTGCCGTGCCCGCTGCATCAATGAGGATATGAAGATGGCCGCATCCCGCGCCCTGTCCGACCTTGTGGGAAGCGAGCTGTGCGCAACACACATTTTGCCCGATGCGCTGGACAAGCGCGTAGCGCGCGCTGTTGCGGACGCCGTGATAGCCGCTGCCCGTGCAAGCGGCGTGGCACGCAAATAAGCATACCTGTTTTCCTTTGGGAATGCAAGGCGTATTGCAAAAAACGGATGAAACTGCTTCAGACTTTTCATTCCCCGTCAAGTTCCACAAGGATCACATCATCGCCGATTTTGCAAATTTGCGTCCATGGGATGACAACGCCGCACTTTTCTCCCCGCAAAAGATGCATCAGGTGAAATTCCCCCGGCACGACCAGGGCGTTCACCCGCCCGTCCACAGCGCAGAATTCCAAATCCATGGGTTTGCCCATGGACGCGCCTGTGCGGGTATCAATCACATCCTTTTGCCGCAACTCACTCAGCGTCATGCTGCCCCACCCGCCTTTCCAGGGCAGTCTATGCCGCGCGCGTGTCAAAAAGTACGGCGCGGCCAGTCAAAAAGTTGACAAAAAATCTTCATCCATGCAAAATGCCCCTGTTCATCCGCTCAAAAATATGGTATACTAAAATCGATCACGACCAAGGGTTATCGTGTCACACGATCCACAGATAGGAGGAACCAATTCGATGCAATACACCAAGGAAGTTGAAGAAATGGTATGCGTCGCCAAGGGCCCCAACCACGGTCCTGCGCCCATCCCGGAAGAGGGCAAGTGGATTCAGGCCAAGGAGATCAAGGATATTTCCGGCCTGACCCACGGCATTGGCTGGTGTGCTCCCCAGCAGGGCACCTGCAAGCTGACCCTGAACGTGAAGCAGGGTGTTATCCAGGAAGCGCTGGTGGAGACCATTGGCTGCTCCGGCATGACGCACTCCGCCGCTATGGCCAGTGAAATTCTGCCCGGCAAGACGATTCTGGAAGCGCTGAACACCGACTTGGTGTGCGATGCCATTAACACCGCCATGCGCGAGCTGTTCCTGCAGATCGTGTACGGCCGCACCCAGTCCGCTTTCTCTGATGACGGCCTGCGCATCGGCGCCGGTCTGGAGGATCTGGGCAAGGGTCTGCGCAGCCAGGTTGGCACCATGTACGGCACGGTTGCCAAGGGCACCCGTTATCTGGAAATGGCCGAAGGCTATGTGCTGAAGATGGCACTGGATAAGGATAACCAGGTTTGCGGCTATCAGTTCCTGTCCCTGGGCAAGATGATGGACGCCATCAAGAAGGGCATGAGCCCCAACGAAGCCTATGAGAAGAACATTGGCACCTACGGCCGCTTCAAGGCCGAGGACGGTGCGGTCGCCTGGATCGACCCCCGCAAGCAGTAATAAAGGAGGTATGTGAGAATGGCTCTGTTTGAGAACTACGAAGGCCGCATGCCTCAGCTGCAGCCTGTTCTGGAAAAGTACGGCTTCGCCAACTGGGACGAGCTGAAGGCTTATAACAACAGCAAGGGCGTTGACGCTTACAAGATCGTTGAGGGTATTCAGCCCATCTGCTTTGAAAATGCGAAGTGGGCCTATGAACTGGGCGCCGCCATCGCACTGAAGAAGGGCGTTAAGACCGCTGCCGAAGCCGCCACCTGCATCGGCGAGGGTCTGCAGGCGTTCTGCATCCCCGGTTCTGTGGCTGACCAGCGTCAGGTGGGTCTGGGTCACGGCAACCTGGGCGCTATGCTGCTGGATGAGAAGACCGAGTGCTTCGCCTTCCTGGCCGGCCACGAGTCTTTCGCTGCCGCTGAGGGCGCTATCGGCATTGCCCGCAACGCCAACAAGGTGCGTAAGAATCCCCTGCGCGTGATTCTGAACGGCCTGGGCAAGGACGCTGCCATGATTATCAGCCGCATCAACGGCTTCACCTATGTGCAGACCAAGTATGACTACCTGTC
>CAKUFA010000017.1 GCA_934647165.1 uncultured Clostridia bacterium | reverse complement strand
CGAAAAGATTTTTAACAACTGTATTTTCGTGTCTTTTATGACTGAAAAAAGACCGCTCTTTTCCTTTTTTGCCTGCATGGATGGATAATCATGCGATTGCAAATAAATAAGTGGTTAGAATATGACAATGAGATATAGTGATTGTATACTTTTCAACGCGGGGGTGGAATGCTATTATGATGAGCAGAAAAATGCGGCGGAACAGACACCGGCGCAAATAAAAACAATGGAGGGAAAGACACCATGAAGAAACTTCTCTGTATCGTTCTTGCACTGGCCATGCTGTTGAGCTTCGGCTCCATGGCGGCAGCTGAAACGACGGCAGAACCTGTGAAGAGCACGACGCTGTTCACCTGTGACGAAAACGGTGTGCCGGATCTCGGCGGCGTAACGCTGAAAATTTGGCTGCCCATGGATTCGGACTATGCTTCCTTTGCCAGCTCCTATAACGATTTTGCAATCGTGAAGGAAATGGAAAAGCTGATGAACGTCAATCTGGAGTTTATCTGCCCCTCCTCTGACGATGTGGCGACGTCTTTCTCTTTGATGATCAGCGATCCGAGCGACCTGCCGGATATTATCATGAAGGGCGCCGTGGACAGCTACTATCCCGGCGGCGTGGCCATGGCGTATGCGGACGGCTTCCTGGCGGATTACACCGACATTGTGAACGCCGACACCACCCCCAACTATTGGCGCACCGTGATGGACGTGCCTTACCTGGCTGCCGGCGCGGTGGACGATGCGGGTCGCAACATGCGCCTTGGCTGCATGGTGTCCGGTTCACAGACCTCCAACACCTGCATGTGGGGACTGATGATCCGTAGCGACTACCTGAAGGCTGCCGGGCTGGATGTGCCCACCACCATTGACGACTGGACGAAAATGCTGCGCGCCTTCAAGGCCAACGGTGTGAAATATCCCCTTGTGCTGAATAAGTCCGGCTATTGGAAGAGCCGCAATGCCTTCTCCTGCGCCTGGAACATTGACGCGCGGAACTTCTACATCCGCCAGGATACGCGTGAGGTTGCTTATGGCCCCACTTCCCCTGAATATAAGGACTATCTGGCAACCCTGAACCTGTGGTACAGCGAAGGGCTCATCAATCCCGACTTTATGACCGACACATCCAACGAGACCTGGTCTATGATCGCCAATGGCGACGCGGGCGCGATCTGCAATCACACGGTGGGCTACACCGCCAATTATTACAACGTGGTGGAAAAGGAAAATCCCGACGCTGCGCTGGTGGCGGCGCAAATGCCCAAGCTGAAGGACAGCGACGACCTGACCCATGTGATGTACACCAGCTATCGCTTGGACGTGGGCAATGCCAAGTATATTGTGTCCACCACCGAGCACCTGAACGAATGCGTCGCTTTCCTGGATGCGCTGCATAACCCCACCATCAACTATCTGAACACCTACGGCATCAAGGACATTGCCTACACCATCAACGAGTACGGCTATCCGCAGTATACCGATATGAGCAATGCCTCCACGGAGGACAAGCTTTGCCAGTATATCTGGGAGCTGGACGGCACGTCCGACAGCGATGTGGACTATATCAAGACCTCCAAGTATTGCTACGGTGTGCAGCCGCAGACCATCGATCTGTATACCCAGTGCAGCTATGACGGCATTTTCCCGGACTTTGCCGTAACCTTCACGGATGAAGAGGCTGAAATCATCAGCAAGTATAAGACCGACGTGGAAACCTATCGCGATGAAGAAATGCTGAAATTTATCACCGGCGTTGAATCGCTGGACAACTTTGACAGCTATGTGGAAACCATGAACAACATGGGACTGACCAAGCTGACGGAGGTTTATCAGGCCGCATACAGCCGTTATCTGGCGCGTGCGGAAAAGCTCAACGGTCTGGAGCAGTAACTGCTTCGACTGCATCAACAGGCAAGGCCGCTCCTGCTTCGGCGCGGGGGCGGCCTTGTCCGATTAAAGGCGGTTTATTATGGGCGCAAGCCTTACGGGAGATGAGGAACTGATGTCGCAGGGCGTTTTGAAACCGCGGCCCAAGCGTTGCTATCCGATCCGTTTGTGGCAGAATATCCGCAGCCATCCGGTGGTCTACTTGATGCTGATAGCAGTTATGACCTATTTTGTGCTTTTCTGCTATTGGCCTATGTATGGCAACATTGTCGCTTTTAAGAATTATAAGCCGTTCCTTGGTCTGGCCAAGTCGAAATGGGTTGGGCTGGATAACTTCGCGGAGTTCTTCGGCTCGGTGTACTTTGGCCGCATTCTGCGAAACACGCTGGTGTTGAGCTTCCTGAACCTGATTTTCGGCTTCCCGGTGCCGATCATTTTCGCCGTGCTGCTCAATGAGGTGCAGAGCATTCGCTACAAACGCGTGATTCAGACGGCAACCTATTTGCCGCATTTTATTTCCACCGTTGTGGTGTGCAGCATGGTAATGATGTTCACCAATTCTAATGGATTCATCACTTCTTTTGTCAATGCAATTACCGCGCATAAGGGCTCGCTGATTTCGGATCCGACCTGCTATCGTGCGATTTACGTGCTGTCATATATCTGGCAATCCTTTGGCTGGGGGTCAATCCTGTATATCGCTGCCATGACGAATATTGACCCATCCCTGTATGAAGCGGCGCGCATTGACGGCGCGAACCGCTGGCAGCAGACCCTCACGGTTACGCTTCCCGGCATCAAGGAAACCATTGTGATCCAGTTTATCCTGGCCTGCGGTTCGCTGATGAGCCTGAGCTGGGAAAAGAGCTTCCTGCTGCAATCCTCCCTGACCTATGAGGTCAGCGACATCATTTCAACCTATGTGTACCGCAAGGGCTTTGTGGATAATGATTATGGCTACAGCGCCGCGGTTAATATCTTTAATTCGCTGATTAACCTGATCATGCTGCTGGCAGCCAACGCCATGTCCCGCAAAATGAGCGAGAGCAGCCTGTGGTGAGGAGGACGACAACATGAAAGCGAGAAAAAAGAATGTGCCGTTCATGGCTACGCGCGGCGAGCGTATTTTCTATAAAATCAACAATGTTTTTATGCTGATCCTGATCGTCATTACCGTATATCCCATGCTGTATGTGGTGTTCTGCTCCTTTTCCGACCCGGACGCATACGCCTTTCAGATGGGCCGGCTGCTGCTGCGCCCGGCAGGTTTTTCCATTCAGGGATATCGCACCATCGTTTCCATGAATACCATTTGGCAGGGATACCGCAACACACTGATGTACGTGGGGCTGGGAACGAGCATCTCCATGCTGATTACCATCATGGGCGCGTTTATTTTATCCCACCGGGACTTCATGCTCAAACGGATTACCATGGCGCTGGTCGTTTTCACCATGTATTTTTCCGGCGGCATGATTCCCACCTATCTGGTGGTGACACAGCTGAAGCTGACCAACAGCCTATGGGGCTTTTTGCTGCCGGGTGCGGTGAGCGTGTATAACCTGATTGTGCTGCGCACGGCGTTCAACAGCGTGCCCAAAGCGCTGCTGGAATCGGCAGAGATTGACGGCGCAGGCGACCTGACCGTGCTGTTCCGCATTGTGCTGCCGCTGTCCACCGCCTCACTGGCAACCATCGGCCTGTTTTATGCCGTGACGTTCTGGGGTTCCTGGTACAATGCGCTGGTGTATCTGCAAAAGCGCCGCGATCTCTATCCGCTGCAAATGATTCTGCGCGAGCTGCTGATTACCGATAAAACTACGGATTCCATGGTGACCGCCTATAACGGGCAGGCGGCAAACCAGTATCTGCTGAAGGAAATCGTCAAATACTGCGCTATTGTTGTCAGCACGCTGCCTATCCTGGCGGTGTATCCCTTCATTCAGAAGTATTTTGTGAAGGGCATCATGCTTGGCGCAATCAAAGAGTAAAGGATTTGCTATGATTACATTTGACGCGGAAACCCAATGCTTCCACCTGCGGGGCGCGCAGGTCAGCTATGTGATGCAGGTGGAGGAGGACGGTCAGATACACCATCTTTACTGGGGCGATGCGCTTGGCGAATTGCCGAAAGGAATGTATGACCGCGCGCCATACCGCCGGGCGTCGCTGGTGGAGCATCAAATGGCTGATTCTCCCAAATGCTCGCGGGAGTACAGGCACTATGAGTGTCCAACCTACGGGCTGAGCGACTTTCGCCTACCTGCCTTGGCAACGGAAGAAGAGGCTACAGAGGATGCGCTTTGCGATCTGCGTTATGCGGAGCACTGCATCACGCAGGGTCGAACGCCACTTGCAGGCTTACCCTTTGCCGACGGGGGAACCGAAGCGGTGGAGACGCTGTCCATCCTTTTGCAAGATCCCTGCAACGGGGTGCAGGTGACGCTTTACTATCACCTGTTCCCTGAAGAGAGCGTCATCACGCGGCACATGGTGGTGCACAATGCAGGCAGCGGAACGGTCTATGTCCGTCAGGCTATGAGCGCCAGCGTGGATTTTGAAGATGGGCGCTTTGACTTGCTGACGCTGGACGGCACAACGCTGCGGGAGTTTACCCCCAGCGTGCGTCCTTTGCTGCCGGGCGTGACGGAGATTGGTTCCACCCGCGGCATCAGCTCACATCAGCACAACCCGAATATTGCCCTGCTGCGCCATGGTGCGGATCAAAATCAGGGACGGGTTTACGGGCTGTCGCTGCTCTACAGCGGCAATTTTACCCTGCGCTGCGAGGTGGATCAATATGGTTCGCTGCGTTTGCAGGGGGGCATTCATCCACGACGTTTTACTTGGCGGCTGAAACCCGGCGAAAGTTTTGAAACGCCTGAAGCGGCACTGTCCTATTCCACACGGGGACTCAACGGACTCAGCGCCTGCCTGCATCCCTTTGTGCGGCGATGTCTGACGCCGGAAAAATGGCGCGGGCAAACGCGGCCTGTGCTGCTGAACACATGGGAAGCCTGCTATTTCAACATTGATGAGGCAAAGCTGCGAAAAATTGCGGAAACGGCAAACGAAATAGGAATCCGCATGATGGTGATTGATGACGGCTGGTTTGGTCACCGGGAACATGCGGACAGCTCGTTGGGCGACTGGTTTCCCAATAAGGCGAAATTCCCAAGGGGCTTTGAGCCGCTGCAAACCTTTCCGCTGCCGCTGGGAATTTGGCTGGAACCGGAGATGATTTCACCGGACAGCGAGCTGTATCGCCGCCATCCGGACTGGTGCCTGCATGCGCAGGGGCGGGTGCGCACGGAGTGGCGCAATCAGCTGGTGCTGGATATGTCCCGCAGGGAAGTGCAGGATTATTTGATAGACTGTGTGGACAAGGTGCTTTCCACGGGCGTTTTTTCCTATATCAAGTGGGACAACAATCGCCGCATGACGCAGGTGCAGTCGGAAGGATGGCCTGCAGCGCAGCAGGGAGAACTTTTCCATCGCTGCATGCTGGGCACCTATCGGCTGTTTGACCACATTCGCACCTGTTATCCGCAGGTGCTGATTGAAAACTGCGCGTCCGGCGGCGGACGGTACGATTACGGCATGCTATGCTACTGTGCGCAGGGGTGGTTGACCGACAACACGGATCCTGTGGATCGGCTGGCGCAGCAAAACGCCGCGTCCATCTTTTTCCCGCCGGAGGTTATCACCAGCCATATTGCCGCCTCGCCCAACCATCAGACAAAGCGTGCCGCGCCTGCAAAGTTTCGGCAGGATGTGTGCGCACTGTTCAACGCGGGGTTTGAACTGGATGTGACGGCGCTGGACGCAGAAGAAAAAAAGGCCATGAAGGAAGCGGCAGCGCTGTTTGGCAATATGCAGCCCCTTGTGGCGCATGGGCGGTTCATACGCCTGAATCCCTCTGTTGCGCCTGCACAGTGGATTGGCTGGATGCTGGAGGACAACAGGCGGGCAGTGATCGCTTACTTTCGCCCCTATTGTGGGCAGGAAGCGGCATATTGGACAATTCCGCTTCACGGATTAGATCGCCTGGCGCGCTACCGCGATACGCGAACCGGCACGGTGCTGACCGGCGCGGATTGGGAGGCGCTTGGCCTGCACCCCACTTGGCGGGACGGAGATTATTTCAGTGAACTGATTACGCTGGAAAAGATACAAAAGTAAAACAGAATGCGCCTCTCCCGGCGCTTGCGTTCGGCGTGCGGCGGTGCTATGCTGTGTGCGAAAAAGCATGCGTTGGGGGAGGTGGCGCTTTTGCGGGACGAGGAATTTTATCCGGCAGACAAGCGCCTTGCGCTGGCTTCCATGACGCTGGCGACCCCATATCTGCCGTCCTGGCATCACGTGCCGCCACGAGCCCTGCGGCTTATTTGGAACCATGCGGGAAGAATTGTTGTGCACACGGCGCAGCGTGCGGAAACCCTTTCCGGCAGCCGCATGGTGCTGCTGGAGGGCGACACGCGTTATGAGGTCATGACAGAATCGCGCCTGGCGACCTATGGTCAGCTGGACTTGACGGCGCTTTCCCCGGGCAATGCGCTGAAACTGCCGGAAAAACTGCGGCAAACGGCCTTTGCGCGGATGATGAAGCTGATGCAAGAGGAGCGCTGCTTGCCTTTTGTGGATTCGCAGGGTGTCATTCGCCTGTGCCTGACCCTTTTGCGGGGCAGCCTCACCGATGAAAAACTTCGCCTGTCGCCCACCGGGGAGGAGCTGCTGCTTGCAACCATCCTGGCGGCGGTGGGAGAGTCCGTTGCCATGCCAGGGAAGGATGCGGCCATTCAAAACGGACATGTGAAGCAGGCCGTGGCTTACTTGCAGCGACGTTATACCGAGGAGCTGGATACGGAACGCCTGGCAGAGGCGGTTCACCTGCATCCGAATTATCTGCACCGCATCTTCCGCGCGGAAATGCATTGCACCATCGGCGAATATTTGCTGCGGTATCGCATGGAGCAGGCGCGCAAGCTGCTGGTCAGCTCCGATATCACGGTGGCGGCTGCGGGGCGTGCCTGCGGCGTGCCCAATGAGCAGCAGTTTTCCAAGCTGTTCAAAAAGGTATATGGCCAGTCGCCGCGTGCCTACAGCCGCCAGTTGAACACGGCCAGCAACTTTACCAGAGCGCGGGATCAATTTGGTGTGATTAACTACGCCGCGCCGGAGCGCTCGCGCCCCATCAATGGGGGCATGCATCTGCTGGGCGACGCTTTGTATCGCCAGGCGGATTATGTGCCGGTGGTGGTCAGCTATTCGCATTATGCGGATTTGCAGGCCGTGGAGGATGTGACGGATCACGCGCATCCGCTGCTGGAAATCATGTATGTGCAGGAAGGCGAAATTACCGTGGTGGCGGATGGCACCCCGGTGACGGTGCGCCGGGGTGAATACATCTGGTTGGATGCTGGCGTGCGGCATCAGCTGATGCTGTGCCACGATCAGAAGGGCAGTATGCTGAACATCGAGCTGGCGCTGATGCCCATGGCGCTGCCGGTGCCTACGGTGCGGCAAATGTACGAGACTGATCCGGCTTATGCCGAGCTGATGGATGCTGCTGCCACGTGGCTTGTGCTGACGGACGTCAACAGCATGATGGGGCAGCTGATGAATCAGATGGTGATGACGGCCAGCATGCCGCTTTCCGGGAATAAGCTGGGCTCATTGATGGCACAGGAATGCCTGTGCCTGATGGCAGCACAGCGCCGCATGGGCATCAGCCGTCCGCGGAGCGAGATGCGGGAACCGCCTGCCATGCATCAAGTGGATAGCCGTCTGATGCAGCTGTATGCCGGACGGCTTTCCGTAGGTGAGCTTGCCTCCGCCTGCCAGATGCCGGTGCCTGTTTTGCAGCGGCTTATCCGCCAATCCACCGGGCTGAGCGCCAATGAGTACATTCAGCATTACCGGATGAAGCGTGCCCAGGAGCTGCTTGCAGGCGGCGTGTCGGTCAGCGAGGCCGCCTGTCAGGTTGGCTACCAAAACGAACAGTATTTTAGGCGGCTTTTTAAGCAGATGGTGGGCGAAACGCCCGGGCAATTTTGTCGACAGAGCGCGCAAAAGAAAAAAGGAGAATGATTTGATGAAACTGCAATATCTCGGAACCGCGGCGGCAGAAGGAATGCCGGCCGTTTTCTGCCAGTGCCCGATTTGCCGCGAGGCGGAACGCCGGGGCGGCAAGGATCTTCGCTTTCGGACAAGCGCCATGGTGAACGATACCCTGTTGATTGACATTTCCCCCGATTTGTATGCGCAGAAATTGAAATTTCAGTTGGACCTGGGCAATGTGCGAAACATTATTGTGACCCACGCGCACATGGATCATTTCAACCGGGAAGAGGTGAGCATGTTTGTTGAACCTTTTGCACACCTGGAAAACCGAAGCCGCCTGACGCTGTACGGCAGCGCATTCACGGGACGTGTGTGGGAGGAATACCTGCACACCGCGCTGATGAAAGAACCAGGACTGGAAGAAAAAATCAACTTTCGCGTGCTAGCGCCGTTTGAAACGGAAGAAATCGAAGGGGTGACCGTCACGGCGCTGGAGGCGGTGCATTCCTGCCCGGAAAGCCTGATTTACCTGCTGGAACAGGATGGCGTGCGTCTGCTGTATGGCAATGACACGGGGGTGTTTCCGGAGAAAACATGGGCCTACCTGCGCACGCAGGCAAACCTTCCCCTCACGGTGGTGAGCCTCGACAGCACCATGGGCAAGCCGAAGTCGAATTATAACGGGCACATGACGCTGCAACAGAACATTGAAACGCGCAGGCGCATGCTGGATGAAGGGATAGCCACGGAGAACACGCGGTTTATTTGCCATCACTTCTCCCACAATGGCCTTGTGCTGCAAAAAGAGATGGAGGAGATGATGGGGCCGGAGCACTTTGAAATTGCCTACGACGGCAAGGTGGTCGAGGCGTGAAAGCCCGTGCCAAGACACAACGTCACTGCCTGGCTTTGCCGCGCAGAAAATGAAGGTATTCATCAAGGGTGATCTCAAAACGAATCAGGGATGACGGACTTTCGCTTTGCCGAAAACCGCAGGTGTGAACGCAATGAATTGAGCGCAGGTTTTGCGGCATGATCTTAGCAATCACCCGCTCTGCCTGCAAATCTCCAAAAGCATGTGCGAGGGCGGCATGGACGGCTTGTGCGCCGAGTCCATGCCCCCAAAGCGCTTCTTCCCCAATGGCATAGACAATTTCGTATGCCTTTGTTCCCGGAAGGGGGAGCAGTTTCACAAAGCCAATGCTTTCGCAGCCTTCATGGCAGATCAAATAGAAGCGGCCGGATCGGTTGAAGTGGAAGCGAAGCATCGGCTCCGGCGTGGCTGCAAGAAGGGCGTCCAACGATCGGGCTACTTCAGGAGCTTCGTTCAGGTATTTCGTCACATTCGCGTTGTTCATCCAGTCAACCATCCGCATCACATCGGTACGGTAAATTTCCATACGTAAAAAACAGAAGCGGCTTTTTTCATATCGCTTACCTCTCAGTAAAATACTTAAAAGCCCTTCTATGCGGAACAGCATCGACGGTTCTTTTATATGATGTTGTTCTTATTATACAACCAACGGCTGGATAAGTCAAATCTGTGCCTTGCGGAAAGGAGAACCGCAAGGCGCTTTTTCGCATGGACATGCAGGCAATCCCTGCGCTAGAATAGGCTGGCTTTGGTTTTGGGAGATAAGAAAGGCTGAAAAGCAATGATTGAACATACCATTCCGCAGATGTTGCTGCAAGTGTTCCGGGTGCCGCCGGATAACGGCGCGATGGTGGTTATTGAGCCATGGTCTTAAGCAGGGATATGCTGTCTGATTTGCAAAGAGACGGTGTGTATTTTGCTCTGTCAACATGACAAAACAGTTCTGACGATTTCCTGCATTGATTTTCCAATTTTCAAATGCTATACTATAAAAAGGGGGGATTTACGATGGCATACCAAAATTCTTTTCGTTTTTTCCGTATATTTTAAGAGCCCTCAGCACGGGCGATACAATGCATGTGAAGCAGATCCGGCTACAGGCTTTTGACAGCATGCACTTATCAGACGAAGACCGTTCAGTTTTATTGCCGAGCGGAAAACAGAGAATGGCCGACAATCGAGCAAATTGGGCATTGACCTACTTGAAAAAAGCAGGGCTTGTGGAAAGCCCTGCTACGGGCAAATATCGAATCACTCCGACAGGAAAAGCGGCGCTGAAGGAAGTCGGCGATGATATAACGCTTAAGGCAATACCGCACAATTCGTTGGCAGCGTAGGCGATGCCTTTTCCGCCATCTGCTGCTTGCAGATTTTTCGATTTACCTCCAGTAAACCTTCAAAATCTGCCATTGCATCTGACGAAAAATTCATTCGCCTCCGCACCAACTCATTTGTGCGGTATTGCCTTAAATATTTGGAGAAATTCGAATCCTTCCGCCAATTCCATACAGCCAAACTTCAGGATGATCAGAGCGCATCAGAGGGCGGCAATGCCCTTGCTGAAGGATCGCCACAGGATACGATGGATAATGCTTTTCGGCAAATCAATGATGAATTAGCTACCAATTTGCTGCAGGCCATTATGGAGAACTCTCCTCACTTTTTTGAAAAACTAGTGGTTGAGCTTCTGCTCAAAATGGGCTATGGCGGTGCTTTTGAGGAAGCGGGAATTGCTGTCGGTCAATCCGGTGATGAAGGAATTGATGGAATCATACGGGAAGATAAGCTGGGATTCAGCAGCATCTATATTCAGGCAAAACGCTGGAGTGTCGATACAACCGTCGGCCGCCCGGAAGTGCAGAAATTTGTCGGGGCTTTGGCCGGACAAGGCGCACAAAAAGGCCTTTTTATTACGACGGCTCAGTTTACCAAAGACGCGAAAAATTATGTTGGGAAACAATCGGCAACAAAGGTTGTCCTTGTTGACGGTGAAAAGCTCGCAAAACTTATGATTGAATATGATGTGGGGGTGTCAACGCTGAACACTTATCCCATCAAAAAAATAGATTCTGATTTCTTTGACGAAGATACCATGTGAGAAAAGGTATCCGGGAACGATGCGGATTTCCCGACCTTTTTATCAGGCGATTTTCTGCGTACATTAACTGGAGATTGGGAAGAGACCTCATGCCAACCAATGCTTGTTTTTCGTGATTTCCATGGCAAACCCTTGACGTGACTGCACGATGAATGCTATAATAGTTTGTTGAGATTGACACTATCATCCATTGATGTGTTTTTTGCAGGAGGGATACGATGTCCGGTCATTCCAAGTGGCATAACATTCAGGCCAAGAAGGGCAAGGCGGACGCAGCACGCGGCGCTGTTTTTACCAAAATCGGCCGTGAAATCGCCATCGCTGTGCGCGACGGTGGTGCGAACCCCGAATCCAACGGCAAGCTGCGCGACGTGATCGCCAAGGCGAAGGCCAACAATATGCCCAACGACAACATTCAGCGCTCCATCAAGAAGGCGTCGGGCGAACTGAGCAACGTGGTGTACGAGCAGATCACCTATGAAGGCTATGCACCCGGCGGCGTGGCCGTCATTGTGGACACCATTACCGATAACCGCAACCGCACGGCCAGCGATGTGCGCCATTGCTTTGCAAAGAACGACGGCAACCTGGGCACCACAGGTTCCGTGGGCTTCATGTTTGATGAAAAGGGCGTATTGGTGGTGGAACGGACCCCCGGCAGCGATGAGGACGAGATGATGATGACCGCCCTGGACGCCGGTGCGGAGGACATGAAGACCCTGGACGATGTGTATGAAATCTACACTGCCCCCAGCGATTTCCACAATGTGCGCGAATCGCTGGAAAAACAGGGCCTGACCTTCCTGTCTGCCGAAGTGCAGAAGATTCCGCAGAATACCGTCGCCATCAATGACGAGGAGACCCTGCAGAAGGTGCAGAAGCTGCTGGAAATGCTCGAAGAGAACGACGACGTGCAGAACGTCTATCACAACGCTGAGCTGCCCGATGATGAGGAAGAGGACGACTGAGCCTTAACCTGACGCGGAAAATCAAGAAAAACCCCGTCTGTTGTGTAAAGCAGCAGGCGGGGTTTTCGTGTATCAATGCGGAACGGACGATTTAGACGCCAGCGTCCGGGTGACGCTGATGGAACAGTGCCAGCTTAGCATAGAAATCCTCCAGAATCAAGCGGCTGTCAATGTGGCGATAAACGCGGATGGGGCGATTGCGAGCATCGGAGGCGATATAGGCGCTGTCGTGCAGCACGGTGGGCGCCTGCACCCAGTCGTACTCAAAGCGATGCTCGTAGAGGATGAGTCCTACGGCGGGGCTGTCGCCGAGCACCCATGTTTCACCGGTGCGGAAGGAGCTGGAAGCAGGGCCGGGTTCCTGGGCATGTGCATCCAGCTGGTCGCACAAATAGGCGCCGATGCGGCCGCAGGGGCGCACGCGGTATTCCAGTTCCGCAAGGGATACAGCCATCATTTCGTAGACATTTTTAGGCATCTGCCACACCGGCACCTGGGAACGGAATACCACGTTGACCGCATCAATATCGTTGTCCTGGTTAAACTCAACGCCGCCGTTAGGATATGCGCCGCCGCCGATCCAGATAACCGTCAGGCGGGAAGCAATGCGAGGTTCCATCAACAGGGCGGAGGCCATGTCCGTCAACGGTCCCAGAAAGGTGACGAACAGCGGCCGGGGATCATCCTTCATGGCTTCACGGATGATGAGCTGTGCACCCTCGGAATCTACCGGGGTCTTCCGGTTGGGCAAAGCGTGGGGGGCGCCGTGATGCAGCATGCCGGTTTTGCCAAAACCCATGTGGTCAAACAAGGTTTCCAATTCACGATAGCTGCGCTCCATGCCGTCCGCATGGCGTGTGCCGTAGTGCGCTGCGATGAAGCCCACATTGTCCAGTTTAGGAGACAGCAATGTTTGCACAATGCAGAACTGGTCGTCCGCCTCGTTCTTGGCGTCCGTGTCGGTGATAACGCGCACCTGTTTCTGGGCAGGCACATGGAACTGATAATCCTGATAAACCATATGGGTTCCTCCTTTGTGTTACAGGTGAAGCGTTTCGCCTGAATGAATGACGTACACTTTCTGCTCGTGTTCAAAATAGTACGTGGTAGCGGTCGGGTTATGCAGCACCCGCCCATCGGCAGAAGCAATGATTTGCTTCCAGCCTTCCACATAATCGCAAATTTCGATGTTTGTGGCATACCACACATCCGGGCGGCCGGCCATACGGTCGGCAAAAGCGCGGATAACCTGCCAGTTGTCATGCTGCTCAAATTCATAGGCATGGCCCCAAAGGTAGAACATGCGGCTTGCATACTTCACCGGCTCGGTGAGAAAGCGATCGGCCAGGGACATCAGCGCAGGATCATCGTGGTGGCAGGTGGCCTCCAGGCGCAGCCAATCCTTGGGCAGCGCAAAGGAATGGGTGGAAACGACGGTGCGGGCATAGCGGATGCCGCAGGTGCGAAGCGCGGATACCGTATCGTCATCAAAAGCGCCGAAGGGATAGGCCATGCCGGTGACGATGCCGCCGAACATCCGCTCCAGGTTTTCACGGTCAAGGATCACTTCCCGCACCTGCTCACCGCGGGTTAATTCCGGCAGAAAAGGGTGGGTCAGGCAATGCACTGCCACTTCGTGGCCGGAATTGGCATACAGCGCTTTGGCGGCGCGTTCGGTCATTCGGCGGTGCACCTGTCCTGCGGGATATACGGTGCCTTCCTTGGCAAAGCAGCCGGAGTTCAGGTTGAAGGTGCCCTTCATGCCATGCTCGTTCAGGATGCGCATCAATTCGGCATCCTGCTCCACGCCATCGTCATAGCTGAAGGTGAGCACTTTGGACAAACCACCGGGAAAACGAAGGAAGATCATGGACAGGCACGCCCTTTCTGTTTAGGTTTATGCATTGGATGCTTGCGAATGGAGCTCTTTGAACATGTTCAGGACAAGCATGTTCCAGTTGAGAAAACCGCCGTTCATCACCGGTTCACCGGTAAAGGGGCTGTAGTATTCGTGCAGGGAACCTGTTTGCGAAAGGTCGCGATCCAGCAGGCGCAGCGAACGGTCAGCCAGGGAGGCGGCCTGCGCCCGATAGCCGTAGTTCAGCAGACCGCGAAACACGGCGTAGTTTGCCACCAGCCAGATGGGCCCCAGCCAGTTGGAGGGATTGCTGGTTGCGGAAAGGTTGAACATTTTTTCATCCATGGCCAGGGTGCAGATGCCATAGGGGCTGAAGAAGGTTCCTTCATCCTCGGCATGCCGGGCAAGCGCCTGTGCCTGCTCGGCTGTGGCAAAGCCTGCCAACAGGGGCAAAAAGCCTGACCAAACCCGCACTTTGATGGGCACGGATTTCCAGAAAGCACCCAGACCTTTGTGAAACCAGTCGTAGGAGCGGGTGCGCACATCCACATCTGCCGAGTAGAAGAACTGATCACGCTTGTCCCAGCATTCGTCCTGGATGGCAGAAATGAGCGCCATGCGCCGCGTGCGAAAAAGCGCTGCGTGCTCCGCATCACCGATACGCTCCTCCAGCGAAGCCATGGCGGCAAGCTCCGTGACCATGAAGCTGTTCAGGAAAATGTTGGCGGTGCTGTCCGGCGCACGGCCGAAAGAAGCCGGATCGTTATCCATGCCGATCATGATATCGTCATGCCACACGAACAGACCGCTGCGTTCATGAAAATACGTCTGGTAATAGTCAAAATAGCGGCGCAGCCCAGCCATATGCGGGCGCAGCCAGTCCGCACTGCCCTTGTGATCGGAAACCAGAAGCGCCTGCGTTGCCAGAAAAGGCTTGTGCATGTTCATGCGCACGCCTTCTTTGTGGCGCATGGTCAGATAAGGCTCCGGCCACTTGCCGACCTCAATCATCATGGGGATATAGCCATCCGGGCACTGATGGTCAAGGAAGTTGAGCACATTGCCCTCGGCGTGGGTCAGCACACGGGCATAGGTTTCCTCAGGCAGCTCGTCGCGCAGGTTCAGCAGTGCATAGGCAGACCAATAGCTGTCCCAGTCCCACACATTACCGTCATAGATGGAACCGGGGTCGATGAACGGATACCGGATGAAGCTCCGCGGCTGCTTGAGCACGGTATCGACATGCGAAAGCACATAGCGGAGCAAGCGGTCGTAAGCTTGCGGCATCATACTTCCTCCTCGTTCAGGCGGCGCACGCTCTGGCGCATCACGGGGCATACGCTCAGTTCAGTTTTCACCACACAGTCGCCCAATACAGGTGCCATGGAAAGCAGTGTGCGAACGGCCACCACCCCCATCTCCCGCCGGGATACGCGGATGGTGGACAGCATGGGGACGCAGGCCAGGCAGACGGAGGTATCATCCATGCCGATGATGGATACGTCCTCCGGCACACGATAGCCGCACTCCTGCAAGGCGCGCATACAGCCCACAGCCATCAGATCGTTGGCGGCAAACAGGGCGGTGGGGGCGTGCCGGTGCTCCAGCAGACGCTTCATGTCTTCATATGCCCCCTCAATGGAAGGACGAGTTGGCCACAGAGCGTTTTCATCCATGGGCAAACCGCGCTCCAGCATGGCGGCTTCGTAGCCTTTGCGGCGATAGCGCAAATTGCTGACCGGCAGGTTGCAGGTGACATGCCCGATGGCGCGGTGACCCGCATCCGCCAGCAGCATGGTGGCCTGATAGCCTGCGTCATAATTGTTCATGACCACGCTGGAAACTTCCTCGTGCCGGAAAAGATTATCCAGCACCACAAGGGGTGCGCGGCATGCTTTGAACGGCGCAAGCTCCGCAGCGTTCATCTCCGTTGCCAGCAGCAGGATACCGGCGCAATCTTCCTGGCAAAATTCCTGCACCTTGGCGCGAAGCTCCCTGTCCCCGGCGCTCAGGTGGCTCACAATCAGCTCCAACTGCGCACGTTGACATTCCAACTGCACACTTTCAATGAGCTCAGCAAAAAATTGGGTGTCCATCACCACAAGGCCGTGGGATTTGTAAATCACCAGGCGCACATGGCGCCGTTCACCGTCCCCGCGGATACGGGCGGGATTGTAGCCCATCTGTTCAGCCAACTGGCGGATGTGGGCGGCAACTTCCTGGCTCACCCCAGGGCGGCCGCCCAGGGCGTTGCTGACGGTGGCGGGGGATACGCCCGCTTTTTGAGCAATATCGCGAATACGGGGTTTGATCATCACTGTTTCTCCCTGAACCAGGCTTTGGCAGAGGATAAAGTTTCCCCACGCAAAAGCCGATATTGATTTGACGAAGCCATGTTTCTCACATCTATTATAGGAAAGAAAAAGAAAAACGTCAACTAAAATATTTAGATAAACAAAAAAGCAGGAAGGAAAGAGCACGAAGCGATAAACATGCGCGCAAAAGGGAAGCAAGGTTGACGGAAAAGGGAAAAGTCGCTATAATAGAATCCATGTGTACGGATGTGCGGAAAGGGGCGAACAGGCATGAAGCGAGCAATGCAGCTGTTGCTGGCAATAGGCGCGGCATGGCTGTTTGCGCTTGCCATGGGTACGCTGGTGGAAGGACCTGAGTGCATGGAGGCGGAGCCTCCGCCGCCCATGGCCGCGCAGGTGGCGATGCTTACGGAGCAGCAGCCGTGCCAGCAAACGGCGCAGGTGGCGGTTGAAACCATCCGCCGCAGGCTGCCGGACACGGCGATGCAAAGCGGCAGCGTCCTTCGCGTTCGCCAGGTGTCGCCCATGTGCGACCGAAATGGCTATCCCGTGGGCAGGGAAGCCTACATCCGCACGGTCTATCAGGCGTTTCCGCCTGAGCGGCTGGCGGGATAGCGGAAATGCGCTTACCCCCGACTTGGTACATCCTATTCTCAAATACGGGAGGCTGAAAGACATATGAAAGCAAAGAAGCGCACGAGCAGCAAGACGAAGTCCATCGTCCTGCTGGCCATCGTGCTGGTGCTGACGGTGGCGTTTGGCGTCATCGGCGTCACGGGCATGAACCTGGATTCCCGCGGCCTTTACAAGCTCAAGAGCTGGCTGCCCACCACCAATGCGGATGCGTGGCCGAGTTCCCTGGCGCTGGGTCTTGACCTGCGCGGCGGCGTGTATGTGGAATATTCCGCTGCCCGCCCGGAAAATTCCGATGCGGATTTTGATTCCCTCATCGAGGGCACCATCAGCGTCATTCAGGCGCGTTTGACCGACAAGGGCTATGCGGAGAGCACCGTGCAGCGCATCGGCACCGACGGTATCCGTGTGGAAATCCCCGACACGGACGACCCCAAGGCTGTACTTGATCTGATCGGCACGCCTGCCAAGCTGGAGTTCAAGGATGCTGACGGCAACCTCATCATGGACGGCTCCATGGTGCAGACGGCTGTGGGCGGTTATGACTCCAACCAGGCTGAGTATGTGGTGAGCTTCCGCCTGACCAGCGAAGGCGCAAAGATCTTCGCGGATGCTACGGCGGCCAATATCGGCAAAACCATCAGCATCTATCTGGATGATGCCGAACTGATCAGCCCCAAGGTGCAGAGCGTGATTTCCGACGGCAGCGGCGTGATTAACGGCATGGGCAGTATGGAGCGTGCGCAGACCATTGCGGCGCAGATTCAGTCCGGTGCGCTGCCTCTGGTGCTGACGCAGCAGAAGGTGGATACCGTGTCCGCAACGCTGGGCAGCGATGCGCTGTCCACCACCGTGAAGGCTGCCCTCATCGGCATTCTGCTGGTGATGTTGGTGATGGTGGTGCGCTATCGCCTGAACGGCGTGATCGCTTCCTGGGCGCTGTGCATCTACATCAACATCCTGTTCCTGCTGCTGGCCATCATCCCGGGTATTCAGCTGACACTGCCGGGTCTGGCAGGTATCGTGCTTGGCATCGGTATGGCTGTGGACGCCAACGTTGTGATCTTCGAGCGCTTTAATGAGGAACTGCGCGCCGGCCGTCCCCTGCGGGCTGCGGTGAAGGCGGGCTTCAAGAACGCCATGAGCGCCGTGCTGGATGCCAACGTGACCACCCTGATCGCTGCCATTGTGCTGATGTTCTACGGCACCGGCTCCATCCAGGGCTTTGCCAAGACGCTGTTGCTGGGCGTGATCACATCCATGTTTACGGCTGTGGTGGTGACTCGCTTCCTGATGAAGAATATCGTCAACCTGGGCATGACGAACGTGTCGCTGTTTGCCAAGGCCGCGCAGGTTGAGAAGGAGGAGCAGAAATGAAAGTGAAAAATCGCTCCAAGATCTGCCTGATGGTCTCTGCGGCCATCATGGTGGTGGCGCTCATCCTGACGGTATGCGGACTGGGCGTGAACTATGGCATTGACTTTTCCGGCGGATTGTCCATGCAGTATGCCATGGGCGGTGAATACAACAAGGCGGACGTTGAAAACATCCTGAACGGAATGAACGTTGGCGCGTATACCATCACCGAGCAGGGCGGCAACGAGATCAACATCCGCATCAAGGACATCAAGGAAGATGACGTGCAGGCCGTGCAGGCCAGCTTTGAAGAGGCGCTGAATGCCAAGTATCCCGCGGCTGCGCGCGACGGTGATGTGAGCTATGTGGGTCCTGTGGCAGGCAAGACGCTGCTGACCAACGCCTTTACCTCCGTGCTGCTGGCCGGTGCGCTGATGCTGGTGTACATCGCCATCCGCTTTGACTTTAACAGCGGTGTGGCGGCTGTGTTCGGCCTTCTGCACGATGTGCTGATGATGTGGGCGTTCATGGTGCTGCTGCGCAATGTGATTCAGATGAACAGCTCCTACATTGCTGCTATGCTGACCATTGTAGGCTACTCCATCAACAACACCATTGTGATTTTCGACCGTATCCGTGAGAATGTGCGCAAGGCGCCTGCGACACCCAAAACAGAAGTGGTGAACAAATCCATCAGCGAGTGCCTGGGCCGCACCGTGAACACGACCCTGACCACCCTGTTGACCATCGTGACGCTGTACATCCTGGGCGTAAACAGCATCAAGGAATTCGCACTGCCCATTATCATCGGTATTGTGAGCGGTGTTTACAGCGCCAACATGATCAATGGCTACGTGTGGGCGTTCCTTGAAGAAAAGAAGGCTGCGCGTAAAGCCAAGGCCAAGAAGGCGTAAAGCCCTGCGGAGGAGCCCCTCATTGGGCTCCTCCGATTTCATTTTTGGGAAAATGCCGGATGAACAAGGATAACAAAAGCGAAAGGACAGAATAACCATGCTTGAATTCATCAGGCGCGGAAGCGGCGCTTACCACACGGTGGGCGATTGTCCGCCATGGCTGAGCAGCCTGCTCCTCAGCCGCGGTATCGACACGCCGGAGAAGGCTGAGCGATTTCTGCACCCGTCCCTTTTGCAGCTGCATGATCCCATGCTGATGCAAGGTATGGACAAGGCCGTGCGCGTTATCCGCGAAGCGGTGCTGGCAGGCGAGAAAATCCTTGTTTACGGCGACTATGATGTGGACGGCGTGTGTGCCACCTGCGTGATGATGGAAACCCTGCGTCAGCTGGGCGCAACGGCGGATTACCGCATTCCCAACCGCCATGCGGAAGGCTATGGCCTCAACGAAAAAGCCGTGCGGGAAGCAGCGGAAAAGTATAAGCTGCTGATAACCGTGGACTGCGGGGTGACCAACCTCGAGGAGGTCAAGCTGGCAAAATTGCTTGGCATGCGGGTGATTGTAACCGATCACCATCAGCTGGCTGAAGCACTTCCGGCGGCGGATGCAGTGTTGGATCCTTTGCTGGGAGCGTATCCCTTTCGGCGGCTGTGCGGCGCGGGCGTGGCATTGAAAGTTTGCCAGGCGCTGCTGGGCATGGGCGCGGCGGAGAAGCTGCTGGAAGTGGCAGCCCTGGCCACCGTGGCGGATATTGTGCCCTTGATTGATGAAAACCGTGTGATTGTGCGGGAAGGTTTGCAGCGCCTGAGCGTGACGGAACGCCCCGGGCTGCGCGCACTGATGACTATCAGTGGTGTGGGAGCAGGCGTAACCTCCGAGGAGGTGGCATTCCGCCTGGCGCCGCGCATCAACGCGGGCGGACGGTTGGAGGACGCCTCTCTGGGGGTGCGGCTGCTGATGACGCAGGATGTGCAGGAGGCGGAACAGCTGGCTGCACACCTCAACGAAAGCAACCAGCAACGGCAGGCCGTTGAACGGGAAATTACGCAGGCCGCAGGAGACATGGTGTCAAGGGAAGTGGACTTCCGGGACGATAAGGCCATCATTGTGATGGGCGAAGGATGGAACAGCGGTGTGATTGGCCTGACGGCAGGGCGGTTGTGTGAGAAGTGGCATTTTCCCACCATTGTGCTCAGCAGGCAGGGAGAAATAGCCGTTGGCAGCTGCCGATCCATTCCCGGGGTGAACATTCATGCCATGCTGAGCCGGTGCAAGGATTTGTTCCTGCGCTTTGGCGGCCATGAACAGGCCGCCGGGCTGACCATGCGCGCGGAGCTGGTGCCGGAACTGAAGCGGAGGCTGAATCTGGCCATCGGCGAAAACTGTGATGAGCGCTGTTATATTCCCAGAGAAGAATATGATCTGGAATTGCCCTTGAGCCAGGTGACGCTGGAGTGGATTGACCAGCTGGCACAGCTGCAGCCCACAGGATGCGGAAACCCTGCGCCTGTGTTCCTCACGCGGGATGCGCAGGTGCAGCAGGCACGGCGGGTGGGCAAGGATTTGAACCACCTGAAAATTGTGCTGCTGGATGGGGAAGCCGTGAAGGATGGTATCGGGTTTTCTTTGGGAGATGCGGCAGATGAGGGACTGGAACGGGTTGACGTGCTCTTTGCCGCCGGGAAAAATGAATTTCGGGGCAAAGTGACGTCGCAGCTACAGGTCAAAGCGCTCCGGGCTGCCCAGGGGGCTGCTCCTGCCCCGGCGGCACAGGTGTTTTTTCAGGGTCTTTTGCAGGAAATGACAGTGCTTGCGGCGAATTTTAATAAAATTCATCCGGAAGGTGAGAGCATCACGGAAGCCGGGGTGCGAAGGCTGCTGGAAGCCGGGCGCGGCACGCTACTGCTGGCCCATGAGCGGGAGCGCGCCATGACGGTTGCCATGACAGGGCTGGCGGATGTATGCATCGGCCAGGTGAAGGATCGGCGCGGCTTTAACACCTTGCTGTGCGCGCCGCAGCTGGAGGAACTGCGGGATAACTGGCGGCACGTGGTGCTGCTGGATGGATGCGTGCTGCCGGGAGAGGCGGAGGAAATCCGGCGGCTATGTCCGCGGGCACAGCTGCACTGCATGAAGCCTAACCCTCTGCTGACGGCGCAGCTGGCGTCCCTGGCACTGGACAGGCAGCAGCTGAACCGGCTGTATGCAGCGCTTCGGCAGGAAACGGCGTCCGTTGCGGCCATTGCGGAAAAATGCGGCCTGAGCGCAGAGCAGGTGCAGGCGGGGCTTGCCGTATTTGCACAGCTTGAGCTGGCGCAGCTGACCATGGAGCCGTTCCGGGTGGTACTTTTGCCCATGAAGAAGTGCGATCCTGCGCAAAGCCCGCTGATGCGATATTGGCAGAGCCTCTGCGCCCCGGATGCGGCGGGCGAAGCAGCAAAAACAAAACGATAACAAACTAAAGCCATGTTATGGCGCAGCAGAGTCTTGCCATCCGCTGCACGAAGGGAGGATGCTCAATGACGTACACCGCTTATGAAGCGATGCCGCTGGATCAGATGCTGGCGCGGGTGCAGAAATATAATCCCGGCGACGGCTACAAGCTGGTGGAAAAGGCCTATCGCTTTGCCGAAAAGGCACATGCAGGGCAAAAGCGGAAAAGCGGCGAGCCGTATTTCATCCACCCGTGTTTTGTGGCAAGCATTCTCACCGAGCTGATGATTGATCCGCCGACCATTGCGGCGGGCCTTTTGCACGACACGGTGGAGGACTGCGACGGCATCACGCTGGAAACCATCCAGCAGGAGTTTGGCGAGGAAGTCGCCCACTTGGTGGATGGCGTGACAAAGCTGAACAAGCTGGACTTTGCCGATCGCGAAGAGGCGCAGGCCGAGAGCCTTCGCAAGATGATCCTGGCCATGAGCAAGGATATCCGCGTGGTGCTTATCAAGCTGGCGGACAGGCTGCACAACATGCGCACGCTGAAGTTTCAGCCGGAGGCGCGGCAGGTCGCCATTGCCCGGGAGACGCTGGATATCTATGCGCCCCTGGCACACCGGCTGGGCGTGTATGCCATCAAGCAGGAGCTGGAGGATCTGTCGCTGCGCTATATTGACCCGGCGGGCTACCAGAACCTGGTGCAGAAGGTGGGTATGAAGCGCGCCGAGCGGCAGGAAAACATCCGCATGGTGATTGAGGAATTGTCCGCCAAGCTGGATGAGCAGCACATTCATTATGATATTGACGGGCGGCCGAAGCACTTTTACTCCATTTATCGCAAAATGGTGCTGCAAAACAAGCCCTTTGAGCAGATTTATGACCTGATTGCCATTCGTGTGCTGGTGGACACCATCCCGGACTGCTATGCGGTGCTGGGCATTGTGCACACGCTGTGGAACCAGATTCCGGGCCGCTTCAAGGATTACATCTCCGTGCCCAAGGCGAACATGTATCAATCCCTGCATACAACGGTGGTTGGCGGGCGGAAGATGCCCTTTCCCTTTGAGGTGCAGATTCGCACCTGGGAAATGCATCGTGTGGCGGAATATGGTATTGCGGCGCACTGGCGCTATAAGGAAGGCGGCGGCGCTTCCAACGACCTGGACAGCAAGCTGTACTGGGTGCGGCAGATTCTGGATTGGCAAAACGAAGCGCGGGACGGCAAGGAGTTTGTCGACACCCTGAAAACCGACCTGTTTTCCGAGGAAGTGTTCCTCTTCACCCCCAAGGGCGATGTGGTGAGCATGCCCAAGGGCGCCACGCCCCTGGACTTTGCCTACCGCATCCATTCCGCGGTGGGCAACAAGTGTGTTGGCGCCAAGGTTAACGGCCGCATTGTGCCGCTGGATACCCCGCTGGAAACCGGCGACCGGGTGGAAGTGATGACCTCCTCCGCCTGCAAGGGCCCCAGCACGGACTGGCTGCGCATTTGCAAAACTCCGCAGGCCAAGGCAAAGATTCGCCAGTTTCTGAAAAAGGAGCTGAAAGGCGAAAACATTGAGCGCGGGCGGGACATGGTGGAAAAGGAGTGCCGCCGCCGCGGCGTGCAGCTGGGCAATCTGCTCAAACCGGAATATTACGACAGCATGATGAAAAAGTACGGTTTTCAGGAGCTGGACGATATTTTCGGAGCGGTGGGTTATGGTGGCTTGGCGTCCGCTTATGTGGTGACAAGGCTGTTGGACGAGCAGCGGCTGCGTGAGGCGGCGCAGGGTCCCCGGCTGGAGGATATCCCTGAAACGGTGGAACAGCCGCAGCGCCGCTCCACCGGCAAGGCGACCCATGGCGTCATTCTGGCAGGGATGGATGACATGGATATTCCGGTGCGGTTTGCCAAGTGCTGCAGTCCGGTGCCGGGCGATGATATTGTGGGCTACATTACCCGCGGCCGGGGCGTGACCATTCACAAAGCGGAATGCCCCAATGCCCTGGGCGGGGAAAGCGAACGCAAGGTGGATGTGGCCTGGGCTGAAAGCGACGGCACAAGCTTCTATGCGTCCATCAAGGTGGTGGCCTACGACCACGTGAGTCTGCTGGGTGAACTGGCTACGTATATCGGCGGGCTGAACGTATCCATCAAGGCGATTTCTGCACAGGTGGATGAGAAGACGAAAACGTCATCCATCCGCCTGACGCTGGAGGTTAAATCCAGGGACGAGATGGATAAGGTGATTAAACAGCTGCGGAAACGCAGCGATATTATTGATGTATTCCGTGTGACGGGGTGAGAATGAAATGCGCTGTGTGATTCAGCGGGTGACGCAGGCAAGCGTGACAGTGGATGGCGAAGTGATAGGCAGCATCGGCAAAGGATTCATGGTGCTCATCGGCGCAGGGGTCGAGGACACGGAGAAAGATGTGCGCTACATGGTGGAGAAGGTTCCGAACCTGCGCATCTTTGAGGATGAAGCCGGGAAGATGAACCTGTCGCTGATGGATGTTGGCGGCGAGATTCTGGCAGTGAGCCAGTTTACGCTCTACGGCGACGCGCGGGGCAGCCGGCGGCCAAGCTTCATCGCAGCTGCGCGGCCGGAAAAGGCCAACGAGCTTTATGAAGCGCTGGTGGATGGATGGCGGCAGCGCGGCGTGCATGTGGAAACGGGACGTTTCCGCGCGGAGATGCAGGTGAGCCTTATCAACGACGGGCCGGTAACCATGCTGATGGACAGCACAAAGCTGTTCTGATGGGGGAAACGGAAAGACCAACTGCACAAGACCAAAGCGAAACGCGGAGGATTTCATGCAAATCACAACCCTTTCTGTGGGCATGCTTGGCACGCAGTGCTACATTGTTTTTCAGCCGGAGCGGCAGGACTGTGTGGTGATTGACCCGGGTGCGGAGCCGGAAACCATCCGCCGCGCGGTGGGCGACAGGCGCATCGCAGCCATTTTGCTGACCCACGGCCATTTTGACCACATTGGCGCTGTGGATGCGCTGTGTGGGAAGGATGTGCCTGTGCTGGTGCATGCGCTGGATGCGGAGCTGCTGGGCGATCCGCGCAGGAATGTATCGTGGATGATAGGCCGGGAAGTTACGGCAAAGCCTGCCCAGCGACTGCTGAAGGACGGCGACACAGTGGATCAGGCGGGCGTTTGCTTTCAGGTGCTGCACACACCGGGGCATACCGCAGGCAGCGTGTGCTATGCAGCGGAAAATGAATTGTTCACAGGGGATACGCTGTTCCTTGGCGGCGGATATGGCCGCACTGACCTGCCCGGCGGGGATGCAAACGCCATGCGCATCTCCCTGCGCCGCCTGATGCCCCTGACGGTGGGGAAGAACATCCATCCCGGACACTGAGGTGAAGCATGCAGGATATGGAACGGTATTTGGCGGAGATTGAACCGGAACTGAAAAATGTGACGCGGCTGTTTGCCTTGCCGGACAATGTGTGGGAGGGCGATCAGCCACGCTTTGCGTTTGCCGCATGGGAGGAGGCGGGAGCCTATCACTGCCGGATGCAGGCGGAGGGACGGGTGCGCGAACTGGAAACGCCCATCCCAGGCGCAGCAGAGGACGCACGGCTGACGGAGCTGCACCGCAAGCGCGCGGCGCGCAGGCTTTGCAAGCAGACGGCTTATCAGCTGTGCAGGAGTGTGACGGGCATACATCCTCCGTGGGGGAGCATGACGGGCGTTCGTCCAACGCACCTGATGTATGAAGCGCTCAGCGACGGGTGCACGCCCGAGGAAGCCGAGGCGCGGCTGGTAGCGGAGTTTGATCTGACGCAGGATAAGGCGGCGCTGCTGCGGGAAATTGCGCAGGTGCAGGGGACGATGCTTGCGCCTGACGATGGAGCCATGGACGTTTATATTGGCATCCCGTTTTGCACAACGCGGTGTACCTATTGCTCCTTTTCCAGCGGTGAAATTGGCAACGGAAAGCTGGTAGAACCCTACCTGGCCGCACTTTTTCGGGAAATGGAGGCCGGGGCGGCCATCCTGCGGGAAAACGGGAAGAAGCTGCGTGCGCTGTATGTGGGCGGGGGAACGCCCACAGCGCTGAATGAAGACCAATTTGCCCGATTGCTGGATAAGCTGACAGTGCTTTTCCCGGGAGCAATGGAATACACGGTGGAAGCCGGGCGGCCGGATACGGTAACCCCCGGCAAGCTGCGAGCCATCCGGGAGGCGGGCATCGGGCGCATCAGCATCAATCCGCAAACGATGGTGGACAGGACGCTTCGGGTGATTGGCCGGGCGCACACGGCTTCTCAGGTGGAGCAGGCTTATGCCATGGCACGGGAGGCCGGCATCCGCCACATCAACATGGATGTGATTGCCGCCTTGCCCGGAGAAAATACGCGGGATTTTGCCGTGACCATGGACGCGGCGAAAAGACTGCATCCGGAAAGCCTGACGGTGCATACGCTGGCCATCAAGCGTTCCAGCCGGCTGCATTTGGAGAATGCGCCCCTGCCTGACGGCGACACAGCCGCCGCTATGGTGCGCATGGGGCTGGAAACGGCGCGGAGCATGGGCATGCAGCCCTACTATATCTACCGGCAGAAGTATATGGCAGGCAACCAGGAAAATGTAGGCTATGCCCTGCCGGGGCATACCTGCCAGTATAATGTGGACATCATGGAGGAAACAACGCACATTCTGGCGCTGGGCGCGGGCGGCATATCAAAGCGTGTTTATCCCGAGGAGGGACACATTGGTCGCGCACCGAATGTGAGCAACATTGAGCAGTATATCGCCCGGGTGGACGAAATGGCGCAGCGCAAGAGGGAGCTGTTCCTGGAGGGATGATGGCAGGCTGCATTCTTTCAGCGGCTCGGACATACCATACTTGCGCAACCCTGCTGATGCTGATATAATAACATCGTTTAACTTCGGCGTTTTGTGCCGGAGGGTGAAAGGAGCAATGCAGAAATGGAACAGCAGCATCCTACTTTTGTCATCACCATGGCGGATGGCCGTGAAATGAAAGGTGAACTGTATCCCGAAATTGCACCGCAGTCCGTGGGCAATTTCATTGCGCTGGCAAACAGCGGTTTCTATGACGGACTGATCTTCCACCGGGTCATTCCCGGATTCATGATTCAGGGCGGCGACCCCAAGGGCACCGGCATGGGGGGTCCCGGCTACTGCATCAAGGGTGAATTTGCGGCAAATGGCGTCAAAAATCCCCTGCGGCACACCTATGGCGTGCTGAGCATGGCGCGCAGCATGCGACCCGATTCTGCCGGCAGCCAGTTCTTTATCATGACAAGCGACAGCCCCCATCTGGACGGGCAGTATGCGGCCTTCGGCAAGGTGCTGGAGGGCATGAACGTGGCGGACGATATTGTGAAGGCCAAGCGCGATTACAACGACCGCCCGCTGGAAGAACAGAAGATGAAGTCCATCCGGGTGGAAACCTATGGACAGGTATATCCCTTCGAGCAATTGTGACAAGGGCGGGCGCAGGCTGGCGGGGACGCGGCCTGCGCCTTTTGCAAAGCGGCTGAAGGAGGGCTGACAAGGCATGGAAAAGCATAAAACCGTGGTTCGCGTGGGCGGCAGGGAGTATACGCTGGTATCCTCCGATCCGCCGGAATACATGCACCGGGTAGCGGCGTATGTGGACCGAACGCAGGAGGAAATCGCCATGGCGACGCGTTTGCCTTCCAACATGGTGGCGGTGCTCACCTCGCTGAACATGGCTGATGAACTGATGAAAAGCCGTGATGAAAACAGCCGCCTGCGCCGTGAACTGATGGCGCTCCGGCAGGAATTGCAGGAAAGCCGCAAAGGGCAGGCGTGAAAGTCCGGATATAGAAAGCTGCACAACGGAGGATGAACACATGGAAAACCTGGCGCCGGCAGGCAACTGGGAAGCACTGGAGCGTGCGGTGGCAGCGGGAGCGGACGCGGTATACCTGGGATATGCGGCGTTCAGTGCCAGAGCCACGGCCGGAAATTTTGACGAGCAGGAGCTTCGGCGTGCGGTAGCCTTCGCTCACCTGCACCATGTGCGCGTGCATGTGACCGTGAACACCCTGGTGAAGGATGCGGAGCTGCCGCGGCTGCTGGAGGTGCTGCGGTTGATGAACGACATCCCGGTGGATGCGGTGCTTGTGCAGGACTTGGGCGTGCTCGCCATAGCCCGGCAGTGCTTTCCGGATTTGCCGGTGCATGCCAGCACCCAAATGGCCATCCACAACCTCACCGGGGTGCAGTGGTGCAAAAAAATGGGCATGACCCGCGCTGTGCTGGCAAGGGAGTGCTCGCTCAAGGAGATTTGCAAGGCGGCGGCTGCGCCTATTGAGATCGAGGTGTTCGGTCATGGTGCGCAATGCGTGGCGGTGAGCGGCGAGTGCCTGTTTTCCTCCATGGTGGGCGGGCGATCGGGCAACCGGGGCCGCTGCGCACAGCCCTGCCGCATGCTGTATACCTGGCGCGGAAAAACCGCCGCATGGCTCAGCCCACGAGACGTGTGCCTGCGGGATGACCTGGACAAGCTGGCTGCGGCGGGGGTTGCTTCCGTGAAGCTGGAAGGACGGCTGAAGCGCCCGGAATATGTGGCGACGGTGGCAAGCAGCTATCGCCGGGGAATCGATGGGGTGGAGGCCGGAACTTTTCATCCGGCAGATGAAGATGAAAAGCGCGATCTGCGGCAGATTTTCCAACGGGGCGGATTTATGCGCGGCTATGCCATGGGATGCGAGGATGCGGCGGTGATTGACCCGGAGCGGGTGAACCACGGCGGTGTGAAACTGGGCACCGTGGAAAGCGTCCATGGCAGTATGATGCGTGTGCGTCTGTTGTTGCCGCTTCACGATGGGGATGGTTTGCAGGTTCGATGCGCCCAGGGAGATCAGGAGCTGATTTATGCCGGACACGAGCAGGCGGCCGGTGAGACGGCCACAGTACGGCTTCGTCCGGATATGCGGGTGAAGTGCGGGGATGAAGTTTATCGCCTGACGGACAGCAGCCAGCTTGCCTGGGCGAGATCACTGACCATTCCGGCCATTCCGGTGGATATGACGCTGATAGCTTGCGCAGGGGAAAAGTTGACGATTATGGCAAGCGATGGCGAAAGCTGCGTTACCGTGCAGGGCGATGAAGTGCAGCAGGCGAAAAACCGCGCCCTGACCGAGGAGGATGCGCGCCGCTGTTTGGAAAAAACCGGCGATACGCCTTTCACACTGCGCAAATTGTGCGTGACGGCAAGGGAAGCCTTTGTGCCCGTGTCTGCGCTCAATGCCCTGCGCAGAGAGGCGATGCGCCATTTGCAAGAGGCGCGGGAAAACGCATTCAGCCGCGGCAAAGGACGGGAAGTTCCGCTTGCGCCGCTGGATATGCCTGCACAAGACGCGCCTGATCTGGTGACCTTCCGCACGATGGAACAGCTGAACGCCCTGCAAGGGATAAACGCACGGCTTGCGTGGTTCCCGGAGGACTGGCGCGAGAATGCGCTCGAAGCGGGTCTGGCGCAGATGCCGCAAGGCACATGGCTTCAGCTGCCTACCGTGTGCGAGGAAGCAACCTTGCAAGACCTTCATGCGTTTGTGGAGCGCCACCAGGAACGGCTTGGCGGCGTGGTGCTCGGCAGCGTCGGCCAACTGGGGATGACTTGGCCTGTGCCCATGGGTGCGGGCAGCGGCATTCCCGTGATGAATCGCCGTGCGGCAGCGCTCCTGTTTCAAGCAGGGTGCAGGTTTGCCGTTGCTTCTCCGGAATTGACCGGCGCGGAGACGGAGAACCTTCTTGCAGGCGGCGCGCCGCTCCTGGCGCCAGCCTATGGCCGCACGCAACTGATGCTGCTGCATCACTGTCCGGCACGCACGGCGCTTGGGCTGAAAAACGGGCACGCGGCATGCACCATGTGTGATGATGGTGCGCCTGATGCACTGCGCGGCGGTACACTGACGGATCGCAAAGGCTATGCGTTTCTGCTTTTGCGGCAAAGATTGCCTGAGGGATGCATGGTGCGGCTGATGAATGCATTACCAACGGATGTGCTTGGCAAAACCCATGGCATGCGGCGCTTGGTGGAAGTGACGGATGAGAACGCACAGCAGACAGAACGTGTCAGACAGGGCTTGGCGGAAGAAAAAAGCATAGGCGGCGAAGTGACCATGGGGCATTGGAATCGCCCGGTGGAATAAATCTACCAGAGGACAGCAAAATGGGTTTCGAAAGGGACGAAGTCCCTTCGTAGGGTGAAGGGGCAAAGCCCCTTCGAAAAGAGAAAGAAAAGACATCAAGGGGAGCGGAACGCAGCAACGCGGGCGAGCGAAGCAATGCCCGCGATCGAGTGCTTCCCCGGAGGACAGCAGAATGGGTTTCGAAAGGGACGAAGTCCCTTCGTAGGGTGAAGGGGCAAAGCCCCTTCGGAAAGAGAAAGAAAAGGCATCAAGGGGAGCGAAACGCAACAACGCGGGCGAGCGAAGCAATGCCCGCGATCGAGTGCTTCCCCAGAGGACAGCAGAATGGGTTTCGAAAGGGACGAAGTCCCTTCGTAGGGCGAAGGGGCAAAGCCCCTTCGGAAAGAGAAAGAAAAGACATCAAGGGGAGCGAAACGCAGCAACGCGGGCGAGCGAAGCAAAGCCCGCGATCGAGTGGTAAACGGATAGACACTATTTTGCCGCACCTTTGCAAGGTACATGAGCTCTTTGCCTACGGCAAAACCGCATGCATGGGGACTGGGCTTTGCCCAGGCCTACAAGGGCGCTGCCCTTGACCTGCGAAGGGACTTTGTCCCTTTCGAAACCCGTTTAGGGGACTCCTTGGGATGTTGGGCGAGCTCTTTTCAGCCTGCGGCTGAAAAATTGCGTGCCGGGGTATCTGGGCTTTGCCTAGGCCTACAAGGGCGCTGCCCTTGACCCGCGAAGGGACTTTGTCCCTTTCGAAACCCGTTTAGGGGACTCCTTGGGATGTTGGGCGAGCTCTTTTCAGCCTGCGGCTGAAAAATTGCGTGCCGGGGTATCTGGGCTTTGCCCAGACCTACAAGGGCGCTGCCCTTGACCCGCGAAGGGACTTCGTCCCTTTCGAAACCCATTCTATGTTCCTTTTGCAGGAATTTTGGAAAAAAGCAAGAACCATGCACCATACCCTTTTGTATTCCTTAACGGAGGAAGCAACCATGAACGAGAGAACGCTCCGTGTGCTGGAGTTTACCAAGATTCGCGATCGCTTGACGGATAAGGCGCTCACCCCTATGGGCGCAGAAAAATGCCGCGCGCTGGAGCCGTCCCGGAACATGGCGGAAATACGGCAGTGGCAACAGGAGACCGAGGAAGCCAACGTGCTTTTGACCTATATGGGCGCAAATCCGCTGATAGGTTTTGCGGATGTGCGGCCGTATCTGGCGCTGTGTGACAAAGGCGCGACCTTATCCCCGCGGGCATTGCTTGGCATTGCGGAGCTTTTGCGCGCCAGCCGGGCGGCAAGAAGCGCACTGATTACCGATCGGGAGAATACGCCGCTGTTGCGGGCGCGTGCCGAGGGTCTGAGCAGCCTGCGCAATTTGGAGCAGGACATTACGGATGCTATTCTTTCCGAGGATGAAATTGCGGATCGTGCTTCCAACGAGCTGGCGAATATTCGCCGCCACCTTCGTGGGGCAACGGAACGCATCAAGGAAAAGCTCAACCAGATGACCCACAATGCTTCCATTGCAAAATATTTGCAGGATCCCATTGTCACTGTGCGCAACGACCGGTATGTGCTGCCGGTGAAAGCGGAATATCGCGCCAATGTGCCGGGACTTGTGCACGATCAGTCTACCAGCGGCGCGACACTGTTCATTGAACCCATGGCCGCGGTGGAAATGGGCAACGAACTCAAGCAATGGGAGGCCAAGGAAAAGCAGGAAATTGAGCGGATCCTTGCGGCGTTGTCATCGGAGGTTGCACCCTATGTCCAGCAGCTGCGGGAGGATGTGGAGCGCCTGAGCGATTTGGACTTCATTTTTGCCAAGGGCCTGCTTTCACGAGAAATGAATGCTATTCAGCCAAAGCTGAACAACGAAGGCTATGTGAACATTGTTCGTGGCCGGCACCCGCTTATTGATCCGGACCGGGTGGTTCCCTCCAACCTGTGGATGGGGCGGGAGTTTACAACGCTGATCATCACAGGCCCTAATACCGGCGGCAAAACAGTAACGCTCAAAACGGTCGGCTTATTCACGCTGATGGCGCAGGCGGGCTTACAGCTTCCGGCGGATATCGGCACGGAAATGGCGGTGTTTGAGCAGGTCTTTGCCGATATTGGCGATGAGCAGTCCATCGAACAAAGCTTGTCCACGTTCTCCGGGCATATGAAGAACATCGTGACCATCATGCAGGAGGTAACGCCGAAGGATCTGGTGCTCTTTGATGAGCTTGGCGCAGGCACTGATCCAACCGAAGGCGCCGCGCTGGCGCAAAGCATCCTGAAGCGGCTGCTGGACATTCATGTGCGCACGCTGGCCACCACGCATTACAGTGAGCTGAAGGCCTTTGCCCTGTCCACCCCTGGGGTGGAAAATGCTTCTGTGGAATTCAACGTGGAAACACTGCGTCCGACTTATCGGCTGTCCATTGGCGTGCCGGGAAAGAGCAATGCGTTTGAAATCAGCCGCAAGCTTGGCTTGCCGGAATATCTCATTGACAATGCAAAGAAGTTGCTGAGCACCGAATCCGTCCGCTTTGAAGACGTGATCGCCAATGCCGAGTATCACCGGCAGGTGGCGGAGAAGGAACGGCAGTTGGCCGAGGAAGCCGCGAGGGAAACCACCCGATTGCGGGACGAAGCGGAGAAGCTGCGCCGCCAGATGGAAGACAGGCGGGAAACCACGCTGCGCAAAACACGCGAAGATGCCCGCCGTATCATGGAGCAGACCAGGCGCGAATCGGAACAGATTTTGCAGGAACTCAAGCAAATGCGAAAAAATGCTGCGGTGCCGGACAACAGCGCGGCGGAAATTCGCCGCCGACTGGAAAAAAACATCGACAGCCTTTCCGAGGGTCTACGGCAGAAGGTGGACACAGTGACTGCGCCGCCTAAAACCGTGAAGATTGGCGATGAGGTGGAAATTTTAACCCTGAATACCCGCGGCACGGTGCTTTCACCGCCTGACGCCAAGGGCGAGGTGCAGCTACAGGCAGGCATCATGAAACTGAAGGCGCATATCACCCAGCTGCGACTTGTGAAGGAAGAAAAACCTAAGCAGAAGACCGTGGTGAAATCACAAACAGGAGCCATGACGCGCACGGTGCGCATGGAGTGTGATGTGCGCGGCATGGCGGTGGACGAAGCTATCCCGGTGGTGGATCAGTATCTGGATGAAGCGGTGCTGGCTTCATTGGGCGAGGTGACGATCATCCACGGCAAAGGCACCGGGGTCTTGCGCCAGGGCATTCAGCAGCACTTGCGCCACCATCCCCATGTGAAGAGCTTCCGCCTGGGCGTTTATGGCGAGGGCGAAAGCGGCGTGACAGTGGTGGAACTGAAGTAAAAAAAGAAAATGCAAAGGAGGAGCCATCCATGGCGGACAAGCCCTATATTCTGCTGGTAGACGATGATCCCAATATTCGCCGCCTTGTGCAGCTGTATCTGGAAAAAGAAGGCTTTCGTGTTGTGTGCGCTGACCGTGGTGATGATGCGCTGAACATCTTCCGGAAGGAGCCGCCGGATCTGATGCTGCTGGATGTGATGCTGCCCGGCATGGACGGCTGGTCGGTTTTGAAAAGCGTGCGCAAGACCTCCGCGATTCCGATTATTATGCTCACGGCCAAGGACGAGACGTTCGACAAAGTGCTTGGCCTGGAGCTTGGGGCAGACGACTACATCACCAAACCCTTTGAAAGCAAGGAATTGGTGGCGCGGGTCAAGGCTGTTCTGCGCCGCACGCAAACGCCTGAGGAAAAAACAGACGTGCTGTCCTTTCCTGCGCTGACAGTCAGCCTTGCCCAGTATGAAGTGCTCTATGAGGGCAACAAGGTTGACATGCCGCCTAAAGAGCTGGAGGTGCTGTATTTCCTGGCGTCGCATCCCAACCAGGTGTTCACGCGGGATCAGCTGCTGGAGCAGGTGTGGGGGTTCAATTTTGTGGGGGATTCCTCCCGCACAGTGGATGTGCACATCAAGCGCATCCGTGAAAAACTGCCGGACTGCGAAAAACACGGCTGGCTCATCCGCACCATCTGGGGCGTGGGCTATAAGTTTGAAATCAAATGACCGCAGGGAGATGCGCAGGCAATGTTTAAGCGGATCTTTTCCCTATTTATGGCGGTGATTGTGCTGGTGACGGCGGTGCTGGCAGGTATTTGCTGGAAAACACTGCGAGACCATCAAATCAACGCCCGCCTGGAAGAACTGAAGAAGGAAGCGCGGGAAATCGCCTTTCTGGCAGCACAAAATACCACCAATGATATGAGCAGTTATCTGTTCGGTACAGGGCAAAGCTGGCTGCGATATCTCAGTTGGAAGGCGCAGAGCGTTTATGACGATTTCGGCGCTTACATTCTGGTGGTGGATCGCTTTGGCCGCAGGATGGACAATATGAAGACCGCCTATGTGGAGGATCCGGATTTTGTGCAGTCCCTCAACGGCAAGGAAATTTCCCAGGCGTTGGTGAAAGTGCTGGGCGGGGAAGAGATTTCCGTGCGCACGATGGTCAACGGTGCGCCAACCTTCACCGTGGGTTCGCCCTTTGTGCAGAAAGGCACGGTGCTGGGCGCCGTGTTCATTCAAACCAAGGCGCAGGCCATCGAAAACGGCACGGAGGATCTCATCTGGCAAGTGGTGCTGGTGGGCCTGACAGCGCTTGCACTGGCGGGGATTGGCGCGTTTGTCTATGTGCGCTCCATCCTCAAGCCCCTCAAACAGGTCACGGCTGCGGCAGGCCGCATGGCGGATGGCGACTTTGCGGCCAGGGTGGAAGCACCAGGCGGTACGCCTGAGGTGATGGAGCTGTCCCGGGCGTTCAATACCATGGCAGCCAAGCTGGCTGAAACGGAAAGCAGCCGCAGAGAGTTTGTAGCCAATGTGAGCCACGAGCTGCGCAGCCCCATCACCAGCATCAGCGGTTTTGTGCAGGGCATGGAGGATGGCACAATTCCCCTGGAGGAGCATGGGCATTATTTGTCCATTGTGCTGGATGAAACCAAACGGCTCAGCAAGCTGATTGGCGAGCTGCTGGCGCTATCCCGCCTGGAAAGGGACGACGCGAAACTGACGCTGACAAACTTCGACATCTGCGAAATGCTGCGCCGCGCCATCATCCGCCGCATGAACGACCTGGATGAGAGGCGCATGGAGGTGCAGTGCGATTTTGCACACGATTCCATGCTTGTTCGTGCAGATAACGATCAGATCGAGCAGGTGGTGGTCAACCTGCTGGATAATGCCATCAAGTTCACGCCGGATGGAGGACGCATTACCCTGATCTGCCGGGAGGATAATGCGAAGGTACGCGTTACCGTGGCGGACAATGGCGTGGGCATCCTGCCGGAGGACAGGCCGAAGGTTTTTGACCGGTTCTTTACAGCGGACAGGGCACATACTTCCGGCAAGGGCACAGGGCTTGGATTGAGCATTTGTCAGCGAATTATGCAGATGCACGGGCAGCAGCTGGTGCTGGAGGATACCAAGGAAGGGGCGGCTTTCACCTTTACGCTGGTGAAGGCCGATGAGAAGGAGGCGTGAAAAATGACGGAGCTGGAGGAGCTGCGCCAGGCGCTGGATCAGGTGGACAGGGACATGGTGGCGTTGTTTGAAAAACGGATGACGCTGGCCCGGCGCGTGGCGCAGTATAAGCGAGCGCATGGTCTGCCTGTGCTGGACAGAGGCCGGGAAGAACAGGTGCTTTCATCCCGCTGCGGCTTTTTGCAGGATGCGCACTACGCCCCTGCGCTGCGCGAAATGTATGAAGAACTGATGGCACTGTCGCGCCGGGAGCAGGAGGAGCTTCTGAAGGAGGAGGACGCGCCATGATGGAACGGCAGGTCTTTCTCATTGGCATGCCCGGGTGCGGCAAAAGCAGCCTTGGCAAGCGGGTGGCGAACAACCTGGGGATACCCTATGCGGACACGGATACCCGCATCACCCAGGCAGTTGGATGCTCGGTGCCGGAAATCTTTGAGCGCTATGGAGAGGATGCGTTCCGCCATGCGGAGACCAATATCCTCATCCAGCTCACGCGGGAAAAGCCGGGGCTTGTGTCCACCGGCGGCGGCATGGTGCTGCGGGAGGAAAACCGCGCCATCATGCGCAGCAACGGGCTGATCGTGCTCATTGACCGCCCCCTGCAGGATATCCTTGGCGACATCAAGCTGGACAGAAGGCCGCTGCTGGCGCAAAAAGGACTCGACGAAGTGGAGCGGCTGTATCACGAGCGCATCGGCATTTATCGCTCCGTTGCGGATGCAGTGCTGGATAACAGCCGCGGCTATCAGGCCGGCATGATAACGCTGGAGCAATATCTTCGGTGGCAGTTTAGCCTTTAAGATTGCGGATTTTCAAAAAACATACAGGATGTGCCAGATGAAAGAAAAATCCATACTCCGTTGGGACGGAGCGTTCCTGAAGAAATTGTTGGTGGTTGCCCTGCCCATTGTGCTTCAGAACCTTGTGTCCGCATCACTGCATATCGTTGACGGCGTGATGATTGGCCGTTTGGGCGATGCACCCTATGCCGCCGTGGTGCAGGCAAACCGCTATACCTTTGTGTTCCAGCTGTTCCTGTTCGGTGCGGCTTCCGGCTGCGGCATTTTTATGAACCAGTATTGGGGCAGGCGGGATGTGGCTGCCATGCGGCAGGTGATGGGGCTGTGCTTTCGGGTGGTGGCGGTGATTGCCGTGCCGTTCGCAGCCTTTGCCATGCTCAGCCCGCAAACGGTGGTGGGCTTCTTTCTGCCAAGGGGCGAAAGCTTCGATTATGCGGTGCAATATCTGCGCATTGTTGCCCCGGGATACCTGCTGGCGGCTGTGGATGTGGTGTACGCCACCTGCATGAAATCCGCAGAACGCACGTCCATCCCCATGCTGGCGGGCGTTTGCTCGATTCTTGTAAATACGCTGCTCAACTACTTGCTCATTTATGGGCACATGGGTCTGCCTGCGCTTGGCGTGGAGGGTGCGGCCATTGCCACACTGATTTCCGGTGCGGTGGCGCTTTGCATTGATGTGTGCGCCGCCTACGGGCTGAAGCTCCCGGCGGCCTTTCACCGATCGGATTGGAAATTGCCGGATCGTGCGTTCCTCAAGCGGTTTTTTGCGCTTGTGCTGCCGGTGGTGATAAACGAGGGACTGTGGAGCATGGGCACCACTATGTACAGCGTGTTCTACGGCCGGCTGGGCGACGCGGCGGTGTCCGCGGTGGGCATTTTCAACACGGTGGATCAGCTGGTGTTTGTGGCCATCTACGGCGTGATGAATGCATCCACGATTCTTGTGGGCGGCAACCTGGGCGCAGGCAAGCGCGATGAGGCGTGGCTTACGGCCAGACGCATGCTGGTCAGCTGCGTGGTGCTTGGCGTTGTGATGGGAGGCACGCTGCTGCTGACCCGCTGGCAGCTCATCGGCATTTTCCATGTATCCCAGGAGGCCAAGGAAATGGCGGAACGCATCCTGCGCTTTTCGGCCTTCACAGTGTGGCTGCGCGCCGTCAACAGCGTGATTGTGGTGGGCGTCCTGCGTGCAGGGGGCGACACCGTGTTCTCCATGGTGCTGGACACGGCGGCGCTGTGGCTGGTGGGCGTGCCGCTGGTCGGTGTGGCGGCGCTGGTGTGGCATCTGCCGGTTTACCAGGTGTATATGTTCACCCTGGTGGAGGAAATCATCAAGGCAAGCATCGGTTTATGGCGGTACCGCTCAAAAAAGTGGATGAACGACCTGACACGCTCTGCGGAAGCGGCATGAGGCAAAAGAAGGAGTTTGTTTATGGAGTATCAGTTTGACCTGGTGGGCAAAATTGGTTCTATGGCGCTGATTCGCAAGGAAGACAAGGATATTGATTATAATATTTTTTCCCGCCTGGGATCGGAGCTGAAGCCGGGTATGATTTGGGTTACCAGCGGTGCGACGGAGATCGGACGGCTGGACTATATCAAGCGCACGGGCTGCGAGCTGTGCGGCGATCCGGAGCAGGACAAAGCCGACTATGCCTCGCAGGGGCAGAGCATTCTGATGCAGAATTATCGCCAGTTTATTGCTCCGGAATACGGCGTGCGGCAGCTGCTGGTGGAGCATACGCACTTCAACGATCCGGAAAAGCGCGAGCATATCCGCCGTCTGCTCATCCGCGCCGCCCAGCAGAAAACCATCCCGATTGTGAACTACAACGACCCTGTAAGCGATGAGGAAAACCGCAAGATGGAGCTGGCTGTGCGCCGCCAGCAGGGGGAAGTGGTGCACGAGTGTGTGGATAATGATGAGACGGCGGCAGTTATTGCATCGCTGGTGCATGCGAAAATCCTGGTGCTGATGACGTCCACGGAGGGGATCTACCAGAATCCTAAAGACCCGTCCACCCTGGTGCGGGAAGTGATGGGGAAAACGGTGGAGGATGTGGAAAAGAAGGTGCGGGAGCTTCAACAGGGGTGTGTGGGCGCAAGCCGGGCAGGCGCTAACGGCGCCAAGGCCAAGCTGGAATACGCCCTGGAATCCGTGCGCGGCGGCACAACGGTGATCATTGGCCATGCACGTCACCGCCTCAGCGATCTGGTGAACGGCCGCGTGCCCTGCACTCGCATCGGGCAATGGTGATAGGGCGCTCAGTGCGCCATCAAATGGGAAAGAGGAACCAACCTTGGCAAGCATACATTCAATTCGAGTGGCGGCTGTGGGCAATGAAGCGGATATGATCCGCCTTAACCGAGTGCTGCTCAGCAACGGCGGCTGGCTTAATGATCCGGATGACAGGCCGCCGTATTCCCTGCAGGAATTGTATGAGCAGGTGCACGAGCACGCCTTGTGGGAAAGCGGAAATACAGGGACTTTTCTGTATGACATGCTCACGGAACTGCCTTACGGCCAGGCTGAAGGCGGAGCACGCTACGAAATAAACCGCGTGGATGCAGACCTGTATGTGGCGCTGTTTATCTATCGCAGTGCCGATCACTTCCAGGCGGAGGACTGGTTTCGACTGCATGAAAGATGCGACCGGCTGCCCATGTTTGTTTTGCAGGCGGAGCAGAATTTCGGCGGGGACAAAGGCGGCCTGGTGATTACCAACGGCCAGGAGCAGGAGGACTGGAGCCGCATGGCCGAAAGCTGGCTGTGGCTTACGGACGGCTACGAGGCGGGGCTGAGCCCCGAAGAGGCCGTGCAGCGGCTGCGGGAAGTGGCTGCTTCCATGGCGCGGGAGGAATGGGAGCAGACCATCCCGGAGCTTTTGCAAAACTGCATGGATAATCTGCATGCTGTGGAGGAGCACAGCCATGTGACCGGCGAGCAGCTGGCACAATGCCTGGAGGCACGGGATTTTAACGGCCTTTTTGCGCTGCAAAGCGCTTTGGCGGACGCTTATCTGTGGGATGTCGACCGCAGTGCGAAGTATCAGGCCATTTTGCAGGGCTGTCTGGAAGCGTGGAACAAAGCGGAAACAGAAGACTGAAAAACGCTGGAAGCAGCATGCGGCGGTTCTGCCACGGCGTTCTTTCGCATAACCTTTTCCATAAAGGGGGCGAGAGGATGAGCCGGGAAGAAACAGGTGCGGAAGCGGCCTATGGTATCACGATTGACCATCGCGCGCGGGCGGCAGTCACAGGCGTTGAAAATGTGGAAAGCTTTGATGAAAAGCAGATTGTGCTTCACACTGCCGGTGGCGAACTGGTTATCACCGGCAGTGGACTGCATGTGGAAAGCCTCCAGTTGGAGGAGGGAAAGCTTACCCTCACCGGCCGGGTAGATGCGGCGGCCTACGGCAGTGAACGCCGCGCACGGAGCAGCTTTTTCCGCCGTGCGCTTGGCCAATGATGGAGCGGCTTTTTGCCATGCGTGCGCAGGCGCAGGCATGCCTGATGCTGCTGGCGGGCGGTGCGGCGCTGGGCGCGCTGTGGCAGCTGACACTTCCGCTGCGCAGGCGTGGCCGCGTGCTGCCTGTGCTTGCGGACACACTCCTTGCGCTTGCGTTGCTGGGGCTGCTGATGACATCCACGGTGAAGCTTGGGGCAGGGCTTCGGCTGCATGCGCTGCTTGGCCTGTCACTGGGGCTGAGTATGGAACTGGCGCTGTGGGAATTGCTCCTGCGTGCAAAAAAAGCTTGCGATGCACGCAAGAAAAAGAAGGAAAAGGACCGTGAAGGGCGAACATAATAGGCACTATAGAGCGGGGCGGCGTATAGCAGCCTGCGCTTGATGAAAAGGGGGGGCAGGCACGATGCAAAATACCATGCGTTGGGGGAAAATTGTGCTTTGCTGTGCCCTGGCGCTGACGCTTTTTCTTGTGTGGAACGGGCGGCTGAAAGAGGAACGGCAGCGCTTGCTGGAAGAAGAAACCACGCTGCGGATAAACCTTGCGGACGTGACGGCCCAGGGCAACAGCCTGGATGAGCAGATTGCCCGCGTGGGCACCAACAGCTATGTGGAAAGCCGCGCCCGGCAGGATTATCAGTACATCAAGCCTGGTGAGCTGCGGTTCGAGTTCGTCAATCCTGAGGAGTTGTATGCTTACACGGAGGAGGAAGCACGGATTCGACAGGAAGCCATGGAGGATTAGACAGGAGGGAGAGGACTGCGTGCGCAGTTCTCTCTCGTTTGCTTTTGGACAAAAGACAAGGCAGGAGGGTGACAACCATGCGCACGGCAGTGATTGGAATCGGCTCCAATTCAGTGAGAATGCTCATCGCAGACCGGGAAGGCGAACAGGCAAGACAACTGGGACGGGATCGCGAAGGAACGCGGCTGTTTGCCGGCCTGGATGAAAAGCGCAATCTGAGCGAAGCGGCCATGGATAAAACCGTAAACGCTGTGGCGCGCATGGCCAGGGAAGCACGGGAAGCCGGTGCGGAGGAAGTGAGCCTGTTTGCGACAAGCGCTGTGCGCGACGCAGCCAATGCGGACGAGCTTGCCGGCCGTCTGGAAGATGCAGCCCGCGTGCGCATGGAAGTCTGCTCAGGGGAAGAGGAAGCCGCGCTGTCCTTCCTGGGGGCAACGGACGGCCAATTTTGCGGTGTGATTGACATCGGCGGCGGTTCCACGGAGCTGGTGGTTGGGCAGGGCGACAAGCTGGTGTGCACCTTCTCCTGCCAGATGGGCGCGGTGCGGCTGTTCGGCATGCAGCCCATCCGCAGCCATGCCGACCTGGCAGCCGTGCAGGAATTGGCGGCGGGCATTTTGGAGGATAAGCTGCGGGAGCACCCAACCCTGACCCTGCCGCCGCGGTGGATTGGTGTGGGCGGTACGTTCACGACCCTGGCGGCCATGGTCAAGGCCATTCGCTGGACGGATCGAACCTACATGCACGGCACACGCCTGACGCTGGAGCAGGTGGAAAAACAGGCGTGGAAGCTGGCGGATATGCCGCTGGCGGAAAGGCTGAATTTGCCGGGGCTGCAACCAAACCGGGCGGACATTGTGGTGCATGGCATCTGCATTCTGCTGGCAATGATGCGGCGGCTGCAAATCAGTGAAATCACGGTCAGCGAGTATGGCAATCTGGATGGGTATTTGAAGCGGAGGTATGGTATCAAGGGGGAAATTTTGCCCTGATGGCGCGGAAAGCAGCGAGGAAGTGTGCTTTTGCCAGGTATGTGAGCGGCTTTCTGGCAGGACGGCACTTTGAGGACACGGAAAGACAGCGCTTCCACAGGCAAAAATACACTGCGGTTCATGGTTTGTTCACAAGAAAATTGGGCGTTACCCTTGCGTTTCCTGCGCAGGTTGCGGTATAATATAAAAAGTGTTCCATAGATTATCAAGAAACGGAGAGGAATTCCATGCACAAGAAGGCTTTGCTTGCGCTGTTGCTGGCTGTGGCGATGCTCATGAGCGGCTGCGCGCTGATCGAAAAGGATGAGGCCGTGGATCGTGCCACGGAGATCATCAGGGTGGGCGACTATACGCACACCAAAGGCGAAATTCAGGATACGGTGAACTATCAGCTCAACTACATGGCCTGGCTCTACAACCAGTTTGGCATGAGCTATGATGTGACGGATGCAAAGAACATCTCCGATACCACCGACAGCGTGATCGACAGCCTCGTGAAGAGCGATGTGGAAAACATGAAGGTGGCGGAGCTGGGCTTGGATCAGCTGACGGAAGAAGAAACCGAAGAGCTGAACGCCACGGTGGAAAAGAGCTGGAAGTCTGCCCGCGAGCAGGTGCAGAAGACGTATCTGGCGGATACTACCCTCACCGGCGACGAGCTGGAGAAGGCCATTGACGAACAGTGCGCACAGCTGGGTGTGACGGAAGAAGTCGTGGCAGCCAGCGAACGCGAAACGTTCCTGAAGAACAAGCTCAAGCAGGAAATCGTCAAGGACGTGACGATCACTGAGGATGAGCTGGCGCAGGAACTGACCACCCGTGCCGACAGCGCCAAGACCACCTATACCAATAACCCGAGCAGCTACGGCACGAATGTGAACAACGGCAACACGGTGTATTATCGTCCCGCCGGCTACCGCATGGTGAAGCAGATCCTGGTGAAATTCCTTGCTGAGGATCAGGCCGTGATTGATGACCTGACGACCCGCCACAACGAAGCGACCAGCGCAGTGACCACCGCCCGCAAGGCTGTGACCGACCTGGGTGTGGAAGATCCCGACGCCCTGGCTGAGCAGGTGCAGGTGACGCTGGAAACGCCCGAAGCTGTGGAAGTGGCGGCTGAAGCAACCGAGACGGATCTGGCAACGACCACCGATCTGGCCAGTGCGACGGATCTGGCCAGCGCCACGGATGTGGTAGCGCCCGCTGCGCTGACGGTGAACCTTGCCACGGTGACGGACATTACCGCTTCGTTCACCACGGAAGTGAGCGACGATGTGGCGGCTGCTGTCAAGGCTTATGCACAGGCCAAGGCGGAAGAAGCTTTCTATGCGGATCAGCTGGATGAAGCCAAGGCAACAGCTTATGCCAACATTGCCACCAAGGCAGATGAGATTCTAGCGAAGATTCCCGGCTGCGATTGGGATGCGCTGATGGCCGAATATACCGAGGATCCCGGCATGCAGGGCGATACGGCCACCGCGAAGAACGGCTATGCCGTGTGCGAGGGCATGACTAACATGGATACGGCGTTTACAACGGCTGCCATGGCGCTTGCCAACGTGGGCGATGTGTCCGACAAGGTGGAGGGCATCTACGGCTACTACATCATCAAGTATGTGGCGGACGTGGAGGAAGGCCCGGTTGCGCTGGACGAAGTGCGCGATGTGCTGACCAACAGCGTGTTGACCACCAAGCAGAACGATACCTATGACGCGGCTGTGGACGCGTGGGTGGAAGCGGCACATGCCAAGATTGACCGCAAAGCACTGGAAAACAAGTAAGCAACTCAAGATCCTCCCGTTGGCTGGCAAGGCTGACGGGGGATTTTTTGTATGCGAAAATAAAAAAATTAGAGAAAAAAGAAGGAATTCGAAAGGCGGTGGCGTATATAAATATATTGTCACTGTGCGGGAATGGCGGAATTGGCAGACGCGCTAGATTCAGGTTCTAGTGAGGGCTAACTTCATGCAGGTTCAAGTCCTGTTTCCCGCACCACAGAACCCTTGATTTTTCAAGGGTTCTGCTTCTTTTTTGCGGCCTTCC
>CAKUFA010000016.1 GCA_934647165.1 uncultured Clostridia bacterium | reverse complement strand
TTCAAAATCTGCCATTGCATCTGACGAAAAATTCATTCGCCTCCGCACCAACTCATTTGTGCGGTATTGCCCTAAAGCCATGGACAAAGCATGTCATTTGTGCTATGATGCAGTTCATGCATAGCCAATGCATACTTATTAGCATTGAATCGAGGGTGGTTGCAGCATGAAGAAAGATTATGTATTTCGCTACGGTGACGGCACAGTAACCATTCCGCTGGAAGAAAACAATGTGACCGTCCTGCACGGGCAGGAAACGCCTCCTGCTAAAGACATCCGTCAGTTGGTGCTGGACGCACTGGCACATCCCATTGACGCGCCACTGTTGGAAAACTGGATCCTTCCCGGCGAACGGGTTGCGCTGATCATCAGCGACATGTCTCGTTTTTGGATGCGGCAGGATAAGGTGATCCCCCATGTGGTGGACTATTTGCTGAACCAATGCGGCGTGCAAGCTGATCGCCTGACCATTGTGGTCGCCAACGGCACGCACATTGGCGGAGATGAAAAGGAACTGCGCACCCTAGTAACCGATGCTGTATATGACCGAATCCGTGTGGTCAACCACGATTGTTTGGCAAGTAACCTGACGACCATCGGCACCACAAGCTATGGAACGGTAGTGCGCATCGCCCCGGAAGTTGCCAACGCTGACCGCGTGATTGCGCTCGGCGCATGTGCGCATCACGTGATGGCAGGCTTCGGCGGCGGGCGCAAAAGCATCCTGCCCGGCGTAAGCGCAATGGACACCATCTGCCATAACCACGCGCTGGCGCTGGATGACAGCGAATTCCGCAGCAACGATCTGATTGGCAACGGGAAGCTGGAAGGCAATCCCCTGAACGATGACATGTGCCAGGCCGCCGGCATGGTAAAGAACCTGTTTGTGATGACGTTGGTCATGAACACCGACATGCAGCTGGCGGAAATTTATGCAGGTCACTATATGTCCAGCTGGCTGAAAGCGTGCGAAGCCGTGGATCGTATCTACCGGGTAGAAGTGCCTGAAAAGGCCGATGTTATCGTTGCAAGCTGCGGCGGATATCCCAAGGATATGTCCCTCTATCAAGGCACGAAAACCATTGATAACATTGAGACAGGGCTCAAGCGCGGCGGTACGCTGATTTTGCTGATAGAAGCACGCGATGGCGGCGGCCCTGCGGAATATTTCGACTGGAACACGTATCTTCAGGACGGCACGATGGAAAAACGGCTTCGCGAGCATTTCACCATTCCGGGCTACATCTTTTTGCTGAACTGCGAGCAGGCGCACCGATATAACATCATGATGCTCTCCAGTGTGCCGCAGGAATTGGTTGCCCCCATGGGGCTGCGTTCCTATCAAAGCGTCGCACAGTTGATGGCTGATGCTAACCTTGAAGGAAAGCGAATTTATGTTATTGAAAACGGCAGCACAGTGATTCCTTACGTGAAAGGAGTAAAATAAGCCATGAGCCAATATATTGCCAAGCGTTTCCAACACTGCGGCGACGGATTGTCGCTGGACACAGAAGCCCTGCACCGCTACAGCGATGTGATCGACCTGAGTATCGGCGACACGGACTTCACCACTGACAAACGTATTATCGACGCTGCTTATGCGGATGCCTGCCGCGGTTATACCCACTACGGCGATCCAAAAGGGGATCCGGAGCTAATCGAAGCCATTTGCCGCGCCTGGAAAGAGGATTTTCAACAAGATATCTGCGCTGAGGAAGTCCTTGTGACCACCTCCAGCTGCATAGGCATGTCCCAAGCGCTGCTTGGACTGCTGAATCCGGGAGATGAGGTCATCGTCTTCGGCCCATACTTTGCTGATTACCGCAACCAGATTGAGCTGGCTTACGGCAAGGCTGTGGAAGTTGTGACAAGCGAGAAGCAGCTTTATCGCCCCCAGGAGGCCGAACTGCGTGCCGCCATCAATGAGCACACAAAGGCCATGATTATCAACTCTCCCAGCAACCCCACCGGCGCAGCCTATGACCGTACGACATTGGAGATGCTGGCGCGCATTGCCCAAGAGTTTGATTTGTTGGTGCTGGCCGATGAAATCTATACCCGCTACCTGTATGACGGGGTGTTTATCCCCATGCGCACATTGCCCGGCATGGCAGATCGGACGGTGACGCTGAACAGCTTTTCCAAGAACTTCCTGATGACCGGCTGGCGCGTAGGCTACATCATCGCAGATCCAGCGTTGATTCATGTATTTCAGCACGTAAACGACGCGCTGACCTATGCCGCGCCGTCTATCTCCCAGCGCGCGGCCATCAAAGCCTTGGAGTTGCGCGATGACATCGCTCACAAATATATCACCCGTTATCGTGACCGTGTGATGAAGGTGGCAGACGCTGTGGCTGACATTTCTTATCTGACGGTGCTTAAACCCCGCGGAACCTTCTACGTTTTCCCCGGCATTGCCAAAACAGGCATGGATGACCGCGCTTTCTGCAAGCTGCTGCTGGAAGAAGCACACATCATGGTCTCCCCCGGATGCGTGTTCGGAAAAGCAGGCGAAGGGCATTTCCGCATGGCCTGCACCACCAGCGATGAGAAGATTGCTGATGCCATGCAACGGCTGAAAAAGTTGGAATCCCATTTTTAAACCCGGATCACAGTCATCAAGAATCGGAGGTGTTTTGCCCCCGATTCTTTTTTATGCATAATTCGTGCATATCGGTATATCCACACAAGCTCATTCAAAGCTTGCAAAACATAAAGAAAAAATCTTCAAAACATGTTGACAAGCAAGAAAAAGTGTGTATAATAATGCACGTGACCTGAATAAGAACTTTGAATGGGGGATGTTGACTTATGAAAAAGCTTCTTGCGTTGGTTCTTGCTGCATGCATGGCTCTGAGCCTGACCGCTGCATCCGCAGAGGGCGCTCTGGACAAAATCAAGGCTGCCGGCGTGATGGTTGTTGGCACGGAAGCCACCTATGGTCCCTATGAATTCCTTGATGACAGCACGAATCCCACCGGCTGCGACATCTGGCTGGCTCAGCAGATTGCCGATGAAATCGGCGTTGAGCTGAAGGTGCAGGATATGGCCTTTGACGGCATCATTGATGCTGTAAAGTCCGGCGTAGTGGATATCGGCATTGCTGCTTTCACCGTGAACGAAGAACGTGCGAAGGTGATTGACTTCAGTCACCAGTATGAACTGAGCGAACAGTTGCTGATTGTGAAGAAAGGCAACGGCGAAACTTACAGCACAAAGGAGTCCCTGGTAGGCCTGAAGGTTGGCGCGCAGATGGGCACTGTGCAGTCCGGCCTGATTGAAAAAGCTCTGCCGGACAGCGAGCTGTTCGAATTGGAAAACTATCCGAGCCTGGCCATGGAAACCGTGAATGGTAATATTGCCGGTTTTGTGTGCGACAAGGCTGTTGGCGAAGGCATGGTAGCGCAGAATGACAATCTGGAAATTGCCAACCTGACCTTCTCCGCTGAAGAAGCTTCCTTTGGTAAGGCTTGCGTTGTTGCCAAGGACAACGATGATTTCCTGGCGATTGTGAACACCGTGGTGGATCGTGTGGTTGCGGACGGCAGCTATCTGGCCGCTTTCGATAAGTACAATGCCATCTGGTCTTCCAACAACAACTAATTCCCGCTTCTTTAGGATAAGGCACCGGAAAGCCGCGCATGAAGCAGCTTTCCGGTTTCGCCTGTTTTCAGATGCATCCCCTACACTGCCCCGCATGCAGAAACCGTAAGGAGAAACACCATATGAACTTTCTAATCACGATGGGCAATCTGGTTGAACGATACAGCAATTTCTTTCTTGAAGGCGTGCGCAACACACTGATCATCGCTTTTTTCACAGTGCTGCTGGGCACCATTCTCGGCACGCTGATGGCCACTGCACGCATGAGCCACCTGAAGCCCCTGAAATGGCTGGCGACTGCCTATATCGAATTCTTTCGCGGAACACCGCTGATGGTGCAGTTGATGTTCATCTTTTACGGTCTGCCAATGATTGGCGTGAAATTCCCGGAAGTCAGTTTCATTCCGGATTTTGATCGCTTTGCGGCAGGCGTGGTTGCCATGAGTTTGAACAGCTGTGCTTATGTAGCAGAAATCATTCGTTCCGGCATTCAGGCAGTTGACAAGGGACAGGCAGAAGCTGCGCGTAGTCTTGGCTTTCACCAGGGACAGACCATGCGTCTGGTCATCCTTCCCCAGGCAGTGCGAAACATTCTTCCCGCGCTTGGCAATGAATTTGTGACGATTATCAAGGAATCGTCCATTGTTTCCATCATTGGTATTGCCGACCTGATGTACCGCACCAAGGGGGTTATCGCCAAGACGTATAATAGCCTGGAATGCCTTGCAATTGCCGCTTTGATTTACTTTGTGCTGACGTTCGTGAGCAGTCGGCTGATTTCGCTGATGGAAAGGAAGATGTCCCGTGGCAGAAAATAAGATCATTGAAGTGAAGCATCTATCCAAGCACTTCGGCAAGCTGTCGGTGTTGAATGACATCAGCACAACCTTTTCCGCCAAGGAAGTGGTGAGCATCATCGGCCCATCCGGCGGCGGTAAAAGCACTTTCCTGCGCTGCCTGAATCTTTTGGAAACGCCCACCAGCGGTGAAATTATTTTCGATGGCGTCAATATCTGCGACAGGAAAATTGATATTGACTTGCACCGGCAGAAGATGGGCATGGTATTCCAGCAGTTTAACCTGTTCGAAAACATGAACGTGATGAAAAACCTGATCGTTGCGCCCATGAAAATCCTGCATATGTCCAAAGATGAAGCCGAGGAAAAGGCCGCTCAATTGGTAAAGCGTGTTGGGCTGAGCGATAAGCTGAGCAATTATCCCAGCCAGCTATCCGGCGGGCAAAAGCAACGTATTGCAATTGTGCGTGCATTGATGATGAACCCGGACGTGATGCTTTTTGACGAGCCCACCAGCGCCCTGGATCCGGAAATGATCGGCGAAGTGTTGGGCGTGATGCAAGATCTCGCCAACGATGGAATGACCATGATTGTGGTAACCCACGAGATGCGCTTTGCCCGCGAGGTAAGCAGCCGTACCCTGTTCCTTGACGGCGGCAAAATTGGTGAAGATAAGCCTTCCAAGGAACTGTTCAACCATCCGGAAAATCCGCGGCTTATCAGCTTCCTGGAAAAGGTACTGTAACCGGCGTACAAAAGGACGCTTTTTCTCACCCATGGGAAAAAGCGTCCTTTTCATTTTTCATTTCAGGTTTGTAAAATTATGCTTTCTTTTCTGTAGCCACAACCACCGGGTTGGGTTCATCCTTAGGCACCTCGAAATGGGACGGCAGCGGCCCGTTCCCCAGCACGGCATTGTAAAGCTCCACATAGCGCGCAGCGGAATTTGTCCATGAGTAATCACCCGTCATGCCGCGGTGCTGAAGCATATGCCAAACATCCTTGTGGTTGTTGTAATACTCTTCAGCACGTTCAATGGTATGCAGCATATCATGCGCATTGTAATTGAAGAAGCTGAAGCCATTGCCATCGCCTGTGTACTGATTGTAGCTAAGGACAGTATCGCGCAGTCCGCCTGTTTCGCGAACAATCGGCACCGTACCATAGCGCAGAGCAATCAGCTGGCTCAAACCGCAAGGTTCAAACTGGCTGGGCATCAGGAATATATCCGCGCCTGCATAAATCTGGTGTGCTAAAGCGTGATCCATGGCAAAGCGTGCAGCAACACGTCCTTTATACTCACCCTCCGCCCAACTGAACAGGTTGACGTAGCGGCTGTCGCCCATGCCGAGCACCACCAGCTGCACGTTCGTCTTCATGATATCGCCAATGACATAATCCACCAGGTCAAGACCCTTTTGGTTACTCAACCGACCAACCATGCCAATGATCGGCACATCAGGATCCACCTTGAGACCGAGCTTTTCCTGCAGAGCTTTTTTGCATTCCGCCTTGCCTGAGAGATCATCCGCTGTATAGGTTGTGGCGATGCGCGCATCCGTTGCAGGATTGTAGTCCACCATATCAATACCGTTCAACACGCCAAATACGCTGGCCTTGCGGGCACGAATCAACCCATCCAGCCTTTCCCCATAATAGGCGGTTTGGATTTCTTCCGCATACGAAGGGCTCACCGTGGTGATCAAATCAGCATACACAAGCGCCGCCTTGAGATAGTTAGCACAGCCGAAGCACTCCAGCTTATCGTTCGTCCACAGGCTGTCGCCCAAGCCGAGCACATCCTGCACTTCCCGAATGCCGAAAATCCCCTGATATTGCAGGTTATGAATGGTGAATATGGTTTTGATGCGGGAAAAAAAGGGCAAATGTGCATACTGGATTTTCAGCAGTGCAGGCACCATGCCGCTTTGCCAATCATGGGCATGGATAATATCAGGCTGGAAATTCAGCATCGGCAGTGCGTTGAGTACCCCGCGGCAGAAGAAGCCGAACCGTTCATACTCATCTCCGCCAAGGCCGTAAATGTAGGGGCGGCCAAAGTAGTACTTGTTGTCCATGAAGTACCAGGTCACGCCATCCTTTTCCAGCTTTTCAATACCGCAATACTGTCGCCGCCACCCCAACTGCACTTCAAAGTCGCACACATGGGTCATTTTTTCCGTCCATTGGGTGGGAATAGCGGCATACAAAGGCAGAATAACGCGTACATCATGGCCTTGCGCAGCCAGCACAGGCGCCAGTGCACCTACCACATCCGCCAAACCGCCAGTTTTGACAAAAGGCACACACTCGCTTGCAGAAAACAGAATCTTCATAAAATCCTCCTGCCGGTTTCCTTCTCCCCGTCTTTCAACAGCAGAACAGGGTGCATGTGCATCGATTAAATGACAACATTTTTCGCAATCACAATGGGATATGCTTCCGGGCCAATGAGGCGTGCATTGCGCTTGATAACCGCCTGTTTATCGAGAATGCAGTTTTCAATGTACGCCCCGGAATGCACCATGCCATCCTGCATAATCACACAGTTTTTCACATGGGCATCGGGTGCAATGCGAACGCCGCGGAAGAGCACGGAATTTTCAACCTTTCCTTCCACAATGCAGCCATCCGCCACCAGCGAATTGCTGACCTGCGCACTGTCGCCGTAATGTGCCGGCATTTCGTCACGCACTTTGGTATACACCGGGCTGGATTCGCTGAAGAGCTGGCGACGAATATCGTCATTGAGAATATCCATGTTGAAGCGGAAATAGCTCTGCACGGAATCAATGCGCCAGCAGGGACCCTTATATTCATAGCTGCCCACACGCAGTTGCCTTTCGTTCATCAGGCGCATCACCACATCGCGCATGAAGCCATGATAGCCATGTGCAACGCCCTTGTCCACCAATGTGCGCAGCAACTCGCGCTTGAGGACATACACATCCATGGCTGTGCAGTCCAGGCTGGGATGCGTGGGCTCGAACTCAATATCCGTCACCCAACCGTCCTGATCAACTGCCAGGTAGGAGCCGTATTCATCGCGCTTCATGCCCGGGTTGCGTGTATACATAACCGTTACGTCCGCGCCGCTTTCCACATGATAGCGTGCCAACGCATCCATATCACAGTTGTAGATACTGTCTGCCCGGGCAAGGATAACCCACTCCTGCTTGGAGCGGCTCAAATAGCTGTTGTTGGAACGCAGTGCGTCCAGCGCGCCGGAATAAACACCCACATTTTCACGGGTTAGGAAAGGCGGCAGCACATACAGGCCATCATTCTTGCCATGCAAGTCCCATTCTTTTCCGCTACCCAGATGATCCATCAGGCTGTGGTAGTTTTTTTGCATGATTACGCCTACGTTTTTCATGCCGCTGTTGACCATGGAGGAAACAAGAAAGTCAATCACCCGATAGCGCCCTGCCACCGGCAATGCCGCAATGGCACGGGTCATGGTCAATTCCCGCAAACGGGCATCATTGCCGCCCGTGTAGATTACGCCCATAACGTCTTTCATTGTGCTTTCATCCTTTCACGCTGCTGTGCAGGAACCCCCTGCCAGAAAAGATTCAGAAGGTGGTAGCTTCATCCACCTGCTGGCCTGCCGCTACGGACGCGCCTGCCGGAATGGTGATGTTTTGCCCAACCACGGCAATGCTGCCTTCCTTTTCGCCAACAAACGCCCCTGCGCCGACAGCGGCACCTTCTGCCACAATGGCGCGCCGAACTACTGCGCCGCGGTGGATAACCGCGCCAGGCATGATAACGCTGTCAGTCACGTCCGCGCCTTCCTCCACTCGAACACCGGCAAAGAGAATAGAATGGTTCACCGTGCCATGCACTTCGCAGCCCTCTGTGATGAGCGAATCCGAAACCACAGCGCCCTTGGCGATATAGTGGGGCGGCATCGCGGGATTACGGGCATAGATGCGCCATTTCTTGTCATGCAGGTCAATGGGCATAGGCGTGGAGAGCAAATCCATGTTTGCCTCCCACAGGGATTCGATGGTGCCCACATCTTTCCAGTAGCCTTCAAAATTGTAAGCCACCATCACCTGCTTGTCAGCAAGCATGGTCGGAATGATGTTCTTGCCAAAGTCGTTGCTGCTCTTTTTGTCCGCCTCGTCCCGGGTGAGATATTGGCGCAGTTTGTCCCACGTGAAAATGTAGATGCCCATGGACGCCTTGTTGCTCTTAGGCGTTTTGGGTTTTTCTTCAAACTCGGTGATGTTGTCGTCCGCATCAGTATTCATGATGCCAAAGCGGCTCGCTTCTTCCCACGGCACTTCGCGCACAGCGATGGTTGCATCCGCCTTGTGGCGAATGTGGAAATTCAGCATGGCATTGTAGTCCATCTTATAAATATGATCGCCGGAAAGAATCAACACGTAATCCGGATGATACTGCTCAATAAACGCCATGTTCTGGTAAATAGCATTTGCCGTACCCCGATACCATTCGCCGCTCTTGCCCTTCTGATAAGGAGGAAGCACAAACACACCGCCGTTGGACAAGTCCAGATCCCACGGCGCGCCGGAGCCGATATAGGCATTGAGCTCCAGCGGCTGATACTGGGTAAGCACGCCCACCGTGTCAATGCCGCTGTTGGTGCAGTTGCTCAAGGGAAAGTCAATGATGCGATACTTGCCGCCATAAGGCACAGCAGGCTTGGCAACGTTTTTTGTCAGTACACCGAGCCGACTGCCTTGGCCGCCTGCCAGCAGCATGGCAATACAGGTCTTTTTTCTCATCATGGGAGAACACACTCCTTTAATTGTGATGGAATAATACCGGGATGTCTGAGCCTCTCAGGATAAGCGCCATACCTGCGGCGCTGTATGCAAAGGCTCCGTTCAGGAGCCATTTTGCCACGGGTTCGAAATCATCCGCCTGCCGCACACACAGCCGTGCGTACCGGCTGTGCTACCGCTTCTTCCAGCCCTGGCTGAATGCCGGGCGTTTTATCATACCGGAAGAACACCGTGGATAGCGGAGGCACGCAAATGTCCGTAGCATATGGGAAGCCATTCCACGGTTCCGGTTCTGTGTGGCACGGCCATGCATTGTATTGATTGGAACCGCCATAGGCTGCACGGTCTGTATTCAGCACTTCCGTCAGCGTTCCTGCAATGGGCAGTCCCACTCGATAAATCGGATGGAAAGTCGGCGTGAAATTGGTCACACACAGCAGCGCTTTTCCTTCCTGATCGGTTCGTAAAAACGCTACAACGCTATTGTCCTGGTCATTGGCCGTAATCCACTGAAAGCCATCCCAACTATCATCCACCTGATACAGTGCCGGTGTGTCTAGATACAGGTGATTCAGTCTGCGTACGCACGCCTGCAACTGCGGATGCCGGTCATACATCAGCAGGAACCAGTCCAGCTGATCGTCAAATCGCCACTCAATAAACTGCCCGAATTCGCTGCCCATAAAGAGCAGCTTCTTTCCCGGATGGGCAATGGTATATCCGTACAACGCCCGAAGCCCCGCAAATTTCTGCCACAGATCCCCCGGCTGTTTATCCAGCATGGAGTGTTTGCCATGCACCACCTCATCATGGGAAAAAGGCAGGATGAAGTGCTCGGAAAAGGCATAAAAGAGCGAAAAGGTCAGCTTGTCATGATGCCATTTGCGATAAATGGGATCCAGCTTGATATAGCTTAGCATATCGTTCATCCAGCCCATGTTCCATTTGAAACGGAAGCCAAGCCCTCCCACAGATGCCGGTTTCGTTACCATGGGATAGGCAGTCGCCTCCTCTGCAATGGTGAGTGCCCCGGGAAAATCCTGCGCAATGGTTGTATTCATCTGCTGAAGGAATGCAATTGCCTCCAGATTTTCCCGCCCGCCATTGCGGTTGGGAAGCCACTGTCCATCCTCCCGGCAAAAATCATGATACAGCATAGCGGATACTGCATCCACCCGCAAGCCGTCCGCATGATACCACTCCAGCCAGAAACACGCATTGCTCATCAGGAAGGAGCGCACCTCTCCCCTAGCATAATCGAACATGCAGGTTCCCCACTGGGGCATCTCGCCCCGCCGTGGATCCGGATGCTCATAGCAGGCAGTGCCGTCAAAACGGCGAAGCCCCATTTCATCTCGCGGAAAATGCGCGGGCACCCAGTCGAGGATCACGCCAACGCCTGCCTGATGGCAGCGATCAATAAACGCCATCAACTGCTGTGGCGTGCCATAGCGGCTTGTCGCCGCATAATAGCCGGAAACCTGATAGCCCCAGGACATATCCAGCGGATGCTCCATCACCGGCAGCAGTTCCACATGCGTGTAACCCATATCCTTCACATAAGGAATCAGCTGATCGGCAATTTCAAGATAATTGAGCATGCGCCCGGCTTCACCGGCTTGGCTGCCTGCACCGCCTGTTCCCGTTTTTCCGCTGCCTTCACGCCGCCATGAGCCAAGGTGCATCTCATAGATATTCATTGGGCTGCGCTCTGCATCCCAGCTTTCCCGCCTGCGCATCCATCCGTCATCCTGCCACGGATAATCGGAAAGGTCGCACAAAACAGATGCGGCATTAGGGCGCAGCTGCATTTGGAAGCCATAGGGGTCGGCTTTTTCCTGCCAAACATCATCTGCACCAAGAACCGCATATTTATACGTTTTGATCTTCTCTTCTGCATCAGGATATTGATATCGTTCCGGATCGGAGGCTACGTCAAAGGTTTCGGCAGGCAGGCGGAGCTCCCAGATGCCGTCATATTGTTTCTGCATGGGATAAGCTTCGCGATCCCATCGGCAAAACTCACCAATCAGGGACACTGCGCGAGCGTTAGGTGCCCACACTGCAAAATGCCAGCTTTTTTTCCCATTTTCAAGCACGGGATGCGCGCCTAAAATTTCATACGCACGCCGATTTTTCCCCTGGTGGAATCCTTCTCTGACTTCCGATGTAGGGGCAACATAACGCATGGATCTGCACCCGCTTTCAAAATCATTGAAGCTTCACAACCGATAGTAGTCAGGACAGGTTCTCTTTCTCTCTTATTGTATACGAGTTTATGCACTTTCGTCAAGACAATTACGCAAATTTGGCAAAAAGCTTTCAAAACACAAAACATTTTTGGGATGTTTTGCGTTGCGATTTGGGAAAATAACTTCTCACCCTGTACAAATTTAAGCCATTCTGTTGCCGCGCCTATCGGCATATACTGGAAATGCACGGTTATGCCGTGTCTGCATAAGCTTGTGAAAAATTTTTCAAAAATGAATTTGGCAGAAAGGACACGTTGCCTATGCCTCGTTCCACTGGTGAATCGTTGCGCTGGCCGCTTACTCTGCTCTTGATTGCCATCCTTTGGTACATCCTCGGTGCGCCGTTAACAGCAGCGGACTGGCAAAGTTTGCCCGGCATAGCAGTGTTTGCATGGTCTGTCCTGCCGGAGCGCCTTGCACATCTGTGCAGTCTATGGCTTTTGGTATAAGCACTTTCCCTTTCGGGCACGCTACACTCCACGGAGGGTTTTAGGATGAAAGAATGGCGTGCTTATTACAAACGCATTCGGGATCAATATGTACACTTCGTGGAGCATCAGGGTTTTGCAATCATTTTGGTTGCCTGTGTGCTGACCATTGCAGGCACAGCTTTGTGGACCAGGCAGGCGCAGCCAAAGCCTGCTGCGGCGCCAACGCCACCGGTCAGCGATGCGCTCAATGCCGCAGGGCTAATGCAGGAATCTCTGGCAGATATTGCAGCATCTCCGTCCCCTGCGCCAACGTCCGCTCCTGTTGTTTTCGTTTCGCCTCTGTCCCCTGTTCAAGTGTTGACCGATTTTGACGGCGCACGGCTTCAGCAGTCTGGCGTCACCGGTATATGGCGGCTGCATGATGCCATTGATCTTGCTGCAGACGCCGGCACACAGGTTAACGCCATGGCGAACGGTACCGTGGAATCCTTGCAGGAGCGGGGATGGCTCGGCGCATGGGTACGCATTGCACATGAGGGAAACATCATCGCAACCTATGCCGGAATGGCGTCTATCGCTGGTCTTGCGGTGGGTGATCCCGTCAGTGCCGGACAGGTCATCGGTTTTATCGGCAACGGCGTGATGGATGAAACCAATCTGCCGTCGCACCTTCACCTGCATGTAACGCGAAACGGCGTCCCCATCAACGGGGTTCTTTTGTGGAAATAGCGCGCATTGACTCCGTTCAGAATGCCCTTTTGAAAAAAAGTGTTGCAATTTCGTTCAAAAAGAATATAATACGTATTGTAACATTTTGTCTTGGAGGACTGAATTCCGATGTGTGGCATTGTTGGATATATCGGGCATGAAGAAGCGCAGCCCATTTTGTTGGATGGCCTGGCAAGGCTGGAATATCGCGGCTATGACAGCGCAGGCATTGCAACAATGGCAAATGGCTCCATCGAGCTGTGCAAAGCCAAGGGGCGTTTGAAGAATCTGGAAGACCGGCTTGAATCGCATCCGCTGCATGGATGTATTGGCATCGGTCATACTCGCTGGGCAACCCACGGCGAACCCAGTGACCTTAACGCTCACCCTCATACAGATATGAAGGGGGATATCGCCGTTGTGCACAACGGCATCATTGAAAACCACGAAAAACTCCGCGCCATGCTGCAACGGCAGGGCTGTGTTTTTGTGTCCCAAACCGATACGGAGGTTATTGCACATTTGCTGAACATGCTCTATAACGGCGACATGGAAGATACGCTCCGCCGGGCGTCGGGCATGCTGGAAGGCAGTTATGCCCTGTGCGTTCTGTCCGCCCGGGAAAGCAATCGCCTCTATTGTACGCGTAAGGATAGTCCGCTGGTAGTAGGCGTGTCTTCCAACGCGCAATACGTGGCCAGCGATATTCCTGCGCTCATCAATCATACCCGCGACGTGGTGCTGCTGGATGACCGCGAAATCGCCGTGCTGACAGCAGAAACAGTCACCGTATACGATCGTTATGGCCACGTTCGTCCTGTCACCCCCATGCATGTGGATTGGGATGTTGCCGCGGCGGAAAAGGGCGGTTATCCGCACTTTATGCTTAAGGAAATCCATGAAGAACCGGAAGCGTTGCGCAAGACGTTCAGTGCCCATGTGGACGGATGCAAGCTGCGTGATGGCGCTTTCCCGCTGACTGAGGATGAAGCGCGTAAACTGAACAGGCTGACCATTGTGGCCTGCGGCACAGCTTATCATGCCGGGGTAATCGGTAAATACCTGATTGAAAAGATTGCGCGCCTGCCTGTTGAAGTCGATGTTGCCAGCGAGTTCCGCTATCGTGATCCCATGCTGTCTTCCGGCGACCTGTTCCTCGCCATTTCGCAAAGCGGTGAAACGGCAGACACGCTGGCTGCCATGCGGGAAGCTGCCCGCCTTGGCGCAAAGACCATGGCTCTGACCAATGTGCTCGGTTCCTCCATTGCGCGTGCGGCAGGAAAAAACGTGCTGTATACCTACGCCGGCCCCGAGATTGCTGTAGCGAGCACCAAAGCGTATATCACGCAGGTTGAAATGATGACGCTTCTGGCTATTGACCTGGGGGTAAAGCGCGGTGTCCTTGCAAACGAAGATGCCGAAGCTCTGCTGAATGCGCTGTCCGCTTTGCCTGAACAGGCAGAAAAGGCGCTGGCGCTGGAGGGTAATGTACAGCGCTTTGCCAGCCGTCACTTTGACCAGAAGCATGTGTTCTACATTGGTCGCGGGCTGGACTACGCCCTGGCCATGGAAGCCAGCCTGAAGCTGAAGGAAGTCAGCTACATTTTCTCCGAAGCTTATGCCGCGGGTGAGCTCAAGCATGGCACCATCGCGTTGATTGAACCAGGCACGCTGGTTTGCGCGCTGGTAACGCAAAGCGCGCTGGTTGAAAAAATGCTGTCCAACATTCGCGAGGTACGCTCCCGCGGTGCCCGAACACTGATTGTTTGCACCGAAGCATTGAGCGAGCGTGTGCGCGGCGATGCTGATGAGCTGTGGGTTGTGCCGGCTGTTGCCGATGCGCTGTCGCCACTGCTGGCAGTGATCCCCGTGCAGCTGCTGGCTTATTCCATGGCTGTGTCCCGCGGCTGCGATGTCGATAAGCCCCGCAACCTGGCAAAATCCGTAACGGTGGAATAAATTACCGCACCTTGCAGCAAAGGAAGGCCTCGTCTCTTTTCAAGGAGCTTCGGCCTTCCTTTTTTTGCTCAGTTTTTGAAAACATGGCACCCCCGTCAGCCGGTTTCATTTTTTGCAAAAAGTCCTGGCTGTCAAGCGTTTCATCATGTCATCTTTCAGTGTTTCTCCACAACGATGCCGCCGGTCTTCCAGATGCTGTTGGGCGCAACCACGCCGCGAACACAGCTGAGCGGATAGACGTTGCTGTGGCTTCCAATCACCGTGCCGGGATTCAGCACGCTGTTGCTGCCAACTTCCACATAATCGCCCAGCATTGCTCCCATTTTCTTGAGTCCCGTCGCAATGCTTTCCTGTCCGTTGTGCACCACCACAAGGGTCTTATCACTTTTTACGTTGGAGGTGATGGAACCCGCACCCATATGGCTTTTATAGCCAAGGATACTGTCTCCTACATAGTTGTAATGAGGGGTTTGCACTGAATCAAAGAGAATGACGTTCTTCAGCTCCACTGAATTGCCAACCACGCAATTGGCTCCTACCAGCGCCGCGCCACGGATAAACGCGCCATGGCGAACCTCCGTCTGCGCGCCGATGATACACGGTGCGCCAAGGTAGGCCGTGGGCGCAATCACCGCAGTACGATGCACCCATACCTGCGGCGCAATCTGGGTATATTCCGCACCATCCAGCTTTTCGCCCAAGGCGATTATCATCTGTTTAATGCCCGCCAGCGCTTCCCATGGATAGGTAAATCCCTTCAGATAATCCGCCGCCAGCGTATGGTTCAGGTCATACAGATCATGAATGGTCAACATATTCGGTCAATCCCCTTCCTTCATCCTTTGTGATAGTTATGCATACGTTTTTTTAAGATTTCCGGTCTTGCCACCGAGTAGCCGAAGAAGCCAAGCACATCGGTTGCTTTTTGATATACGCCGTGGGTGTAGCACACAAGGTTTGCCCGTTCCAGATGCAAGGAGCCGTCTTCATCAAACAATTTATCCCGCACCTGCACGCCGACTACCTCCCCCAGGAATAAATCGTGGCTGCCCAGCTCAATCATCTGCCGAACCTTGCATGCAAGGTATGCCGGGCATTCCTCCACCGCAGGCGCGTATGTCAGTCCAACAGCAGGCATTGCATGCAACCCCGTGGCTGCAAACTTATCTCCATTTTTGCCTGATCGCACGCCGCAATAATCCAGTGCACGGCAGTGCTGCGCGTCCACCAAATTCACCACAAACTCGCCGCTTTCCTTGATAAGGTCATAAGAATAGCGGCTTTTTCGCACACTGATGGATACCATCGGCGGCTCGGAATTCACCGTGCCCGCCCATGCTACCGTCAGCATATTAGGATTCGCATCCTCCTTGATTCCCTTGCAGGACACCAGCACCGACGGAACAGGACTCAGCAAGGTGCAGGGCTGAAAAGTGCGAAACTTTGTCATCGTCTCTCTTGTCCTTTCTTGCTCAGGCAGCCATCAGCTTTTGCCGCCTTTACGAAACGCCTGTCTTAGTGTACAATGTTTCCAACATCCTGTCAACTACTGCCAAAGGAGGGATTCTCCCATGCATTATCCGCCTGCCAGGCCTCACCGCAGCTCCCGCCTGTTCTATGAGCCGCGGCACAGTGCCCATGGTGCCCGCAGGCTTCACATGAAGCGGGCTGTATTGATTGCCTGCCTGCTTCTGCTCCTTGCGCTTCTCTGCTATCCGTTTGTGGAGCCGCACTTCCTGGATGCCTCCTATCAGACGATCACTTCTTCCTCGCTCAGCAATGATATCGGTACGCTGCGCATTGTGTATCTTTCGGATATTCACATGGGTCCTTTTTTCAGTCAAAGCCGCGCAAATGACCTGATCAGCCGTGTCAATGCCCTCAATGCCGATTTGATTCTCCTTGGCGGCGACTATGCCTCTAATGCCGATGGCGCAGTGCAGTTCTTCAAGGAATCCCGTAAGTTCAGCGCCCGGTATGCCGTGTGCGCCGTCATTGGCGATACGGACCGTGCCGGTGGAAACGAAAGCCTTTCCGAGCTTCGTTCCGCCATGATTAATGCCGGCGTAACCCCCGTCATCAACGATGTTGTGCAGGTGCGCATCGGCAACAGCTCCGTATCTATTGCCGGTGTGGATGATGCTGTCACCGGCCACGCCAAGGTTGCTGATGTTGCTTCGCAGGTAAAACGCGACGATTATGTCATTTTTCTCAGTCACACGCCTGCTGTCATTTCCGATGCTGAAGTTGCCCTTTCTGCCGATGGCTACACCTCCTGGTTTGATCTTGCCTTGTTTGGCCATACCCATGGCGGGCAGGCTCCTCTGCTTGGGTCACTGCTTGGGTTGACCAGCGGTGTTCCGAACCGCTATTGCTACGGATGGCTGAGCGAAAACCGCGTGCCCATGCTCACCTCCGGCGGCATTGGTACTGTCGGGCTGCCCATGCGTCTTTTCCGCCGCCCGCAGTATCATGTCATCACCATCAAAGCCGGCACGTAACGTTCACAGCACATTGCCTAGTGTTAAAGCGTCCCGGTGACGAATATGCCGCGCATGCTCCTGCATTTCCTCACAGCTTTCAAGGCACAGCGATACGTCCTTTGCCGCTATCCCGGCACTTAGTTTTGCCATGGCCAGCGTCACGTTATCCATGTCCTCATGAGCCGCAAGCATTTGCAGCCACATGATTTTCTCCTCCCATTGCTGCCGGTAAGCACTGAGTGTTTCTTCCGCGCGCTGCCATTGCTCGCCTTCTGTAAGTGCTGCCAGTTCCCTGCTGGCGGACACAAATTGCCTGGATACGTTCTGCGTAGCATTTGCTGTCATCACCCCGCCTGCCAGCACCACCAACAGCAATCCAATTGCTACCATCACTCCTGTTCGCATGCTTCACCACCCGACCTTCCCGCTTTCCAATGCCTGAAGCTCCTGCATTTCCGCCTTTCCCCGCCCCTGACACAGCAACTTTCCCGATGCGTTTACACACAAAAAGAAAACTTCTCCCGGAGATGTGTATCCCAGTGAATGCAGCATTTTTTTCAGCCAGCTTTCCGTCAACCCGCCGCGGCGCAGGTTATGCTGCTGCACTCGCCCATCCATGATGAGCGGCAGCGGCAATCCTTCCCTCGCCACGGAAAGGCTCATGTCTCCGGGCGTCAACGGTCTGTCCGCCGCCTTAGGAAATACGCTCATCTGGCCGCCCGTTTCCAGCACAGCAGTTTCCACTTGTGCCACATCCTGCACGCCGCCTATGCGCAGCAGCGCCATCAGGTCACTTAAGGTCATGGCGGTTTTCCGCAGTTCCGTTTCACAAATCGCCCCATGTTGAATCAGCACGGCAGGACGGCCACACAGCCAGGCACGGAAGTGTTCCCACCGCATAGCCGCGCCGGTCAGCAAGCCATGGCAGACAATAAGCGCCAACATAGGCAGCACGCCGTCCAGCAGGGGTGTTCCCACATCGCCCATGGGGGTTGTCGCCAATTCTGCAATCATGATAACCACCACCAGCTCAAAGGGCTGAAGCTGCCCTACCTGCCGCTTGCCCATCACCCGCATGGCCAGCACAGATAGCAAAAACAACAGCACTGCCCGAACAAAAATGGTCAGCATCCCATCACCTCTTCAGGGAAAGATTGCCCGTTTTCTCATTGCTTCATGCAGAAAGGAGAATGCCATGCGCCGCCGTTTGTTTTCCCCTTTGCAGCTTGGCGATACCATTGGGCTGGTTGCACCTGCAAGCCCTGTATATGAACCGGAGCGACGTGACGCTGCTGTGCATTTGCTGGAAGAAATGGGATTTTTGGTGCGTCGCGGCATCTCTGTGGATACCATCGGCGTAACATGTGCAGAGACAGACTCACTCCGGGCTCACGATTTGATGAACATGTTTCTGGATGGCCATGTGCGCGCCGTTGTGTGCCTGCGTGGTGGTTGGGGCAGCATACGCCTGCTGCCTTTGCTGGATTATGCCGCTATTGCCCGCCATCCCAAGCCGCTTGTAGGTTTTTCAGATATCACTGCCCTGCACACAGTGTTGCACAACCAGTGTGGTTTTGTGACTGTGCATGGCCCTATGCCCGGCGCCATGGAACCCATTGGCCTGCGCGATCCTGCCTCCCGTGCGCAGTGGCTGAACACTCTCACCGGCTGCATACCCCGTGCCATGCGGAATCCGAATGGCACGCCTTTCCACGCCCATGGCAGCCAGCCTGTCTGCGGCACACTGGTTGGGGGCAACTTATCCGTGCTGGTCGCCCTGATCGGCACACCCTGGGAACCCTGTTGGGATGGTGCACTGCTTCTTTTAGAGGATGTGTCAGAACGTTTTGACCGGCTGGACAGCATGTTCATGCAGCTCAAACAACACGGAGTGTTTGACCGTATCAACGGCCTCGTGCTGGGGGATTTCAGCCGCTATGCAGGTGCTGCCAACATGCAAACCCCGACGCTCCAGAACTTAATCACCCCTTACCTTCCCCCTTTGCTTCCCATTCTTTGGAATGTGCATGCAGGGCATGGCCGGGATCGCATTACGCTTCTGCTTGGCGCAAAGTATCGGCTGAATCCGCAAAGCGCCTCACTCTCCCTCACAGAATATCCGTTCCGCAAAAGACAAACGCTCACAGATCAATGACCTGCGAGCGCTTGTCTTCATGTAAAAAGCCCTCTGCCATAAGGCAGAGAGCCTTTTTGTCCGTCAAGCGATCATTACGCCTGAGCAGGAGCACCCACGGGGCACACGCTGGCGCAAGCGCCGCACTCGATGCACTTCTCGGGGTCAATTTCGTACTTGCCGTCGCCTTCAGAGATGGCGGACACGGGGCATTCTGCCTCGCAGGTGCCGCAGCTGATGCAATCGTCAGAAATCTTGTAAGCCATGGTGGTTTCACCTCCTCAACATAATCAAACGGCACACATCCTTGATGTGTACAGGTGTATCATACCATGTCACGCGCAAATTTGCAAGGGGAATCCTGCTGAAATTCCGCCCTTTCCCACGAAGAAACGCCATGCATCGCCTGTCAGATGGTATCATCCTCTTCGGTTTCCACCACAAACAAGTGCGTATCCTCATGATCCTCCGCCACAATCGGCTTTTCCACTTCAGGCTTTGTTTCAGGCTTACTTTTCTCCGTCGAAGCCATTTCTTTCACTTCTGCGTCAATTGCCTGACCACTTTCCTGCGCCGCGCGGAGCGCCTGTTCAACTGCCTGCTTCCATGGACTCACAGCCGTCTTCGGTGCTTCAGGAGCCTTGACCTGCTGCGGCTGCGCGTCGGTCGGTTTCATCCCCTTTGCCTGGCGACGGTTCGGATTTTCCCGCTGCACCGGCTTGCCCAACCGGCTGTCTCTGCCGGTGCGGTTATCCTTGTCCTGCTGTTCTTTCTGCCCGCCGCGAACATCGCGTGCTCCGCGCCGGCGACCGTTTCCATCATTGCGGAATGCTTCTTCCTTGCAGCCAGTTTCTTCCGTCGTGGTCTGCTGCTCACTGTTCTCCGCAGGCTCCGTTTTTTCTTCCAATGCAGCCGCTTTCTCGGTTTCATTGGGTTCTGCAGTCTTGGGCGCATCAGCCACGGGTGCCACCGGCTGTTCGCCGGGGCGCTGCACCTGCTCCAGCGGATAGTCCTTCACTTCGCTGCTGTCGCCCTTTTGAATGCGCACCCTCACTGTTTCCTTGATGATGTTCAGATCCCACACGACGCCGGGGCCGTCAGGGGTTATCACCTCTTTGCCAATCTTGGGCATGCGCTTGCGGGTCTGCTCATAATTGTCTTCCTCATACTTCAGGCAGCACATCAGCCGCCCACACACACCGCTGATCTTAGTCGGGTTCAGCGACAGATTCTGCTCTTTCGCCATCTTGATGGACACCGGCTGGAAATCCCCCAGGAACGCCCCGCAGCAAATGGGACGGCCACAAGGTCCCAGTCCGCCAAGCATTTTCGCTTCATCACGAACACCGATTTGCCGCAGCTCAATGCGGGTTTTGAACACTGCCGCCAAATCCTTCACCAGCGAACGGAAATCCACTCGTCCGTTGGCTGTAAAATAGAACAGAATTTTGCTGTTATCGAAGGTATACTCCACCGATACCAGCTTCATGTCCAGCTTATGGTCGGCAATCTTCTTCTGGCAGATGCCGTATGCTTCCTTTTCCCGGCGTTTGTTATCCTCTGCATGCTGCACATCCTGCGCTGTAGCAATACGCACCACCTGTTTGAGAGGCGAGGACAGCTGCTCATCATTAAGCTCCCGCACGCCTGTCACCACCTCGCCAAACTCAATGCCGCGGGTGGTTTCAACAATCACAAAGTCGCCAGGGGTTGGCCAATAAGGGCCTGGATCAAAAAAATACAATTTTCCGGCATTCTGAAACCGAACGCCAATCACATTCACCATCGGTTGCCTTCCTCCATCAGGCGCAGCAGCAATTTTTCAATCACTGCCTGCCATGTCACCTGGTTTTGCCGCATTCTGCGCGCCTGCCACACCGCGTCAGTCAGGGCAGCGAAGCTTTCCAGCGGCGCCCTTTCCGCCATGTGACGCCATTTGTCCGGAAAGGATTGCGCATGCGATGCATCCAGCCGGCCAAGGCGCACAAACATCAGTGTGCGCAGCATATCTTCCACATCGTCCAGCAGTTCGTCCGCATCTTCCTTGCGATCTTTCCATTGCGTGGACACACGAAGAATGCCGCTCCGTTCCTCAAGCGCGAAAAAGTCGCGCATCACGCTTTCCCGTCTCTGCCAATAGCCCTCGTCCGCCGCCACGCTCAGCGCTTTGCCAATGGAGCCCCAGCTCACGCGGATGGCTTCTTCCCTCCTCACGCTGTCTACGTCATGTGCTTCCAGCACCCGGCGTACCGTCTCATCAGGCCACGGGTGCAGCTTTAGCGCACGGCAGCGGCTGATAATGGTAGGCAGCATGGTTTCCGGCGAATCGGTAATCAACAAAAAGATTGTTCCTGCCAGCGGTTCTTCGAGGGTTTTCAGCAAGCAGTTTTCCGCCGCAGGGGTCATCTTGTCCGCCTGCTCAATGATAATCACCCGTCGTCCGCCCTCATAGGTATGCTCGCCAGCCAAGCGGATTACCTCGCGTACTGCATCCACGGATATGGATTTTTCCGGCCGCACAACAGTCACATCCGGGTGATTTCCATCCCGCACCTGCACGCAGCCCGGACACACGCCGCAAGGCTTATCCGCATCGCCTGTGCACATCAGATACTGAGCAATGCGTTTTGCCAGCGTCCGCTTCCCAATGCCTGCCATGCCGCTGATGAGGTATGCATGCACAAACGTGCCGTCGTGCAGCGTTTTCATCAGTCCATCATAAACAGCGCCCTGCGCAGCGAAATCGCTAAGCAGCGGCGCTGTGCCTGTCTGCTGTTGCAGCTTTTCGGTCACGGTTTTTCCTTTCTTTGCCTCACAGCTTCAGGAATTGATCCACAGTCAGCACAAATACCGTTGCGCCGCCCACCGTCACCTCAATAGGATAGGGGGAATAGTTTGCGCCACCCATGCTGGACAACGGAGGTGTCGAAGTGGCAATCTGCTTGCGGGATTTGCACACTCTTTCGATCACGCCCATGGCGCTGTCAAACTTATCATCCTCCACACCAACCAACAGCGTTGTGTTGCCTGCGCGCAGGAACCCGCCCGTGGTGGCCAGCTTGGTCACGCCAAAGCCCTCGCTCATCAGGTTGGAAACCAGCCGGGATGCATCCTCGTCCTGGACAATTGCGATAATCAGCTTCATGGGGATTCCTCCTTGCTTTTTCAAAAAAGGGAGCTTGCGTGTGTTTGCCCATACTCCCTACTTTTAGTATATCGCATTCCCTGTCAAATTGCAAGTATTCAACGCTCACTTCACTCTTTACAAACAAGCCCTGCATGCTGTATCATGACAGAGATGGAAAAGGAGTGACACCCTTATGCAATTTGATCAACTGCAGCTACTGGCTACGGCCGCTTTCGGACTGGAAGGCGTTGTAGCTGATGAGCTTCGCCGCCTGAAGATGCAATCTATCCGTGCCGAAATGGGTGGCGCGTATTTTATCGGCAGCATCACAGACGCTTTCCGCGCCAATTTGCTTTTGCGCTGTGCTGACCGGGTGCTCATTGTGCTGTGCTCGGGCGAAGCGCGCACTTTTGAGGAGCTTTTTCTGCTGGTAAAGACCATTCCATGGGAGGAGATTCTTCCCCCGGATGCACGCATCAATGTGAGCGGCAAGTGTGCCCGCAGCCAGCTAATGAGCGTGCGGGACTGCCAGTCTATCACCAAAAAGGCCATCATTGAGCGGCTTCGCACACGCACGCATCGAGATGTCTTTCCCGAAACAGGCGCAGCTTATCCCATTGACGTGAGCCTGCACAACAATCTTGCGCGCATCACTTTGGACACATCCGGCGAAGCGCTGAACCGGCGCGGCTATCGAACCTGGAATGGTGAAGCACCTCTGCGGGAAACCCTTGCCGCCGCGCTGGTGGAGTTGTCTTCCTGGCGTCCCGGCATGCGCCTGCATGACCCCTGCTGCGGCACCGGCACGCTGCTCATTGAAGCAGCGTTTCGTCAGAGCCACCGTGCACCCGGTCTCAAGCGCTTTTTTGCCTGTGAACAATTTCCTTTTCTCTCCCATGACGAGGCCGAAGCGCTCCGCATGCAGGCCATGCAGGACTTTGAGCCTGAACGTATCCACGGCATCAGCGGTTCAGATATTGATTCCGCGCCATTGGAGCTTGCTTCGCGCCACGTGCGGCAGGCCGGCCTAGAAGGGCGCATTGAGCTGAACTGCCAGAGCCTTGAAACTTTGCAGCTTCCGGATCAAGAGGGCGTTTTTCTGTGCAACCCTCCCTATGGCGAACGGCTGAGCGACCGTAAAAGCTGTGAAAAGCTCTATCACGCAATGGGTCTGCTGCTGCGCCGCCATCCGGGCTGGAGTTTGTGCGCTATCTCCTCCGATCCGATGTTTGAGCGAGCCTTTGGTCGCCGCGCGGATAAAAAACGCCGGCTCTACAACGGCCGGCTTGAATGCGAATTCCTGATTTACAGAGCAAAATAAAAAACAATGCGTTGTTTTATCCGCGTCATTGCCACATTGTTCTCTTAGCGCCCTCTTTTTTGTCTTGACAGCGCAGCGTCCGTTTTACTATAGTAGAAGCAGTACATTTTGCCCTTTTATGAACGGAGGTGCCCTTATGGAAATTCTCTGCCAGGAACGCCTGTTTCATCTGCGCACAGCATGCACCAGCTATGTCATCGGTTTGCTGGAAGGCGGCGTGGTGGCACACCTGTATTACGGCGCACGCCTAAATCATTTGAACGTAGCCAACATTCTCCGCTGTCACGAGCTGCCCGAAAACGGTTCTTTCACCCTGCATGGCTGCACGCTGGATCGTGTGCCGCAGGAGTATCCCGCTTTCGGCATGGGCGATAGCCGCAAAGGCGCGGTAAGCGTCACAGCACCGGACGGTACACGCACGGTTGATCTCCGTTTTTCTTCTGCCGAAGTGGTGGACGGGAAACCGGCGCTCCCCGGGCTGCCCGCCACCTTTGGCGGCAACTGTAAAACGCTGCTGCTCACGCTAACGGATGCAGCGCTTGGTTTGGAAGCAACGCTGCGCTATACCCTTTTTGAGAATTGTGATGTGATTGTCCGCAGCGTGTCGCTGCACAATGTTTCCGATTGTTCCCTGACCATTGATAACGCTATGAGCCTGTGCCTGGATTTGCCCGAAAGCGGCTTTGATTTGCTGACCCTTTCAGGCGCATGGTCGCGCGAGCGGGAATGGGTTCGCCGCCCGCTAGCCTTTGGTGAAAGCTGCGTATCCACCCGGTATGGTGCAAGCGGGCACACTACCTCTCCTTTCCTGGCTCTTTTGCGCCCGGAAACAACGGAAAGTCAAGGTGAAGTCTATGCCGTTTCCCTCATCTACAGCGGCAATTTCTATGCCGGCACTGAGGTCGATCGCTATCGCAAAACCCGTCTTCGCATCGGCATCAATGATGACGGTTTTTCCTGGATGCTTGCTCCTGGTGAATCCTTCCACGCGCCCGAGGCGGTGCTGACCTATTCCACTGACGGTTTGGATGGCATGAGCCGCCAATTCCACCGGATATGCAGTGAGCATTTGGTTCACGGTGAATACGCCCATGCCCGCCGCCCCATTCTGCTCAACAATTGGGAAGCCACCTATTTTCATTTCAATGAAGAAAAGCTGCTGCGCATTGCCCGCACAGCCGCCGATGTTGGTGTGGAGCTCTTCGTATTGGATGACGGCTGGTTCGGTCATCGAGACAGTGACAACTCTTCCCTTGGCGATTGGACGCCCGACCGTCGCAAGCTGCCTGACGGACTTCCCGCATTGTCAGAGAAAATCCATGATCTTGGCCTAAAGTTCGGCTTGTGGTTTGAACCGGAAATGATTTCTCCCGACAGCAATCTGTTCCGTGCGCATCCGGATTGGTGCATCCATGTTTGCAGCCGCCCCAATGTGGAAAGCCGCAATCAACTGGTGCTTGATCTGTCCCGTCCAGAAGTGTGTGAGCATATGTACAACGCGGTTGCAGCCATGCTTTCCACTGCCAAAATCGACTATGTAAAATGGGACATGAACCGAAACTTCACCTGCATCGGTTCTTCCTATTTACCGGCGGAGCGGCAATGCGAGCTCCCTCATCGCTATATACTTGGGCTCTACGGTGTGCTGGAACGCCTGACCCGCGACTTCCCCCATGTGCTGTTTGAAAGCTGCGCAGGCGGCGGCGGCCGGTTTGACATGGGCATGCTGTACTACATGCCTCAAACATGGTGCTCCGACAACACTGACGCACTCTACCGCTGCAAAATTCAATACGACACTTCTCTGGTGTTTCCGCCCTTCGCTATGGGCGCTCATGTAAGCGCCGTGCCCAATCACCAAACCGGACGCATTACACCGCTCGCCACCCGCGGCCGCGTGGCCATGAGCGGCTGCTTTGGTTATGAGCTGGATCTCAACCAGCTCACAACACAGGAACTTGCACAGGTTCGGGAACAAATTGCCTTTGTGAAAGCGCATCAGATGACGCTGCTTTACGGCACTTTCCATCGCCTGCTTTCTCCCTGGGATGGGAACGATACAGCATGGATCACCGTTTCGCCGGATCAGCGGCAGGCCGTCTTTTTGCTGACACGTGCGTTGGCCACCTCTGCCGAGCTGCCGCCTGTGGTTCGCCTGCGTGGCCTGAATTCTTCCTGGCGCTACCGGGTGGAAGAAACAGGTGAAGTCTTTGGTGGTGATGAGCTGATGGCTTCCGGCCTATGCTGCCTCATTCCTCGTGAAGATGCCGCCTCTGTCGGCTATGTGCTTACCGCTCTGGATGAATAGCCATCAATCAGCCTGTCGGAAAAATTCATCCGACAGGCTGATTTGCACCTATGCAGAACCAATCCATTTTTCCAATAAAAAAGAGAGCCGAAGCTCTCTCTTTTTTTCACTTTTCGCAAAGCCAGCGCCTGAATTACACGCGCTTGATCTCCTTGATCTTGGCGGCCTTGCCCTGCAGAGAACGCAGGTAATACAGCTTGGCGCGACGCACCTTGCCGCGACGGATCACCTCAACGTGATCAACGCGGGGAGAATGAATCGGGAACGTACGCTCAACACCAATGCCGTAGCTGACGCGACGAACCGTGAAGGTTTCACGAACGCCGCCGTTGCGCTTGGCAATCACAGTACCCTCAAACGCCTGAAGACGTTCGCGGCTGCCTTCAACAACCTTGACCCACACACGAATGGTGTCGCCAACGTTAAAGCTGGGCAGATCGGACCGGAGCTGCGCCTGTTCGATAGAACGGATGATTTCGCTCATGGAATGTGCCTCCTTCCCTCATAGACGTTCGTGCCCGGCTCATGTGCAAGCACACTGAACTACCGTGCAGAGGACCGCCCGTATGTCACAAAATCGATTATAGCATATTTCTTCCTGCAATGCAAGCTTTTTTCGCAACAAATATTGCTTGCCTGCGGCTTTTACTCATGCGGCACCCAGCAGCCGAATCAGCAGCATATAGCACAGCGTCCCGCCAGAAATGGAGAGGATCATCTGCCTTTTCCATATGTGGAGAAGCACCGTCACCGCAACGCCCAACACTGCCGGAAGCCATCCGCCCGCCGTTTGAAAGCTCACATCCTTCAGGCAATAAACCACCAGCATCGCCATCACGGCTCGTGGAAGCTGTTTTCCCAGCCACTGCACAAATTCCGGCACTTTCTTCCCTGCCGGAAAAAGCAGAAACGGTGCAAAGCGAATAGCTGCTGTTGTCAAAGCCGTCAGCGCCACTGTGATGCTCAGCTGAACCGTCGTCATACCGCAGCAGCCTCCTTTTCCTCCATTCGATACCGCAGAAAAAAGCATGCCATCATCACAGCCATGGCTGCCAGCAAGAAGCTGCTTTTGCCAACCAACAGCAGGCAAAGCACGGTCGCCACGCCTCCGAGGAGCAGTGGGAACACCGCGTCCTTTTTCAGCATTTTTCCTTCGTGTACACTCTTCATTGCATCCATAGTCTGTTCCGTTACAATCACAGTAAACAGTGCCGTCATGGTAAAATCAATTCCCGTCAGGTCAAAGGGGATAATCTGTCCCAGTGCAGCCCCCAACACGGAGCCTGCCACCCAATAGAATTGATCCAGCGCGCTTAGTGCCGTATACCACTTCTCCGCGTCAACATCTTCTGGCGCTCCACTGACAACAAGCGAATACGTTTCATCCGTCAGCGAAAAAATCAGATATGGCTTCATCCTGTCCGTTTTTCCATAAGGTTCCAGCATGCTCAGGCCATAAAACAAATGCCTGGCGTTAACCATCAGCGTCATCAACACCGCCGTGAGCGGCGCGAAGCTTGCAGTCATCAGTCCAACCAACGCGAATTGCATGGATCCCGCATACACAAAGGTGCTGATAATCATCGTCCAGCCTATACCAAAGTTATTTTCCCGCATGGTGATGCCATAGGCAAAGCCCAAAAACAGATATCCGGCCATTACCGGAACTGTAACCGGGAACGCCTTGCGTAGTGTTTTCAGCATACCTTCCCCGCCTTTTCTGTATAAAACAGGCCGCCCGGAAGGCCGCCATGAACTGCCATTATAGCATTTCACCCGTGCATGCACAATGTACAAACAAAAAAAGTACAGGCTTTTCACGCCTGTCCCTTTTCGTTTATTTGAAAAACGTCGTCAGTTTTTCCGGCCGGTCAATCCACAGTCCCTGCCAGCCCAGCGCCATGGCGGCCTCCACATTTTTTCGCACATCGTCCATAAAAAGTGTGCGCTCTGGCGCTGTGTCCGTGCGCTCTGTTACCAGACGATAGATTGCCGGATCAGGCTTGCAAAGCTTCTCCGCGCCGGAAACAACCATCCGATCGAATTGCTGAAAAAAAGGATGCATCGCGCAGGCTTCAGCAAAAAAAGCAGCCGAGAAGTTGGACAGCACACACGTCTTTTTTCCGTGCGCTTTGCACTGATACAGCGTCTTTACGCCCTCGTCCACCGGATCCATTTCGTATACCCACCCTTCCAGGGCATGGGTAATTTCTTTTTCCAGTGATCGATCATCGCCAATCATCTTTTGCCGAATTTCTTCAAGCGACATTCTGCCCAAGTCCATCTCAGGCCAATAGGGCGATGTGAAAACCTTTTCCATCAGCATCTGCTGCAGCGCTTCATTTCCCGGATACATGGCCGCCACGATTTTCTTCGGATTCCATTCCAGCAGCACATTGCCCACATCAAACACCACCGTGTCAATCAGCTCCCACGGCATTGTCTCAAAGCGCTCATCCAGCAGCTGTGTTGTCATCAGCATCGTCCTCCTCTTCCTTTTTTAAGCATACGCCTTTGCATCAGAAAAATCAAGCAGCTCTTTTCATTTTCTCTATTTTGGTGTAAGATAACTTGTATAAAGGAGGTAAACTGCAACATGAAACGTGTGTTTTTAACGGTTTTGGACGGTGTTGGCGTTGGCTATCTTCCCGATGCGGACAAGTACGGCGATGTAGGCGCATCCACCATCGCCCATGTGGTAGCAAAGTGCCATCCAAGCCTTCCCAACATGGCCAAACTTGGCCTTGGTCAAATTCCAACTTCCGGTTATCCCGCCGACCCGAATGCTGTTGGCGCTTATGGCCGTGCAATGGAAAAAAGTGCCGGCAAGGATACAACCACCGGCCACTGGGAAATCAGTGGTTTGAGGCTTGATAAACCTTTCCCGACATTCCCGCATGGTTTTCCGGCAGAGTTCATGGCCAAATATGAAGCCGCTATCGGCCATGGCACACTTGGCAACAAGCCCGCCTCCGGCACAGCCATCCTGGATGAACTGGGTGCAGAGCATCTTGCCACCGGCAAACCCATCGTTTACACCTCCGCGGACAGCGTGTTTCAAATCGCTTGCCACGAGAGCCTGTATCCTTGTGAAAAGCTTTATGAATTCTGCGAAACAGCGCGTGCCATGCTTCAGGGCGAATTGGGGGTTGGCCGTGTGATCGCCCGTCCTTTTGTGGGCGAACCCGGTCACTTCACCCGCACTCCGCGCCGCCGTGACTTTTCTCTCCCGCCCATTGGCGAAACGTTGCTGGACAAAGTGAAGGCTGCCGGTATGGCAAGCCTTGGCGTTGGGAAAATCGAAGATATTTTCGATCACCGCGGACTTACCGGCTCCAACCATGCAGCAGGCAACCCCGCCTGCATTGAGGCCTGGCTTGACTATATGCGGCAGGATTTCACCGGGCTGTGCTTCACTAACCTTGTGGATTATGACATGGCTTACGGCCACCGCAATGATCCCGAAGGTTTTGCTGCCGCGTTGGAATATTTTGATCAGAAGCTTCCGGAAATTCAGTCGCTCATGGAAAATGAAGACCTGCTGATTATCACTGCCGACCATGGCTGCGATCCCACCTTCCCCGGCACAGACCACACCCGCGAACACATTCCGTTGCTTGTATGGCACCGCGGTATAACCAAAGCCGTTGACCTTGGCACCCGCACAACCTATGCAGACATCGCCGCCACCTGCGCCCAGTGGCTCGGCCTTCCCGACCGCTTCGACGCCACGTCCTTTGCCGATGCGCTGAAGTGAGCTCATTTTCTTTCAAGCTTATGCCGTCGCCTGACTGTTGCAGGCGGCGGTTTTCATTTTGCCTGTCACCGCTGCGTTTTGCACGCTTTTTTCCCTCTGTCATACCTTGCTTGTGTAAAGGCCACCGCAGCCATGCGGAGGTCAAAAGTAAGGAGGCGTATCAGATGAGCTTTTTCTCCTACAAAAACGCGAATCCCTCCTGTTGCCCCGGCACCATTTCCGGCAGTGCCCTGGATGGCTTGCAGGAAAAAGTCTGCGTGCAGGTTAAGCGTGTGTATGACAGCTGCCTGCAGCAGGAACAGCTGACCAACAAAGTGGTCACCATCACCAGCTACGCGCAAGTAGCCAACACTTGCCAGTGCAACGCCTGCGGTTGCTCCGACACCCAGGAAACCGTGACGCCCACCTCCGCACCCGTGCCGCCCATCACCTTTGAAAGCTGCCGCAGCACCAGCACGGAGGGCACCATCCGCAACCTCACTGTGGATCGCCTGTGCGACCGCCCCTGCTTTGCCCGTGTGCGCGCCACCATCGACGTGCCCATTGATATCCTTTTCGTGGACAGCCGCTGCGTGGAGTACATCGGTAAAGGCGTTGTTTCCGTTGATCGCGATGTGTTGCTTTCCATTCCTGACGAATCCATCGTGCCTTACACCATGGAAAGCATGGTCTCCGCCATCTGTGTTTCTGGCACGTATCTGGGCGACAACAAGTTCCGCATGACAGTGTGCGTCACCATCATCCTCAAGGTGCTGGCAGATGTGGAAATCCTCATCCCCAGCTACGGCTTCTGCACCATTCCTCCCGCCGAGGAATTTGCCGAGAACGTATGCGACGAGTTCTTTTCCCTGCCGCTATTCCCGCCCATGTCCCTTTGCAACGAGGGAACGGTCAGCACTTCAAACACAGGCTGCACCTGTAGGCGCAGCTGCTCCGGCACCGGCGGCTGTTCCTCCTGTCAGAACCGGTAAAGCATCATCCGGAAAGAGACGCAGCAAAAGCGTCTCTTTCCCTATGCAATAAACAACGCGCCGCGGAAAGATCCTTCCGCGGCGCGTTGTTTATGCTGTAACCTGCTGCATTTGCTGCTTGCCTCGCGCCAATACGCTGTGCTTGTAGCAAATGAACAGCGATGTGGAGCACACCACCCATCCCATGGGGTACCCCAGCGCTACCGGTACAAAGCCGCCAATCAGCCGGCTCACTGTGAACAGATAAATTTGCCGGAACACCACAAAAGAACATAGCATGATGACCATGGGTGCTTTGGCATTTCCCACGCCACGCAGCGCTCCGCCGAAAATCTGGTTAAAGCAGATGGTGAAATAGAATGGCGTGACAATGGAGATGAACCGAACGCCGTATTCAATCACCTCTTCTTCCGGGCTGAAAAGGCTCAGCAGCGGCCGTGCCAGCAGAAGCATCCCTATGGTCAAACTCACCGTGCATACAATGCTCAGGATCAGCGCCTGCCTGACGCCCTGTCGTGCCCGTTCAGGCTTGTTTGCGCCCCAGTTCTGCCCAACAAAGGTGGTGGACGCCATGGCAATTGCCTGCACTGGGATAAGGATAAACGCGTCTAATTTATTATAGCTGCTGTAGCCAGCCATGCATGCAGCACCGAACGCATTGATGTACGACTGCACAAACACGTTGGAAAAAGCCGTCAGCCCCTGCTGCACGCCGGATGGAAGTCCCACTGAAAGAATGCTGCCCAGCATATCTTTTCGAATACCCAGGCTGTTCCAGCGTATACCGTAGGCCGCATGGTCATGGCTCAGTGAGAACAGCACCAGTGCTGCGGACATGCCCTGTGCGATGATGGTCGCCCAGGCAACTCCCTCCACACCCATATGCAGCACCACCACAAACAGCAGGTCAAGGCCTGTGTTCATAAGGGCCGAAAACACCAGAAAGTACAATGGGCGCTTGGAATCCCCCACGGCACGCAAAATGGCTGAACCCATGTTATAAATCAGCAATCCTGCAATGCCGCCGAAATAAATGGTCAGGTAGCTTTGCGCCTCGCCAAATACTTCTTCCGGTGTGGACATCATTTTCAGCATCGGCTGCACAATCAACACGCCAAGACATGTAAGTAACGCGCATAGAATCAGTGTCACCGTAATGGTGGTATGCACAGCATCATGGAGTCCTTTTACATCATGGGCGCCGTATCGCTGGCTGATAATCACGCTTGCGCCGGTGGAAAGGCCGGCGCTCAGGCCCACCAGCATGTTAATAATACTGTTAGTGGATCCCACAGCCGCCAACGCTTCCGTGCCGACAAATCGCCCCACAACCAGTGTGTCCACCGTATTATACATCTGCTGGAATAAAAGCCCCAACATCATCGGCAGCGAGAATCGAACAAAATGCTTCCAGATAACGCCCTGCGTCATATCCTGGTCAGTGCGGTGCGCTCCCATGGTCAGCCTCCGTGTTCTTTGTTTTTGATACAGCATAGCACATTTAGAGCGCAGTGTCAAAGTTCATGTTAAATCTTTGTAAATTTCTTTGCGAATACAGCCTATGTTTTCAGAGTTTTTTCATCCATGCCGCTGAATATCCGGCACATCATCACACTCCACATCCGCACCAAGGCCGCGCAGCATCCCCGGCAAATCCTCATAGCCGCGCGCAATGTGTCCTGCCGGATCGTTGAGCACTGTTTCACCTTCCGCCACAAGGCCGCAAAGCATCATGGCTGCGCCGCCGCGCAAGTCCGTGCTGGACACCATTGTTCCGGCCAGCGGGCGTCCGCCGTCCACCAAGGCAATGCGATCCTCTATGCGGATAGATGCGCCCATGCGTGCCATTTCTCTTGCATGCATAAAACGATTTTCAAAAATCGTTTCCAGAAAGACGGACGTGCCCTGCAAGCTCAACGCCAGCGCCATCATGGGCGCCTGCATATCCGTTGGGAAACCCGGGTAAGCCATCGTCCGCACTTGAATCGGCTCGTTTGCCCGTCCGCTCAGGCGAAGTCCCGCCGCGCTCTCCCTCAGCTGTGCCCCCGCTTCCGACAGCTTGAAAAGCACCGCCCGCATGTGCTCCGGTCGAATGCCGCGAACCAGCACGCTTCCTTCCGTCATAGCAGCAGCACACAACAACGTTCCAGCTTCGATGCGGTCAGGTATCGGGCGATAGGTGCAGCCATGCAGCGTCTCCTGCCCCTCCACAAAAATCGTTCCCGTTCCACCGCCGCTGATTTTTGCCCCCATTTCTGTCAACATGGTGCACAAGTCCACAATTTCCGGCTCCTTGGCCGCATTTTCAATGCGCGTTGCTCCTTTGGCTAACGTTGCCGCCAGAAGGATATTCTCCGTCGCCCCAACGCTCGGAAAATCCAGGTAGACGTTGCCGCCCCGCAGCTTTCCTTGCAGCGTCACGGAGCCCGGCGTCATATGCGCCTGCGCACCCAGCGCCTGCATGCCTTTTACATGCAGGTCAATCGGCCGCTGCCCGATGGCGCATCCGCCCGGCAGCGCCACGCGTGCATATCCTGTCCGTGCCAGCAACGGCCCCATTACCAGCACTGAAGCACGCATGCGGCTGAGCAGATCCTCCGCCTGCGGCGAGTGAGGATCATCTGTCCAAAGCGTTAGGGCTTCACGGTTACGGCTCATTTCTGTTCCGCAGTCCGCAAGAATTTCCAGCAGCGTTTCCACGTCCCGCAGAATTGGCACACGTTCAATGGTCACAGGCTCCCGCGTCAAAAGCGAAGCGCACATGATCGGCAGCACGGCGTTCTTGGCCGCATGCACCGTGCATTCCCCACTCAGGCGCTCGCAGTGCCTCACACGATAAACCGCCATGCCTTCGCCTCCCTTTTACGCTCATCTTGCACACCTTTCCTTTGCCTTATGCGCCCAATCCTTGACTTTTGGCGTTGATTTGGTCATAATAGGTAGTGCTTTTTCAAAGTGGCCGTCGGCAAGGATTTTTCTCCTGCCGCAAAGGAGAAGGAAAGGAAGGTCTACGCGCATTGGCCAGTACCATTATCCACGTCGCTCCCGGCTCCATTGCCGAAAGGCTCGGGCTCAAAGAAGGCGACCAGCTGGAAAAGATCGCCGGCGAACCGGTCATCGACCAAATCGACTATCAGGCGTTGACCGCGCAGGAACGTTTTTCCATGGAGGTCTTGCGCGCAAATAGCGAACGCACGGTGCTTCACGTGCACAAGGAGGACTGGGAACCACTCGGTCTCACGCTGGATCAGAGTATCATTTCCAAACCCCGGCCCTGCCACAACCATTGCATCTTCTGCTTCATTGACCAGATGCCCCCGGGTATGCGCGATACGCTCTACGTCAAGGACGATGATTGGCGTCTGTCGCTGATGATGGGCAACTTCGTCACGCTCACCAACGTGAACGATCAGGAATTCGACCGTATTTTGCGCCGCAGGGTAAGCCCGCTTTACATTTCTGTGCACGTCACGGATCCCGATATGCGCTGCCGCATGATGCGGAACCCCCACGCAGGGCAAATCATGGATCGTCTGCGCACTCTCAAGGCACATGGCCTGCGCTATCATTGCCAGGTCGTGCTCTGTCCCGGCTGGAATGACGGCGAACTGCTCATGAAAACCCTGCGTGACTTGGAAAGTCTTCGTCCTGCCGCACAAAGCGTCGCGCTTGTTCCCGTTGGTCTCACCCGTTGGCGTGAGGGATTGGACAAAATTGAACCCTACAACCGCGACACTGCCCGTCAACTGGTGGAAACAATTAGGCCCATACAGGCGGATTTTCTTCGCCGCTTGGGCACACGTTTTGTTTTCCCGTCGGACGAGTTTTATTGCCTCAGCGGTCTTCCGCTTCCCGAGGACGAAGAGTATGAGGGTTATCCGCAGGTGGAAAACGGCGTTGGCATGCTCCGCCTGTTTGAAACAGACATCCACTACGCTGCCGAGGACTTTCCCTGTGACGTTCCATGCCCGAAACGCCGTTTGATCGCATGCGGCACCTCTGTGGCATCTTTCATCCGGCGAATGATTGATACCTATGCGCCCAGCGGCACGCAAATCGAAGTGCGGCCCATTCTCAACCGCTTCTTTGGCGAATCAGTCACTGTTACCGGTCTGATTACCGGCGGCGACCTTATCGAGCAGCTTCAAGGCGTGCAATGTGATGAAATCATGATCTGCCGAAACATGATTCGCAACGAAGGCGATCTGTTTCTGGATGGAACCAGCGTAGAGCAGGCACGGCAGGCACTGCCCGCCCCCCTGCGCATTGTAGAAAATACCGGTGAAGGCTTCTGGAAAGCTCTTTGCGGAATGGAGGAAAACTGATGGCGAGACCGCTTGTGGCCATTGTCGGCCGCCCCAATGTAGGCAAATCAACATTTTTCAATAAAGTTGTCGGCAAGCGTATCAGCATTGTTGAAGACACCCCCGGTGTGACCCGTGATCGGGTATATGCCGATGTGGAATGGCTTACCCGCAAATTTACCCTGATTGATACCGGCGGTATTGATCCCCACAGCGAGGATGTGCTGCTCAGCCAGATGCGCCGCCAGGCAGAAATCGCTATGGATACGGCGGACGTCATTTGCTTTTTCACCGATGGCCGAGACGGACTCACCGATGACGACCGGGAAGTGGCAAATCTTCTGCGAAAAACGCGCAAGCCCGTCATTCTTGTGGTCAACAAGGTCGATCACATCAGCATGAACAACAACATGTATGAATTCTACGAGCTTGGCCTTGGCGACCCCATCGCCATCAGTGCCATCAACATGCTGGGTCTAGGCGATCTGCTGGACGAAATTTGCAAGCATCTTCCGCCTGCCGATCCGGATGAGCAGGAGGACGCAGCGCATGTGTTGCAGCTTGCTGTTGTCGGCCGCCCGAATGTCGGGAAAAGCTCCCTTGTCAACCGTCTTTTAGGGCAGGAGCGCACCATGGTTTCCAACATTGCCGGCACCACCCGGGATGCCATCGACACTCGTTTCACGGGTGAAGACGGCACAGAATACAACATCATTGACACTGCCGGCATTCGCCGCAAGCGCTCTGTGGAGGATGAAACCCTCGAGCGTTATAGCGTGCTGCGTTCCATTGCCGCTATCCGCCGCTGCGATGTGGCGCTCCTGCTCATTGATGCACAGGACGGCGTAACCGAGCAGGACACCAAAATTGCCGGCATGATTCATGATGAAGGAAAAGCGGTTGTGGTTGTCGTCAATAAGTGGGACGCTATTGATAAGGATACCGGCACGCTGGAAAAGTATCGCAAGCAGGTGCTGGAAAACCTCAAGTTCATGGATTATGCGCCGGTTCTTTTCCTGTCCGCCCTCACCGGGCAGCGGGTCAACACCGTGCTTTCCATGGTCGATCAGGTATGGGCGCAAACGTGCAAGCGTGTGCCCACGGGCGTGCTCAACGATGTGTTGGCGGATGCAACCGCTGCCCTCCAGCCGCCTGCAACCAACGGCCGCAGGCTTCGTATCTACTACCTCACGCAGCAAAGCGTCTGCCCGCCCACCTTTGTACTTTTTGTCAACGATGAAGAGCTGATGCACTTTGCCTATCAGCGCTATCTGGAAAACTATTTCCGCAAAACCTTCGATTTCACCGGCACGCCGATCCGCTTCATTTTGCGTGAAAAGAAAAAGGAGGGTTAATGCATGGCTGACTGGCTTCGTTATATGATTGTTGGTGTCATTGCCTATCTGCTGGGTTCCTTTTCTACAGGACTCACCGTGGCGCGTGTCAATCATGGTCCCAACTTGCGTGAAGTTGGCAGCAAGAACACCGGTGCAACCAATGTGCTGCGCACCATGGGCATGAAAAATGGCCTCATCACTTTTCTAGGTGATTTTTCCAAAGCCGCAATTGCCTGCGGCATTGGCTGGTGGATCGTCGGCAATCGCTACGGCGCCATGCTTGCCGGCATATTGGTCATTCTCGGCCACAACTGGCCTGTGTTTTTCCAATTCAAGGGTGGCAAGGGCGTTGCTTCATCCTGTGGCGTCATGCTGGTCTGCTTCCCTATTCCCGCACTTATCTGCTTTGCCCTCACCATTTTGTTAATCTATCTCACCCGCTATGTTTCCCTTGGCTCCATGTTCATGCTGGTGCTGTTTGCTATCATCATCAGTGCGACCAACTGGGGTAACTGGCTCATCGTTGCATGGAGCATCATCCTTGCATCACTGTGCCTGTTCCGCCATCGCACCAATATTGTACGCCTTGTGCATGGCAAAGAAAACAAACTTGGCAGCAAAAAGAAATCTGTCTGACTTCCTGCAATGCAAAAAGCCCCTGAGCATCCTTGGCTCAGGGGCTCATTTTATTGCTTTATGCTTCCATTACTGCGGCGCGGATAGCCTTCACCCGTTTCGCAACATCTGCAAATTCCTCCGGTGTCAGTGATTGTGCACCGTCGCACAGGGCATGTTTCGGGTCGTTGTGCACTTCGATAATCAAGCCCTCCGCACCACAGGCCGTAGCTGCAAGCGCCATGGGCTTCACCAACCGGCTTACCCCCGTCGCATGGCTGGGATCAACAATCACCGGCAAATGTGTTTTCTCATGCAGCACAGGCACAGCGCTCAGGTCAAGGGTGTTGCGCGTAGCTGTTTCAAAAGTACGGATACCGCGTTCGCACAAAATGATCTGCTCGTTACCCTCGGCCATGATGTATTCCGCACTCATCAGCAGCTCCTGCAACGTATTGGCCAACCCACGCTTGAGCAGAATGGGTTTATTAACCCTGCCAAGCTTCTTGAGCAGTTCAAAATTCTGCATATTCCGCGCGCCTACCTGGATCACGTCCACGTCCTCAAACAACGGCAGATCGCACGCATCCATAATTTCTGTCACAATCGGCAGCCCTGTGACCTCTTTAGCCTTGAGTAGCAGCCGCAGTCCTTCGCCGTGCAGCCCCTGGAAAGCATAAGGCGATGTGCGCGGCTTAAACGCGCCGCCCCGCAAGAGCGTCGCTCCCGCTTCTTTCACAGCCTTAGCCACGGTGATAATCTGTTCTTCGCTTTCCACCGAGCATGGTCCCGCTATCAGCTGAAAGTTTCCCCCGCCGATTTTCACACCGCCTGCATCCACTACCGTATCCGTCGGATGAAACTTGCGATTTGCCTTTTTATAGGGTTCCTGCACCCGCCGCACTGCTTCCACCGCATCCAACGATGTAATCATGTCCTCATCAACGCGAGTGGTGTCGCCAACCAGGCCCATGATAGTGCAACTTTCGCCCTGGGACATATGAATCTTTAACCCCATGCCCGTAAAAAAACTGCTCAGCTTGTCAATCTGCTCCTGCCGTGCTCCCTGCTTCAGAATAACAATCATCCTACCATACCTCCATACTGCATTTTGATGAAAAAAGAAATGCCCCACAGCCATAGGCCGCAGGGCGATTCGGTCATTTTCCACGCAAAATCACGCCCTGTGCCAACGGTACAGCGCGTAATAATAGTAACCAATGCGGCCACAATGCATGGAACATGACCTCCTTCTTCCAATCTTTATTTAGCATACACCACATGCGCATGTTTCGCAAGAGGAAACGGAAACTTTGTGGATATTGCTCAATTTCCATTTCCTTCTTCCAGATATTTTTCCAGCTTTCGTTTTACACGCTGCAGCGCATTGTCAATGGACTTTACATGCCGCCCCAGGTTATCGGCAATTTCCTGATAGCTTTTACCATCCAGATAATCGCTGAGAACTTCCTGCTCCAGTGGGGATAGCACTTCGCCAATCTTGTGGTGAATATTGCGCAGGTCTTCCTGCCCAATGATAAGCTCCTCCGGATTGGTTGCGCGTCCTTCGATAATTACATCCAGAAGGGTTCTGTCAGATTCCTCATCATACAGGGGTTTATTGAGTGACACATAGCTGTTCAGCGGAATATGTTTTTGCCGGGTGGCCGTTTTAATGGCTGTGATGATTTGCCGCGTGATGCACAGTTCTGCAAATGCGCGGAAAGAGCTAAGCTTGTCCGGCCGATAATCGCGGATGGCTTTGTACAGGCCGATCATTCCCTCCTGCACAATGTCCTCATGATCCGCGCCAATCAGAAAATAGCTGCGCGCCTTACTGCGTACAAAGTTCTTATATTTACCCAGCAGATATTCCGTCGCCACAGGATCGCCGCTTTGGCACTGGGCAACAATCTCCTCGTCCGTCATGTCCGAATAATGGGCAGGGTAAGCACTTTTCTCATCGTCGCCTTCCTTGAGTTCCGGCAGCACAAGCGCCGCCTCCTCTTCGTCCCGGGCGTTTCGGGCGCGCTCAATGGCGTTTAAGGCTTCCAACTCTTCCTCAGTAAAGCCCATGTCACAGTCGTCCATCGTTTCCTGTTCCTGCCTTGTCCATGTGTTTTCTCTTTCGGTTCAGGTTATCCCCGGCGCATTTTCTCCAACGCGGCCAGGGTTTCATCTCCCAGCCGACTGGCAATGGAGCGTTTTTTTCGTCCGGCATTTTGTGCCTTGTGAGCATCCATGCCGCTTTGCCGCGCCTGCCGCATTTCCACAAGAAGCTCTCGTGATGTCAGCCGCGTCGCACCTGTTGAGAGGATTTGCGATTGCTCCAACCCATCGCTGGTGGCAACGCGCACCTGCCTGTAGCGCGGCGTAGAAGCAACCAAGCGTTCAATGTAACTGTCAGCCGTTTCTCCATGACGCGTGAACACCAGCGTCAACGCACCATAGCTTTCCTCAGTGCTCAGTCGCCTGCCGGATTGATATCCGTCGAACACCAGCACAATCTCCTCGCCCGAATAGCCGCTGTATTCCTCCAACTGTTGCTGCAAGCGATCTCTGCACTCGTCCAACGTCCATTGCCCGCGTTCCGCTTCGTCCCATGCGCCGATGACATTATAACCATCGACAATCAGCAGCGGTTTCATGCCTTGCGGGAAGCCAGCACGCGGTACATCATTACGCCTGCCGCCACCGAGGCGTTCAGGCTGTCAATGCTGCCTTCCAGCGGCAGGGATACTCGGTAATCGCAGTTTTCCAGCGTCAGGCGGCTGATGCCCTCGCCTTCTGCACCAATCACCAGCGCTACGCCGCCATGGAAATCCACTTTCTGATAATCCTCGCCATCCATGGTCACAGCATAGGCCCACACGCCATGCTTCTTCAGCTCCTCAATGGTTCGTTTCAGGTTGGTTACCCGTGCCACCTTCATGTGTTCTACCGCGCCTGCAGATGCCTTCACTGCGGCAGGGGTTAACCCTACGCTGCGCCGTTCAGGCACAATCACGCCATGGGCGCCAACACACTCTGCCGTGCGGATAATCGCCCCCAGGTTGTGCGGATCCGTCACGCCGTCCAGCAGAATCAGGAAAGGTTCCTCTCCGCGTTCTTTGGCTGTCTCAAGCATAGCATCCACTGTAGAATACTGATAAGCGGAGGCATACGCCAGCATTCCCTGGTGATGCGGGGTAATTTCGTCCAGGCGACTCTTATCAACCTCCTGCACCACGATGTGCGCTTCACGCGCCATCTGCACAATCTCCCTTGCGGAGCCGGACAACTCGCCGCGCTGCACCAGCAGCTTCTCAATGTCACGTCCGCTGCGGATAGCTTCACGGATGGGGTTGCGGCCGCTGAGCAGGTTTTCTGGCGGCAACTCAGGCACAGCAGCAGGCGCACTCACGGGAATAGCGCGGGGCGCAGGTTTTACGGCCGGTGCACGATGTTCAAAGTCACGGTAACTCTTTGCCGGCGCAGCCTCTGCCGTTCTGGTGCGATTGCCGCCACGGGTATTTCCGCCTTTGAACGCATCGCCGCGCGCATTGCGGAAGCCCTCGTCGCGATGATTTTCGCCATAGCCCGGGCGGCTATGGCCGCGCTTCTCGCCGCCAAAGCTGGCGCGTCCGTCACGGTAGCCGGTCTGGTATCCGTCCTTGCGGTCATTGTTGCTATGGCGCTGGCCACGGGCTGCTTTGTTTTCTTCAACATCCGGTCCAAAACGGCGAGCCGCACCACGATAGTGCGTCCCCTCATCATCCCAGGAGCCCTGAGATGCATAGTTGGTTTTGCGTGTGTGATGATTCGGTGCATCCTTGTAAAAAGCCATTGCGTTTTTCTCCTTACCTGTCAATCCGGATCGGTTATCTACCCATCCTTTTTATCCCTGAATCCTCAATCTTTCCAGCATTTCCTGCCGGGTTTGCCTAATCGCCTGCTGGTTACCGCAGCATTTTTCGCCTTCCGGGCACGGACCTCTCAGACACCGTGGGCCTGCATCTGCAAACAATGCCGGCGCAACCTCCATGCACAATCGGTGCATTTTCTCTGCCATGGCACGGATTTCCCACTGCGCACGGTTGCACATCCGCATTTCAAAAAAATGCCGAAGTTCCCGCACATTCATGGTCACCATCAGCCGGGTTTCACAAGCTCCCGGCAGCACAAAGCGCGCATCCTCATTGGATCCTTCGCCCTTTTTGCCAAGTTTCTCCTGCCATGCAACATACCATTCGTGCATCTGCTGCATCTGCGCAGCATATTCCTCCCGTGCCTCTTCGCCAAGGGCTGCAATCTGCGGCGGCACGATGTAGCCAAAGCCCTTTTCATAGGACACATACCGCTGACTCTGCACCGAAAAGGACGCAAGGCGGTGGCGTGTCAGCTGCGCCAGCAGCACACGGCTCACACCCTCAACGCCAAAGGTAAAGGATGCGTGCTCCAGCACGGACTCATGCCCCATGCTGAGAATCTTCCTGCAAAAATCCGTCTGATCCTTTTGCTCCACTCGCTGGGTCAAATCATTTACACTGGCACGTGAATAGCACAGCCGCGCACCCAACGCCACAACTTCCTCCGGTGACAGTGTGTGACGTATCAGCTCCACGTGCAGCTTCACTTCTGGCATCGTTCACTTTCCTCCTGGCTGGCGGAAAACAGAAGTTTCAGCCGTTCCTCCTGCCCCGTCAGATACAAATAACCGCACAATGCTTCCAGTGCGGTTGCCATGGCATAATCCGCCGGATCCTGGTGCTTGGGTGCCGGGTGGCGTGCATGGGCGTTTCGGCCACGTTTGGCCACTTCACGTTCTGCATCGTTCAGCAACGGTTCCATGCGGGCATACGCCTCTGCCTGCGCATGCGCATTGACCCCTGCCACCGCATCGCGGTGCATATGATGCACATTTCTCCCCTGAAAGATTAGCCTTGAGCGGACAAGCATCGTCCACACCGCATCTCCCAGATGTGCCAGCTGCAAAGGGCTGCGCAGCCGTGCCTCTGTCTCCTTCAAAGGGGAAAATTCCCTTAGGGACAATTCTTCCGCCTCCCCGTATCCGGTTCGTTGATGCGCCAAAACATGCGCACACACAGATTGATTATATCACATTTCTCGCAGGAAGAATAGCATTTTTTGCTCCGCAGAAGATTTTTTCCTTTTCTTCGGCTGCAAGCTTGTCTACAAAGCCTTGCTGCGCAGGCAGCGTTGCCGTGTAGGTCGGTCTGTCGGCCAAAGGTATTATTTGGTTGTATCACAAAAGCTGAAAAAACGACTACCCTTTCCAGGCAAAAACGAAGATACATCTGCCCAGTAATTTTCCGCTTTTGCGATACAGGGTCAACGTCTTATCAACACAGCTTTTAAGCAATGGCGTAATTTAATCCCCAAAGATGCCGCAGCCATGGACAATGGTGTAGTCGTAATTCTCCTGCGGCGAAACGTAGGCAGACAAATCCGCAAAGAATGCAAAGCTGCCAAAGATTGTGCTGGCATAGAACGTCATCATCACTACAACACCCAGCACAACATACAAAATCCGTTCCGGGTGAATCACATGCTTTGCGGCCAGCACTACCAGTGTCATGCCTGTCAGCATTTCCCCGCCCATCAGGGTCGGCAAAAGGCATGAAAGCAGAATGTACAATTCACATGCAAGCCGTCCCGCGCCGGGCACAGCATAACATAAAACTGCAATAATAGAAAGCGGCGCCGTGATGTACAGTCTTCCATCGCGGCGCATCAGGTTATTCAAATTTCGGAAGCCAGTCGCCGTGCGCAGTAATCAAATCATCACACAGAGACACAATATCATCAATGGAAAGCTCACTTTGCAGATGCGGATCCAACATTGCGACCTGATAAACGGCTCCCTTCCAATGTCCCATGCAGCGCGGCTGTTGGCCACCACTGCCCTGACGCTGGAAGAAATCGCCCCCACGTTGGGTTGCAAAACAGAGCACAGATGGGCGCGGCGTTTCGTAGGCTCTATGGCGTCACTCCGGGAGCCTATTGCCGCCTCCCTCCGGCACAGCGACAGTTGCCGAACCTTCTCCAACGCTTTGATATTCGCATAATCCACGCTTTGGTTGAATGCAAGTTGATTGTCTTTTTTCGCCATAGCAGAGTTCGATGGCCAAATAGCGAACAATGCTGCTTTATAACAGCCAGCAATCGACAATAACTTGGAATATCCGAATTATATCGGACTTTCCGCTTAATTTCATATTTGTGCACAGAATAAAGCATCCCGCCGCGCAGCACCTGCAAGGCGGGATGTTTATATCAATCATGGATTCTGCCAATGATCTTTTCATACACAATCCGGAAACGCTCTTTGTTCAACCTAAACGTAAGTCCATCGCACTGTACGCCGCGCACGGTGCGTGTTCCAAACTTACGGCAACATTCCTCAAAACCCAGCTTTTTTGCCAGACCGATCATACGTATATTGCCCGACCAGGTTTGCGTGTAAATTTCATTCTCGCCGCAATCAAGCAGATACATAATGAATGCGCACAGCGCCTGCGTTGCATATCCGTGCTCACGCGCAGTTTGATCCGGAATAGCAATGCCCACGGCGCGCATGCCATCGCCGTCGATGTAATTGTACGCATCATCAATGCAATAGCTGCTTACCCAGCCGATGTACTTGTGCTCAACGCTTGTCTCTATCTGAAACGAGTATCGGCGCGCATCGGCACTCAAATTGAGTGCGTGCTCCGCCCACGTGTGCATGTCGGCTATGTACTTTTTCAGCTCACCGGCGCGTTCACCGTCTGTTAACCCTTCATACTCCCACGGTGCATCCCATAACTGCCATTCGGTTTCGGTCGTTTCCCAATAAACGCGCGTTTCAATGTCAGATTCTTTGAAATCACGCAGAATTATATCTTTGCAGGTTATCATTGACGTTCCTCCGTATGCTCTGATTCTGCACTCATGATAGCACTGCATACCATGAATGTCAATGTAATAGAAAAACCTGCGGCACATCCGATGGAAATGACGCCAAAAGATGTTGCAGCATGGCAGGCATATTTCTTGGACAATGGCCTGAAGCAACCCTTCGAGCAGGTTTGGGATCCTGTAATTCCGCAGGAAGACGTAAAGCCTGATCGTTATGCCGGTGTCCCCATTCCATATTTTCGCTTCCTTAATACTGAAAAGCACGGTATCCATGTATACGATGAAAATAATCACAGCGGCATCGACATTTTCTTTGAAGACTGCGATGCAACAGTAGACCGTCTGGAATGGAAGCGGCATGAAATTTCGCCAAACGATCCTTTTGAAGTTCAGCATTTTTCGTTCAAAGCCTATGCCCGTCAGGTAAATCACATCATTGCGTATCTGGATACAGGCGAAAAAAGAAGAGCGTGAAACCAATGTAACCAATTTCGTTTTTGATGCCGAAAAGCTGGAAGCGCTCAATGGCAAAACATTCGTTGCCGCTGGCAAGCTCAAGACCTTTATGTAACCAGTGCGTTATGATAAGGTTCATAAATGCTTAGGATCTCACTCAAAGCATTTTCGTCTCCGGCAACTGCTTGCGTGATTAACATATAGCTCAGCTTATGGATCTTGTCCTCGCTTTTCATAGAACTCGCGTATGCTGCTAAAAGCCCGGCACTTCAGGTTATAGACGGTACGCGGGGTCACC
>CAKUFA010000015.1 GCA_934647165.1 uncultured Clostridia bacterium | reverse complement strand
GAAAAATCTGCAAGCAGCAGATGGCGGAAAAGGCATCGCCTACGCTGCCAACGAATTGTGCGGTATTGCCTTAAGCCCGTTGATTTCGGTCAGCGGGCTTTTTCTATTTCTGTCCCTATTACATCCCTGTGATGTGACATTTTGCACCGTCATGCTTGCGCATCCGCATTGTTTTGCTTATAATAAAGCTGTATGTTGCGAGCTAAACACCCTAACGGTTTAACTATCTTCCCCATGAGAATCAGTGTTTTGAAATGGACGTATATCCGTTCTGGGCAGATAAAGCGATTGCTGAAATTGAGCTGAGCGATGCGCATGCTAAAGTTGTCTTTTCCAAGCAGCGCAAAGTCATCATAGCAGTGACCGATGATGGTTCTTTCAAGAATGCGTCCCTTGCCACATATAAGATGCGGTGCACTGATCAGCACTGCTTCCAGAAAACTTTTGCCGTATCATCGTCTAAAGGAGAGATTCTGATGGATAACTTCAGGGGAAAAAACTACAAGGTTTTTGAAATGTTTGATAAACACTGGGCACTGGTCACGGCAGGCCCCATGGAGCATTTCAACAGCTGCACCGTCAGTTGGGGCAGTCTCGGAAACATCTGGGGACGTGCCGGCCAAAGCCGCTCCATAGTGACCGTATACATTCACCCTGCCCGCTACACCAGCGAAGTGTTGGCACAGAGCGATCTTTTTACTGTGAGCTTTTTCCCGGAGGAATACCGCGCTGCGCTTGGTTACATGGGTTCCCATTCCGGCAGGGACGGCGACAAAGCCAGAGCCGCAGGGCTCACACCGGTTGCCATAGGGCAGGGTGTAACGTATCAAGAAGCAAACCTGACCTTTCTTTGCAAAAAGCTATATTTGCATCAGTTTACGCGGGAGGACATTGCACCTGACGTACAAGCCTACTATGCATCCAAGCCAGAAACTTATCCGGATTTCCACGGCGGTTGGCAGCCGCACCTGCTCTGCATTGGTGAAATCATTGCCGCAGATGACAGGCAACTGGAGGGAACCAGAAACAGCGATTGACATTTGAATTAAATGATGATGAATAAAAATGAAACGCTCCAGTATCTCACCGATCATGGCGTTACCTTTGAACTGCTCGAACATGCCCCCGTATACAACATGGACGATCTGGCAGTCCTTCACCTTCCCCACCCGGAATGGGACGCAAAAAACCTTTTTGTGCGCGATGATAAGAAGCGGAACTATTATCTTATCACTGCGCGTGGCGAAAAGCGGGTGAATCTCAATGAATTTCGCAAACAGCATGGACTGCGCGGCCTCACCTTTGCTTCCCCCGAGGAGTTGATGACGCTGCTTCACCTTTCCCCCGGCTCCGTCACGCCGCTTGGATTGTTAAATGATACTGCCTTTCGCGTGCAACTGTTTCTGGACGCTTCCTTTGCAGGCAATATAATTGCCGTGCATCCGAACGACAATGCGGCCACCGTATGGTTGCCGGCAGACGACCTGGCGCGCATCCTGCGTGAGCATGGAAGCACGGTGAGTTTTGTGCAGCTTTCTTAAATATTTTGCAAATAAAATCAAGCGAAGTACCATCCCTCTGTTGTATCCTTTGTTTATCAGCAAAAGGGAGATGTATCGCATGTGCCAATGGAATCGGAATGTGCAGGTCATTGTGGATGAGATTGATTGCGCCATCCTTGCACAGGATAATGAAGCCATGACCCTGCGGCGTCTGGCGCATCGCCTTGGCTATACAGAGTCCTATGTATCGCGGCAATTTCACGCCATTTCCGGCATGCATTTGCGAGATTATCTGCGCTATCGCAACCTGGCCTTTGCCCTCAAGGAGGTGCGCGACAGTGGCGATACGTTGCTGGACATCGCTCTCCGCCACGGCTTTTCATCCCATGAGGCGTTTACTCGGGCATTCCGCGCCGCCTATGGCATGACGCCCAGCGCATTTCGCCGTCATCCCGTCCCCGTGGTGCTGCGCACTCAGTTGCGTCCTTTTGACTGCTATCTTTTGGGCATTGGAGGTGCCGGCATGGCCGCATCAAGTGAATCCATCAAAACGTATTTTGTCACCATCCCTGCGCACAAGTTCCTGCACATTCGCAATTACGAATCTATTGGCTATTTTGACTTTTGGCAAAAGCAAAGCCGTATTCCCGGGCAGGATTGCGAAACAATTTGCGGGCTGCTGGACAGCATCCCCGATAAACTGGACGACATTGGCGGAACGCAGGCAAACGCAGGAAGCGGTCAACTGATGGCCTTTATTAACGAACCAACCGGTCGTATTTGCAGCTGGGGAATTCCGCTGGCCGAGGCCTACGGCGTTCGCCTGCCAGCAGACTACACGGGCCCCGTTCCCCCGCAAATGCAGCTGATGGATGTACTCGAAGGTGAGTATATTGTGTTTGAGCATGGTCCCTTTGATTTTGAAACCGAAAACGCTCTGGTGGAGTGTGCCATTGAGCGGGCCATGCATGATTTCGATTACGCCTCCACCGGTTACGTGCTGGACATAACGCCTGACCGTGTCTTTTACTTCTATCACGACTGCCAGCGCTTCTGGAAATATGTTCGGCCTGTCATCCGGCAGTCCGATTCTCGTCAATGATCCTTCCAGGCAGTGTGATGCCGTGTGCAGGCACTGCGTATCATAGTGCTTTACGACAGTTTCCTTTGCAAAGGGCTCATAGAAAATACGCGATCTTTCAATGCAGATCGCGTATTTTTTCACCCTTCACTTCAGCTTTTTCCCAACCTGAAAGGATTTACCGGCAGCACCGTCCACCTTCAGATAATTATACCGCCGATCTTTTTTCCTTGCTATAATACATGCCTATTATTTGCCAATACATAACTTATAATTCATCATCATTAATTTCTAACATACTCATATTTTCTATGGCAATGGATTTCCCATCGCAAAAAAGCACTTCACCCTCACATTCATCCAGATACCTTGCCCGCCCTGTCACAGTGATGTATGCTCCCCCTGCCTTGCGAATATCCGGTTGGAACACCCTCGCTGTAACCAGCGGATGCGCATGAATATTCTGCCTGAGCCTCTGCAATGCTTCATTGAGCGCACGCTGCTCCTCTTCACCAAGCTCACGGCGCTTTTCTGTAATCCGCGCCGTTTCCGCCACTGCATCATCATAGCCGCTGAGTGCCGCAAAGGGCAGGAACTGTGCCGCGCGATCGCTGGTCGGCATTCGCCGCCGGCCAATGGGCTCCGGCCTCGCAGCATTCATGATGTCCTCATAGGGATTCATGCCTTATGACCCCCAATCTGCCGGTTCCGTTCACGGGTGGTGGCACCTTCCTGCAAATCCATCCCGCGCAAAATGGCATTTTTGCCAAATCGTTCTTTGATGGCAATGGTCGCCTGCTGCACCCGCTCTTCCCTCGCAAGTGCCTCTTCATCCTGCATGGGCTGCACATCCATGGAGAAAAGATCCATCTGGCGACAGGTTTCCTCCCGCTCATTTTTCACATTACCTGCCACCACATAAACCCGGCGCACTAGCAGGCAACGATTCACCACCTGATCGTAAATTTCCATGGCGGTCTGCCGCAAAAGCCGGGCGGATGCCGTTGGCGGCATCAATCGTCTGGCGCCATGCGTGCCTTTGGGAACCACGCGCCCATAACGATCCTGCTCTGTTTCACCGGCATAATCTCCGTCTTCTTCAAGACTCTCCCGGTCATACCCCACATTCAGTACAAGCTGTTCTGCCTTGAGCCCTTTGGCCAGCAGCTCCAGAGCCAACGCATCCGCCATTTCACGCACTACAAGCCGCGCCTGCTCAAAGGTGCGCCCGCAGCTGAGCACCTGACCGGAGCCTACGCTGCTTCCCTGCGGTCTATAGGTCTTGATATCCCTCATGGTGCAGCTTTCATAGCCCCATGCATGGTCAATGAGCAGCTCCGCATTGACGCCAAAGAGTTTGTACAACCGTGCCTGCCCGTAGCTTTCGCCATTTGCCAGTGAGCAGCGTGCAATGTCCCCCATGGTATACAAGCCATTTTGCTCAAGCTTACGCGCATATCCATGCCCAAGCCGCCAGAAATCCGTCAGCGGTCTGTGCGTCCACAATTCTCTGCGATAGCTCATTTCATCCAGCTGGGCAATCCGCACACCGTTTGCATCCGGCTGCTGATGTTTGGCCACAATGTCCATGGCCACCTTGGCAAGGTAGAGATTTGTCCCAATGCCCGCCGTGGCGGTGATGCCCGTTTCGCTGTATACATCATGGATCATTCGCATGGTCAATTCTCCTGCCGTGCAGGCATACGTGGCAAGATAGTCCGTCACATCCATGAACACCTCATCAATCGAATACACATGGATGTCTTCCGGGGCAATGTAACGCAAATAAATGCGGTAGATTGCCGTGCTCACCGCCATATATTCCGCCATGCGAGGCCTTGCCACCACATAATCCAATGCAATGGCAGGCGATGCGCGAAGCTCGTCGTCATTGCTGGTTTTACCCGTGAATGCATGCCCGGGTGCAGCCATGCGGCGGCGTGCATTCACTTCCTGCACCTTCTGCACAACCTCGAACAATCGCGGCCTTCCGGATACTCCCTGCGCTTTCAGCGGAGGTGATACAGCCAGGCAAATGGTCTTTTCCGTGCGGCTTACATCCGCCACCACCAAATGCGTTTTCAGGGGATCCAATCCCCGTGAAACACACTCCACAGAGGCATAGAAGGATTTCAGATCAATGGCTACATAGGATCGTTCGCCCACCGTCTTCACCTCCATTGTATAGCAAACTTATGTTCTCATTCATGCATCATCTTATCACATTCTGCACCGGATTGCAAGCTGTTCGCCTTTTACCCATTTCTTTTCAGTTGTGAAAACAGTGTGAAATTTGCTGCCTGCACGGTTGAGCTTTCGCCCTTCCTATGTTATACTGTGCAATATGCGGTTTATTAGCCGCGCTTTTGCAAAAGGAGCGTTTCTGCCTATGAAAACCCCCGTAACCAAGGATACCATTCGCCAACACTGGAGCTACAACTGGTGGAAATACGCACTGCTGGTAGTTTTCTCCGTTGTAGGCTGGAATCTCATTTATACCATGACTGCTTACCGCCCACCGGAGGACAAAAAGGTAGATTTCTATGTCAGCGGCGTATACGGCGATCAGACACTGCTGGACGAGTACCTGGCGCATATTCAGCAAACGGAAATGAGCGACATGGAACAAATGACTTCCGTAATACTCACCAATGATGAGTACTACGGCAGCATGCAGCTATCCACCTACATGGCCGCAGGCGAAGGCGATGTATACCTGTTGGACGGCAGCACCTTCCAGCAATATGCTTCCAACGGCGGCATGCTTCCTTTGGAAAGCTATACCGATCTGCTTCAGCAGGTGGAGGACTGCGGCATTGCTGTGGACAAAGGCTGGCGCCTTGATAAAGATTCTGGCGAACGGCATCTGTTCGGCATTCCCGCCAGCACGCTCACCGGCTTTAAGCAATACAGCGTGTATCCGGACAATGCCTATCTGTGTGTACTGGTCAACTGCGGCAATAACGACAACGCCGTGAAGCTCCTCTCCTGCCTTGTGCGCGATATGCAGCCCGTGGAGGAGCCCGCAAGTGCCACCGACCTGTCCACTGCCACATATCTCTCTACCGCCACGGATCTCTCCACCGGCACCGACTTGCCCTGAGCCACAAGGAGGCATTTTCATGCTGCACCACATTCTTGCCAAGTACAACGATCAGGTAACGGATAAAGCCGCTCTTCTTCCCCAAATTACGGCACTGTTTGAGCAGCTGCTGGCCATGCCCGGGATTCATGGTGTGGCAGTGCGCCCGAATGTGATTCACCGGCCCAATCGCTATGACCTGATGATTGTGATTGATATGGACGAAAGCGCACTTGCAGCCTATGATGCAAGCGAATATCACCACCAGTGGAAAGAAACCTATGGCCCGTTGCTGGCGCAGAAGGCCATCTTTGACTGCGATGGTTCTTTGACCTGACCTGTTTTCACCTTTTCGGCGGCTGCATGGCCGCCGTTTTTTGTATGCAGCCCACACATGGTTGATTATTACCGCCTGTCTGGTGTATAATAGAAATAGTGGCAAACGCCACAATTCCTTGGAAAAGAGTGTATGCTGCATGCAAGTACCCCATATTCGGGATTATGAAGGCCAGCGGATTCACATGATCGGCATTGGCGGTTCCAGCATGTCCGGTTTGGCGGAAATGCTGTTGGAGGAAGGTTATCAGGTTACAGGATCCGACCGAACAGACGGTTATCTCCTCGGCGCGCTGCGTGATAAGGGCATTCCCGTCACGATCGGTCATCGGGCGGAAAATGTGCATGGTGCGGCGCTGGTAGTCTACACAGCCGCCATTCCGGAGGATAACCCTGAGCGGCAAGAGTGCACACGCCTTGGCATTCCCACCCTGGAGCGTGCCTACCTGCTTGGCCAGCTGATGGAAGGCTATCCGCAGGCTGTTGGCATTTGCGGCGCACACGGCAAAACCACAACAACCTCTATGCTCAGCCAAATCCTTGTGGAAGGCGGGCTGGATCCCAGCGTGCACATCGGCGGCGTACTGGATGCCATCGGCGGCAGCACACGCATTGGCAAAGGCAGCACATTCCTGGCTGAGGCCTGCGAATTTCGCCGCAGTTTCCTCAAGCTTCACCCCACATTGGCCGTTGTGCTGAATATCGATGCAGATCATTTGGACTGTTACAAAGACATTGATGAAATTGAAGCCACCTTTGGCCAGTTCCTGGCCTTGCTGCCGGAAAACGGCATGGCTATCGGCAAGGGAACCGATCCCCGGGTGCGCAGGCTGCTTTCCCAATGCGGCCGCCGAACGGAAACCTTTGGCCTTACCACCGAATGTGACTGGCACCCCGAACACCTGACTGAAGATGCGCAGGGTTATGCATCCTATGACCTTTGCCATCTGGGGGACATCATTGCTCACGTGGACATGAAAGTGCCGGGTGATTTCAATGTGGAAAACGGCCTTGCCGCTTTGGCTGCCGCCCATGCGCTAGGCGCCGATATGGTCATGGCAGCCCAAAGCCTGAGCCGTTTTCACGGCGCGCATCGCCGCTTTGAGCTCACCGATGTGGTAGACGGTGTGGAGATTTTCCATGATTACGGACACAACCCCACCGAAATGCGCAACGCCCTATCCATTGCCCGCAAGCGCTGCAAAGGCCGCCTGTTTGCCGTGATGCAGCCCCATACCTTCAGCCGTGTGCGGGAGCTGTTCAGCGATTATCTCACCTGCACTGTCGTGGCAGATTTCACCCTCGTCACGGATATTTGCGCCGCCCGGGAAAAAGATCCAGGCGACCTGAATAGCGGCATGCTGGTGGATGGCATGCGCGCCAACGGAATAGACGCAGTATGGACGCCTTCCTTTGACGACACGGAGAACTACCTTCGCGCCCACTGGCAGCCCGGCGACCTTGTGCTCACCATGGGCTGCGGTGACATCAACATGCTCAACGCACAGATTCATAAGCACGAAACAGAAAAGCGCAGCTGATGTGCAAAAGACGGCTGATAAAAACAAACAATCCCTTGCGGTCATTTAGGCAGCAAGGGATTGTTTGTCCTTGTCCGGAGACTTCTCTCCCCCTGTTTTCTGGGATCGAAGTCGTTCTTGTTTGTTACTGGGGCGTTTTTTTTCCATGGATAGAGCATGCCAGCCGTGCCTTGATGCTGGGGCAGCCCGCACAACCGCCAACGCCTGTTTCACGCAGCGACGGCGGCAGCGCATCGCCAACCTCTTTCATGGCCAGGATCACTTCATCCGGTGCAATCGGGCAGCGGATACCACTCAGTGCAAGATCCGCCGCCGTGAACGCTATACCCGAAGAGCCAACGTTTCGGTACACGCAGGGAACCTCCACCAAACCACCTGCTGGGTCGCATACCAACCCCAGCAGGTTCATCAGCGCAAAGGCCGCCGCGTCCGCACATTGCCTGGCGCTTCCTCCCTCCAGACTGCACAAGGCTGCGGCAGCCATGGCTGCTGCGGAACCGCACTCCGCCTGGCAGCCGCCCTCCGCGCCGGAAATGCTTGCCTGGGTTGCAATGGCTTGCGCCACAGCAGCCGCCACAAACAGCGCATCCACCGCCTGTTCCTCTGTTTTCCCCTTTTCCTCCATCATGGCGAGGATAGCGCCCGGCAGGATGCCGCAAGCACCGGCTGTTGGTGCGGCAACGATTTTTCCCATACAGGCATTGCATTCAGCCGTCGCCAGCGCATATGCTTCCGCTTTGCCAAGGAGCGACCCGCACAATGCACGCCCGCTTTCCAGGTGCCGCTTGAGCAGCACGGCCTGCCCACCGGACAGACCGGACACGGACTTCAGCTGCTCCTGCATGCCATCGCGCACAGATTCCCGCATGGCATGCAGCCGTTCAGCCATGCGCGCGCGGACAGTCGCTTCATTCTGTCCGCTTTCCTCTGCCTGCGCATGCACGGCCGCTTGTGCCAGCCCACACTTTTCTGAAAGCGTGACCCACTCTGCCAACGTATAATTCATCATGCATCACGACCTTTCAAAAATTCAGCAGACTGCACATCCGGTAAAGCGCGGATCACGGCCATCAATTCCGCATCCGGAGCAGAGTCCAGTTCCAGCACCATCATAGCATCTGCGCCTGCCCTGCGCCGGTATACCTGCATGGTGGCAATATTCACCCGCTTTTCCGCAAGATAAGTGGTCACAGCGGCAATCATGCCCGGCGCATCAATATGGTGGATCATCAACGTGTTCTCTCGCCCGGTGAAATCCACATGCATCCCATCCAAACGGCGAATTTCAATCAAACCGCCGCCAATAGAAGCTGCCTCCATCGTAAGATGCGCGCCGCTATCGCCTTCTATGTTCAACCGAACCGTGTTGGGGTGTGCGCCACGAATAACAACGGTGGAAAAATTCAGCGTCATACCCGCTTCCTGCGCAAGTGCCAGCGAATTACGGATGCGGGGATCGTCCACCTGCATACCCATAAGTCCGCCCACAATGGCACGGTCGGTGCCATGTCCCTGATACGTTGCGGCAAAAGAGCCATGAAAAGCGATATCCGCCCTTATCACGCGCTGACCAAGGAGCATCCGCGCTGTGAGACCGATGCGTGCCGCACCGGCTGTATGGGAACTGCTGGGGCCGATCATCACCGGCCCAATCAGGTCAAACAAATCCACAAGAAAAACCTGCCTTCCCGCGTGCAGCATGGCGGCGCACGCTTCTATTTCATTCTACCGCGTAATGTGCAGGATTGCAACGGGAAAAAAAGCAATCCTTTATCACGGTGCCGTGGCGGATGTACCTCTACGCCGTACATAAAAGTTATGAACTTTCACTGCGCAAGCTTGCGCACAGGTTGGCACTGTGATAAAATACAAACTGGATTATTATGAACACAAGGAGTCGCTATGGACGCAAGAATTACGTTGGAAAACGTTTCCTACACCTATGACGAGGCTGCGGAGCCTGCATTAAAGAATGTGTCTCTCCAGATCATGCCGGGTGAATTTGTAGCAGTGCTTGGGCATAACGGCTCAGGTAAATCTACGCTTGCCAAGCTCCTGAACGCCCTGTATATCCCCACGGAGGGCGTCGTTACCGTTTGCGGCATGGATACACGCAAGGAAGAAAACGTGCTGCCCATCCGGCAGCGAGCCGGCATGATTTTTCAAAATCCGGACAATCAGATTGTTTCCTCCGTGGTGAAAGAGGATGTGGCCTTCGGGCTGGAAAACATGGGTGTGCCCACGGAAGAAATGCTTCCGCGCATTGAAGCCGCGCTGGCTGCCGTGCATATGAACGAGTTTGCCGACAAAGCGCCGCACATGCTTTCCGGCGGGCAAAAACAGCGTGTGGCCATTGCAGGTGTGTTGGCCATGGAACCGGATGTTATCATTGCCGATGAATCCACCGCCATGCTGGATCCTTCCGGTCGCAAGGAAGTGCTGGACACCGTGCGCAAACTGAACCGACAGAAGGGCATCACCGTTGTGTGGATTACGCATTTTATGGAAGAGGCCGCCCAGGCTGACCGTGTTGTGGTTGTATCCGACGGGCAGGTAGTGCGGGATGGGACGCCGCGGCAGGTGTTTGAAGAAGTCGAGCAGATGCGTGCGCTCCATCTGGACGTCCCCCACATGACGGATCTTGCACGCCAACTGCGCGAAGCAGGCATGCCCTTGCCGGAGGGCATTTTGACAGTAGAAGAAATGGCCGAGGAGGTTGAAAAGCTGCTATGCCCATCGAAGTAAAAAACCTGACCCATACCTACAGCGCAGGCAGCGCCTTTCAGGCAACGGCCATTCGTAATGTATCGCTGACCATTAACGACGGCGAGTTCATCGCAGTGATCGGGCACACAGGTTCCGGCAAATCCACGCTGGTGCAGCACCTGAATGGACTGCTGAAGCCCACCTCAGGTCAGATTCTGGTTGACGGTGAAGATCTCAACGGTGAAAAGGTTGATCGCCGTCGTGTCCGGCAAAAAGTAGGTCTTGTATTCCAGTATCCCGAATATCAGCTGTTTGAAGAAACTGTGGCCAAGGACATTGCCTTTGGGCCGAAAAACCAGGGTTTAACGCCTGAGGAAATTGATGTGCGGGTGCGCAGGGCTATGACCTGGGTGCATCTGGACTATGACAAATATGCCAACCGGTCGCCTTTTGAGCTTTCCGGCGGACAGATGCGCCGGGTGGCCATCGCAGGCGTGCTGGCCATGGAGCCAAAGGTGCTCATTCTGGACGAGCCGACCGCCGGCCTTGATCCTCAGGGACGCGACCGTATCCTAGCCATGGTCAAGGATCTGCATAAAAGCGGCGTAACCGTGGTGATGGTAAGCCACAGCATGGACGATGTAGCACGTCTCGCCACGCGGCTGCTTGTCATGAATCGAGGCCAGCTGGTAGCCACCGGCACCCCTCGGGAAATTTTCCGGCAAGTAGACATGATGGAAAGCATCGGCCTTGGTGTACCCGAAGCTGCAAAGCTTTGCGCCATGCTGCGCGCGAAAGGTCTTCAGCTGCCGGACGATGTGTATACCCTGGAGGAAATAAAAGAAGACATCCTCAAGCTGTGGAAGGAGGGTCACCAATGCTGAAAGACATTACAATGGGGCAATATTATCCCTCTGACAGCATGATCCACCGCCTTGACCCGCGCATGAAAATTTTGCTGACTGTGCTGATGATCGTGGCCGTGTTCATGGTTCACACGCTGGTTGGCTACGCTGTTATCCTTGCTTTTGTTTACATGACCACTCGATTGGCAAAAATCCCCTTTCGCCTGTTGATGAAAGGACTCAAGCCCCTGCGGTTCATTCTTATTCTCACGTTCCTGCTGAATTTGTTCTTTTCCAATGGCGCCAAAGTGCTCCTGCACTGGGGTATCATCACCATCACCGCTGAAGGACTGAACCAGGCTGTTCATTACTCTCTGCGTCTGATGTTCCTGGTCATCGGCACCTCCCTTCTCACGCTGACCACTTCTCCCGTTTCGCTGGCTGACGGATTGGAGCTGATCCTTTCCCCGCTCAAGAAAATTCACTTTCCTGCCCATGAGCTGGCCATGATGATGACCATTGCCCTGCGCTTTATTCCCACTCTGCTGGAAGAAACGGACAAAATCATGAAGGCGCAGATGGCTCGAGGCGCGGATTTTGAAAGCGGCAATCTCTTCAAGCGTGCTAAGGCCATGGTACCGCTGCTGGTGCCGTTGTTTGTCAGTGCATTCCGCCGGGCAGGCGACCTTGCCATGGCCATGGAAGCGCGCTGCTACCACGGCGGTGAAAACCGCACGCGGCTTCGGGTGCTTAAAATTACCCGCAATGACTACCTGGCGCTGGCATGCACGCTGGGTCTTATCGGTCTGATTGTGCTGGAGGGCATTGTGCTGTGAAACGCATTCTGCTGACGGTGGAATACGACGGCTCGACCTATGCCGGCTGGCAGCGGCAGCTGAACGGCCTTGCGGTGCAGCAGGTGCTGGAGGAAGCGCTCTCCCGTGCCTGCGGGGAAACTATCACTGTGACGGGAGCCAGCCGCACGGACGCCGGAGTTCACGCCCTTGGGCAGGCCGTGCATTTTGACACCGCTTCTTCCATCCCGCCGGACAAGTTTCCTTTTGTGCTCAACACCATGCTGCCGCGGGATATTCGTGTGCACACCGGCCGGGAAGTGCCGCCGCAATTCCATGCCCGATTCATGACGATGGGGAAAAAATATACCTACCGCATGGTAAACAGCCGCCACGGCAGCGCCATCCGCCGCAACACCCACCTGCATGTGCCCTTGCCCCTGGATGACAGCGCCATGGCACGCGCCGCCCAAACACTGCTTGGGCAACACGATTTCGCTGCCTTTCAGGCTTCCGGCGGCACAGCAAAGACCACCGTTCGCACCATGAAGCGCACCTCGCTCGCCCGCATGAATGATGAGCTTCTATTTCAAATTGAAGGCGATGCGTTTTTGTATAACATGGTACGCATCATGGTGGGTACGTTGGTGGAAATCGGCTTGCACCGCCGGGGTGAAGATGCTTTTGATCAGGCTTTCCGCACGCTGGATCGGCTTTGTCTCGGTGTAACCGCACCACCCCACGGCCTGGAATTGACGCAGGTCTATTATCCGGACGAAGCTTTTCTTTCCCCGGAGGTTATCCGCTGGCACAAGGAGCCCCTTGAACATGATTGACAGAAAGGACGTGCGCCATTGCTGCGCTTAAGCAACCTGAACGTGCCCCTCTCCACCACGGATGAGGGCTTGATGCAGCTTGTGTTGCAAAAGCTGCGCATTCCTGCATCGCAGCTTCTTTCCATCACCGTTGTGCGCAAGTCTATCGATGCGCGTGACAAAGGCGACGTGCACTTTGTGATGTCCGTCGAATGCAGCGTGCGGGATGAAAGCGCCGTTATGCGCCGCCTGCGCAAGGGTGTTGCGGAAATTGTGACCTCCAAGCCTGCCAAACCCTTGCCGCCAAGCGCATTTACCCAGCGCCCTCTGGTTGTAGGTGCAGGTCCCGCAGGACTTTTTGCAGCGCTGACCCTTGCCCGTGCAGGCGCACAGCCAATTCTCATTGAGCGGGGAAAACCCGTGGAAGAGCGCGTGCAGGATGTGGACGCCATGTGTGACAGAGGCGTCCTTCATCCTGAAAGCAACGTGCAATTCGGCGAAGGTGGCGCAGGCGCTTTTTCCGATGGCAAGCTGACTACGGGAATCAAATCACCGTGGCAGAAAACAGTGCTGGAAACCTTTGTGCGCCATGGCGCGCCGGAGGATATTCTCTACGATCACATGCCCCATATCGGCACGGACAAGCTGCGCGGCATCGTAGTCTCCATGCGCAAAGAGATCGTCAGCCTGGGTGGCGATGTCCGGTTTGGTACAAAGCTGACAGGGTTAATCCTGCGCGGCAAGCACGTAGAAGGTGCGATTTTGCAGCAAAACGGCCAGGATGTGGAGCTTTTGACCGACACCGTGTTACTGGCTATCGGTCACAGTGCCCGCGATACGCTGCAAGCGCTCTTCCGGCAGGGCGTAATGATGGTGCAAAAACCATTTGCCGTCGGCGTGCGCATTGAGCATCCTCAAAGCCTGATCAATCGCAGCCAATACGGCGCCTTTGCCACTCATCCTGCATTGGGCGCAGCCCCCTACAAGCTGGCTGTTCGCACACCGGACGGGAGAGGCGTCTACACCTTCTGCATGTGTCCTGGCGGTGTTGTTATTCCTGCCGCATCGCAGGAAGGCGGCATAGTCGTCAACGGCATGAGCTACCATGCCCGCGATGGCCGAAACGCCAACGCAGCGTTGCTTGTCGGCGTACGCCCGGAAGACTTTGGCGACGATCATCCGTTGGCAGGCTGCGTGTGGCAGCGCAGCATTGAGCAGGCTGCCTACCGTGTAGGCGGCGGACAATTCCGTGCACCGGTGCAGCGGGTGGAGGACTTCTTAGCCGGCCGTGCCAGCCACTCCCTTGGTGATGTTGTGCCCAGTTATCGCCCGGGTGTAACGCCCTGCGACCTGCGTGCTTGCCTGCCTGATTTTGTGGCAAACGACCTGGCATTCGGCATTCAGCAAATGGATCGGCAACTGCATGGTTTTGCTATGCCTGACGCGGTGATGACCGGTGTGGAGACCCGTTCTTCCTCGCCGGTTCGGCTTCCCCGTGCTGCCACCATGATGGCCTCGCTGGACGGTCTTTTCCCCGTCGGCGAAGGTGCAGGATATGCAGGCGGCATTGTAAGCGCGGCTGTTGACGGCATTTCCGCCGCCTGCGCCGCTTTGGAAAGGAGCGCGGAAGGATGATTCGCGGCGTTTGCTTTGACATGGACGGCGTGCTGCTGGACACTGAAAGGCTCTGTTTTCCCATGATGCAGCAGGCCATTGGCCTGCAAGGGCAGGAATTAAGCTATGACCGGTGGAAAACGCTTCTTGGGGTAAACCTCATGCACACCCGCGCTTCCCTTCACACGTGGTTCGGTGATGCGGTGGATGCTGATCGCTTCTTTCAGGACTGGATTGATGTGACGTTCCGCTATGTGCATACGCACGGTGTGCCTAAAAAGGAAGGGGCAGACGATGTACTGCGCACGCTTCGTTCACGCGGCATTCGGCTTGCACTGTGCACCTCCAACACGGCCAGCGTTGTGCAAGAATATCTGCGCCTTTCCGGCTGGACAGACACTTTTGATCAGATTGTAACCGGCGACCTTGTGCACTGCGGCAAACCCGCTCCGGACATTTATCTGCTTGGTGCCGAACGCCTTGGCCTCGAAAGCATGCAATGCGCTGCGGTAGAGGATTCCGTCAACGGCGTGAAGGCCGCAAAAGCCGCCGGAATGCTGTCCATCATGGTTCCGGATCTCCTGCCGTACACCGACGCCATCGCCCCTTTTGTGGACAAAAAGCTCGATACACTGCTTGAACTGAACGATGTCATCAAATGAAAAGGAGTGCTTAACAATGACGGTAAAAGAACGGTTCCTGCGCTATGTTCAGGTGGAAACAACCTCCGAAGAGAACTGCCGGGTTTGCCCTTCCAGCCAGGGGCAATGGACCTTGGCGCACATGCTGGTGGACGAAATGAAGGCCATGGGTATTGCAGACGCACGGGTGGATGAGCACTGCTATGTATACGGCACCATTCCAGCCAAGGGAGACCATCCTGCCAAAGTGGGGCTGATCGCGCACATGGACACCTCTGACGGCGTGCGTGGCGCAACGCATCCGCAGGTTATCCCCTGCTATGACGGCAAGCCCATTGTGCTCAAAAACGGCGTTGTTATCGACGGTTTCGATTTCCTGCCCTCCCTGAAAGGACAGGAGCTGATTGTGACCGATGGCACCAGCGTGCTGGGCGGCGATGACAAAGCCGGTGTGGCGGAAATCATGACGCTGGCAGAACGTCTCTGCGCACCGGATGCGCCTGAGCACTGCACGGTGTGCATCGGCTTCACGCCGGATGAAGAAATTGGCCGCGGCGCCGACCTGTTCAATGTGGATGCCTTTGGCGCTGACTTTGGCTACACTGTGGACGGCGGCGCAGTGGGTGAGTTGGAATATGAAAACTTCAATGCCGCAAGTATGGAAGTCATTGTGCATGGTGTGAATATCCATCCCGGCGCAGCAAAGAACCAAATGAAGAACGCCTGCCTGATTGCCATGGAATGGAACAGCCTGCTGCCCGCTGCCGAAACTCCTGCACACACGGAGGGCTATGAAGGCTTCTTCCACCTGGGCGGCATGGAAGGCGATGAAGAGTTGGCCAAGCTGCACTACATCATCCGCGACCATGACAGCGCAAAGTTTGCCCACCGCAAAGAGCAGGCAGAAGCTATCACCTGCTTCCTGAATGCACGCTATGGCCTTGGCACAGTGGAAACCATCATCACCGACAGCTATCGCAACATGCGCGAAGTGGTGGAACCCCATATGGAGATCATTGATCTGGCCAAGAACGCTTATGCAGCTTACGGCATTGAGCCCATCATTGCCCCCATCCGCGGCGGCACGGACGGTGCGCGCCTGTCCTTCATGGGGCTGCCCTGCCCCAACCTTGCCACCGGCGGTTATAACTGCCATAGCCGTAAGGAGCTGGTCAGCGTTCCTGCCATGGAGACCATGGTCAATGTGCTCAGCCACATTGTGGAGCATGCCTGAATAGCCTGCATGCATCAGGCATTTCCCTCTTTGAACAAACCTCCATGATTCTGCAAAAGCGGACAGGCCACCTGTATCAGGCGGCCTGTCCGCTTTTGCTGCGCTTATGCACTTTTTCTTGTGAGCCAAAGGGTTGCCGCACCCATGCACACCACGTCAAGCCCCGCAGCGGCAATGATTGCCACATTCACGCCAACCATACCCATGGACGGAATCAACATCACAGAAAGCAGCGTAACCAGCACTGCCGCCACCAGATGCATCACTGACATCATCTTCAAGCGACGGACAATCGTCAGCGGTACTTCAAAAAAATACAGCAGCGCCATGCACAGCGTGGCCACAAGCACCATCAGCAGCTGACCCGTGTAGGGTGCAATCGCTTCGCCATAGAGCAGACGCAGCCCCCAATCCCCGAGCAGCACACCGCCCAGCATCACCGCCGCGGCCATGGCCAGCACAGCCAGCAATGCACGCAGGATTCCGCGTCCGAAGCCCGCCCTGTCTCCCGCGTGATATTTTTCGGATAGCGGCGCCACAAGCGGACTGTAGATAAAGCTGCACCCGGTTTGGATAATCACAGCAGGCATCGCAATGGAGCTGTAAACGCCAAGCGTTTCACTGCCTGCAAACTGCTCCAAAAAATAGCGCGGAATGCTTGCCAGCATGGTCATCAGCATGCCGTTGAGCATCATAGGCCATGCTTCTTTCAGCAACGGCAGGCTCTTTTTCAGGGAAAGATCAAACTTGCCCGGTGCAAGCTTCAGCGTCAGGTGCAAGTCATACAAAAGCACAATTGCAAGCGTTGCAACAGCCATGAGCACAAGTGCTATCAGCAAGCTGTGCCATAGCAACATGGCCGCCACAAAAGTGCCCAGCATGGCTATTCCGCGCATGAGAAAAGAATAGCACGTATAATCCATCCGCCATGCCTTCTGCTGCTCAGCCGCCAGGGTATCCGCCAACGCTTCGCCCAGCTTAAAGAGCATATACACCACAATGCACAGCGCCTGCATCAAACTGTATTGGGCATTGGCCAAGGTAAACAGCACGCAGCCTGCAAAGCCCAGCATGCCTGTCATCAGCCGTGTGGAATAGTATCGCCCGGGAGGATATTTTCCATTGGTATCCGACACCTGAAACACGCGGAGCGAAAAGGTGCTGACAACATAGAACACATTGGTGATCGAAATGGCCAGTGTGAGAACCCCGCAGGTTTCAAAAGAACCCAACCGAGTGGACAACACCGTTACCAGCCATTGACACATCAGATAAAACAAAGATCCCACGGAATTAAAGAGCATGTTTTTCCCAATCGACTGCCGTTTCCCTTGCTGCATGGTCGCCATGTCACCCTCCCTTCAGTGGATTGAGTCTTTTCACAGCTGATTGCTCTTTTCACTGGCACTGTAAAGCCTGGTCAACATTCGTGCAATTCCTTTAGGCCAGAACATACAAAACATCTGATAGTCCTCATTGCCACGCTGGTGGGCATTCAGGATGCGGCTTGTTTCCGAATCCTCATGGATGCGGTGGCACATCAATGGCCTTGGGACATAGCAGAAACGTTCCTTTCCCCTGGATAACCGCTCCCAGGTCTGCCAATCCAAATCACTCTTGAATCCCGCCTGAAACAGCGGCATAGGCAACGCTTCCTTGTGATATGTTACGGCCGGGCAACAGATACCGCTGCCAAAGCGCAAGCTGAACCTTTTAGCAAACCGTGTGCGCTGCAAGAAGCGAAACCGCAGCGGCCATTGCAGCAGGCGTTTAATGGCAAGCAGTTTACCTTCCCGATGCTTTTCACCCTTACGCAGCTCATAATAGTCCGTGAAGAACAGATCAAAGCCTTCCTTCATGGCGCTTCGCATGGCATCTGCATAGCCCATTTCATACACATCATCCTGATGGCACAGCGTTACATACGCCCCGGCCGCCTGCGCCACAGCAAAATTCCAGTCCCCATGGATGGAGCTTGGCGCGTCATTCACACGCATAGGCAACTGATACTTTTCACACAGGGATTCAATCATCGCATTAGGCGTGGAGGTGCATACAATCACCTCGCTGTCCTCTTTTTGCGGCAGAATGGACTGGATGCACGCTTCCAGATAAGGGCTTTCCTTATAGGCGCAAATAACAAAGGTATGCTTGACCATCATGGTTCTCCTCTTGCTTTTTCGTTGAACCGTTTTATTATAAGAACCCCAGCAGGATTTGTCAAACATCCTGCCGGGGCTGCACATGGTAGATGCGCCGCAGTTCATCGGTCATCTGCCCGTCATCTGTATAAACAATCAGCGGCGGTTCCGGATGCAGCATAGGCCGCGCATCCTTCATGGCTTCAATCAGCACAAGATTGGCCGGCTTGTTCACCCGCGGATAAACCAGGCGGAACCGCTTGGGCGCAAGGCGAGCAGCTTGCAAAGCTTCCATCGCTTGCAGCATCCTCGGAGCCGGATAAATCATGCTGATTTTTCCCCGGCCACGCAAAAGCCGCTGTGCCACACGGAACCAGACTTCAAGCCCGCCTTCCTGTTGATGGCGTGCCACGCGCCGCGCCTCATCCGGATTCACCAGTGTTGTTCCGCTGATGCCATAGGGTGGATTGCACACAATCGCATCCACTGTCCCGGACGGAAGAATGTCTAGCGCCTGCTCCACCTGGGCATGATGAATATGAATGCTTTCCTCCAACCCATTGAGCGCAACGGTGCGCGCAGCCATGTTCGCCATATGCTGCTGGCACTCCAGGGCATCAAACTGCGCACCTTTGCCGCGGCCTGTAAGCAGCAGCGGCAGAATTCCCGTACCCGTTCCAAAATCCACCACATGTGCCCGTGCGTCCACCTGCGCAAAATCTGCCAGCAAAACTGCATCCATGCCAAAGCGGAACCCCTGCTTCTTTTGCAGAATACGCATGCCTGCTAACTGAAGGTCATCCAGCCGTTCGTCCGCCATCAGGTTAGGCTCGGTCATGGTTCACCCTCCTGCCACAGCGCCAGCGCGCTGGTTTCTACATATCCCTGCTGATCGCCGCAGCTCACAAGGCACCATTCATCGCCAAGCTGCACCATGCGCAGTGTATCGCTGGTGGTCAGCTTGCGGAGTTTCGGCGCCGATCGATCGCACCAGGCGCGCATCGCTGTTTCGCCAACATCTCCGGCCACCGCCCCTTGCCAATGACCTGCATCGTGGAGCGTAATATCCATCACAGGGGTGGGCATCGGGGTTGGGCTCTCGGTTTCCGTCTTCTCCGGCGCTCCGCTTTGCGGTGCCTGCGTGTCGGTTATCTGCGCTGTCCTTCCCGTGAGATACCGCGTCATCACATAGCCGGTTGTACCCTGATAGCGCACGCGGCACCAGTCTTCACCCGCCTGAAGCACACGAACACTTTCGCCTCTTGGGATTGTTGCCAATATGGCAGCGCTGCTCTTGGCTTCTTCGCGTAAGTTCAAGCTGCCGGATGGCGTAATGACATACCGCACATCTCCTGTATCTCCGCTGTCGTCATCCGTTTGAGGCGGCACATTGGTCAAAAACTTTGCCTGCACAAAGCCCACAGTGCTGTCCAGTCGAATTTGCGTCCAGCCATCCGCCCTCTGCTGCACAACGGTTACCCGCGTTCCGGGGGCGATGGTGCGAAGAATGGCCGCTTTCGTGGACGCGTCTGCCCGGAAATTCAAGCTGCCGGACGGTGTTGTCACCCACGCGGTTGTTTCCTGCTCAGCCTGCGCCGGTGTTTGCGTTGGAATAGCCGCTGTTGGTGTTTCGGTTTCAGCCGTTGCCATCGGGGTAGGTGATGGTGTTGGCGCATTTTCCGAAAAGCGGAGATAGGCCGTCATCACATAGCCCATCATTCCCTCATGTACAATTTGGCACCAGTCCGCCGCCCGATACAGCACCTGCACCATTGTGCCGGGATAAATAGTGGCCAGCACTTTGCCGCCTGTGGACGGCAGTCCGCGCAGGTTCAGGCTGCCGGACGGCGTTGTCACCCACGCCGTCTGCGCTTGTGCGTTGCCATCCAGCATGGAAAGATACCTTGTCATCACCCAACCGCTGAGCGCCTCGTAGCGAATGCCGCACCATTCCTTGCCCCACATGAGCACCTGCACCTGTGCATACTCTGGAATACGCGCAAGCACCGAAGCACGGCTGCTTGCACTTTCCCGCAGGTTCAGTGCTCCGCCGCCCGTTCGCACACTGGCCAAGGTCGGTTTCGCCGTACCAGTGGGGATCGGCTCCGGCGTTGCCGCTCCTGTTGGCGAAGCCGTCGGTAAATCCCCTGGCGTTGCAGGACGCTCTGTTGCTGCTGATTCAAAATTCAGGAAACTATCCATCACCCAACCTGTATGCCCATTGTGGTTTGTCTTTGTCCAACCGTTCTCCCGAGCAAGCACCGCAATGCGTGTCAGACGTGGAATGGTTGTCAGCACTTTGCTGCGGCTGGAAGGTGTTTGCCGAAGGTTCAAGCTGCCGGATGGCGTCATCACCTGTGCATAGGCGCTGCCTGTCCCAGGTGCCGGTGTTGCAGTCGCCTGGTCACGATTTTCCATGATTAGAAAACTTCTCATCACCCAGCCTGTGATACCTTCATACCGCACCTGCACCCATTCGCCTTCTGTTGCCAACACAGGCAAACGCGTCAGGCGTGGAATCGTTGTCAAAATCTCGCTGCCGGAACGTGGATTTGTCCTCAGATTCAAGCTGCCAGACGGCGTTGTTACTTGCGCATACCCCTGCACAGGTGCATTGTTCCCCTGATTGCCCGGAAAGCGCAGATCCGCTGTTCGCATATAACCTGCCAATCCCGGCAGACGCACCACACACCATATTTCTCCCCGGCTCGTCACAAGGACGCTTTCGCCGCGGCTCAGTGCGCTGATAACACTTGCATCCTCACCCGCCCCGTCATATACCAGCGCAGTTTCTTCCGCCGTGGTCACAATCGCCTCCACGCCATCAGGATCGGGCGTTGTGCCTGCTGAAGGCGTCGGGGTCGGCTCTGCTGGCTCGTTTCCGGTAAGATATTCGGTCATCACATAGCCGCTTATGTTGTTTGCAACCACAGCGCACCACGTTCCGTCCCGCGCGATAACAAGCACCTGGGTTCCCTCTGGCAAAACAGCCAGCACTGCTGCACCCGTTGAGGCGGATGCACGCAGATTCACACTGGCGCTTGTATAGGCCGTTTGGCTCGCTTCCTGCTTTCCATCAGGATAGCGGTCGCTCATCCGCAAAAAATCTGTGGACGCATAGCCTACGTATGCTCCATACTGCACATGGGCAAACCCGCCGCTTGTGCCGAGCACCACCAGCACTTCGCCATTTGGAATTGTCGTAAGCACCTTGGCTGTCATGGAGGCGCTTTTGCGCAAGTTCAACGTTCCTGTGCAGGAAACTGTCGCCCACCGGCTTACCGCCGTCACCTGCTCTGTCGAAGTCTCCGACACTTCGCCCATCATTCGCAGTGCGCCTGTTCGCACATACCCCACAAGACTGCCAAAGCGCACCAGCGTCCATTCCGCGCCTTTTGCCAGCGGCGTCACCATCGTGCCGCTGGAAAGGTAGGTGATTACTGTGGCCGCCGCATCCTGCGCTGTGCGCATGGCCGTCACGTCGTTTGCACCAGGCAGCTGCACGGATGCCTGTGCTGCCGTTTCCTCTGGCAATTCTGCCGGCGGCTCCTCTGTTTCTATGGTATCGTTTCCAACCCCTGAGAGGATGGTCTGTGTGAAGGTATGCTGCACCCGGCGGCTGTTTTCATAATAAAAGCCCAGAATCTGGTCATAGGTATACCCAAGCGCGCCCATGCGCATGGCACCGCGCTGGCTCATGCCAACGCCATGACCATATCGCCTGGCTTTCACGGCAAAGTTGTTTCCCACTTTCTCCACCGACCACAGCTCATTCTTCGCCGCATTGATTCTCAGACCCAGAATACTCTCCAGCTCGTCAAAGATGTCGCATGTTACCGTCACGTCCATTTCATTGCCGGTAGCGGATATGACCTGCAATTGGAAATCCATCTTTGTATATAATCTGCTGGGCGCGCCAAATTTCGGCGTATGTGGCGTCACACCGGCAATCCGTCGGATTGTAGCGCTTCCCACCAGCATGCGCACCTTGCTTTCAAGCACTGTGCGCAGCTGCGCATTCTGTGCTGCCGCGGCATAGTCGCCATAAATCGTGGCCGATTTCACCGTGGACAGACTGTTGCCCAAGTCAAAAGGATCGTCTTTTACCGTCAGATAATCATAACCACCCGATCCCCAACAGTTTTTGGCGGACTCAGTTTGTCCGCCGTTGGATGCAGTATACCACGTGTTTGTAAGCGTACTTCCATTCATCAGCACAATCCCTTTGGTTGCAAGCACCGCTGCCATGCAGTTGGTTGTGCTGTCTGAATTGCCATAGTAAACTTGATCGTTGGTTGTATCCACCACATCATACAAGCCGGATGACCGCTGGTTCATTTTGTTGAGGGTATAGGTTCGCGCCGCCACAGCCTGTGCTTTAAGGGCTTCCAGCTGTGCCCCATTTCCCATTTCATAGGGCACCACACCGCACAGATAATCCTCCATATATACATAAACAATGGGATACAGCCGCCACGAGCTGCCGCTTTTCCTGGCAATCAACCGAAGATCACCCGGATACAGGTTGCCGCTTTTGCGTGCCTGTGCAATGCGCACACCATTGCTTCCGCTGGTTGCATGGCGACGCAGCGCCATTTCCTGCCCCATGGCATAGGTTTTTCCGCTTGAAACCAGGCTGATTTGCCCTGTCGATGTATCAAAACGAATCCGTACTGTTTCCCCTGTCGTCAAGGACAAATCCTGCGCGCCATCGGCCGTATACTTGCCAGCCACCGTTACATCAAGAGTTGTAGGGCTCCCCAGGCTGGACAAATATACTCGAACCATACCATTGCGCGTGGAGACGGCACGCGATAGCGGAGCGCTTTGCACCTGCTCTTGCGCCATGGCAGGCAGCACGCACAGGCATGCCCAAAGAAACATCAACCATGTAAAGCAGCGCCGCATCCGTGCTCACCTCCTCAACGTTTTTCCATCATACCACATTTTTCGTCATTGTGCTATGGAAATGTCTGTTTTCTTCTTCCGCTCCGGTGTTTTCCGTTTCCCATAGTACTGCACTGCACAAAAAAGCGGCTCCCTTTTGCAAGAGAGCCGCTTGTATTGTTCGAGCAATGATTACCGATTCAGAATGGTCTTCTCGGTTTCCTTGTCGAAGAAGTGCAGGTGGTTCACATCGAAGGCAACCTTGATGTGTTCGCCAGCACGGCTGGTGGTGCGAGGATCCACGCGGGCGATGATGTTGTCATCCTTGCCGGTGGTCTTCAGGTACAGATAGGTCTCAGAACCCATCAGCTCGGTCACTTCCACCTCGCAGTCGATAGTGGCAGTGGGCAGGTTGGCCAGCACGGCCGCGCTGTCATGGATGTTCTCAGGACGGATGCCCAGCACAATTTCCTTGCCGATGTAGCTCTCATCCACAAACTTGGACACCTTGCTGGTGGGCACAACAATCTTGTTCTCACCGAACTTGGCGACCACATCCTGGCCTTCCTTCTCCAGCTTGGCGTTGAAGAAGTTCATCTGGGGGCTGCCGATGAAGCCGGCAACAAACTGGTTGGTAGGATAGTCATACAGGTTCTGGGGGCTATCCACCTGCTGCACAACGCCATCCTTCATAACCACGATACGGGAAGCCATGGTCATGGCCTCGGTCTGGTCATGGGTAACATAGATGAAGGTGGTCTGCAGGCGCTGGTGCAGCTTGGTGATCTCCGTACGCATGGCCACGCGCAGCTTGGCGTCCAAGTTGGACAGAGGCTCGTCGAACAGGAAGACCTTAGGCTCACGCACGATAGCACGACCCAGAGCAACACGCTGACGCTGGCCGCCGGACAGTGCCTTGGGCTTACGGTTCAGCAGGTGTGCAATGTCCAGAATCTTGGCAGCTTCTTCCACGCGGCGCTTAATCTCATCCTTGGGGGTCTTGCGCAGCTTCAGGCCGAAGGCCATGTTGTCATACACGGTCATGTGGGGGTACAGAGCGTAGTTCTGGAACACCATGGCGATGTCGCGATCCTTAGGAGCGACATCGTTAACCAGCTTGTCACCAATGTACAGCTCGCCATCGGAAATCTCTTCCAGACCGGCGACCATGCGCAAGGTGGTGGACTTGCCGCAGCCGGAAGGTCCAACCAGCACGATGAATTCCTTATCTTCAATGTCCAGGCAGAAATCGCTGACGGCCTGCACGCCGCCGGCATAGATCTTGTAAATGTGTTGCAGGGATACGCTTGCCATGGTTCATTCCTCCTCGTGATAAGTCCGGCAGGCTTGCGCCACTTCAGAAGCGGGATGCATCCTCGCCTTTTGACTACGCTTATTATAGCTTTTCTTCCGGAAAAATGAAATAGGCCGATTCGACAAGCATTTTCTTTTCTTGTTGTTCACAATGTACACGATGGACACGAGTTCACCCAATTTTCCATGCATTTGCACAAAAAAATGCCGCAATCCACAAGGTTGTAAAACAAACGGCAAAGCCTTGCTTCCTTTGCCTGCGGATGCTATAATAAGGAATACACTTTTCCCCGTTCCACGGGGACGGTTAAGGAGGCTGTCCTTCTGATGATGAAACGTTTGCTGGCCATGCTGCTGGCTGGGCTGCTGCTGCTGTGCACCCTTCCTGCCCTGGCGGAGAACGATGAGACGCTCTCTGCTGAAGAGGAGAAAGAAGTGGAAGCGCTCGACGAGGTGAACGACGATGATGAAAGTACCGTCTTCCATCCAGGTGAGGTTTACCATGAAGCGGAACTGAGCGATTTCGATCTGAACTCCGCCGCACTTTACACCTGCCACATTCTGGCCATGTCCAGCCTTTTTTCCGAGCGCTCCCAAACCGCTTCCCGTGTGACCTACAACGAGGGCGTGGTTTCGGCGGATGTTCTCTATGTCGGCAGCACATGGGTGATTGTGCGTTATAAGGAATACATCGGCTACATCAAGCGCAGCCGGATCTACGATGTTAAGCCTGTGGATCGTGTAAACACCCATCCCTACGGCGTGCAAAAGTCCGTTTATGTGGCGACCACTGCCGTCACCTGCCACGTGCGCAAATCCATGAGCAACGAGGACGACAGCTGGGTTGTGCTCAACCCCGGCACCATGCTCAGCATCTGGCGCATTCAGGATGGCTGGGCCATCGTGCCTTACTGGCGCACGTATGGCTATATTGATCTCAATGATCTCACGGATTTCATTCCCGTTTCCCCCACCGATGAGCCGCTGAGCAACGATACGCCCATTGCCGCCTACACTTCCTATTATAAAATGGTGAATACCAAGCTGAACAAGAGCCGTATCAACAATATTCGTGTTGCCTGTCAGCGTCTGACCCGCGTCATGCAACCCGGCGAATCCCTCAATTTCAACAAGGACGTCGGCCCCTACAAAAAATCGGTCGGCTACATGGAAGCGCCCGTGCTGGTGGATGGCACCAGCCGCCCCGGGTATGGCGGCGGCACCTGTCAGGTGTCCTCCACCCTGTATAACGCGCTGCTTCAGCTGCCTGGGGTGGAAATTCTCCAGCGCCGTCCCCACGGTCCCGGCGGCGCGAGCTACCTGCCCCATGGCGTAGATGCAGCCGTCGGCAACGACAATCTGAACCTGCGCTTCCGCAATAACTATTCTTTTCCCATCCGCGTAGAAGGTCACACCAGTGACGACGGCGCGCTGCTGATGCTCGTGTACAAGGTGAGCGAATGATCCTGTATTCTCAGCTGGTTCAGGCTGAATTTCTTTCCCGTCCCAATCGCTTCATCGCCTACTGCCGCCTTCATGGTGAAATCGTTGTCTGCCATGTAAAAAACACCGGCCGCTGTAAGGAGCTGCTTGTTTCCGGCTGCAAGGTATACCTTGCTTCTTCCGACCAACCCGCACGAAAAACACATTTTGACCTCGTATGTGTGGAAAATCGCGGTTATGTGGTCAACATAGACAGCCAGGCGCCCAACCGTGTGTTTGCCGAGTGGGCACTTGCGGGCAGTTTTTTGCCAGAGCTTACCAATCTTCGGCCGGAGGTCTGCTTCGGCTCGTCACGGTTTGACTTTGCGTATCGCTGTCATGGTGTTCCGGGCTTCGCAGAAGTGAAGGGCGTCACGCTTTTTGACAATGCCTCCATGGCTTATTTTCCGGACGCCCCCACCGAGCGCGGCATAAAGCATGTGTATGAACTGATTGCCGCCCGCCGGGAGGGTTACGATGCCGCATTGTGTTTTGTGCTTGCTCGAAACGACGTTGCCGGTGTGCAGCCCAACGACGTCACTCACCCTGCCTTCGGCGATGCGCTTGAAGAAGCGCGTGCTGCCGGTGTTCGCCTGATTGGCGCCGTATGCTGCGTTACGCCCGAAAGCATGGTCATCACGCACACCGTGCCCGTGATTCTATCAAACAGGAGGCGCATGGAATGATGCTTCGCCGCTTCCTCTGTCTGCTGCTGGCCCTGCTGGTGCCGGCCATGCCTGCCCTGGCAGATGAAATCATCCCACCCCAATGGGATGTGCCGGACTATGTGACCTGGCTGCTGGATGTTGCCTCCGATGAAGTGGGCTACACGGAGGGACCCCACGGCTACAGCAAGTACGGCGAATGGGCCGGAGACCCTTACGCTCAGTGGTGTGCAGAGTTCCTGTGCTGGTGCGTCGATCAGGTGGATCAGCAACATGGCACAACCCTTCTGCGCAACGTTTATCCCCTCTATTCCGGGCAAAATACCGGAAGAGACTGGTTTATCCGTCAGGGGCGCTACGTTGTGCGCTGGGGCAATCTGGAAGGCTGGGGGTACCAGTGGCTCAAAGGAGAAACCAGTTTTCTCGCCACGGGCGACTATATCCCGCAACCTGGCGACTGGATGTTTTTCACCTGGACGGAAGACCGCAACACCGACCATGTAGCCATGGTAGAATACTGCACGCAGGATGCTGACGGCAATGTGAGCATCCACGTCATTGAAGGAAACACCCCCGTTGCCGTCAAGCGCACGGTGTACCCGCTGCACTATACCCGCATTCTCGGCTACGGTACCGTGCATGATGTTGCGGACACGACTATGCGCACCGGCTGCGCAGGGGAAAAGGTGCGCCAGTTGCAGCAGAAGCTGGTTTACCTGTCGCTTCTCAGCCCTGAAAAGGCGGACGGTACTTTTGGTTCAGCTACAGCTGAGGCTGTCAAAACCTTTCAGCAGCAGCATGGTCTCAAAGCGCACGGCGTTGCCAACATGGCCACACAATCCGCACTCGATGCCGCCTATGACACTGCCGTGGACAACGATCCCGCCACCTGGCTTGTCGTGGAGGATGACGATTGAATTTTCCCTTTGCGCGGATCGCCTGAATAAGGAGAATGAAACATGGATCCCATTTACGTCTTCGGTCACAAGAATCCTGATACGGACAGCGTTGTGTCCGCCATGGCCTATGCCGCGCTGCGAAATGCACTTGGCGAAAACGAGTACGTTGCCGCACGTCTCGGCCATCTCAATGATGAAACCGCCTATCTGCTGGACAAGTTCGGCTTCAAGCCGCCCGTGTACTTGTCCACCGTGCGCACGCAGGTTCGGGATATTGACTTTGACCGTCCCCCGGCCCTGGGCGCGAACGTAGCCGTAAGCCATGCCTGGAAAGTCATTCAGGAAAACAGCAGCATTTCCGCTGTTCCCGTCACCACAGAAAACGGCGAGCTGTTCGGCATGGTCACCGCAGGCGGCATTGCAGAAAGTGATATGAAGTCCATCCAGCATCCCGTGGTGGAAAACGTGCCTGTGTTCAACCTGCTCAGCGCCCTGGAAGGACGCATCATCAACGATGATGAAGATGTGTTCGATGCGATTTCCGGTGAAGTGCAAATCGCTCTTCCCTCTTGCGGCGCATGCCTGAAAGGCGCCGGCAAACAGTCCATCATCATCTGTGGGCAGCAGGAAGACGTGGCCGACCGCGCGCTGGAAATCGGCGTCAGCTGCCTGATTCTGTGCCAGAGCGACCTTGCGGAAAAGTATCGCGGCCGCTCCTGCCAGACCTGCATCATCGCCACGCCCTGCGATGCCTACCGTGCTGCCCGCATGATCTACCAGGCCATCCCTGTCAGCCGCATTGCCCAAACAAAGGATCTTGTTTTCTTCCATCTGGATGACTTTATCGACGATGTACGCGAGGTTGTGCTGCAATCCCGTTACCGTTCGTATCCGGTTCTGGATGAAAACAACCATGTTGTCGGCGCTCTGAGCCGTTATCACCTGCTGCGGCCTCGCCGCAAGCGTGTTGTGCTCATGGATCACAACGAGCGCAGCCAGTCTGTCCCAGGCCTGGATCAGGCTGAAATTATGGCCATCATCGATCACCACCGTCTGGCGGATGTGCAAACCGCCAATCCCGTTTTCATGCGCAATGAGCCGGTTGGCTCTACCACCACCATTGTAGCCACCATGTTCCAGGAGCGCGGGCTCATGCCCTCCGAAAAGCTTGCCGGGCTCATGGCCTCCGCCATTCTGTCGGATACGGTACTCTTCAAATCCCCCACCTGCACAGGACGCGACCGGCGCATTGCCGAGCGGCTTGCGCGCATTGCAGGCATTGATCTGGATAAAATCGGCCGGGAGATTTTTGCTGCTGGTCAATGTGCCGATAAGCCTGTTGATGTGCTTCTGCGCAATGACTTCAAGGAATTCCACATTGCCGGCCATACATTGGGCATCGGCCAGGTCACCTGCCTGGACACCGATAAGGTGCTCGCCCGCCTGCCGGAGCTCCTTCCCGCCATGGAAAAGCTCAAGCAGGAAAAGCAGTATGACATGCTTCTGCTCATGCTTACCAATGTTTTGCAGGAAGGAACGGAGCTGATCTTCCTTGGTGATGAGGAGATCATTCGTTCCGCCTTTGCCACCGGCGAAATCCACGACCATCACGTATTCCTGCCCCATGTCGTTTCCCGCAAAAAGCAGATTGTTCCTGCACTTGCGTTGCTTTGGGGCTAATGCAGAAGTGAGGTGCCTCCCATGAAAAATGCTCTTCGCCGCCTGCTGGTGCTTGCCGCCTGTCTGACGCTTCTCCCTCTTGGCAGCCTTGCATCCGATGCGCCCATCGGTTATCGGTTTACCGCAGAATTCAAGATGGATGCTTCCGCATATCCGGAGGAGGATCAGTCGCTTGTAACGGGTGTTGCCGAGCTGCTGAACATGCTCACGCTTTCCGGCACCCTGGCTGTCAAGGCCCCTGCCTTTGATGTGAACTTTTCTTTCCTGCTGGATGGGGATGCCGCCACGAAAACAGGCGTGCGCCTGTACGGCACGGACACCCACTACATGGTGGAGAGCAGCCTTCTTGGCAATGAAAAGCTAATGCTGAATAATCTTGCACTGCTGGAGTTTGCCATCAAGGCCTACAACCATCTTGGCATGCCCCTGCAATACCCGGCGCTGCTCATTTCACCCTATGCCACTTCCAGCGCCTTTGACTGGATCCGCCCTCAGTGGCTTTCCGTTATGGCTGCGGAAGACGGGCCCCGCCTGATTGCCCGGGATGATGTGATGGAGCTTGCTTCCTACATTGCTGAAAATGCCGAAAATGACCGTGCTTTCTATTATTGGCTTGCATCCCTTGGCCTCGAAAGCGGCTACAGTGACGCTGTTCTGGAGCTTCTTTCTTCCCTGCCGGATTGGCTGGACAGCTTCATGGATGAAGACGGTATCAATGTTTCCATGGAGAGCGATGTCGAAACATGGACAACCGGCGAAGAAACGCTGCTGACCCATACCTTTGCAGATAAAGAGGAAATCTGGTTCCTCACCCTGCCTATGCTTTATGATGGCACCACTTTTGCTGCACAGTTGAGCCGCAATGTTTCGGCTGGCGACTATGCGTTGGCTGTTCAATGGGTCAATGAAGAGGAGGAAGACACAGTTCTGGATGCAGATATCCTTCTTTCCGGCCTCACCGACAGCCTGCCCATGAATGGCCATGCAGCCCTTTCTGTTTCTCTCTCAGGAAACACAGTGCAACAGCCTCTGTCGCTCGCCTTCAACCTGGACGCACAAAACGGCGTCCTCTCCCTGTGCCAGCTAGATGCCAAAACCGGGGCGCAGATGCTGCGCGTTACCTGCACGCTTGTGCCCGAAACATATCCATCTCCTGTGTTCTCCTCTGCTGATTTGGATGGCCTGAACCTCTTCTCGCTCAATGATGCATCCCTCAAGGAGTTCGTTGGCAACGTCATGCAGCCTTTCATCCGCGGCGCCATCCCGTTGTTGGCCAAAATGCCGCTATCCTCTTATGAAACAATGTTTGCCCTTGTTGACCAATATGGGCTTTTATCCATGCTCACCAGCGGAATGGAGTAATTTCACACAGCATGCGCCTTTCACTTTGCAAGTTCGGTGAAAGGCGCATGTTTTACTATGCTGTTGAAAAACCATAAAAAGTGCAGCTTTTGTTTCTTTTTCAGCTTGTTTCCACTCTCCTGCTGTGCTACACTGAGAGTGGAGCTTTGACTCCGCCTTTGTTTTTATACGTTTTCGTAGGAGAGATTGCACATGATCGATCAATGGCTGGTTACAATTCCGGAATTGACGGGCAAAAAGCACCAGCGCAGGGTCTACGCCTATGTGCCGAATCTGGCTTCCAGCGACCCGCAGGCGCGCTTTCCCGTGCTATACATGTTCGATGGACACAATGTCTTTTTTGATGAGGACGCCACCTACGGCAAATCCTGGGGGCTCGGGCGATATCTGGATGCCCATCAGGTGTCGCTGATGGTGGTTGCTGTAGAGTGCAGCCATGAACCCAAGAACGGTCGGCTGTCCGAATATGCTCCTTTCAGCTTCACTGCACCGCAAATCGGGCGGGTATACGGCCGTGGGCAGAAGACAATGAACTGGTTTATCCGCACCTTGAAGCCGGACATCGATGCACGCTATCCAACCTTGCCGCAGCGTGAGTGTACCTTCATTGGCGGCAGCAGCATGGGCGGTCTCATGGCATTGTATGCCTTGACAGCCTACAGCAATGTGTTTTCCCGCGCAGCGGCACTTTCGCCCTCTGTGTGGACCGTAAACCGAAGGCTCCTGCAGCTTGTTCGGCAAACAACGTTTCCCGCAGGCACGGTGCTGTATATGGATTACGGATCCCGGGAAATGGCCAACCACCCGGGCGTTGGCGCACAGTTTGCCGCATTGACAAAGCTGCTGATGGACAAGGGCGTTTGGGTCACCAGCCGCATTGTTCCAAACGGCGACCACTGCGAGGCCTGCTGGGAAGAACAGCTGCCCTTCATGATCTCCACTCTGATGTATGAACGCTATTGACATGCGGAGGTGTTGAACGTGGAAACGCAATATTTCAAGCAATACAGCGCTTCCCTCGGCCGGGATATGGAATGCAAGCTTTACGGTCATGCCGGGCGGCCTGTGTTGTTCATTCCCTGCCAGGACGGACGTTTTTTCGATTTTGAAAATTTCCACATGACCGATACCTGGGCGCCCTTTATTGAAAACGGCCAGTGCATGGTCTTTTCCATTGATACCATCGACCGGGAAACCTGGTCGGACGCACAGGGTGATCCCGCATGGCGCATCCGCCGCTACGAAGCATGGATACGCTACATAGTAGACGAACTGGCTCCCTTCATCCGCCAAACGGCTAATGAGCGTAACGGGTGGGACGGATTCCCAGGCATCATCGCCTTTGGATGCAGCCTCGGCGCAACCCATGCGGCCAATCTGTTTTTCCGCTTTCCTGATATATTCGACGGGCTGCTCGCGCTCAGCGGCATCTACACTGCCCGCTATGGTTTTGGCGACTATATGGATGAGGTTGTCTACCGAAATTCCCCGGTGGATTACCTTGCGGGCATGCCGGAGGATCACCCCTACATTCAGCAATACAACCGCAACCGTGGCATCATCTGTGTTGGACAAGGCGCTTGGGAGCTGCCGGAAACCACTCGCCAGCTGGCGGATATTTTCCGACACAAGGGTATTCATGTGTGGGTAGACCTTTGGGGCTATGATTGCGCACATGATTGGGACTGGTGGTATAAGCAGGTCTCCTACTTTGTACCCAAACTACTTGGTTGACCGTACCAAAGGAGCATGAACAATGAAGAATTTTGTTTTTATTTCTCCCAACTTTCCCACGAACTACTGGCGTTTCTGCCGTGAGCTGACCAATAACGGCCTGAATGTGCTGGGCATCGGCGACCAGCCCTATGAGGAATTGATGCCCGAGCTGCAGCAAAGCCTGCACGAATACTACAAGGTATCCAGCCTGGAAAACTATGATGAGGTCTATCGCGCGGTGGCCTTCTTCATCTTCAAATACGGACGGATTGACTATCTGGAATCCAACAACGAATACTGGCTGGAACGTGACGCACGTTTGCGCACGGACTTCCATATCACCAGCGGTTTTCAGCTGGATGACATGCCCAAAGTCAAATGCAAATCGTTAATGAAGACCTACTATCAACAGGCAGGCATTCCAACGGCGCGCTATCACATGGTGGATACTTGGGATGACTGCCGCGCCTTCATTGCCCAGGTAGGTTATCCCGTGGTGGTAAAGCCTGACAACGGCGTCGGTGCCGCGCATACCTACCGCCTTGACAATGATGAAGAGCTCGGCGCATTCCTTGCAGAGCGCGATCCCGCCATACCTTATATTATGGAAGAATTTGTGCACGCTGAAGTCAACTCCTACGACGCAATCATCAACGCCGAAGGGGAACCAATCTTTGAGACAGGCAACGTAACGCCCATGTCCATCATGGACATTGTGAACGATGCGGACAATTCTATTTACTACATCGTGAAAGACCTGCCAGAGGATACCCGTGCAGCTGGGCGCGCCACCGTAAAGAGCTTTGGTGTGCGGAGCCGTTTTGTCCATTTCGAGTTTTTCCGCCTGACGCAGGATCAGGAAGGGCTTGGCCGCAAAGGACAGCTTGTGGCACTAGAAGTAAATATGCGCCCCTGCGGCGGTTTCTCCCCGGACATGATGAACTTTGCCAACAGCACCGACGTGTATAAAATCTGGGCAGATATGATTGCCTTTAATCGCACGGATAAACCGCAGGGCGAACACTGTTACTGCGCCTTCTGCGGCAGGAGAGACGGGCGGCATTTCGTGCTCAGCGATGATGCTCTGCTTGCCCGCTATGCGCAGCAGATGCGCATGGTTGGCCGCATTCCGGATGCGCTCAGCGGGGCGATGGGCAACCGCATGTACGTGGCCGTCTTCCCCACACAGGCGGAAATGGATGCCTTCTACGCCGATGCGCTGGCCCAACAGGAATAAATCATGGGAGGCTAAAAAAGATGCTGAGCGATCATCAGTTGGCCTGCGTAACTGAGCTGCGCCGCGTGTTGCATGCCCATCCGGAAATTTCCGGACAGGAAAAATTCACTCGCGCAGCGCTGATCGATTTTCTGAAGCAGCACACCACGCTGGAAATCTGCCCATGCGGCGAGGGCTTCTATGCCGCTCATCGCGAAGAAAATGGTCTGCCTTCCATCGCCCTGCGCGCTGACTATGACGCACTGGCACTTCCCGGCTTCGGTGCATCACACCTTTGCGGGCACGACGGGCATGCCGCTGCCCTTTGCTGCGTAGCGTTGTTGCTGGAAAACCGCCATGTGGGCAAAAACGTATTTTTGCTGTTCCAGCCTGCCGAAGAAAACGGTGCAGGTGCAGCAACGTGTCTGTCACTCTTTCAGCAGGAGCATGTGGATGAAATATATGGCGCGCATAACCTGCCGGGTATTCCCTTGGGGCAAGTGACCACCCGTGAAGGCACCTTCGCCTGTGCATCCCGCGGGATAACCCTGCGCTTCACCGGCCATGCCACCCACGCCGCCTATCCGGAAAACGGGCTTTCTCCCGCCCCTGCTGTGGGGAAGCTTTTGTGCAGCCTTCCCGGCCTTGCATCCGCAGAACGGTATCGCGGTATGACGCTGTGCACCGTTATCGGCGTATCCATGGGAGAGAAAGCCTTTGGCGCGGCAGCGGCGGACGCGGAAGTTTGGCTGACACTGCGCGGCGAGCATAACGCGGATCTTGAGCAGCTGCGCGAGCGCGTGCTGAATTGCGCAGCCCAGCTGGCAGATGAGTGGAGCCTGCGCTTTGCTTTTGAAGAGCAGGATGTGTTTCCTGCCACGGAAAACCACCCTGTCTATGCCCGTAAAGTGTTGGACAAATGCAACGGCGTGACGCTCCCTGTTCCCATGCGCTGGAGCGAGGATTTCGGCCATTACCTTTTGCATTGCCCGGGCGCATTTTTCGGCATTGGCGCCGGCGAAGCCTGTCCGGCCCTGCATACAGAGCACTATGAATACCCTGATGCGCTGCTGGATGCAGCGTCAAGTGCTTTCATGCAGCTGATTCTTGCATGACTGAGTCCTTTCCGTGCGCCCGAAAAAAGCTTTCTCCATCATTGTTTACAGGCTTTTACTTGCGTTTTCCCTCCTTTCTATGATACAATAAAAGCCGAACGATAGATGTTCAACAGGTTGCTACCTGCTTTTTCATGAGAGGAACGTGACACGCCATGAAGAAATTCGCCCTTGCCCTGCTGGTTGTGTGCCTGATGACCGTGTGCGCCTGTGCGTGTGCCGAAACCTTCACTTTTGCGGATATTGCCGCCACGTTGGACGTGCCGGATACTTATATTTTGCTCACACCGGATAATCTGGAGCAGCACCCGGAATGGGTGGCTTCGCAAAACGCAACGCCCGAGGCGCTGTCCGCCCAGTGGAAGCAGGATGGCGTGCTGTTGGTGGCAGAAACCAGCGCAGGGGATGCGCGGCTGTATATCACCGCTGTGCAGGATGATCAAGCCAAGGAATATTTTGACCTGGATCAGCAGTCCACACAGGTACGCAGCCAGTATCGCAAGCAGCATCTGACAGGCGAAAGCTATAAGGCGCAGGGATATACCTACCAAACTGCCGAATGGAAGAAGACGGATAATTACGGCCGTTTTCTGACGCTGAAATATAAACGCACAACCCCATCGGGCACTTATCGCGGATACGCTCGGCGCACGGTGCGCAACGGTTACACCATCACGCTGGACTATCAGGTTTACGGCCGTGCCTTGAAAAATGCGGACAGCCGGGCTCTTTCTTCCATCATGTCCACGTTCACATTTACCTCTGTTGCCGCAAAACCAACCGACGCAGTCGCCAACGTGATTTTCGACACCATTCCGCCTGCTGAAACCAACACCGGCAGTTTCACCGTATCCGGCAAGGGCACGCCAGGGCTGAAGGTAACGGGTGTGATGATGCGGATGTCCTCCACAGATCGTGTGCTAGTTGAAGACACCATCAACAATTCCGGCGATTTTGACTTGAAAATGCAGCTGCCTAAGGAAGGCGTGTGGCTCATGACTGTCACTGTGGAAAACGGCGACAACGTAACACAGGAACAGGCATTTGAAACCACCACCTATCAGAAAAAGCTGCTGCCGGTTAATTTCAATGAAGAAATCCCGTCCATGCTTACAGGTGACAAATTGGTTATTTCCGGCAAAACCGTCAAAGGCGTCACTGTTCAATGCATGGTTAACGACAGCTACGATAAGTCTGTACGCACCAACAATAACGGCACTTTCTCCTTCTCGGTGAACACTTCCAAGGAAGGCGATTACAACATCATCGTCACCTTCCAGAAGAAGAATTTTGAAACCCGGCGCTTTACCTACACCGCTACGCGTGAACTGACTGAAGCCGATTTGCAAGCCCAGTATCGCGCCGAGGCCGTAAAGCCTGCCTATTCCACCCTCACCAAGAAGATTAGCGGCTATACAGGGCGTATCATGAAATACAAGCTGTACGCCGTGAATATTTCCAAGGCAGGCGATCAGTGGATCATTACCATGGCCATGGACAAAAGCAAATCCGGCACCTACAAAAACCTGGTTGTCGTAACCACTGCCAGTGAGCCAAACTTCTCCATGGACAGTCAGCAGGTCATGTACGGCCGCTGCACAGGCACCTATGAAGTGACAAACGGCGAATCCACCACCACCTACCCAAGCTTTGAGCTGCTGTTCTGGGATTAAAAATCAGATATAAAAAAGCGAAGTGCTTATCCGTCACACAGGAGAAGCTCTTCGCCTTTTTTCAATCGAAAATCCCACTCAAAAAAGAATCAAACTGTTTCCTGCACTGTGTCAGCCGCCTTTTTCTCAGCGGCCTTCACCTGCTTTTGTTGTGCCCGATAATGTTTGCACATTGCATGCAAGGTGCAAACCTCACACAAAGGGCGCTGTGCCTTGCATACCCGGCGGCCATGGTAAATCAGCCAGTGATGCGCATCGTTCCAGTCCTTTTTCGGGATAGTGCGCATAAGCTGCTTTTCTGTTTCCAGCACAGTGGAGGCATCGGCCAACCCGAGCCGGTTGCTGACACGGAACACATGCGTATCCACCGCAATGGCAGGCACATGGAAAGCATTGGCCAACACCACATTGGCTGTTTTGCGCCCAACGCCCGGCAGTGCGGTCAGTTCCTCCATAGTGTCGGGAATCTGGCCGCCATGCTGCATGGTGATGATCCTGCATGCGTCAATGATATTGCCTGCCTTGGCCTTAAATCCGCAGCTTTTCACCATAGGATAAAGCTCTTCAACGGTTGCAGCAGCCATGCTGGGCGCGTCGGGGAAACGCGCAAACACAGCCGGCGTCACCTTGTTAACCTGCTTGTCCGTACATTGAGCGGAGAGCATGGTCGCCACCAACGTCTCATAAGGGTTGGTAAAATTCAGCTCCGGTTTTGCTTCCGGATATAACCGCTGCAACTCAGCCAGGATGGCCTTTTTGCTTATCCCCGCCATACCATGTCCTCCTCTTTTTATACCGCACGCAAATCACCTGGCAAGCGCTGCATCAGCCGATCCGTGCCTACAAGCAGTGCCACATTGATGGGATACTGCACAGCACTGCGGATGATCCGCGGTGTCATCCGAATCCAGAACGCCTCTGCCTCATGCGGAAGGTAGCCCATCCAGTAAAGGCACAGGCTGTTAAGCGTAAGGCTGCACACGACAGTAACCGTGAGCATGCACAATGCCGCCCGCGCAAGCGATACCTCCTTGTGATAGAGGAACGCCCCATACAAAAAGCCTGTAAGCGCTGCCACGACCGTAAGCCCCGGAAAAGGCGCCTGACCGGATAGCAGCGTGCCAAGCAGATCCGCCACGGTGGCCACAAGCGTTGAGCTCACAGGGCCCAGCAGCATACCGGATACCGCCACAGGAATGAAGCTGAAGCTGATGCGCACATAATTGCCGATGCTCACCGACAGCACACGCTCCAGAATAATCTTCAGCGCCGTAAGGATACCCATGATACATAACCGTTTGGTAGAAAAATGAAACCCTGCTTTGTTCATGCAAACAACCTCCTTGCAAAAAATTCCCAATTCGCAGGAGGCAGCCGAACCATCAGCAGCGGGATGCGCCGCTGGCACCGCATTGTCCCTTATGTGGCAAGGACAATTTCGTCTCATGGCAACTCCCCGTCCATGAGCACTTGACGCGCCAGCAGCTACTCTGCCTGATCCGAATCAGGTTTCCGGGTTATTGTACCTCCATTCGGCTGTATTTGCAAGAAAAAATCACAGACAGGAAACAGCCTCCTGCCTGCGATTTCCAAACCGTCACATCTCAATCATTTGATCCATGTCATACAATCCCGGAGCTTTGTCCGCAATATAAGCCGCTGCGCGAAGCGCGCCTGTCGCAAAGATGCTTCTGTTTTCCGCACTGTGGCTGATGGTTACACGCTCTGCCGGGCCGAAGAAGCACACCTCATGCTCTCCTGTCACCGTACCGCCGCGCAGGGAGTGCATGCCAATTTCATTGTGTGCACGCTTGCAGTTTGTGCCGCTGCGCCCGCAAACCAATTCCCGCGGCGCTTCGTATTCATCCTTCACGGCCTGATAAAGCATCAAGGCCGTGCCGCTCGGCGCATCCACCTTTCGGTTATGGTGCGCTTCGACAATTTCCACATCAAAGGCTTCCCCCAGCACCTGCGCTGCCTTGCGTGCCAGTTGCCGAAGCAGCGCCACACCCACGCTCATGTTGGCTGAGTGGAAAATAGCAATCTTCTGCGCAGCCTCGCGCACACGCTCTTCCTGTGCAGGTGAATAGCCTGTGGTAGCAAGCACCGCAGGCACATGATACCTGACGGCATAATCCAGTAGCCCCTCCAACCCATCAGGGCGCGAAAAATCCACAATAACGCCATCCGGCTGTTCCGGGCATGCTTCAAACCCTGTATATATCGGGAACGTTGTCTGGCCGCCGCATACATCCACACCGAAAGCAATCTCCATGCCAAGCTGCTCGGCTTTCTGCGCCACTTCACGCCCCATGTGTCCCATCGCTCCGCTTAGGATAATCTTCATGCCCCATCACTTCCTGTCGAGCGTTGGCATGGCAATGCCAAGTTCTCGCATAATACCATATAGTTTGCGACGGTTTTCTGCCTGCATGGGCACTAGCGGCAGGCGTATCTCTTCCCCACACAACCCCATGGCCGCCATGGCCGCTTTCACCGGAATGGGACTGGTTTCGCAAAACAATGCATTGATGAGCGGCAAATACTTCAGCTGCATGGTAGCAGCGCTCTTTCCATCCCCATCCATGGCAGCTTTTGCCATAGCGGAGGTTTCTTTAGGCAGCATGTTGGACAGAACAGAAATCACGCCCTTGAAGCCGCAAGCCATCAGCGGCACAGCCAGGTCGTCATTGCCGGAATAAAAAGCTGCATCTGCCCCGCATAGGCGCAGCTTTTCCAGTGCCTGTCCTACGTCTGCGTTTGCTTCCTTCACGCCGACAACATTTTCATGGCGGCAGATTTCCTGAAGTGTCGCCGGTGCAATGTTTACGCCCGTGCGGCTTGGCACATTGTAGACAATCATCGGCAGATCACAGCTATCCGCTACTGCCCGGTAATGCGCAATAAGCCCTGCCTGGGTCGTTTTGTTATAGTACGGGGTCACCACCAGCTGGGCATCCGCACCGACGGATTTGGCATTCTTTGCCGCGCCAATAGCCTCCTGGGTGCTGTTGCTGCCTGTTCCAGCAATCACCGGTACACGGCCGTTCGTTCTTTCCACCACACGGCGGATTACATTCATATGCTCCACCCATGTCATGGTAGCAGGTTCGCCCGTGGTGCCTGCGGCAACCAGCGCCGACACACCGCCGGCAATCTGGTTATCCACCAGCCTGTCCAGTGCTTCATAATCCACTTCTCCGTCGCGGAAGGGCGTAATCAGCGCCGTGGCACAGCCTGTAAACAAAATCTTCTTCATCTCAGTTTCTCCTTTTTTACGCTCTGTTTGTGATATACCCCTTGCGGCAGAGGAGCTCCGCCGTAAGGATGCCGCCGCCGGCCGCACCGCGCACCGTGTTGTGACTCAGGCACACGAACTTATAGTCAAAAATACTGTCCGGACGGAGCCTGCCGATGGAAACGCCAAAGCCACCCTGGAAATCCCGGTCAAGCCTGGTTTGCGGCCGGGAAGGATCCTCGAAATATTGCAGGAAAGGCTTTGGCGCGCTGGGTAGTTCAAGGCGCTGCGCCTCGGTTTCATAGTTGTGCCACCTGTCCAGGATTTGCTCCATGGTAGGCTTTCGCGCAAAGGAAACAGATACCGCAGCCATGTGTCCGTCGGATGCGGCCACACGCAAACATTGGGCGCTGATGACCGGCTTGTGCGCGTTCACAATCACTTTGCCGCCGTCCCGCTCCTCCACGGTACCCCACAATTTCAGGGGCTCATTCTCACTTTTCTCATCTTCCCCGCCGATATACGGAATGACGTTATCCACCATCTCCGGCCAGGTGCGGAATGTTTTTCCCGCCCCACTGATGGCCTGATACGTGCACACGCTGACCTTTTCGGGCTGGAAATCCATGAGAGGGGTCAATGCCGGTACATAGCTTTGGATCGAGCAGTTGGGCTTCACCGCAATGAAACCATGCTTGCAGCCAAGGCGGCGGCGCTGGCTCCCGATCACTTCAATATGTGCGGCGTTAATTTCCGGCACGACCATGGGCACATCCGGCAAACCGCGGCAGGCACTGTTGTTGCTCACCACAGGAATCTCGTGCCGAGCATAGGTTTCCTCCAGTGCACGAATCTCATCCTTTTTCATATCCACAGCGCAGAAAACGAAATCAACCAGCTTTCCCATGGTTTCCACATCCTGCGCATCCAACACGGGCATGTCACGCACCTGGGCAGGAATCTCCCAATCAAAAGCCCAGCGATCTCCAACAGCCTGCACGTACGGCTTGCCTGCGCTGCGGCTGGATGCTGCCAGCGCCGTGATACGAAACCACGGATGTCCCTGCAGCAGCGAAATGAACCGCTGTCCAACCATGCCTGTCGCACCTACAATGCCAACCCTGTATTGCCGCTCCATCACGCCATCTCTCCTTTTCATCAAAGCGTAGTGTACGCCGTCCTCACCTGTAAAAAACATGAAGAATGAAAAAACACCCCAAGCCAACTGCCTGCGGTGCGCACAGCACGCCCCCCACGGATCGTTTTCCGCCCATGAGTGCCGTTGCTGAACCAGCGCTCCGCCAGGCTTTATGCCTGATGACAGTCGCAGACCTGTTCGACCTGCGCCCAAGGCCGCCGCACGCGGGTGCGCAGCGTCTTTCGGCATCGTTCCCTTTCCCGCAGCATCAGCGAAAGCCCGTTTCTCCACTGCGGTACATCATGAAAAATGCGCCTCTGGTTCCAAGATGTTCAATTCCTGTTTATTGAAACATACTTTTCCCGTCTTGTCAAGGGGGCAAATTGCAGGAAATCGACGCATTGCCGTCATTTCCTCCATCCCGCTGCGCAGCAAGCTGCTTTTGTTTACGGATTCTCCCGATGCTTTCTGTTTTGCAGCCACCGTAAAAGTCCGCCAAGCAATTTCGGCGCTTTGATGCACACCATTTTTACGCTCATTTTCGTCACCTCCCGTTCTTTCCCAACCGAATGAGCAGCCAGCCTGACGCCAGCAGCGCCATTCCAATGAGCGCCGTCCACGCCCAGCCCGGCACGCACAAGAAAAGCAGCAGCAATCCTGCGGCCGCCATCACCGCCCCCACGGCAATCAATCCTGTGCCGCCCTGCCTGTAGCATCTGCTCTGCGTCTGATTCCACATCCGCCCTCGCCCCCTCGCTTCCATCCCATTATATGCGCTGTGCCGCAGCCATGATACCGCTTGACGCAGCGCGCATTTTGTTGTATGGTAAAATCAGCTTGAAGGTTTATACTTTCAAAGGAGGAGCACCCATGCCAAACGTAATCAAGTATTACATTCTGCTGTTCTTCATTTCCGCCTTTCTGGGCTGGTTGATGGAGGTTGGCTGCAAGCTGGTGCAGTTCCATCGTTTCATCAACCGTGGTTTTCTGCTGGGGCCCTGGTGCCCTATCTATGGCTTCGGTTCCGTGCTGATCACCTCTCTCCTCTCCCGTTATGCGGACAGCCCACTGGCTGTGTTCTGCCTTGCCATGGTGGTGTGCGGCACGCTGGAATATCTCACCAGCTACTTTATGGAAAAGCTCTTCCATGCCCGCTGGTGGGACTATAGCCAGAAACGCTTTAACCTCAACGGCCGCGTGTGTGCTGACACGCTGATTCCCTTTGGATTGCTAGGCCTTGGGATGATTTATGGCGTGAAGCCCTTCCTGTTCCGCTATTTTGCCATGCTGAGCGACGGATGGCTGAATGGACTTTGCATCGGCCTTATCGTTGTTTTCCTCGCAGATACCATCCTGTCTACCTGTGTGCTGGGCAAGATTCGCCATTCTGCTGCCAATGAAAAAGGCGACAGCACGGAAGCCATCACCAAGGCTGTGCGCGAACGCCTTGCACACGACAGCGCACTTGTGCGCCGCACGCTGCACGCCTTCCCTTATGCGAGGCTGTATAGCCGGGATCTTGCCAAGCGTGTGAAAGAACAGCGTCGGGCGCTTCGGCGCGATATTAAGGCTGCGCAAGCCCGCATGCAGCAGGATATTCGTGAGGAGCTTGCAAAGCGCCGCGGCAAGTAAGCTTCTGTGCGCTTACCGCTTCTTTCCAAACACGCTTTGCTGCAAAACAGGCTTTCGTTGCAGAAAAAGCTTGTCTTTCCCGTAAAAATCGGCTATCATAAACGGATGAAACGCTTTCTGGCTAATGGAGGGAAACGCCTTGTCCAAAGAGAGACTGAGCAGAATTCGCAATTTTTGCATTATCGCCCATATTGACCATGGCAAGTCCACGCTGGCAGACCGCATCCTGGAAATGACCGGCGTCTTTCAACAACGGGAAATGGTAGAGCAGGTGCTCGACAGCATGGAGCTTGAACGCGAGCGCGGCATCACTATCAAAAGCAAGGCTGTGCGCATGTGCTATAAAGCTAAGGACGGGGAAACCTATATCCTGAACCTCATTGATACTCCCGGCCATGTGGACTTCACCTATGAAGTGAGCCGGGCTTTGGCGGCTTGCGAAGGCGCGCTGCTGGTGGTGGACGCCACCCAGGGCATCGAGGCACAGACGTTGGCCAACTGCTACATGGCGCTGGATCACGATTTGGAAATCATCCCCGTCATCAACAAAATCGACTTGCCCTCCGCGCAACCGGAAGAGGTTCGCAATGAGATCGAAGAGGTCATCGGACTGGACGCATCCGAAGCGCCGTGCATCTCCGCCAAAACAGGGCTTAATGTAGGTGATGTGCTGGAAGCCATTGTGAAGCACGTGCCTGCCCCCACAGGTGATGAACACGCCCCCTTGCAGGCGTTGATTTTCGATGCGTTCTACGACAATTATCGAGGCGCAATCTGCTTTGTCCGTGTGAAGCAGGGATGTCTGAAGGCCGGCATGCGCATGCGCCTGATGGCTACCGGCGGCGAATTTGATGTGGTAGAGGTCGGCACCTTCGCCCCGGGCTATCAACCCTGCGACCAGCTGCTGCCGGGTGATGTAGGCTATGTTGCCGCATCCATCAAGGATGTGCGCGACACCCGTGTGGGCGACACCATCACGGATGCTGCACGCCCTGCGGAGGCTCCTCTGCCCGGATATCGTCATGTGACGCCCATGGTATACTGCGGCATTTATCCCGCCGACGGCGCGGACTATCCGGCGCTCAAGGAGGCGCTGGAAAAACTGCGCATGAACGACGCCTCCCTGTCCTTTGACCCGGAAACTTCCGTGGCATTGGGTTATGGCTTCCGCTGCGGTTTTCTCGGTCTTTTGCACATGGACATTATCACCACACGTTTGGAGCGCGAATTTGACCTGAATCTGGTCACAACCGCCCCCAGCGTTATCTACCACGTGACGAAAACCGATGGCAGCATGATTGAGATCGACAATCCTTCCAACCTGCCTCCCGTTACCGAGATTGCCAAGATGGAAGAGCCTTTCGTGCATGCCACCATCTATACCCCGCAAGATTCCGTCGGTACGCTGATGGATCTTTGCAAGGACAAGCGCGGTATTTTTATTGATATGCAGTATGAAGGCAACCGCGTCAAACTTAATTACGACATCCCGCTCAACGAGATCATCTTTGATTTCTTCGACCAAATTAAAAGCCGCAGCCGCGGCTATGCCTCTTTTGACTACGAACTGAAAGACTATCGCGAAAGTGATCTGGTAAAGCTGGATATTCTCCTCAATGGCGACATCTGCGACGCGTTTTCCATCATCGTGCACCGTGATAAGGCGTATGCTCGCGGCCGCGGCATCTGCGAAAAGCTCAAGGATGTGATTCCGCGCCAGATGTTCGAAATTCCTGTTCAGGCTGCTATCGGCGGCAAGGTCATTGCCCGGGAAACGGTGAAGGCCATGCGCAAGGACGTGTTGGCCAAGTGCTATGGCGGCGATATCACCCGGAAAAAGAAGCTGCTGGAAAAGCAAAAGGAAGGCAAAAAGCGCATGCGTCAGTTTGGCACCGTGCAGGTGCCCAGCGAAGCGTTCCTCGCCGTCCTGAAAATGGACTCATGAGCAGATTTTTCCGCCGGTCTTGTGCTTGCGAAGCACAGCTCCTTCAGGCTGTACGCGTGCATAGTCAACGTGCAGCCACCACGGAGGTGCGCCAAATATCCGTCTGCTTTACGGGGCACAGGCATCTGTCCACAGCAGAATGCGCCATGCTCACGCCCAGGCTCCAATCGCTGCTTTGTGCACTGTACAAGCGGGGTTACCGGCGATTTTTGTGCGGGGGTGCGCTTGGGTTTGATACCCTGGCTGCGGAATGCGTTATTCGCCTGCAGGCGCAGCATGAGGATGTGTGCCTTGTGATGGCGCTGCCTTGCAGCACGCAAGCCCAGCGTTGGCGGCCGGAAGATGTTCGGCGCTATGAACGCATCCTCTATGCTGCGGATGAAACCCACGTACTCGCTCCCAACTACTACAATGGCTGCATGATGGTGCGCAACCGCTTCATGGTTGATCGCGCATCCTTTTGCGTGTGCTATTTAAATCAAATGAAAGGCGGCACCATGTCCACCGTGGCGTATGCGTTGGAGCAGCACGTTCCCGTGCTTAACGCCGCCATGGAGGATGCATGTGCCGCCTATGTGCGTGAAAGCGCTGTTGTCACTGCTTCCTATCCAGCAGATCCAGATGACTTTCCTCATTCTTGATTTCCCAATGGAGCAGGAGCGTGAGCAAGCCGCGCAGGGCAATCACCGCGCCCAGGATTCCCAGTTCATTCCAATCCCGCGCCAGTACAGTGCGCAGCACCTCGCCGCCCAGCTTGAATTCCAATGCCAGGGCGATGCCTTGTGCCAGCTTCAACCGTTCATGCGGATCCTTGTGGAAATAGCCGATGATGCCCTGCACCGCTGTGATCATCAGCACCATGATGCCTGCCAGCTCCACCAGCCGAATGCCGATTTCTGCCGTGTACTTAACCAGCTCTTCCAGAAATGACACAACCGCTTCCATTTTGTTCCTCCCTGCCCGGCCGTTTCCGGGATTCTTTCTTTGGCAATTTGCCCTTGTTTATAGTGTACACGATTTCATTCAATTTTGCACGCACTTTTTTCGGAGGTTGCCATGGAGCTATACGTTCATCTTCCCTTTTGCGCGCGCAAGTGCCGATATTGTGATTTTGCTTCCTATGCGGGCTGCCTTTCGCAAATTCCCGCTTACATAGACGCGGTGCTGACGGAAGCCGCGTGGGAGGCAGATGCGCTTGCGCATCCGGTGATGGACACGATCTTTCTTGGCGGCGGCACGCCACCGCTTGTTCCGCCGGAAGAGCTGACGCGCCTGCTCCGCGGCCTTGCTGCACTGTTCCCGTTTGCAAACAATGTGGAATTCACCACAGAAGCCAACCCCGGTACTGTGACCCAGCCGTGGCTGAGCGCTGCAATTGCCTGCGGTATCAATCGCCTTTCCCTGGGTATGCAGGCACTGCAGTCACATTTGCTGCAAACACTCGGCCGCATCCATGATTTCCGCCAGGTAGAGCAATCCGTTCATCTGGCGCAGGCTGCCGGATTACGGAACCTCAACCTTGATTTGATGTTTGGCCTGCCGGGGCAAACCATGGAAGACTGGCTTGCGACGCTGGACGCAGCATGCAGCCTCTCTCCCACGCACCTGAGCTGCTATGGTCTGATTCCCGAAGACGGTACGCCGCTCAAGAATGATTTGGACATGGGAATATTGACGCTGCCGGATGTAGATGAGGAGCGCGCCATGTATGACGCAGCCATCACCCGCCTGGCAAAGATCGGGTTTGCGCAATATGAAATCTCCAACTTTGCGCTTCCAGGCCATGCCTGTCGGCACAATCTTGGCTATTGGCGGCAAACACCGTATCTTGGCTTGGGCGCTTCCGCCAGTTCCATGCTGTGCACGGATGACACACGTTACTCCTACATCCGCCGCACCAACCCCGCATCGCTTGCAAACTATTTCCGCATGGTGAAAGAGCGCCATTATGCCCTGCGAGAAGAAGAACCCGTATCCCCGGCAGACGCGCAGTTTGAAACGCTGATGCTTGGATTGCGAACCACCCAGGGCGTGCAGGAAACCGCGTACAGGCAAATGCATGGCGCGCCTTTAAGCGCACGTTATGGCCGCACGCTGGAGCGGCTCGCCGCGCAAGGCTTGCTGATGCACGAAAACGGATGGTGGCGCCTTACACGCCGTGGTATGGATGTGCAAAACGCCGTGCTTGTAGAACTGATGGAGGACTGAATCCTCCCACTTTTTTTCGTATGTTGCGCCGGGGCTTGTTCCTTTCCGGAAAAGCGCGTATAATAGCTTTGCATCACTTTTTTAGAAAGGCCGGCTGTTTGCTTTGTGCCGGTAACCGAGGATTATTATGGCCAAGAACACCAAATCCCTTCTGGGCGGCATGACCGTTCTGGGGTTAACAGGTATCATCTGCAAATTGGTAGGTGTTTTGTATTCCATCCCGTTGACGTGGATTATCGGCGCAGACGGGTTGGGCATTTTCCAATCCGTCTTTCCCACCTACAACCTGCTGCTGACGGTTTCCTCCGCAGGGCTGCCGGTAGCAGTCAGCCGCATGGTTTCCCACTGTCTCGCCAAGGATGACCCGCACAATGCCAAGCGGGTTTTCCGCACGGCGCTGTGGCTGCTTACCGCATTGGGGCTCATCTGCACCATCATCATGCTGGTGTGCAATCCGCTGCTGGTTGCTCGTGTCAGCGAGCCGCAGTCCTCGCTCGGCTTCTATGTCATTGCGCCATGCGTGGCCATTGTGTGCGTGCTGTCCGCCTTCCGCGGCTTCATGCAGGGGCAGCAGAACATGGTGCCCACCGCCACCTCCCAGCTCATTGAGCAGGTCGGCAAGGTGTTTATCTCCCTTCCGCTGGCCTATGTAGGCAGCAAACACAGCCTTGCAGGCGGCGCTGCCGGGGCGCTGTTGGGCATCACCATTGTGGAAGCGCTCGCGCTGTTATATATGGTCGTTTTGTACCTGCGCCGCCGGGGCACCTTTGACGCCATTCCGCAGCTGAGCGCTGAAGATCCTATCCCCGCGCCCGTGCTTGGCAAGCGTCTTCTGCACATTTCCATTCCCATCACCATTAGCGCCTGTATCGTGCCCCTGGCACAGTTTGTGGACTCCGCCATGATGGTGGATCGTATGATTGCCTCCGGCCTCACGCAGGAGGCAGCGCGGCCGCTGTATGGCATTTTTTCCGGTTTGGTCATCCGGCTGATCAACGTTCCCACTGCTCTTGCACTGGCGGTCGCCATGAGCCTTGTTCCCGCTATTTCTGCTGCTAAGGCTGTTGGCGATGAACAGGGCATTGCCCGGCAGGCCAATCTGGGGCTCCGCTTCGCGTTCCTCATCGGTTTTCCTTGCTCCATCGGCATGAGCCTGCTTTCCCGACAACTGATGGGCTTTTTCTATGAAAGCTCCCTGTCCGAGGAGCATCTGCGCATTGCCAGCGAGTTATTGAGCATGTCCAGCCTGACCGTGGTGCTCTTCACGGTGGTGCAAGCTACCAGCAGTATCTTGCAAGGCCTGCACAAGCAGCGTATCCCCATGTACACACTGGTGGCGGGCGTTTTCTGCAAAATAACGCTCAATTATCTTCTTGTCGGAACTCCGGGTGTGAACATCTATGGCGGCCCCATTGCTTCTATCGTTTGCTATTCCGTATCCATGATTCCCAACCTGTACTACGTATGCAAATATGGCCACATGCCCTTTAACTGGATGGGTTGGGTGGTTCGTCCCGGCCTTGCCACCGCAGTGATGGGTGGCGCCGTATATCTTGCGCGAGCTTTCCTTCCCGCCGGCCGCGTTTGGACGCTTATCGAAATTGCGCTTGGCGTTGCGGTTTATCTTGGCGCTGCGCTGCTTTTCAAGGCTCTCGCCGCGGACGACCTTCGCTCCCTCAAGCACAAGAGAAAGGCGTGATTTTCCCATGAAGCCCACCATTACGGTTGTTACCCTTGGACCAGGCGACCCTTCCCTGATGACGCTGCAAACCGCTGAAACGCTGCGCAAAGCTTCACATCTTGTGTTGCGCACTGCCCGTCACGGCGTAGCGCCCTGGCTGGAAGAGCAGGACATCGCTTACACAGTGCTGGACGATTTTTACGACCGATATGAAGATTTTGACGAAATGCACGCCGCCATGGCCGCCTTCCTGTGGACGCAGGCGCAGTCCTTCCCCATTACCTATGCCGTGATGGATGCAGCCAGCGATGGTTCTGTGGCCGCACTCGCTGCCCAAAGGCCTGAAGACGCCTCTCTTGTATGCCTGCCCGGCCTTTCTGTCGCCGATGCATGCCTGGCCGCCGTACCGGTGCAAACCCGCGGCTCTGCGCTGCGCATCCTTCCCGCCATGGACTGCCTTGCCGCATCCCCTGACCCCGTTGTTCCGTTGATGATTACTGAAATTGACAACCGTGCCTTGGCTGGAGATGTGAAGCTCTGGCTCACCGATCTGTATCCGGACGAAATGCAGGCCGTATTCTTCGCTCCGTCCGAAAAGGCCATGCGCAAAGCCCGCCTGCTGCCCATGGAAGAGCTTGACCGGCAGAAGCGCTACGATCATACCTGCTGCCTTTACGTGCCCGCAGCACCCATCAGCAAGCGTGAGCGTTTCTGCTTTGCCGATTTGAAGGCCATCATGGACATCCTTTGCGGCGAGGACGGCTGTCCCTGGGATCGGGAACAGACCCACGAATCCCTGCGCCCTTATCTGATTGAGGAAGCCTGGGAGTCAGTCGGCGCCATTGATGAAAACGATCCTGACCACTTGGCAGACGAGCTTGGCGATGTGCTGCTGCAAGTGGTTTTCCATGCCTGCATCGGGCAGAGCCACGGTACTTTTTCCCTTTCAGATATCACTACCGCCATCTGCCGGAAGATGATGTATCGCCATGCCCACATCTTCGGCAACGCAGAATGCGCCACTGCAAGCGATGTAGCCGCCAACTGGGAAAACCTCAAGAAGGCCGAGCGTCATCTCACTACCCAAGGCGACGTGCTGCGTTCCGTCTCCTGCGCGCTGCCCGCCCTCATGCACGCTTCCAAGGTGCAGAAGAAAGCCGCGCAGGTTGGCTTTGATTGGGACAGCGCGATCAATGCCTTACCCAAGGTGCATGAGGAAGCGGATGAAGTGCTGTGCGAATTGCAGGCAGGCCGCGATCCCGGCGAAGAACTGGGGGACTTGCTTTTTTCCTGCGTTAATGTAGCACGCCTTGCCGGACAGGAGAGCGAGCTTCTGCTGCGCTCCGCCACAGAAAAGTTCATCAATCGCTTTTCCGCCATGGAAAAATTGATTATTTCGGACGGAAAAGCCTTGAACCACTTGACTTTGAGCGAAATGGATGTATACTGGAATCGGGTCAAATCAGCGCAGAACCGCTGACGCTGATGTTGACGCGCATCCGCTTTCTTTAATGGGTATCATCGCCCGCGAAAGCATGCGCTCCCGGATGGATTGGCCCTATATCCGCATGCACTGCGCATGCATGAAAAACAAGGAGGAATTTACCATGAACAAGACCGAACTGACCGCTGCCCTGGCCGCAAATGCTGGCCTGTCCAAGAAGGATGCCGAGAAGGCTCTGAACGCCTTTGTGGATGTTGTGACCGAAACCCTGTCCAAGGGTGACAAGGTGCAGGTTGTTGGCTTTGGTTCCTTTGAAGTGAAGGAGCGTCCCGCCCGCACTGCCCGCAACCCCCGTACCGGCGAGGAAATTGAAATTGGTGCTTCCAAGGCTCCTGTGTTCAAGGCTGGCAAGGCTCTGAAGGACACCGTGAATAAGTAATTCCGATTCTTTGTGCGGCTCGCAGGTTGCTATTTTGCCTGCGAGTCGCTTTTTTCAAATCATCCGTTTGCGGAGGTATCCCATGCGACTGGACAAATATCTGAAGGTTTCCCGGATTATCAAACGCCGCACCGTAGCCAACGAAGCTTGCAGCGGCGGTCGTGTAACCCTCAACGGCAAGGTCTGCAAGCCCAGCGCGGAGGTCAAGGTGGGCGATATGATGACCATTCGCTTCGGCGACCGCTATGGCAAGTATGAAATTCTCAGCATTGCTGAAACCGTGCGCAAGGACAGCGCTTCCGCCATGTATCGCATTCTCTCCGAGGATGAAGGCGTTGCACAGGAGCGCAACTGATGAGCATGCAAATCACGTTTGATTGTCCCGCGGATGTTTCCCCTGTCCGTTTTTCTGTTATTATTCCGCGCTACCAGGGTCAGCTGCTCCTGTGCCGCCACCGTGCAAGGAATACATGGGAATTTCCCGGCGGTCATATCGAACCCGGCGAAACGCCTGATGCAGCCGCCAGGCGTGAATTGTGGGAAGAAACAGGCGCATCTGCCTACACCCTCTCTCCCTTATGCTTCTATCGTGTAGATCTGGAGAACGGCGCATTCTATTACGCATCGCTCTATGCGGCTGAAATAACCGCCATGGATGTGCTGCCGCAAACAGAAATTGCGCAGTGCTGCGCTTTTTCCAGTTTACCCAAGGCGCTGACCTATCCCGATCTGGAGTCTGCTTTGCTGGCCTACAGCACCTCGCACATGGGCTGGCCTGACCCTGTCTAAGGAGGAATCATCATGTGGAGTGCCATTATCCTGGCCGGTGGCAGTGGTTCCCGCATGGGTGCGGATTGCAACAAGGTGCTGCTTTCCCTTGATGGGCAAAGTGTAATCAGTCGCTCCGTTCGTGCCTTTGCGGCCATTGTTGAGCAGCTGATTGTTGTGTTCCGCCCGGAGGATGAAACGGCCATCCGTGCTGCCCTTGCACAGGATGGGTTGGATGTTGCCGCCATCCGGTTTGTTCCCGGTGGCAGCGACAGGCAGGCTTCCGTATGGAACGGTCTGCATGCCCTTCCCGCAGAATGCGATCGTGTGCTTATCCATGATGGCGCACGCTGTTTGGTGGACGCGGCCACCATTCGCCGTGTGATGGACGGAACAGACAAGTGCGGCGCATGCATTCCCGCCGTGCCAGTGACGGATACCATCAAGATGGTAGATACACAGGACTGCGTATTGCAGACGATGGATCGCTCGTGCCTGCGCGCCGTACAGACGCCACAGGGCTTCCGTGTATCGCTGCTGCTTGCCGCCCACGAGGCTGCCCAGCAGGCTGGCTACCGTGGCACAGATGACGCCTCCCTGTTGGAACAATTGCACTTGCCGGTACAAACCGTACCCGGAAACCGTCGCAATCTCAAGCTAACTACTCCGGAGGATATGCTGATGGCCACTTCTATGCTTCATGATGATTTTCCCATGCTGCGCATCGGTCATGGTTTTGACGTGCACCGTCTCACGGAGGGGCGTGCACTTGTTTTGTGCGGTGTAACTGTGCCGCACACACTGGGTCTCCTCGGCCACAGCGATGCGGATGTGGCACTTCACGCGCTGATGGACGCTATGCTGGGCGCGTTGGCATTGGGTGACATTGGGCAGCATTTTCCAGATACAGATCCGCGCTATAAAGGCATTTCTTCCATGGCACTGCTGCAATGTGTGGTAACTCTGCTGCAAAGCCATGGAGCACGTGTAACAAATGCTGACATCACCATCTCCGCGCAAAAACCCAAGCTTGCACCGCATATTCCCGCCATGCGGCAGAACGTGGCGGACGCGCTTGCCTTGCCCCTCGATCGTGTGAGTGTAAAGGCTACAACCACCGAGCATCTTGGTTTCGAAGGCCGTGAGGAAGGTATCAGTGCCACTGCCGTATGCATGGTCTCTCAGCGCTGAGTTCCGTAAACAGCAAAGCGCCCCGCATTTCTTTTTCAGAATGCGGGGCGCTTTCTGCGCACAGGTTTATTGCAGCTGGGTTATCAGGTTAATGACTTGCTCCACAAACTTCTTGGGCATCGCTTTGAAGAAGCGGACATTCATTCGCTGCATTCCTTTTTGCAGCGCGTCGTTCAATGCATCTGTATCGTCCTCTGTCATGCTGCGAATGTCAATCGCCGTCAGTCCCTCCTCCAGCGCAAACGGTTCGCATTCCTGGCCGATAATTTGCACAACACTTTCATCTTGCGTCTCTTTCAGTAAAAAATGGTAGGGCGTATCCTGCCGCTTTATCTGTAAAGCTACTTGCCGTTCAAGCCGCTTTTCGTTGTTGTCGAACCACGTCTGGCTCATGTTGAACTCCTTGCTTCGGCAGCCTTCTTTATCCTCTGTGCGTGTGGTGACAACGCCCTGATAGGTGTGTGCAGCACCATCTGCCTTGGCCGCCGCAAAGGATGTTCCGGCAACTGCCTGATAAGCGTTCATCTCGCCCCTGTCCTTGCCGTTGACCAGCTCCACATAGGCCACCGTGTCTCCCAGCGGCACGCCGAGCACCCAATGGGCTTCTTCCGCATTGGCCACATTCACGGAAAAAGTTGCCTTCAGTGCCTCGCCTTCAAACACGTTCAGGGAATAGGCTTTCGGCTCATCATCCTCCGGTTTTTCCCGCACGACAATCACCGTATAAT
>CAKUFA010000014.1 GCA_934647165.1 uncultured Clostridia bacterium | reverse complement strand
GCCCCTCTGACTGGATTCGTATCGACCGGCTATGCCGGTCGGGCGGGGTGGTTTCGGCCAAAGGCGAAACCATTCCTTCCATTTTTCACGGCCGTCAGCTTCGCTGACAATGAAAAATGCAAACTCGGCAAAGGGGCAAAGCCACTTTGTCGACACACGCTGAGGCCGCTCTTCCAGGCAGGAAGGGCGGCCTTTTTGTGCGGCAAACGCGGTGCAGCTGCAGGGAACCATGACAAGGTGCAATTACTTTTCCTGCTGCCCGTAATAGGCGTTAGGGCCATGCTTGCGCAGGAAGTGCTTGTCGCGCACATAGTCCGGCAGGAGGGTGACCGGTTCCGTGGCGATGGTTTCGGTATGCCAGGCCATCATGGCCACTTCCTCCAGCACGGCGGCGTTGTGCACGGCTTCCATCGCATTCTTTCCCCAGGCGAAGGGTCCGTGATGCCGTGCCAGTACGCAGGGCACATGCAGGGGATCCAGTCCGCGCTCCTCAAAGCATTGGGCGATCACCCGGCCTGTTTCCAGCTCGTAGGCGCGCTCCACTTCTTCGCGCGTCAGGTTGCGAGCACAGGGCACGCTGCCGTAGATATAGTCTGCATGGGTGGTGCCGTAAGCGGGAATATCCCGCCCGGCCTGCGCCCACACCGTTGCCCAGCGGGAATGGGTGTGCACAATGCCGCCCACCGTTGGAAAGCGGCGATACAGCTCAGCATGGGTTGCTGTGTCGGAAGAAGGGTTTAGCCGTCCTTCCACCTTGCTGCCGTCGGCGATGGAGACCACCACCATGTCCTCAGCAGTCAGCGTTTCATAGGGCACGCCGCTGGGCTTGATGACAAATAGCCCCTTTTCCCGGTCAACACCGGACACATTGCCCCACGTGAATGTTACCAGGTGATAGGCAGGCAGCAGCATGTTTGCTTCATATACCTGTTGCTTGAGATCCTCCAGCATGGCGAAGCCTCCTTATTCCTTCAGCATCACAAAACCCATCACACACAGCGTCAGCGCCATCACGGCATACAAGAGCGTGTTGTCAATGGGCGACTTGTCCAGTGCAAATTCAATGAGAATGACCATGGCAATGCACAGTACAAACAGCACAATGCGTGCAATCTGCCAAGCTGTCCAGCCATGGGCTTTGACCATGCGGCGCAGGCTCAGGAACAGCAAAACGCCCAGCGTAATGGCCGCTGCCAGCTGGTTCCAGCGCACAAAACCAAAGCGGATGAATTCATCCTCCCGCCAGGATTCCAGCAGAATCTGCGTTACGCTTACGAGAATCAGGAACACTTCGCAGGCACGGCCGTCGCGTCCATGGCGCAAAACCCGAAGAACTACGAAGAAAATGATTGCCGCCGCCACGGCCTCATAGAGGAACACGGGCATCTGCCAGGCGCCGCTTACTCCCTCCACAGCGAAGGGGAAACGCTGCCACACTTCTTCCTCAATATAGTCGCCCAGGCCTTGGCTTGTGAAATATTCCGCCGCACGGACGAGACACAGCGTCAGCGCCGCACCGGGGGCAAGTGAGTCCAACGCCTGCGTAAGCTTGTGCTTTGTCACTTTGCAATAGATGGCGGCGGCAATCAGTCCGCCAAGAATGGCTCCATAAAGGGTGAAACCGCCTTCCCACAGCCGGGGAATGAAGCTCAGTCCGCCAAAGTCCACCAAGATGGAGTCCAACATGGTGATGCTGTACACCAGCCGCGCACCGAGCACCGCACCCAGCAGCACGGACAGGCACAGGGACAGACTGGCACTGGTGCCAAGACGCTTTTTGCCGGCAATCACCGTTGCGGCGCATCCGAGCGCCGCGCTTAGCGCCAGCAGCGCACTGTAGTAGGTTAACGTCAGCGGCCCCAGGGTCAGGATGATCATGGTTTCATTCATTTCGCGTTTTCCTCCTGCAGGGTCACAAAATACAGGATATCGCCAATGGCGCGGATTTTGCCTGTGGACAGGGCGTTGATTTTCTTGTTGTTCAGCACCACGCTGGAGGAGGAGCCGCCATCCAGGTTGTAGGCGTTTTTAGCGCCAAGGTCAAAGAGCAGTTGGGCGAACTCCGCCATGGTTAGCCCTGTGGAGCCTTTGTTTTCCGGTCCCTCCGTGGCAACAATCAGGTAGGACAGATGATCCATTTGCGCAATGGCGATGCGTTGGGTTTCCTTTTGGGGTGAGGAGTTTTTCAATGGAAAGCTGGTGGCCATTTTGCCATCCACCACAAGGCCGGGGCCAAAGGTCATGGCCTGCGCGATGTTGCCTTCAAACGCTTCGATCTTTTCCTTTGTCAGTCCCTGAATGATGGTGAAATCCCCCTGATCGTCAATGAGCAGGGTGTCGTAGCTGTCATTATAGCGCTCGCGCAGCACTTTGCCGTTGCGCACAATATAGCCTTGGCTGTGGTAGACAAAATAGTCGCCGTTGATGGCCAGCACGGCGTTCACACGCTTGGACAGGGCGTCCGCCCGGGCAGTGGACTTGGAGGGGTAAGGCTTGCACAGCTCCGTGCGGAGCTGGCTTGCATCGGCAAGCTGCACCCACACCAGCATGATGGTGGTGTCATAGGCGCGCATGGTTTCCACCCGCACCGAGAGGGTGTCGTCCAGGTAGCCTGCTTTCTCCGGCAAATAGGCAGAGGCAATGGGTTTGGGAGCCTTTTGGCTATAGGGCAGGGGCGTGACCTCCTGCGCGTTCAACGTAATCGGCATGTAAACCGGATATCCTTCAAGCCCTTCGCCGATGGCAAGGGGCGTCATGCTGGGCACCAGCAGCGCCAGCAGCACAAGCGCCAAGGCAAGCGCGATGATTCGCACAACGTTTTTCAAGCTGGGTGTTCCTCCTTTGTGTCGCTCACAAGAAGGCGGATTTTTTCCGCCGGTATCCGTCTTATTATAACGATTTTCAGCCTGCTTGTCAAAAAGCGATGACCGGCTTTGCGTGGAGGCGTGGATTTTTTACTTTTCCCGGGCGGAGAAATATGATATACTAAATAGTATCCATCACTCGGAAGGAAGGAAAGCCCATGCCCAAGGAAAAGACGCTGTTTGCCTGCACCTCCTGCGGCTTTGAAACCACCCGCTGGGTGGGTCGCTGCCCGGGCTGCGGCGCATGGAACACCATGGAGGAAACGGTGGCAGCTCCCGCCATGAAGGCTGCGCCGCCCAAAGCGGCCAAGCAGCGCCTGGGCACCGGAGCCACGGCCATGCTCCTGAAGGATATTCCCGAGGATGCGGTGGCACGCACTTCTACAGGCATTTCCGAGCTGGACAGGGTGCTGGGCGGCGGCATTGTGGAAGGCGGGCTGATGCTCATCGGCGGCGACCCGGGCATCGGCAAATCTACGCTGCTGCTGCAGGTGTGCGCCAATCTCTGCCAGGGCGGCAAAAAAGTGCTGTATATTTCCGGCGAGGAATCGGCCAAGCAGATTAAGCTGCGCGCCCGCCGGCTTGGCATCGACGTGCCCAACCTTTATGTGCTTGCGGAAAACGCGCTGGACGGCGTGGAAGAAAAACTGCTGCAGCTTGCCCCGGACGTGGCGGTGGTGGACTCCATCCAGACCATGTATCGGCCGGAAATGGCCTCTGCCCCGGGCAGCGTCAGCCAGATTCGGGAATGCACAAGCCTGCTCATGCGCCTTTGTAAGGAAACGGGCACCGCCATCTTCCTGGTGGGGCATGTGACGAAGGAAGGCGCCATTGCTGGCCCCAGAATGCTGGAGCACATGGTGGACGTGGTGCTCTACTTTGAGGGCGACCGCCAGCAGGAATACAGGCTTTTGCGCGCGGTGAAGAACCGCTTTGGTTCAGTGAACGAGCTAGGGGTTTTCCAAATGACCCAGCAGGGCATGCAGGTGGTGCAAAACCCAAGCGAGCAGCTGCTGAGCCATCGCGCCAAAGGCGCCTCCGGGTCGGTGGTGTTCTGCGGCATGGAAGGCTCCCGCCCACTGCTGTGCGATGTGCAGGCGCTGGCTGCGCCCAGCTATTACGGAACACCGCGGCGAACCGTCGGCGGTGCGGACAGCGGGCGTGTGGCACTGCTGCTGGCTGTGCTGGAAAAACGCTGCAACCAGCGCACCTCCAACCAGGATGTATACATCAATGTGGCAGGCGGGCTGGAACTGAGCGAACCTGCGGCAGATTTGTCGCTATGCGTGGCGGTGGCCTCATCGCTGCGGGATGAAGCGGTTGGCCAGCAGCTGGCGGTGATGGGCGAAGTGGGGCTTGCCGGGGAGGTGCGCGCCATTCCCCAGTGCGAGCGGCGCATCAGCGAGTGTGTGCGGCTGGGGTTCACCACCATTGTGCTGCCGCGGGAAAACCAAAAGCGCCTTGATGCGCCGGAGGGCGTGAAGCTCATCGGTGTGGACACGGTGATGCAGGCGCTCAGTGTGCTTTTTTGAAAGGCTCGTCATAGGCAGTTCATGTTCCTGTGATAAAATCAACAAAGCGCCATCGATCAGGATGGCGATGCAGACTGTCGACAAACCTTATGGGGAGGTGACGGAGGGGCATCATGACCCTCCGTCTGGATTCGTATCGACCGGCTATAGCGGTCACACGGGTCGGTTTTGGTCAAAGCCGAAACCATTCCTTCCGTTTTTTCACGGCCGTCAGCTTTGCCGACAGTGAAAAATGGAAATTCGACAAAGAGGCAAAGCCACTTTGTCGACACGCTGAAGCGCCATCGATCAGGATGGTAATGGAAAGGATGTTGTTCACCTTTATGAAATCCAAGGTTGTTCAACGGCTGATGCGCGCGCTGATCACGGTGCTCGGCGCAGGCGTTGGCGCGGCGCTCACCGCGCTTGCATTTCAGCTGTATGTTTTCAATCATCCCGGGGAAGCACTGCCTGCCGGGGTGCTGCTCATTGCTTATTCTTCTGTATGCATTCTTTTCGGACTTATTTTCTTCTTTCTCAGCAACCCCATCATTGCCCTTTGTGCGGAAATGGGCAGCGCCATTGAGCAGCGCCTGGATAAAATGCCCGTGAGCCAAATGATGGGTTGCCTGATCGGACTGGTGATCGGACTGGTGATCGCGGCGCTGCTTTCCCAACTGGTAAGCTTTTTGGGAGCAAGCATGTTCACAACCGCGTTTTCGGCAATCCTGTATGTGACGCTGGGGGCGCTGGGCTGGTCGATCGGCTGGAAAAGGGGGCGGGATGTGATTGCGCTGTTTACCAGCCGCGAGGGTGAAGAAAAGGAACATCGCTTCCGCCGCCGCCATGCGGCAAAAGATGCGCAGGAGGTCAGCGCGCTTCCCAAAATGCTGGATACTTCAGTGCTCATTGACGGGCGCATTTTGGATGTGTGCCGCACGGGTTTTGTGGAAGGCGAATTGGTGGCGCCGCAATTTGTGCTGGATGAGCTGCGCCACATTGCCGATGCAACGGATCCGCTGCGCCGCGCCCGGGGTCGCAGGGGGCTGGATATTCTGCAAAAATTGCAGGCTGAACCCCGTGTGACGCTGCGCGTGGATGACACGGACTATCCGGATACGGACGAGGTGGATGTGAAGCTCCTGCGCCTTGCTAAACAGCTGCATGGCGTGGTGATGACCGGAGACTATAACCTGAACAAGGTTGCCTCGGTGGCGGGCGTTGGCGTGCTGAACCTGAACGAGCTGGCCGGTGCGCTGAAGCCTGCGGTGCTTCCGGGCGAGGAAATGACGGTGCAGCTGGTAAAGGCCGGCAAGGAACCCGGCCAGGGCGTGGCCTATCTGGATGACGGCACCATGATTGTGGTGGAGGGCGGCGGAGCGCACCTGAATGAAACGCTGCCTGTCACGGTGACCACGGCCCTTCAAACCAGCGCAGGACGCATGATTTTTGCAAAGCTGAAGTGACGGAGCACAGACACGGACGGGGCGCTGGTTTTGAAGAAAGGCGTCCCCCGTTTTCATATAGCGGAAGGACGCAGAAACCTTTGATGAGCGGACATTGCGCTTCCGCAGTTTTCAACATGGAAGGAGCTATTATGCAGGAACAGAAGAAGCGGGAACACTCGTTGGGCGAAGCGCCTGTGACGGGACTGATGGTGAAGTTTGCCGTGCCAAGTATTGTGGCCATGTTGGTGGGCGCGCTGTATAACATTGTAGATCAGCTGTTCATCGGCCAGGCCGTGGGCACGCTGGGCAACGCGGCCACGAATGTCGCCTTTCCGCTGAGCACATCCTGCCTGGCGCTGGCGCTTTTGTTCGGCATTGGCGGCGCAAGCTGCTTCAACCTGGCCATGGGGCGCGGGGAAAAGAAGCTTGCGCCCGCCTATGTGGGCAACAGCGCAGCTATGCTGGTGCTGTGCGGGCTGACGCTGTGCGTCATCACCCAGCTGTTTCTCACGCCGCTGCTGCGCTTTTTCGGCTCGCCGGACGAGGTGCTGCCGTTTGCACAGACCTATGTGCGCATCACATCCCTGGGCTTTCCTTTCCTGCTTTTGACTACCGGCGGCGGCCATCTGATCCGTGCTGACGGCAATCCACGCATGACCATGATCTGCAACCTGTCGGGGGCTGTCATCAACACGGTGCTGGATGCGCTGTTTGTGCTGGGGTTTGGCTGGGGCATGGCGGGCGCGGCCTGGGCGACGATTATCGGTCAGGTGTGTTCGGCCATGCTGGTGGTGCGCTATATGACACGCTTCCGCACAGTGGCATTGCGCCCGGAGCACTTTCGGCTACGCCTTTCGGTGCTCAGGGAGGTATGCGCCATTGGCGCGGCGTCCTTTTTCAACCAGCTGGCCATGATGGTGGTGCAGATTACCCTCAACAATTCACTGACCTATTATGGCGCGCAGTCCGTTTATGGGCAGGCGATTCCGCTTGCCTGCGCGGGCATTGTGATGAAAGTCAACCAGGTGTTTTTCTCCATTGTGATCGGCATTGGGCAGGGGTCGCAGCCTATTGAAAGCTTCAATTACGGCGCGCGGCAGTATAATCGTGTTCGGGAGGCATACCGCATGGCGCTGGTGCTGGGCGGCGGCATTTCCTGCTGCGCATTTGCATTCTTCCAGCTGTTTCCGCAGCAGCTGATCGGGCTTTTCGGCTCCGGCTCCGAAGCTTACTATCAATTCGGCGTCAGCTACTTCCGGGTATATCTGGGCTGCACGTGCCTCAATTTCCTTCAGCCGATCACCTCTACGTTCTTCACCTCCATCGGCAAGCCGGTCAAAGGCATTTTCCTTTCCCTCACCAGGCAGATTCTCTTCCTGCTGCCGCTGGTGCTGTTTTTGCCGCGGTTTTTCGGCATTGACGGCATTCTCTACGCGGGTCCGGCGGCCGATGCGCTTGCGGCGCTGGTCACCATCCTCATGGCGGCATCGGAATTCCGGAATATGAAAAAGCTGGAGCGCGGCACGGCGGCGCTTCTGTGAGCTGATGACGAACGCTGTTCCTGAACGGGAAAACAGAAAAACGGGCAGGCATGCATGGCGAACCCTTCGGTTTTCCATGGGATGCCTGCCCGTTTTCGCTGCCTTATTCCGTCTTTTTGGCCTGGCGAACAAGGCAATATTGCTTGAGCGGGAAATTGTATTCCTGTACTTTGTACACTTCAAAACCAAAATTGGCGTAAAAAGGCACGTTGTGCTCGTTATGGGTTTCCAGCGAAACCATCATGCCGCGGCTGTCGGCGTAGGCGATGGCCTCATCCAGCATTTCGGCGGCAATGCCATGGTGCTGCAGGCACGGATCCACCGCCAGGTAGATGATGTGCAGGCGGTTTTCTGGCAGCGCGGACGTCCAGCTGGAGTTGAGGTAATTCTCCCCTTTGATGAAATTATGCAGCGTGTGCAGGGAGGTATCCTCCTTGACCAGATAGGCGTCGGTCATCAGGGTAGCCTTAGCCTCGGTGTACAGGTAGTGCAGCATGTTGTGGCTTTCCGCCTGGTCGCTGACCACCAGCAGGCCATGCAGCTCCGGGCAATCGGCGAAAATTTCGCACGTGGCGAAGAATTCGTCCATGTCACAGCGGAACAGCTCGGGCATCAGGCGCTTGCGCACATCCGGGTCAGGGATCAGGGTGTGATACAGCGGGTCGGACGCGAAACAGATGTTGAGAATTTCTTCCAAACGGGGCAAATCGCTGCGTTTGACACGATAAAGTTTTCCGTCATCCATAAAAAGCGGATTTTCCTTTCATTCACATAAAAAGTCGTTCATGCTGTTCATTACTTGCTCAAGCAGCGTGCGCTGCTGCACAATGGCCTGCTGCAGGCGTGCGATTTCTTCCGCACAATCCGTGCGGGCGCAGGCGTGCTTTTGCAGCAGCGACGATACCGTGGCATACAGGTCGGCGTGGGGCATCAGCCGTCCCCAGCCCCATTTGAGGCGGTCGCGCGGCTGGTCGGTCATATAGGTGGTGAAGTGGCGGAACACGTTCTCGTCAAAGGTGAAAGCATAGGCGTTGTTGTCCACCTGATACAGATGGCGCAGCGCCCGGGGCAGGTCGCCCTGGCGGAGACCGTTCTCTGCGGCGGTCAGGTGTTCGATGGCGTCCAGCACCAGCTCATGGGGATAGAAAACCTTGCCGTCCCAGTCCATGCGCACAAAGGTGTCCTGCTCGCGCTTGAAGCGGCGCAGCAGTGCTTCCTCCATTCCGCGGCATTCCCGGTAAAGGGCTTCAGCCTCGGTGCTTTGACCCGCGTCCAGCAGCGCGGCGTAGCGCAGGTTCAATGCACGCAGCTGGTCGTAGTCGCTTTCGGCTTGAATGCGCGCTTCTTCCAGTGCCTTGCGCAGGGGGGAGAGCATCTCTTTCAGTGCGGAATCCTCCGGCACACGCCGCAGGGCGCGCTCCATCACCGGGGCAAAGCACAGGGGAACCACGCACGTGCGATCCAGCGCGAGAATCAGCAGCGTAAACAGCTCATGGTGATAGCGGTAGACGTGTGGATCGTAGAATTCGTCCTTGTCCAGCTGGCTGTGGTAGTGGGTTTCCATGAAGGAGCCGCCGGTAAAGTCGTTCACCATGGAAGGAATGCCCGCAATGGCCATGGAGAAGTCGTCGCTCATGGTTTCAATGGGGGCGACAACGCTGGGCGGGTCAGGGTAAGCGTCCGCCATCGGCGGGAGGGACGCAAGGAATTCTTCCAAATAGCGGGTGTATTCATAGCAGCTGCGGATGCGGGCGCGGGTGCCGTGGGCCAGGGCGGGCAATTCGAAGTTCAGGTCCGCAATGACCCTGCCTGCCCACTCCGGATGCAGGGTAAACACCTGCTCGTAGGCGCCGGTGGACCAGTCGAACCAGCTGTCGCTCACCCCCCATTCCTCTGCCGCCATGGCGCAGAACACAAGCGTGTTGCGGGGCTTGTAGCCGCTTTGCACAATGGCGCGGGCGATGCCCAGCATCATGGAGATGGCGGTGTTGTCATCCTGAAAGCCGGAAAAATAGCTGTCGTAGTGGGCGGAAAGGAGCACCAGCCGCTCGGGGTGCTCGCCGGGAATTTCACCGATGATGTTGCCGTCGGTAACATCCGGAAGCACGCGGCTGTCGGCAGTAAAGCGCACGGTGGTTTCGCCGCCTCCGTCCAGCACGCCCATGAGCGCGTCCGCATCCCGCCGGGCAATGGAAAAAGCGGGGGCGTCGGCGGGGCCTGCAATATCCTGGGCGTTGAGGGTTTCGTCGTCCGCATCGCCATAGCCGCCGCGCTGCACGGCGATAAGCGCCTTGGCGCCTTTAAGATGCGCCTGGTAGACCGGATAGTTGATCCACCATTCGTCCCGCTGGTTGATGTCCACCAGCACCAGCTTGTCGCGCACATCCAACCCGGCATAGTCCTTGGCGCCGCCGCGGCCTACATACACCAGCTGGCAGCTTTCCCAGCCGGAGGTGACCAGCGTTGTCTGATAAGCGCCAAGCACAGCCTCCCGGGGCCCGTTCGGCGTATCAAAGCGGAGCATGGCATGGTGGAACTCCCAGCCATCGGCACGGAATTCCTCCCGGCGCACGTTCTTCAATCCAAGCGACAGCATCTCCTGCCGCAGCATTTCACCTGTCAGCCTTTCCGCTTCCGAACCCGCAGGCCGGTAGCCGAGCGCCGGATTGGAGCGATACTGCTCCATGCGCCTTGCAAGGCGGTAGGAATAGTCAATGTCCAGGCAGCGAAGGACGTTGTCTTGCATGCCCATGCGCTTTCGCCTCCCTTTCACGCATCATGGTCGCATGGTATTATAGCACGTTTGCGCGGGGGATGGAAGGTGAAAAGGGCAGAAAAATGCGGGGAAACGGCCTTTCGGCGCACATCCCCGCGAAATGGGTCAGGAAAGGTCGGAAGAGGTAGCGCTTCCGGCCGGAGCAGAGGAAGAATCCTCACCGGAACTGCTTTCGGAAGAGGAATCGCCGCTTTCCGTAGCGTCTGCGGATTCGCTTTCTTCATCTCTGCCGGAAGAGGGGGACGATGCGGAATCGGTGGTTTCGTTTAATTCGCCGCCGGTGCTGGTGTCCGGAGTGTCGGAAGCGTCTGAGGACTCGGTGCTGTCTTCGGCTGTGCTTTCGGAGGACTCGGATGCATCATCTCGATCGGAAGAAGAGGGATCCTCAGAATCTTGACTTTCATCGGTCTTGTCGCCGGTGCTGGTGTCCGGAGTGCTGAAATCATCCATGGATTCGTTGCTGCCATAAGGGTTATCAGGGCTTTCAAGATCAGTGGAGGTTGCAGGGATGAAAAAGTCCGTATCCGTTGCAGCGGAGGAAACATGCTTGCGGGCACTGATACCGCGCAGAGGCAACTCGGCTGCCTCTTCCTCCGTCAGGGTGGTCAAAAACTCGGAGAGGATGAAGCCATGCAGGTTCTCCACTTCAATCTCCGTCCATTTGCCCAGGGACTGCACCACCACCACCCGCTGACCGCAGGGAAATTCGCCCAAGATGCGGGCGTTGCCGGAGGCTTTTTGCCGCACTTTCACGGTGCTCCTGCTTCGCGCATTGCCTTTGTAGGCGATGTAGGCAAATGCTGCCTCCCCCTCATAGGGGGCGACAAATGTCAGCGAGGAGCGCTTCACATAGCCCACGGCGTCCTCATATTGCACAAGCGCGAATTGCTTGGTCAGCGCCAGCACCGGCACAACGCGTCCGGTTTGGCATTTCATGATGATGGCGGAGGAGCCGGAAGCCTTTTTGAACATGCTGGCCTTGCCGGTTTTCGGGGCGTTAATGATGGCCAGCTGCTTATCCGTCTCGATATCCGCGGCAAAGGAAAGGTCGCGGGTATAGATTTCCTCGCGCTCGTTGCCGCGCTGCACAATGCTCACATAGGTGCCAACGGCCAGCACCTTCACGGTTTCTTCATCCAGGCGGGCGGTGAGCGTCTGCGGGTCATAGACCCATTTGGGGGTTCCGGAGGTATCGTCGGCGTCTGTTTCCGGCGCGGGAGTTTCGATGGGGGTGACCATGGTTTCACTTTCCGAGGATCCTCCCGTTGTTCCGCCGGTGATGATGTTGCCCTGACCGTCCACCCAAATGGGATCGGTGGCCAACGCAGTGCCGCAGAAGCAGAGGCAGAGCAGGAAGGAAATAAGGAGCATCATTCTCTTCATACAATCAACGCCTTTCAATGAAATATTTCCGTAACAATTTCACATTTTACAAGAAAGGCAGTAAATTGTCAAGCATAAATATTACAAAAATATTACACAAGTTCATATACAGGAAAAGTCCTGCTCCATGCCGCCTGCGCGGGTGAAGGCGTCGTAAATGCGCGCCATGTCCTCACAGGGCAATGTCAGCGATGCGGATATTTGCGTCGTTTCACCGGCAAGGATGAAGGAAATGGGCGTATCCTTCCGGGCAAGGGCGCTAAGCAGAACCATGCCGCTTTCATCCAGCAGGAAGGAATAGTCTTCGTAGTACGTGTCGTCGTATTCATGCACCTGATAGGTAAGGGGGAACGTCCAGCTGGCGGAAAGGGCAAAGAGCGTTCCATTATCCAGCGCCGTGGGCTCCGGTGATGCCATGGACAGCGTGATGCGGACATAAACGCCGTCCAGGTTGGGCATGTCTATATAGTCCACATAGGCGATGAGCTCCCGTCCGTCCTCGGTTTCGGCGGCGTAAGGCTGCCCTTCCGGACGGTAGACGGTATCAACGCCGTTTTCCTCCGAAAACACTTCGCATGGCAGCGCGCTTTGCAGGAGCGATACGTCTACCTCTGCCTGGGCGAAAGGGGAAAGCAGCAAACAAAAAGCAAGCAGCATGGCACAACAGGTCTTCTTCATGGAAATCGCCTCCTTATTACCGGATGCGGATATTGTAGCATGATTTCCGCTTCCCTGCAAACAGAGACGGGGAAAACGGTGCGGGCGCGAGGTTTTCAGGGCTTGCGAAAGGACGGGTATTTGTGGTAAAATAGGAAACTGAACAAACTTATCCTTAAAGCGACGAAAGGACGAACGTCATGCAGGTTATTCATCCCCAGGGGATGTTTCAGGGACTTCCGCCGGAAGACGTGTTCATGGCAGTGGATGACATGGGCGCGGAGCTCGGCATGGGATATATCATCTATCAATACCAGCCCCACCTTTACCCGGATTGCCCGGTCAACCTCTACTTTACCATGGAATGCCAGAGCGCGGCGCGCTATCTGCTCTTTGGCGCGCTGGTGGCGCGGGCCCGCCAGCTGCGGGATAATAATCCCAAGGACAGGGCGCGGGTATACACCAACATTGCGCCGACGGACACGCGCATGAAGGACTTCTATTTTCACAACGGCTTCAGCTGTGAGGACACGGAGGATGTGCTGACGCTGGAAATTCCCGAGGGTGACGGGCGCATTCCCATGAGCTGCGCGGTGGCGGTGGTGCCGCTCAACACGCCTGAGGAGCAGCAGGCATTCCTTGCCCGCATGCAGCAGAACGACTTGAACTATATGACAGCGGATTATCTTGCCACGCTGCAATGCCAGCCACATTTTCTGGCGCTGGGGCTTTATCAGAACACGGAGCTGATTGGCGAAATTGTGATGGCGGGTGCGGGGGATACCTGCGATCTGGCGGCGGTGTACATTGTGCCCGCCAAGCGGCGGCAGGGCATGGGGCGCGCGCTGGTGCACCGCTCCATGGCGGTGATGGCTGCCGAGGGCGTAACCACGGTGACCACCCGGGTGATGAGCCGCAGCGTGCCGCAAACGCACCTGATGGGTGATTTTGCCGCCCGTGTGCAGGGTGTAACAACCATCTACCCCAGCCTTTTTCTGTAAAAAACGGGGGCACTTTCCCTGAAAGGAGCGTTCTCCATGGAGCTGACAGAGCGTTTTCCCCACTTTCTTCACGGCGGTGACTATAATCCCGACCAGTGGCTGGATCGTCCCGACATTCTGGATAAAGATGTGGAACTGATGCATCAGGCGCATGTGAATTGCGTATCCGTAGGCATCTTTTCCTGGGCGCGCTTGGAGCCGGAGGACGGACAGTATGATTTTGAATGGCTGGATCAGGTGATTGACCGGCTGTGGCGCGGTGGTATTCATGTGATTCTTGCCACGCCCTCAGGTGCGCGTCCGGCATGGATGGCGCAGAAATATCCTGAGGTGCTGCGGGTGAACAAGCATCACCAGCAAATGCATTTTGGCGAGCGGCATAACCATTGCCTCACTTCGCCGGTCTACCGCCGCAAGGTGCGGGAGATGGATACCGCCCTTGCCGAACGCTACGGCAAGCACCCGGCGGTGATCCTGTGGCACCTGAGCAACGAATACTCCGGCGAGTGCCACTGCGAGCTTTGCCAGCAGGCTTTCCGCGATTGGCTGAAGGAAAAATACGGCACGCTGGAGGAGCTGAATCGCTGCTGGTGGACCAGCTTCTGGAGCCAGCGGTATACGGACTGGAGCCAGGTGGAGGCTCCCAGCGAAGTAGGCGAGGTGAGCAACTGCTCCATGTGGGTGGATTGGCGCCGCTTCCTGACCCATCAGTGCAAGACCTTTATTGAAACGGAAAAGGCCGCCGTGCAGGCGGTGGAGCCGTCCCTCAAATGCACAGCCAACCTGATGGAGCGCTTCTGGCCCTATGACTATTTCTCTCTGGCCGAAGCGATCGACGTGGTGTCCTGGGACAGCTATCCCGAGTGGGGCAGCGGCGATGATGTGGCGCGCGCCGCGGAGTTTGCCATGAATCACGACATCATGCGCTCGCTGAAAAATCAGCCCTTCCTGCTGATGGAATCCACGCCTTCGCAGGTGAACTGGAAGCCGCACAACAAGCTCAAGCGCCCGGGCATGCACTTTTTGTCCAGCATGCAGGCACTGGCGCACGGCAGCCAAAGCGTGATGTATTTTCAGTGGCGCAAGGGACGCGGCGGCGCGGAGATGTTCCATGGCGCAGTGGTGGATCACTATGGTGAAAGCGATACCCGCGTTTTCCGGGATGTGACGGAAGTGGGCGAGGCGCTGGAGAAGCTCCAGCCCATCTACGGCACGCAGCCCAAGGCGGAAGTCTGCGTTGTGTTCGACTGGGAGAACCGCTGGGCCATTGACTATGCGCAAACCGGCCAAAAGGGCGCCATGCATTATTTTGATACGGTGAACGCCCACTACCGCGCTTTGTGGGAGCAGGGCATTCCAGTGGATTTGCGGGATATGCGCGCCTGCACCGATCTAAGCGGCTACAAGCTGGTGGTCGCGCCGATGCTGTTTATGCTGCGCAACGGCTTTGAGGAAAAGCTGCGCGTCTTTGTGCAAAATGGCGGCACGCTGGTGACAACCTATTTCACCGGTGTGGTGGACGAATATGACCTGGCTTATCTGGGCAGAGCGCCCCACGGGCTTACGGATGTGCTGGGACTTCGCGCAGCGGAGCTTGATGCGCTGTATCCCGGCGAGGAGAATGCGCTGGCACTGAAGGATGGCCGCAAGTATACCGTCACGGAGCTGTGCGAACTGGTGCAGGATTGCACTGCGCAGGTGGAGGGCACCTATGCGGCGGATTTCTATGCAGGGCAGCCCTGCCTGACCGTGAACCGCTTTGGAAAAGGCACCGCCTGGTACCTTGCGGCCAAGGTGGAGCAGCAGGGGCTGAACGATCTGTATCGCCGCATTGCCGGGGAAGCAAAGGTTGCGCCCGTTTTCCGGGAGGAGGTGCCCGGCGGCGTGATTCCGACGGCGCGCGGGGAAGTGGTGTTCCTGCAAAACTTCTCCGGCGAAGAGAAGCGCGTATGCCTGACGCATACCTATCGCGACCTGCTGCATGATGCCGATGTGACCGGCGAGGTGACACTGCCTGTCAACGGACTTCGTATTCTGCGGCAAAAGTAAAAAAGAAAACAAGGAAGGACGCGCCTGAAGCAGCGCGTCCTTCCTTTAGACTGTCGACAAATCCTATGAGAAGGTGTCGGAGGGGCATGATGCCCCTCTGACTGGATTCGTATCGACCGGCTATGCCGGTCGGGCGGGGTGGTTTCGGCCAAAGGCGAAACCATTCCTTCCATTTTTCACGGCCGTCAGCTTTGCTGACAGTGAAAAATGCAAACTCGACAAAGAGGCAAAGCCACTTTGCCGATACGCTGAAGGAAGGACGCGCCTGAAGCAGCGCGTCCTTCCTTTTGTTTGTGCGGATATTGACGGTTATTCCTTCGCGGCCAGCTTGTAGGCAACAAAGTAGCCCAGCGCAAAGGTGAGCAGGGACACCAGAATGAGCACGAAGCTGACGCCCGTCATGCTGGTGGACATGAGGATGGCCACCGGGCTTGCTACCACCAGGCCAAGGATGGCGCAGTATGTCCATCCCTTCCAGCGGGCCAGCAGCACCTCAATGAGCTTGGCAATGGCGAAAATGCCCACCACAATGCCGATGGCAAAGGGCAGCAGGATGCCGATGTTGTAGCCGACAGTCGACCACTGGCCCGCCACAAGCGCGGTGGTCAATCCCTTGATGCTGCCGATTACGGGCTCATAGTATCCCAGCAGCTTCAGGATCATCGAGCCGGATACGCCAGGGATGACCATTGTGGCGGAAGCCAGCGCGCCCAGCAGCAGCAGCTTCACAATTTCCAGTACACTCAGGTGAATCACGGTCACATTCTCGCTCTGAATCAGCTGAAGCACGATAATCAGCGCAAAGAACGCGGCAAAGAGTACGCCGCCGACAACGCCGATTTTTTCACCTTTCACCTGCTTGAAAATGGCGGGCAGACCGCCCAGAATCAGGCCGATAAACAGCGTGTTGGTGGGCAGGGGATAGTTATCAAACGCCCAGGTAATCACAAAGCTCAGGCTAACCAGCGCCACCACCATGCCGGCGGCATAGGGCAGCAGCGTCAAGATGGACTTTTTGAATTGCTTGAACAGATGCGTGACGCTGCAGATGATCGTGTCATAGATGCCCATGGATACCATCATGGTGCCGCCGGATACACCAGGAATGATGTTGGCAAGGCCGATTACCATGCCGCGGAGAATTTCGAGAACCAATTTCATGAAGCAATTACTCCTTTTTTGCCTTTCGGTTTTCGGTCATCAAACAATACTATAACATGATGGAAAAAATTCGTCAAACAAAAACCATTTTTTTTACAAAAGTATGCGTGTATCAGGTGTGAAGCAGGCATATGAAAAAACGCTTTACAACTTATTCGTGTTGTGCTATTATTTATCCACAGGTTATCCACAAACTTATCCACAGGAAGAGGAGCTGTTGTATGCGCTGCCAGTTTTGCAACTGCACGGAGAGCAAGGTGATTGATTCCCGCCCCACGGAGGAGGGAAACAGCATCCGCCGCAGGCGGGAATGTATCGGCTGCGGCAGGCGCTTCACCACCTATGAAAAAATTGAAATGCTGCCGCTGATGGTGGTGAAGCGCGATGGGCGGCGCGAGGCTTTTGATGTGCAGAAGGTGAAAAGCGGCATGTTCAACGCCTGCGAAAAGCTGCCTGTATCCCTGCAACAGATTGATGAAATGGCCGCCCGTGTGGAGCAGCAGGCTTACGGCGCTTCCGATGGAGAAATTCCAAGTCAGGATATCGGCGAGATGGTGATGGCCGAGCTCAAGAAGCTCAACGATGTGGCTTATGTCCGCTTTGCTGCGGTGTACCGCAAGTTTACAGATATCAGCGATTTTATGAAAGAGCTCCAGCAGCTGGTGGCGGAAAATAAAAAGGGCGAGTGAAACGGCGGAAAGATGTGCGACTTTCGCCGTGTAAGTTGCGATTTGCGCGGAAACATGGTATGATAAACGGGCGCAAGGAGGGAATAACTCGATGAACCGTAATGAGAATTTTGCGCTTTCACAGGTGAACACCCTGCAAGTCCGTCTGGCGTGGGCAACGCTGGAAATGATGGTGGACGATGTGCCTGAGCTGCAGGTGATGGTCTCCGGCGATGATAACGACGTATCGGATCTGAAAATTTCCTGCCAGGACGGCAAGCTGCAAGTGGAGCAGCCCACCTACGGCCTGTCCATGAAGCTGAACACCGAGCGGTGGATGCAGCTGTTTCTGCGTATCCCGCGGGAGTGGAAGGGCGCGGTGGACGCAGGCACCATCTCCGGTATGATGAGCGTGCGCGGACTGTGCGGCACCGATCTTGCGCTGGATACCGTGTCCGGCGATTTGCGCGCAGCGAACCTGCAGGCGATTACCCTGGGCATGAAGACCGCCACCGGCGATATTCAGGCAGGCGGCATCAGCGCGGAGAAGCTTGCGCTTCGCTCGGTGTCCGGCATCATCAAGGTGCAGGACGTGCAGGCGCAGCAGGTGAAGGCTATCAATGTAAGCGGAGAAGTGACGCTGGACTTCCTTTCGCCCTTTGAAAAGGTGGAAGGCAACACGGTGTCAGGCAACATTCGCGTGTATGCGCCTATTGATATGGCGGATGCAGCGCTGTCCTCGCTCAACGGCAAGCTGCGCACAAGCGGCGTGTCGCTGCAGGAGGGTGCGGCGCTTGTGCGTGTGAGCAGCATTTCCGGCGATTTGGAAATCAATCAGATTAAGCAGAACTGAGGAGGAAATAATCATGGCCAGACAGAATTTCGGCGGATTCGGCGGCGGCGCCAACATGCAGCAGCTCATGCGGCAGGCGCAGAAGCTGCAGCAGCAGATGGCGGAGGCGCAGGAGGCGCTGGATGCGAAGGAATATGAGGCAACGTCCGGCGGCGGCATGGTGTCGGTGAAGGTGTCCGGCAAGCGCGAACTCACGGCAATCACCATCAATCCCCAGGTGGTTGATCCTGATGATATCGACATGCTTCAGGATCTGATTATGGCAGCGGTGAACGAGGCGCTGCGCAAGGGCGAGGAAGCCCGCGAGGAAGCCATGGGCAAGATGGCGCCCGGCATGGGCGGCATGTTCTGATGGCGGGACAGATAGAACCCATTGCCCGCATGGTGTCAGAGCTTTCACGCCTGCCTGGCATTGGACAGAAAACCGCGCAGCGCCTGGCTTATTATATTGTCGGCATGCCTCTGGAGGATGCGCGCAGCCTTGCCACCGCCATTTGGCAAGGCAGAAAGGCCATCCGTTATTGTGAGGTCTGCGGCAACTATGCGTCCGATGAGCAGTGCGAAATCTGCCAGGATGCCCAGCGGCATAACGGGCAGATTTGCGTGGTGCGCGACCCGCGGGATGTGGCCGCCATGGAGCGCATGCACGATTATCACGGCCTGTATCATGTGCTGCACGGTACCCTTTCGCCAATGGACGGCGTTGGTCCGGATGATATCCGCATCAAGGAGCTGGTCAGGCGCCTGGCGGATGAAAAGGTGGAGGAGGTCATCCTTGCTACCAATCCGGATATTGAGGGCGAAGCAACGGCAACCTATATTGCCCGGCTCCTGAAGCCTATGGGCGTGCATGTGACGCGCATTGCGCACGGCGTGCCGGTGGGCAGCGATTTGGAATATGCGGACGAAGTGACCCTTTCCAAGGCCATGGAAGGCCGGCGGGATATGTAAAAAACAACACGGGAGGAGCGGAATGCTTTCCTCCCGTGTTGCTGTACACAAGGCATTTGAACGGAAACATCAAGAAAGGATTCCTTGCACCTATGGAGCAACAAACGCTGTTGTATATTCTCCTTGCGCTGTTGACGCTGACGGTGGCGCTGCTGGCGGCGGTGCTCATTCGGCAGGGCAAAACGCGCGGCGATGCGAAAACCCAGCTGAACGACCTTGGCAGCGAACTGCTGGAAGAGCTTGACCGGCAGCATGATGAAAATGCCACTGCCCAAAAGATGAATCAGGACAGCGTCAATGCTACGCTTGCCCACATCGGCCAGGGGCAGACTGCGCTGCTGGAAAGTATCCAGCGGCAGGTGACCTACACCGCCCGCGACCAAGCGGATACCCTTGCCCGCGGCTTGGAGCAGATGAACACGAACCTGGAGCAGATGCGCGCCCAGAATGACCGCCAGTTGACGGAAATGCGCAAAACCGTGGATGAAAAGCTCACCGAGACCCTGAATCGCCGCCTGACCGACAGCTTTGCGCAGGTCAGCCAACGGTTGGAGCAGGTCTATAAGGGGCTTGGCGAAATGCAGACCCTTGCCAACGGCGTGGGCGACCTCAAGAAGGTGCTCACCAATGTCAAAACCCGCGGCATATGGGGTGAAATGCAGCTGGGCGCGCTGCTGGAACAGCTGCTCAGCCCTGAGCAATACGCTGCCAATGTGGCGGTGGTGCCCGGCAGCACCGAGCGTGTGGAGTATGCCCTGCGGCTGCCTGGACATGAAAGCGAATGCGTCTATCTGCCAATTGACAGCAAATTTCCCCAGGAAGATTATCTGCGCCTTATAAACGCCAGCCGCGAGGGCGACGCCGAAAGCGTGGAAGCCAGCCGCAAGGCGCTTGCGCAGGCACTGCGCACCGAGGGCAAGCGCATCTCCGGTAAGTATGTGAAGCCGCCTTACACCACCGATTTTGCGGTGATGTTCCTGCCTGTGGAGGGGCTTTACGCGGAGGCAGTGCAGATGCCGGAGCTCATCGAAACCCTTCAGCGGGAGCAGCGCGTGGTGGTGGCGGGCCCGAGCACCCTGGCAGCGCTGCTCAATGCGCTGCAAATGGGCTTCCGCACCTTGGCCATTCAAAAGCGCTCCAGCGAGGTGTGGAAACTGCTGCGAACCGTGAAGCAGGATTTCGGACAGTTTGCCGATACGCTGGAAAAAACGCAGATGCGTCTTCGCCAGGCGAGCGAGTCCATTGACAGCGCCTTTGTGCGCACCCGCAGCATTGAGCGCCGCCTGGGCAGCATGGAATTGGAGGAAGAGCAGACGAATCCGCCGTGCTGATGAAAAAAGAGGTTCGGAAAGGACTTGCCGTCCTGCCGAGCCTCTCAGACTGTCGACAAACCATATGAGAAAGTGTCGGAGGGGCATCATGCCCCTCTGACTGGATTCGTATCGACCGGCTATGCCGGTCGGGCGGGGAGGTTTCGGCTTTGGCCGAAACCATTCCTTCCATTTTTCACGGCCGTCAGCTTCGCTGACAATGAAAAATGCAAACTCGACAAAGCGGCAAAGCCACTTTGTCGAACGCTGAGAGGTTCGGAAAGGACTTACCGTCCCGCCGAACCTCTTTTTTGCTTGCGATGCGCGGGCGTCAGGCCCATGTTACATAGTCGTGCTTGCGCGGCGCAGGGTCTTGTGCCTTGCCATCCCGATAACCCAGCACGCAGTGGCCGATGCCTTCCCATTCGCCTTCAATGCCAAGCTTGCGGAGAAGCGCTTTTCCTTCAGGAGACTCAAACTCCTCCTTTGTCAGGTGAATCCAGCAGCTGTCTACCCCCAGGGCATGGGCGGCCAACATCAGGTTGCCCATCACCAGGCTGCCGTCGTATACATGGGTGACGACTGTTTTGTCGGCCAGCACCACCAGCACCACCGGCGCGCCATAGAACGGGTCGGAACCCTCGCGCCCCGCTACAGCGGCATTCATGTGGGAAAGCTCGTTGCGCAGAGTGGGGTTTGTCACCGCAATGATTTTGGCGGATTGCCTGCCCGTGCCGGAAGCTGCCCACGTGCCGGCTTCCACGATTTTTTCCAGCACATCGTGGGGAACCATGTCCGGTTGATAGCAGCGGCAGCTGCGGCGGGTTTTGATGTCCTGCAAGGTCTGTTCCATGGAAAAACCTCCTTTAATACAACGGCAGTGCGCCTGTGATGGGATCCACCAGTTGAGCGGGGGCAGGCTCGATGGCAAGGCAGGTATAGGTCGCTTCCCCGTGGAATTCCGTCAGTCCGCTGTCCTGGATCAGCACGGATAGCAGCCCGGCTTCCTGTGCCTGATGGTGAACGGCAAGGAGCGCTTCCTCACTATCCACATAAACGCAAACCTTGGCTTCTCCCTGCTGGAACCACCCATCCAACACGGTGCCCTCGCCTGTACGGATAACACCTTCTGTGACGGTGAGCTTTTCCGCGCCGTTCCGGTGGAGAGCCTCCAGCACTGCGCCGACGCAGGCATGTCCCGCCTGCGCGGCAATTTTCCCTTTCCGCATGTGCAGATCGCGCCGCATGACGATCATTTGCTTAATCCGTTCGATGAAAAGTCATCCCCTTGATGAAAAAAAGTCCTCTTTTCAGTGCTTTAACGCAGCGAAAAACGTCCGTCAAAACACCTTCAAGGGATATTGTACCTGTTTTATTTTTGGAAATCAAGTCTTTTTTCCGTGTGCGAACGTCTCTTCCGGCACGAAAAAAGCCGTTTGCAATTTGCATTTATACCCCCAAAATGATATGATAAAGCCATGTTGCTACGCGAAAGGAGACTGAGATTGTGATGCAAAAGCTGCGCCGCGGCAGGGGAAGTATGGACAAGCTGCCCGCCTTGATGAAAGAGTTGAAGATCACATGTCCGATGATTGTTGGGCGTGCGCAGGTGGAGAAGCTGGGGATGCCGGATGCGCCCGTATTCTCGGATTATCATCCGAACCCGGACTGGGCGGACTGTGCCTTTGGGGCAGCGCTCTTTCGCGAAAAAGGATGCGATGGGCTGATCTCCCTTGGCGGGGGAAGCGCCATGGACACAGCCAAAGGCGTGAAGGCGCTCCTGATGGCGCAAACGCCGGAGCAGGCGCTCTCAGGCGATCTTGCGAGTGAAGGCGTGCCGCATATTGCCATTCCAACCAGCGCCGGTACGGGCTCGGAAGCGACGCCCTTTGCCGTTGTGTATGTGGATGGAACGAAGCACTCCCTGAGCCACCAGGTGCTGACGCCGGATGCCGCGGTGCTGGATGCAAACCTGCTGGACAGCCTGCCTCTGTATCACAAAAAGAGCTGCGCGCTGGATGCGCTCAGCCAGGGCATTGAATCCTATTGGGCAAAAGGTGCAACAGAGGACAGCCGGGTGGCCGCATATCTGGCCATCCGGGGTGTGCTGGACAACCTGCGGGCCTATGTGGCTGGGGACACCCACGCGGCGGAGGAAATGCTGGAGGCGGCCTATCGCAGCGGCAAAGCCATTGCGGTGACGCGCACAACGGCTGCACACGCCCTGAGCTATGGGCTGACCAAACGCCTGGGCATTGCCCACGGCCATGCCTGTGCGCTGACACTGCCGTTTTTATGGGCGGAAATGAGCACCCATGAGGAGATGCTGCCTGTGCTGATGGAGCTTGCGGGCGTGATGCGCCTTGGCAGCGATTTGATGGCGCCGAAGCTATTGCAGGGTATTTTGCTGGACCTGGACATGACAGCGCCGAAGCTGGATGACCCGGCTGTGCTGGATGAGCTTGCCGAAAAGGTGAATGTACAGCGGCTGAGCAATCATCCCGTGGCGCTGAGTGAGCAGACAATTCGCCGCATCTACCGCCAGGCGTTTGCCCCCATGAGCGACATGGAAAGGCAGGCTTGCCTGGACATTTGGCGGTACTATTGATGGGCGCAGAAAAGAGATCCGCCATGGCCTATGTGCGGGCGGTAAATGAATTCATTTTTACGGAGGATACGCCGCAACGGGCGGACATCATTTTCATTCCGGGAAACGTGCATCCGGGGCATGTGCTTCGAGCGGCGGAGCTTTACCATGCAGGGTACGCGCCGCTGATTGTGCCATCAGGAAAATACAGCATCACACTGGGAAAATTTGCGGGTGTGCCGCAGGAATACCGAGCGGCTTATCACGGAGAATATGCAACGGAATGGGCCTATATGCGGGATGTGCTTTTGCATGCGGGGGTGCCGGAAGAGGCTATGCTGCGGGAGGATGAAGCCACCTATACCTGGGAAAACGCGCAGTTTTCCCGGAAAGTCTGCGATGCCCGGGGGCTGCGGGTGGAACGCGCCCTCCTTTGCTGCCACGCGCCTCATGCGCGTCGGGCAAAGCTGTATTATCAGGCGGCGTTCCCGGAAACGGAGCTGCTGGTGTGCCCGTGCCATGTGCCGGGGGAAAGCCGGGAAGATTGGTACCTGACGGCAGAAGGGCGCGAAAAGGTTCTTGGTGAGGTAAGCCGGTGCGGCATGCAGGTGACGCAGGTACTGGCTGATTTTCTTTTGCGGGACGAACAGGATGCAGGCGAACGGCATCATCCTAGAAAGGGAGAAAAGGCATGACCAACATCCATGACGGGCACCGCAAACGGATGCGGGAGCGTTTTCGCAGGGAAGGGCTGGCCGGCTTTGCACCCCATGAGGTGCTGGAGCTGCTGCTGTTCTATGGCCGTGCCCGTGGGGATGTAAACCCCACTGCCCATGCGCTGCTGGACGCTTTCGGCAGCCTGAAGGGCGTGATGGAAGCGCGGCCCGAGCAGCTGATGACGGTGAGCGGCGTGGGGGAAGAATCTGCCACGCTGATTTCCCTGATGCTGCCCTTGTGGCGGCGCTACACGGCTTGCGTGCTGGAGGAAAAGCAGCGCATTGAAAACCGGCGGCAAGCGCAGACCTACTGCCTGGCGCTGCTTTCGGGGCTGAGGACGGAGCATTTCTACCTTATTGCGTTGAGCGCGGACGCACAGGTGCTGGGGCGGCGGCTGGTGGCGGAAGGAAGCCTGAGCGAGGTGAACGCCTATCCCCGCACGGTGGTGGAAGCGGCGCTGAACTACAACGCGCACAGTGTGATTTTGTGCCACAACCATCCCGGCGGCTCGGCACAGCCATCCCAGGCGGATATTGACACAACGCTCATTTTGCAGGAGCTGCTGTCGGCTCTTGGGGTGACGCTGCTGGATCACATGGTGGTTGCAGGAGATGAGGCCTACAGCATGATGCAGCATGGCGACCTGGATGCAGAGGGGGCGGCAGCAAGGCCGGTTGCAGCGGATAGCACAGGACGCATGGCGCCTAAGCGGCCTGCGCAGGGGACAAAAGCAAAGGAGCAGAGAAAAGCATGAGCAAAAAGAGCCATGGAGGACACCGGTGGATGAAAATTCTGCTTTGCCTGGCGATCGTGGGAATAGCGGCATTTTTAGGCATCATTGGCATGATTGTGTGGAAGCAGAACCATGTGCCCGCCCGGGAAAACTATGACGCGATTGTGGTGCTGGGTGCGCAGGTGAAGCCCGACGGCCAGTTGTCCCTTCAATTGACATGGCGGATGGACGAGGCGTATGCGATGTGGGAAAAGCAGCCGTGCCTGATTGTGACCTGCGGCGCGCAGGGAGCAAACGAGCCTGCGCCGGAGGGACAGGTGATGAAGGAATACCTGATGGCAAAAGGCGTGCCGGAAGAGCAGATCCTGGTGGACGACACCTCCTTCAACACCAGGCAGAACCTGCGAAATGCTGCCAGACTGCTGGAAAGTGCCGGGGCAAAGCAGGTGATGATTGTGACCAGCGACTATCACCTGCCGCGCGCCATGGCATTGGCGCAGGATATGGGGCTTTCTTCCAGCGGTAAAGGCAGCCCCACCAAGGCGGAGTATTGGCTGAAGAATTATACCCGTGAGGCGCTCAGCTGGCTGAAATACTGGGGGCAGAAGTATTTGCATCTGCCACTGGACTGAAAAGAGGCACAGGATGAAAGCGGAACAGATAAGGGAACGGCTGCTGCAGTGCGGTATTCCCTGCGAAGAGGAGCTGGCAGAAAAGATAGCCGTGTATCACCGCATGCTGCTGGACTGGAACACCCGCATGGATTTGACCAACGTGACGGACGAGAATGAGATGATCGACCGGCACTATGCGGACAGCCTGATGGCGCTGACGTTGCCAGGGCTTTTGCCCAGGGAAGGGCGGTTGATTGACGTGGGAACGGGCGCCGGGCTGCCGGGCATGCCGCTGGCACTGGCCTGTCCGGGCTTGCAGGTGACACTGATGGACGCCCAACAAAAGCGGCTGAATTTTTTGCAGGCCGTGGCGGACGAGCTTGCCCTTGACAACGTGACCCTTTTGCACAGCCGTGCCGAGGATGCCGGGCGCGACAGTGCGCACCGCGAACAATATGACGTGGCGGTTGCGCGGGCTGTTGCCCCTGTGAACGTGCTGGCCGAGTATCTGCTGCCCATGGTGAAACTAGGCGGTATGGCGCTGTGCTGGAAAGGTCCGGCACTGCTGGAAGAGATGGAACAGGGGCGCAAGGCGGCCTTCCTGGCTGGGGGCAAGGCAGAGAAACCCATTGCCTATGCCATTCCCGGGCGTGATTGGCAGCACCTGCTGCTGCCCATGTGCAAGGTGACGCATACGGCGCGCATCTATCCGCGCAAAGCGGGCACACCAACGAAAAAACCATTGGGAGCGAAGGTGTGAACGAGCAGAAATTTTCCGGAAAAGGAAACGTATATGCCAAAGGACGCCCCGGCTATCCGGACGCGCTGTTTGAGGCGCTGGAGGCACGTGGGGTGTTGACGGACAGCATGGTTGCGGCGGATATTGGCGCGGGCACAGGCATTTTTACCGAGCTGCTGGCCAGGCATGCGGCGCGGGTGCTGGCTGTGGAACCCAATGACGACATGCGCAGCCAGGCGGCGCTTGCACTGAAGGATGCGGCCAATGTGACCCTGCTTGCAGGCACGGCGGAGCACACGGGTGTGGCGGACGGCAGCGTGCAGCTGGTGTGCGCCGCGCAGGCCTTCCACTGGTTTAACCGAGGCGCGTTCCTGGCGGAATGCCGCCGCATGCTGACGCCGGACGGATATGTGATGCTTGTTTGGAACGATAGGGACTTTTCCAGCGGGGTGCTGAAGGCCAACGCGGAGGTTAACCGGCGCTTTTGCCCGGGGTTCCACGGTTCATCCAACGGCATGGACATGACGGTGGGAGGATTGAGGGACTTTTTCTACGGCAAAATTGAGGAAATGCAATTTGCACACGACTACCTGTATGACCGCGAAATGTTCCTGACCCGGAACCTGTCCTCCTCTTATACGCCGAAGGAAGGGGAAGCGGGATATACGGAATACGTGGCGGCGCTTGTGGATGTATTCGACTGTTTCAGTGAGGACAGACATGTGCACTATCCCTATGTGACGAAGTGCTTTCTGGGAAAAGTCTGAGAAAAACAGAGGGTTACGTGCTGCCGGGAAAGCGGAATCGTTCCCCGGCATTCGGGAAAAATCGGGTGAAGGATGGAAGCGCAGCCGGGAAAATTCGGCTGCGTTCGACCGGAAATGCGGAAAATCCACCGCAAAAACGGAAAAATGCCCTGCCGGGAGCGCGAGAGAGGACGAACGGTTCTCCGCGCTTCCGGCAGGTTTTTTTTATGGAGAAGCAGAAGGGGTGAAAAGCAGGGACGCCGGTGCGGCCGGTGATTTTCGGGGGGAGGCACAGGACAAGCCGGCAACCCTGCCTTGGGGCGCAATGCCCGGGAGGAGGACAGGCCATGCTCGATGATGCCAGAAACGGCGCAGGATGTGCGCGCCAGGTGTGCTGGCTGCCCATGGGCAGCATCATTCTCCGGCAGGAGGCGCTTTTTGCCCAGGGAACGCGCATACCGCTGGAGCAGCTGGCTGCGTCCATCCAGCGGGAAGGGCTTATTCGCCCGATTATGGTGGAATCCGTGGGGGATGGGCGATACCGTATTTTGTCGGGCAACCGGCGTTATTTGGCCTGCCGCATGGCGGGGCTGACGCATATCGACGCGGTGGTGCTGCATCTGTCCGCTCAATCACAGGGTGCGCGCGGGTTGATGACGGCGCTCCTGTCCGGCAAGCTGCACTATCTGGAAGAAGCGGACGCCATGGCGCGACTGACGAAGGATTATGGCGTGAAAAAAGAAACGCTGGCCACTGCCCTTGGACGAAGCAGTGCGTGCGTTAGCCAGAAATTGAAGCTTTGCGGCATGGACAGAGAGCTGCGTGCTGTGCTGCTGGAAGAGAATTTGCCCGAAGGCGTGGCGCATGCGCTGATGCGTTTGCCGGATAGCCGGATGCGCTTGGCAATTGCCAGGAGGGTGGCCGAGCAGAGGCTATGTGTGCGTGATGCGGAGCTGCTGGTGAAAAGCGCCATGAGCCGCCTGCCGGTGCAGCCTGTGCCGGGGGGCCGCACCATCAGTGTGATGCGGGACTACCGGCTTTACGTTAACGCCATCCGTGCCATTGCAGCGCAGATGCAGGATGCGGGCATTCACGCCACGGCGACCCAGCGTACCATGGGCGAAGAGGTGGAGGTGGTGGTACGGATTCCCACCCGAAAGGCGGGGTGCGGCAGATAAGAAAGGAGCAGGCAGCACGCCGGGCTCGCTAAGGGCGCTCGGTGCTGCCTGCTTTTGCAGAGTGGACACATGAGTTTTTAGGGAAAATCAGGGCAGGCCTATTTCAAAAGGCGGCTGCCTGAAAGGCTGCGTTTACTCGCCCGCATCCACACGGAAGGCATAAATGGTGGTGGTATCATAATGCTCGCCGGGGCGCAGGGTGGTGGTAGGCCACTGGGGATTGTTGGGCGAATCCGGGAAATGCTGGGTCTCCAGGCACAGCCCGGCATGCTTGCCATAGTGCACGCCGCCCTTGCCGCCGTCAAAATCCACGGAATTGCCGGTATACAGCTGCACGCCGGGCTGGTCGGTGATGACCTCCATCGTGCGGCCGGAGCGCTCGTCGTGCATGCAGGCGGCAAGACCCATGGCGCAGCCTTTGCGCAGCACATAGTTATGGTCGTATCCCATGCCGGCCAGCACCATCTGCGGATATTGGGCCGCCACATCGAGACCGTCTCCCACCAGCTCACCTTCGCGCAGGTCAAAGGGCGTTTGCGCAACCGGCATATAGGCGCCTGTGGGGATCAGCCCCGCATCCACGGGGGTTATCACATCCGCGTCAATATACAGCACCTGATCGCGCACATCGCCGTGATCGTGACCGGCCAGGTTGAAATAGGCGTGGTTGGTCATGTTGCACAAGGTGGCCTTGTCCGTGGTGGCGCGGTAGCGGATAATCAAATCGCAGGCGTCCGTCCAGGTATAGGTGACGGTCACATCCAGCGTGCCGGGATAGTTTTCCTCACCATCGGGGCTGACCATATGGAAAATCAGCGTATCCTGGGTGTTCTCTTCCAGGGTGGAGACTTCCCACATCTTCACGCCATAGCCGATATTGCCGCCGTGAAGGTGATTTTCACCGTTGTTCTTAGCCAGATGATACGTCACGCTATCCAGCGTGAAGGCGGCATGACCGATGCGGTTGCCATAGCGGCCGATGGTTTCGCCCATGTGGCCGTGCCCCTTCAGATAACCCGCCATGTCATCAAAGCCAAGCACCACGTCCGCCAGTGTGCCGTCCTTATCCGGCACGCAAAGGGAGGTGATGGTTGCGCCGTAGTCAATCATTTTCACATTTGCGCCTGCATGGTTGGTCATCACATATTGCGTGACGGTTTCACCGTGCTCGTTTTTGCCGAATTCCCTGCTGGTAATTGCCATGGGGAAAGCCCTCCTTTAGTAGATTTACCTGCTTCTATTGTACCCCATGCGGCGCGCCTGTCAATCCCCACTTTCCGTTTGCTTGCAATCGCGTGGTAAACGTGCTATGATGAAAACTGATGGAAATAGGAGAGGAAGATGAATCAGGCCATGCGGTGCAGCTGCAAGGAATGCGGAACTTATATGATTCAGGCGGAGAGCGATCATTTGGGATGCGTGTGCCCGGATTGCGGCTATCGCTGCAATGATTGCCTCGGCACCAACACCGTTGTGCAGAAGGACGCGCTGCGCGCGCTGGCTTTTGACCCGCGCTTTACGCCGGAAGCGCTGGCGGAGTCCTTCATGCCGCAGGACGATGATGATGATGAATGCTGAACGAACCATCCTCCATTGCGACTGCAACAGCTTTTTCGCTTCGGTGGAATTGCTGGAGCATCCGGAATTGCGGGACAGGCCCGTGGCGGTGGCAGGCGACCCGGAGGGGCGGCACGGCATTATCCTTGCCAAGAACATGCCGGCCAAGAAATTTGGCATTCAAACGGCGGAAACGGTGTGGCAGGCAAAACGGAAATGTCCGGAGCTGGTGCTTCTGCCGCCCCATCACGAAAAATACAGAGACATGAGCCGGCGTATCAATGCCATTTACCTGGATGTGACCGACCAGGTGGAACCCTTTTCGGTGGATGAAAGCTGGCTGGATGTAACCGGGTCGCGTACGCTTTTTGGGGATGGAAAGACCATTGCGGACTTGCTTCGCCGCCGTGTGCGGGAGGAAACGGGCGTGACCATCTCCGTTGGGGTGAGCGACAACAAAACCTGGGCGAAAATGGGCAGCGATTACAAAAAACCGGATGCAACGACGGTCATTACCCGGGAGAACGTGCGGGAGTTGCTCTATCCCTTGCCGGTGCAGGATTTTCTGTTTGTCGGGCAGGCCACGGCTCAAACCCTCGCCCACATGGGTGTGAACACCGTGGGGCAGCTGGCGGAGTGCACGCCGGAAGCGTTGACGCGCTTGCTGGGCAAACAGGGAGAAGGACTGTGGCGCATGGTCAACGGCATGGACGACAGCCCTGTGCGCTGCTGGGGAGATGTGGATGCGGCCAAGAGCATTGGCCGCGGCGAAACATTCCCACGTGACCTGGTAGGCTATGAGTCGTGCCGCGCCGGGCTTTTGCCCCTGTGTGAAAGCGTGGGCGCGCAGCTGCGGCGGCAGGGACTCAAGGCGCGCACGGTGACGCTGCAGATCAAAAATCCGCAGCTGAAGGTTATTTCCCGGCAGCGGACGTTGGAAGCGCCCACCAGCCTGACCCAAACGATCTATCAAGTGGCGTGTGGGCTGCTGGAGACTTTTTGGCGCGAGGATGCGCCGGTGCGGCTGATGACGGTGACAGCCTCCACCCTCATGCAGGAGGGGGAAGAAACGCCCATGCAGCTGTCCTTCCTGGAGGATGTGCCTGCGGATGATCCGCGCAGGCTGCGGCTGGAAAGCACCATCGACCGTGTGCGGGACAGATTCGGCAAAGCGGCCGTTCGCCGCGGCGGTGTAGTTATGCCGGATCCCGGCGGAAAAAAGCAAAGCGGACAAAAATGAAACGCGCTTCACCAATTTGCGGGTGGAGCGCGTTTTGAAATGATTAAACCTCCCGGATAGCCCGCACATCGCTTTCGGATACGGTCATGTATACGGTGTGCTGATTGGTGTAGATCACGTAGCCGGGTACGGCGCCGCTGGGTTTTTTCACATAGCGGCGGAGGGTATAGTCAACCGGCACGGAGCTGGAACGCTGTCCCTTGCTGTACCACGCGGCAAGAATGGCTGCCTCCCGCAGGGTGGCGGGCGGCACCTCGCCCTCGGTGCGGATGATTACGTGGCTGCCGGGCATGTCCTTGGCGTGGAGCCATGTTTCGTTGGGGCGGGCAGTAGTGGTCAGCCGGTCGTTCTGCACGGCGTTTTTGCCAACGTCAATGGCAATGCCGTCGGAAGAAAGATAGTGATAGGGCTTGCTTTGGGGCAGCGCGCGCTGCTGGCGGCGGTTGGTGTTTTTGCGCAGATAGCCCGTGCGCACCAGCTCCTGCCGAATTTCCTCCAGCTCGCTTTCGCCAACGCATTTGCCAACGTCCAGCAGTGCGCCTTCCAAATAGTTCAATTCCGCAAGGGTTTTTTCACGCTGCTCGGCGGCGGTTTGCCGGGCGGAGCGTGCTTTTTGATATTTCTTGAAATAGCGCTGGGCATTTTGCGCTGGGGTCAGCTGAATATCCAGCGGCACGGTGAGCGTAGCGCCGTTTTCATCATAAAAATTGGACAGCTTGGCCTGGGCTTGCCCTTTTTGCAGCTGCCAGAGATTGGCGTTGATGAGCTCGCCCATAATGCGATATTCCTCCATCTTCTGGGCGGAGGCAAGCTCTTCTTCCTGCAGGGCAAGCTTTTTTTCGCATCGCTCGATGTGCCCCTTGAGCAGCCGCACCATGGAGGCGCTCTTTTGCTGGATGCGGTCCTGCTGGTCTCGTGCGCCGAAGTAGCGCTCCAACGCCTGGCTGACGGTGGGCTGGGGCTGCTGCCGGGTGAGGTCGCGGCTGAGATACGGGAAGGCGAACACGTCCAGCGCGTCGCCGTTTTCATCCAGCAGCACCCGGGGGTCAACCATGCCCGGCAGGCGGGCGAAAAGGTCAGCCAGCCGCGCTGCTGCGGCGGACAGATCATCCGCCTGGTCGCAGCCCGGGGTCAGCACGCGAAAGGCCAGTTCTCTGGCGGCTGGGTTGGAAAGGCCGGCCACGCACCCGGCTAGCGCCTTGTGCAGGGGCACGTCCCCTGCCGCGGCAAGGCGGTCGGAAAGCAGGATTGCATTCATGCAGGCGGGGTCAAGCTTATCTTGTGCAGGCGGCGGCGCATAAGTCAGCCCGGGCTGAATCAACCGAACGCGGCTCATATCCTGGCTGACGTGACGCGCTGCTTCCAGGATGCGGTTTTCGCTATCCACCAGGATCAGGTTGCTGTGTCGTCCCATCACTTCAAGGATCAGGCGGCGAAGCACATGGTCGCCCATTTCGTCCACCGTATCCAAATCCAGGTGCAAAACCCGGTCGCCGCCGATTTGCTTCATGCCAAGCACCCGTGCGCCCAGCAGCTGTTTGCGCAGCAGCATGCAGAACATGGGCGGTTCCAGCGGATTGGGGAAATTTGCGCCGGTCAGATGGCAGCGGGCGTTGTTCGGGGAGGCGCACAGGAGCAATCGCCGGTTTTCGCTTCCGGCACGGATGAGGAGAATAACGGTATCCTTTTCCGGTTGGGTAATTTTATCCACGCGGCCGCCCTTGAGCAGCGCGTCCAGTTCGCGAGCCGCAAAGCCCAGCGTCAATCCATCCATGGGCATGGGGATAACCTCCCTTGAAAGGTGCTGCAAAAGACAGCATGATAGATCTATTATATCGTTTTTCGCACCGTTTGCATAGCCCCTGCCGGCTGCACATACATTGCTGTGAACCGAGGTCATGTTTCCATTTCAAAAAAAGCGAACCCTGAGCGGTGCAAGGAGGCGGCGAAAAACGTGAAGCTGAAAATGAAACGGGCGGATGTGGAGCGAATCCTGATTGTGTGTGCGGCAGGGCTGGTGGTGGGGTTAGCGCTTCGTGGCGGCAGCAGCCCCGCCACGGAAATCCTCTATGAGGAGCCGGACATGAAGGTGACCCAAACGGCTGCGGAACCCGTGGCAGAAACCCAGGCCACCGTGTGCTGGTATGAAGATGGCGATGGGTATTTGGTGCCGGTGACGCGGCAAATTCCCAAGCAGGACGGCATTGCCCGGGCAACCCTTGCGCTGATGGTTCAATCCAGCGAGAATGATCTTGCAGCCGCCCGCATGGGGTTGACCAACGTCATCCCCGAGGGAACAACGTTTGATGTGGACATTGCCAAGGGGCATGCGCGGGTGGACATGAGCCGGGAAGCGTTATCCTGTGCCAATGCGGAACAGGAGCAGCTGATGGTGCAGGGAGTGGCAGCCACCCTTTGCGGTTTTGACACCGTGCAGGACGTGACGTTCCTTTTTGACGGACAGAAGCGCAGCAAACTGACCCATGGCACGGATGTGAGCGGTGCGTTTACGCAGGATTGTGTGAACATGGAGAGTGTTTCGACCTCTGCCGGGGCGTATGCCGATCAGGTGCAGCTATATTTTCCGTCAGCCAGCGGACGGATGCTGGTGCCGGTGACCCGCACGGTGTTCTCCACGGCGGATCTGTCCACCGCAGTGCTGGAGCTGGCCAAGGGTCCTCGGGACGACAGCGGTTTGGAGCGACCCTTGCCCAAGGATTGCGGCGTGCGTTCAGTGAAGGTGAAAAACGGCACAGCAACCATTGATTTCAGCAAGGCGTTCCTTGCCGTGGCGCAGGATGACGACGGCGGCAAGCAGGCTGTGCGGGCAATTCTGTTCACGGCAAGCCAGTTTCCTGGGGTGAAAAAGGTGGAGCTGACTGTGGAAGGACAGCCGTTCCAGCCGGAACCGGACGCAACGGCAACGTTCCTCAACAGTGCGGAAGAAGTGATGACGCAGTATCCCGGCGTTGTGGAACTAGACTGACGGCGATCAGGCATAAGAAAGACCGCTCTGATGATTGCTTCAAAGCGGTCTCGGATGGTCGACAAACCCTATGAGAAGGTGTCGGAGGGGCATCATGCCCCTCTGACAGAATTCGTATCGACCGGCTATGCCGGTCGGGCGGGGTGGTTTCGGCCAAAGGCGAAACCATTCCTTTCATTTTTCACGGCCGTCAGCTTCGCTGACAGTGAAAAATGCAAACTCGACAAAGTGGCAAAGCCACTTTGTCGACACGCTGAGACCGCTCTGATGATTGCTTTAAAGCGGTCTTTTAGGCTTGCGAGGCGCGGCTATGGCTTCGCTCAGCCGCGATGCGAGGGGTGGGTTCCTTTGAGAGAAACAGATGGGGAATAACGGAGGACGGAAGGGGCGCTGGCCCTTCACCCCGCGGAGGGCGTTCCGCCCTTTCGAAGCCCATACTGCGATAGAGGCGTTTTTCCTCCTTTGAATTGAGCGCATGGAAGTTAACCGAAGATACCGAACAGACCCAATGCGGATGCAATGGTACTGAATGCGATGAAGGTTACTGCGGCAAGGAGCAACTGATTATACAGCTTATCCTTATTGATCGATTCCGGCGCGCAGGCCACGCAGATGCCGCCCACCGTGCTCAGCGGGCTGATGACAACGCCGTTGGTGCCGACAATAACGCCGATGACCATCGTCAGGGCGGAGATGCCAAGCTTACCGCTCAGGTCTGCGGCAAGTGGGATCAGGGTGGGCATCACAACGCCTGTACCGCTGGATACTGCGCCCATCAGGCCGCCCAGCACCACCATGATCGGCTGTGCGCTGCGTGCGCCCATCACGTTTTCCAGTTTATCGGACAGGAAGGCAATACCGCCGCACGCATTTACCACGGAGATGAGCACGGACATGCCGCAAATCAGGATGATGGTGCTCCACGGAATGGAAGCGATGGCTTTTTTCTGATCCACCGCGCCAACCAGCAGCAGCACACCTGCGCAGGCAAAGGAGATGAGGCCGATATTCTGTCCGAAGAAAATGACGCCTACCAACACCACTACAATGGCGGCGATGGTCATCCACTGCTTGCTGTCGAAGGGCACAAAGTGGGGTTTTTCGGTGGCTGTCTTCTGTGGCTTCAATCCGCCAAAGATGAAATAGGCTGCGATGGAGAACACCGTCATGGCTGCGGCATAAGCACCCCACAGGGGCATGTAGCCGGCCAAACCTTCCTCGATGATGCCGTTGGACACGGAAAGCTGCTGGGCAACAATGCCGTTGATGGCCAGCGGGGACAGGCCGCCCACCATGATACCGCCCATGGTCACCAAACTCATCATCAAAACGGAAATGCCGTTTTCAACCGCCACAAACAGCGCAACCGGCATGATAACTGCCACGATGAGCCCGCCTGCGCCCGCGGCGGAGATGATGGCGCCGAAGAGGAAGAACAGGATGGGCAGCACCTTGGCATTGCCGCGCGCCAGGCACACAATGTTCTTGGACAGCGCCTGGGTGGTTCCATTGAGCGTGGCGATGCCAAAGAGGAACGTGGTTGCCAGCACGATGAAGAACACGCTCATGGGCCAGTTGCCCGTCACAATTTTGCTGACGTTGATGTTGGTTCCGCAGGCATTGGCAATCAGGGCGAAGATATAAGCGGCTACCAAGCCGATCACGCCTGCGTTTTTCTTGGTTACAACGCTCAGGGCAATAACACCCATGAGAACCATAAGGGATGCAACGGCGATCATAACGATTTCCTCCTCTGTTTGAAATACCTGTCAGTCTGCGGTGATTCTTTCTGCGACAATTTCGCCCATGCGGCGGCAGCCGACGACGTTTTCGCCGGGAGCGGCAATGTCTGCGCAGCGATAGCCTTCGGAAAGCGCCGCGTTCACTGCGCGCTCAATGGCGTCGGCTTCCTGGGGCATTCCGAGGGAGTAGCGCAGCATCATGGCCGCAGAAAGGATGGTGCCAATGGGGTTTGCCTTATCCTGACCGGCAATGTCCGGCGCGGAACCATGGATGGGTTCATACAGCCCGCGGCCGCCTTCGCCCAGGCTGGCGGAGGGGATCATGCCGATGGAGCCGGTAATCATGCTGGCTTCGTCGGACAGGATATCGCCGAACATATTCTCTGTCACAATCACATCAAACTGCGCGGGGTTTTTTACAATTTGCATGGCGCAGTTATCTACATACATGTGGACAACTTCCACATCCGGATATTCCTGCGCCATGGCGTCCACCGTTTTGCGCCACAGGCGGGAGGTGTCCAGCACGTTGGCTTTGTCCACCGAGCACAGGCGGCGGGAACGCTTGCGGGCGGTTTCAAAGGCGGAACGGGCAATGCGGCGAATTTCGCTTTCGGTATAACGCATCACATCCGTGGCTGCCTGCTGTCCGTCAACGGTATCTGTGCGGTGTTCGCCGAAATACACCCCGCCGATCAATTCCCGCACGATCACAAAATCAATGCCCTTTTCCACAATATCCTGCCGCAGGGGAGAGGCGGCGGCCAGCTGAGGGAAAATCTTTGCCGGGCGCAGGTTGGCGAACAATCCCAAGCCTGCGCGCAGCCGCAAAAGCCCCCGTTCCGGGCGATTTTCCTTGGGCACGCCGTCCCACTTGGGGCCACCCACAGCGCCCAGCAGCACCGCGTCAGATTGCTGCGCTTTTTGCAGCATGTCGTTCGGCAGGCTGGAGCCGAAGCGGTCGATGGCGCAGCCGCCCATCCACACCTCGTCGTAGCGGAAGGTGTGACCGAACTGCGCAGCCGTTTTGTCCAGCGCGCGCACGGCCTCGCGCACAATCTCCGGGCCAATGCCATCTCCGGGAATCAGAGCAATGTTCTTTTCCATGGAAAGGTGCCTCCTTCGTCCTGCGGTTGATTTCTTTCGAAGAACCACCGCCCGGCCTGGCCCAAGCCGGGTGGAAGAGGGGATTTGTAGGGAAACAAAAAGCCTCTTCGTGCACTTTTTCTGCACGAAGAGGCGATTCATCTCGCGGTACCACTCTTCTTTCGCCGCGTCTGTCAATATAAGCAGACGGCTCGGCGCTCCTTCAGGTACGACCCGTTATCCGGGGTGTATACCCTATCTCTGTAACGGGAGAGACCCGTTTCCGCCTACCCTTTTGTTCAGCGGAACCGCTCAAGGGCCAGTTCAGTCAGTTTGTTCAGCACCGCGCTCCCAGCAACCGCGGCTCTCTGGAGATGAACGTCCTGCTTACTATTCCCTGTCAAAGCGTTTGCGTAATGACAAAACGCATTATAGCCGCGTGCTCTTCCGTTGTCAAGCATCCGGATTGTACTTCTCTTGTACTTGCGTTTACCGCTGCCACACAAGGCTGCACTGTATAGCGCCGTAGCCGGTGTCAAGAGCCGCCAGATATTGCGGCGGATCCGTGGCGTTGTCCAGGGTAAGGAAGGTGGCGGAGGCCGTGACGGCGGCGCCGCTCTCCTGCGGATAGGGGGTGAAGCTCACCATCACAGGCGCAGCGTCGTCATACAGCAGGATGTAGTGGATTTGCTCCATATCACCCGCAGTGGTAAAGGCTGTCTGCACGGTGCAGATGGCACTTGCAGCCAACGTTTCCGCGCCCTTTGCCGCGTTGATCTGCGAGGCAAGCGCACTGTTGATGCGGCTTGTCGCCTGCTTCCACAAGGCGTCTGAAGCATGGTCACGCAGCGGCTGAAGCGCATCGTTTTCCGGGGTGGTGGAAAGCTCGGCCTGATAGACGGCGCGAGGCACCCCATGCCGGTGCGTACCCCATGCGCGGATTGTTTCCTGAATATTCCCACCGCCGCCCATGAGCGAAACATAGTCATCGCTGGATGCAATTTCATCCAGCATTTCCGTCAGCGCTGCTGCAACTTTCAGCAGCTGTGGGTTTGCCTCCTGGCTGGCGCTGTACCATGCGTCCGCCGCCTGGGTGGGCATGGGCTGTGCTGTCTGAGCGGGTAGGGGCGTTGGGGTAGGCTGTGCCGTCTGATACGGAATGAGCGTTGCTGTGAGGATATCGCTGCCGGCATCGCTTTGCGCGCTCTGTGGCGCTACGGTTACGTCCGGGTGGGCGGTCAGGTTGCTCAGGGCATAGGCAGCGCCGATGCAGCCCATCACTCCGGCCAGTGCCAGCGCCGTGCCTCTTGTGAGAATACGGCGCGTCTTTTTCTGCATTTCCGGGTTCAAAAGCGTATTTTTCAACACATGTTCCATTTTTGGGCTCACTTGAAAAACCTCCTTTTGCGCGCGCTGGCGGAGCATTTCATCCCATTCGCGATTGGTCATGCACGGTCTCCCTCCTCCAGCAGTTCTTTCAGCATTTTCCGGCCGCGCCGCAGCCGCATGGACACCGCCGGCCGGCCGATGTCCAACACCCGGGCAATCTCCCCGGTTGTCATGCCTTCGTAATAGTACAGCGTCAGCACCTGTGAAAGCGGCTTTGGAAGGGCCAGCAGCGTGTCATAGAGCGTTTCCTGCGGGGAAAGAAGGGGCGGTGGCTCTACCTGCTCCACAGGCGTTTCCCGTTTGGCTTTTCGCAGCTGGTCATAGCAGCAGCGCGCGGTGATGGTCAGCATCCAGGCGCTGAGCCTTTCCGGATTCCGCAATGTTTCGGCACGCTGAAGCGCGGAAACAATGGCCGCGCTCACGGCGTCCTCTGCATCCTGCGGCGTGCGGACAATGCTCATTGCCAGCCGGATGAGGCTCACGCGCATTTCCCAAATGCGCTTTCCCAGCTCCTCCTGCTCCACCACGCATCCTCCTTTTGCTTGTCATGACACCTGTAAGACGCAACGCAGGTGGCAAAATGTCAATGCAAGCAGAAATTTTTATAAAAAAGGCGGGCAGGCCGATGTTTCTTGGCCTGTCCACCCGGAATCACAGCATGTATGCCGCCATGGCGTTGCGCCAGTATACGCCTTCGAGCTCTTCCAGGGTGAAAAGCTCACCGTTGTCCAGATATTCGTAAAGGTGCTCGTAACTGTCCCGCGTCAGGGGTGAAGGCAAATCGCTGCCCCACAGGAGCTTGGATGCTCCGACGATGTCCTTGGCCATGGCAACGTAGCGGCGCGCCGTGGGATAGGGATACGTTTCCGGCTTGGTTTTCCACGGTATGGCGGAAAGGTCGAACCAGATGTTGCATGCCTTCATGGCGGTGAGGGCGCGCCGGAGACCTTCTTCTTCGCCAAGCCGCGGCGCGGTTAGATGGCACACAATGATGTGCATCTTCGGAAAGCGGACGGCAAGGTTGGCCACCGCATCCGGTTGAAAGCTGGCGTTGGGCTGGGTGCCGATGTCCAGCACCAGTGTGCCGCCGCCTTGCGCAATGGCCTCCGCGATGGGCAGAAAACGCGTACCATCCAGCCGAAAGGGCTCGTGATAGCTCATGATACCCCCGTCCGAAGAGACCTCGAACTTCACCAAATGCACGCCCTCACGCACAAAAAAGCGGTCGAAAATTTTCTCCCAGTTGCCTGCGAAGGGATCAAAGGTGAAGGCTGGCACAAACATTTCCGGATAAGCCCGCGCCGCTTCCAGCGTGTACTCATTCTGAAAGCCGTAGAAGCTGCCCTGAAGCAGCACTGCCTTTTCCACACCCTTGGCAGTCAAAAAATCGTGCAGGCGCTGAAAGGTTACGTCTTTCTCGCCAAGCGTTTCCGGGAAAATCAAAAACTCGCTGCCGTCCGCCCAGCGGGCGCGGCCATGACCGACGGCGCGCAGCTCGCCGCCGCGGGCAAACCCGTGCAGATGCTCCACCACATGGGCGTGGGCGTCAATCAACCGTCTCATATGTCATGTGCCTCCTCACGCTTCGCTTCACTTTTTTCCAGCATGGACAGCAGCTGGGCGCGCAGTGCGTGGCAGCACGTTCGCCAGCAGGCTGCGTAGTGCAGTGCCAGGTGCTCGTCCGGCAAGGAAAGCATCAGCGTGAAGCAGGGCTGCGGGATCACATCGGCCAGAGAAAGCATCCACTCGCCGTTGCCTGTTTGCTGCAAGGCAGCGTTTTCCGGCAGCGGCGGGAGAGGAATCGTCAAATTAAATCCCGTGCCCAGCGTGTTGGAAATGACGGCATAGGCAGCCTGCGCCATCTTCAGCCATCGATCCTGCAAATGGGGGATAAAGGCGGCGCTGTCCAGCGTCAGCATCACATCCAGCAGCGTCGTGTCCGCTTCCAGCAGGCGAAGGCGCACACAGCGCCGCCCGTTGCTCAGGCAGAAGGACTCGGCCAGCGTTTGCTGCTCCATCCGGAAGCGTTCATGCCATGCGGGCGCTTTTTCATCAATCAACTGCCGCTGGCTGGAAGGAATGCGGTGGTCGAAGGACGACAGGGTGAACGCGCCTTTACCGCTCAGTGCCAGCAGGGTTCCCAACGGGTGGCTTTGCTCTTCCACCTGTCCCTGCTCAATCATCTCGCTCAGGTTCAGCTGCATGCTGAAATAGTTCATCAGATCCAGCTCCACCAGAAACTGGAGCAGCTGCGTCCCGCTGACCGGGCCAAGCCGGGACAGCGCGTAGAGAATAATCAGCTTGTATTCCGAATCCGGCACGCTGCGCCGTTTCATGGCATTTCACCTCCATGCCGATGCTTATAGCAAAACCCCTCAAACATACCGCTTGAGGGGTTCAAACCGCCAAAGAGCTTTGATGACGTGCAATGTACCGGAACACCGCAAAGGGCGCTCCGCTCTGTCTGCTTACGCCAGGAAGGGCTTCAGGTCGGCCATCAGATCATCGCAATCGTCAGAATACACTTCCAGCGTGATCGGCTTGGACAGATCCAGGCTGAAGATGCCCAGGATGGACTTTGCGTCCACCACGTGACGGCCCGCGCGAAGATCCATGTCGTAAGGATAGCGGTTGACCATGTTGACGAACGTCTTGACGTTTTCCGCCAGACTCAGCTTGATATTTACCTGTTTCATTTCCTATGCACCTCCTTGAATTTGGCACGCATACAGTATACTATGCTGAAAAGAAAAATGCAAGAGGATTGTGCAGTTTCTTTCACAATGCATGAAGAAACTGGTTTGCTTTTTGCCATATTGGACACTGGCTGCAAGGAATTTACAGCTGGAGCGCGCTTCGCCACTGGCCTCGCAGGAAACGGAGACCCAGCAGAAACGCCCGGAGCACGTTGTCCGCTGCCATGCAGCACCACACGGCTGTCAGCCCCAGATGGAACACCTGCACGCACAGCGCCGTGAACAGGATGCGCACGCCCCACATGGTGACCATGTTGATAACAAACGGTGCGCGTGTGTCGCCAACGCCGTTGAACATGCCTTCCAGGATGATGCCCAGGGCATAGACAGGCTCGGTCAAGGCGATAATGCGCATCACCTTTGCGCCGGCCTCAATCACCGTTGCGTCCGGGGTAAAAATGGACAAAAGCCCTTCAGCAAAAACGAACATCAGCGCGCCGGTTACAGTCATCAGCGACACGGCGGCAATCGTGCTCAGCCTGGTCACGGCCATCAGCTTGCGCTCATTCTTCTCGCCCACAGCATTGCCGGCCAGGGTGGACGCGGCCGCCTGCATGCCGTAGCCGGGCAGGTAAACCGCTTCCTCCGCCGTCAGCGCCAGGGAGTGCGCCGCCAGCGATACCGTGCCAAGCCCCGACACCTGCGAAAGAAAAACCACGTGCCCCAGGCATACGCCGATGCGCGTGAAAATGACCGGCAGACCGATGCGCACGCATTGCCCCATCACGGCCTTGTGGATGCGCAGGCGCTGCCCGCGTGGCGAAATGGACTTGCTGCGCCACAGGGCCAGGAACATCATCACGCCGCTGACCACATAGGACACGGCGGTGGCGATGGCCGCCCCTGTGACACCGAGTCCGGCGCCAGGGATAAAATAGGCACGACCCAGCAGCGTCATTTCCCGGGAAGGGAAAATCAGCAGCGCATTCAGGAGAATATTCGTGGCGTTCATCATCAGGCTGACCAGCATGGGCGTGCGCGTGTCCCCCGCGGCGCGCAGGCAGGAAGCGCAGATGATGGATGATGCACGAAAAAGCATGGGCAGGCACACAATGGCAAAATAGCGGGCGGAATCATCGTAGATCTCCGCATCCGCGTTGAGCCAGCCCGGCAGATAGGGCGCCGCCAGCAGCGTTGCCGCCCCCAGCACCGTGCCCAGCAGCAGAATGGCATACAGGGATTGTGCGGCGGCAATCCGTGCGGTTTTTTCATCCTTTGCGCCGAGAGAACGGGAAATGCAGGCCAGAAAGCCGACGCCCATGGCGAACATCGGCGCGTTCACCAACCAGTTCACCGGGTTGGTGAGCCCTACTGCCGCTGAGGCTGCCGCGCCCATCTGGCCTACCATGGCTGAGTCGGCATACTGCACCACGGTTTGCAGCGTCTGCTCCAGCATGGCGGGCCATGCAAGGGCAAAAATGGCTGCCAGCATTTCCCGGTTTTGCTTCCACCACATCGGTATTGCCTTCACGTTTTATGCCTCGCTTTCTATGATCAAGTATACAGCATACAGGGCAAAGCGGGCAATGTCAAGCATTAACCCTTGCCGATGGGTACCTGCCGCGTGCACACCCGGTTCAGAAACACTCGATCATGCTCCACCATCAGCAGTGTGGGTGAAAAGCGCAGGATCAGCTCCTCAAGCTGTTTTCTGCTGAATACGTCGATGTAGTTGAGCGGCTCATCCCACACATACAGGTGTGCGGGAGTGCACAGGCTGCGTGCCAGCAGCAGCTTTTTGCGCTGTCCCTGGCTCATGTCCTCCAGGTTGTGGTCAAATACCTCTCGGGTGAAATCCATGTTGCGCAAAATGGCCTTGAAAAGAGTTTCATCCACGCCGCTTTGGCGGATAAAGGCTCGCATGCTGCCGAGCAGCACGTCTGTTTCCTGCGGCACATAAGAAATGATAAGCCCTGCGGCCACCTGCACGTGCCCCTCCAACGCATGCCCCAGTCCGCACAGTGCCTTGAGTACGCTGCTTTTGCCGGCGCCGTTTCCACCTGTGAGCGCAACGCGTTCTCCCCGGCGCAGCACGAGATTGATATGCTCCGCCACCACCTGCGTGCCATAGCGCACTTGGGCGTCCTCCAGCGTCAGCAGCACTTCTTTGGGGAAGGGCAGCGTGGTCAGCTTCAGCTCGCCTACGCGCTCCACATTGTGCAGCAGGGCACTTTTTTCTTCCATGGCGCGTTCCTGCCGCTTTTGGGTGGCCCGTGTGCGCTTCATCATTGCGGCGGCCTGTGCGCCGATGGCGCCCCGGTCATACGCATGCTGGCCAATTTTGGTGCTTTCCACCTTTTCGCTCCACTGCGCCGTTTGGCGCGCGGCTTCGGTCATGCGGCGAATCTCTTTTTGCAGCACATCGTTTTGGTTTTGCTCATGGTTGGTTTGCTGTTGCAGCCGCGCCTCCCATGTGTCATAGGTGCCCTGCATCACCCACACATCGCTGCGGTTCAGGCTCAGCACATGGTCGATGCATGCGTTCAGGAAAGCCCGATCGTGGCTCACCAGCAGAAAACCGTCCTTGCGCTTCAGATAGGCGGCCACCTGCGCGCGACCTTGCAAATCCAGGTGATTCGTCGGCTCGTCAATGAGGGGATACGCATCGTCGCAGGCAAACAGCGCTGCCAGCAGCGCCTTGGTTTGCTCGCCGTGGCTGAGGGTGCAGTAAGGCCGGTCAAGCACGTCCTCCCGCAGCCCGAGAAGCGCACATTCCCGCTCCAGCTGCCAGGCTTGCACAGTGGGCGCGGCATCCAAGATAGCCTGCCGGGTTGGTAAATGTTCATCTGTCACGGGATAGGGAAAATATCGCGGTGCGCAGGGCAGGTCGATTCGCCCGGTATCCGGCTGTTCAGCACCAGAAAGCAGGCGCAGAAGCGTGGTTTTTCCCCGGCCATTGCGCCCGGTCAACCCCAAACGCCATGTTGTATCCGCACGGAACGTGAGATCTTCAAATACCGGCGTATAGCTTCCATTGTATGTAAAAGAAACGTGATTGCATGAAAATTGCATGGCGATTCATCTCCTTCAAAGAGGATCAACCGCCGGAAAAGCATGAAAAACGCCGTTTTCTGCACACAAAAAGGAGCCGCATGTCCATGCGTCACGCCTTTTTTCGCCACAAAAACAGGCCTGCAAAATATGCAGGGGCAGTTTTCTCCCTCCTCCGGCGGAGAGAACGAGCGAAAAAAGTCAGTTCCGCATGGCTATTACATGGCTCCTTTCTCATCAAGTAAGACGATTATAAAACGACGCAGCTGTTTTGTCAAGAAAAAGGCGAATGTACGCCATGCAGAGCAGGAAAATCATGGATTTGCTGATTGCCTTGGACGGGGAAATCACCGTTTCCGGTTGACGCTACATGGGAAAGCCGATATAATGTTTTCCGTATTCATTCTGGAGGAGGTTCATCATGAAGCGCATTTTCCTGCTGCTCATTCTTTTCACGCTGGCGCTGTCCACTGCCGCGGCGGAACCTATTCCGGTTTCCACCCTTGCGGAAATCCCTGAGACGAATGACGATGGCTTCCTGCCGGAAGGACTGGATCCGTATTACATCAAAGATCATGCAGGCGGATACTGGTATTATGTGGATCAGTCCGTGCGTGTGGAAATCACGCGCACGCAGACGCAAAAGCCGCTGCTCACCTATTATCTGGCGGATATTGTGTGCGCCCAGGGCACCAGTCTGTATACCGTGACCTGGAACACCGACCGCCCCGGGCGTACCAACGGCCTGCCGCAGGATATGGCGGCCGCGTCCCGCGCCGTGTATGCCCAGAGCGGCGATTTCTACTCCTATCGCGTGGCCAATGACCGTTATCCCGGCAATATTGTGCGAGACGGGAAGGTGCTTTATAAAAAGAGCTATTCCAAGCTGATTGACGCGGTGCCGAACCTTGCCACGATGGGCTTTTTCCCCTCCGGCAAGGCAGAGGTGAACGAGGCGTGGGAGATGAGCGCCAAGGAGTATGTAGATCGCGGAGCAACAACAGTGGTGGCCTTTGGCCCCATCCTTATCCGTGACGGGGAAGAGGCGGATGTGAACAAGGACGCCTACAACCACAAGGAACCCCGCAGCTGCATCGGCATCATTGAGCCGGGGCACTATGTGGGACTGCTGGTGGAGGGGCGCAAGAACCATTCCGATGGCGCGACGCTGGACGTGCGCGCCCAGCTGCTTCTTGACACAGGCTGCACGGACGCCATCAATCTGGACGGCGGCAACACTGCGGCCATGCTGTTTATGGGCGAAAGCGTGCAGCTGGCCAACAATGGCGGCGTGGATGTGAATGACCGCGCCATTCCGGATATCCTGGCAGTTGGACAATATTGACGGAAAACCTACGGACGGAAGAAGGAGAGACGGACATGATTTCTTTCTGCAGCGATTATCAGGAGGGCTGCCATCCGCTGATTCTGGAGCGCCTGGCGGCAACCAACCTTGAACAGACACCCGGCTACGGCACGGACAGCTATTGCGCCCATGCCGCTGACATGATCCGCAAACGTTTTGACTGCGAAAAGGCCGCCGTGCACTTTATGGTGGGCGGTACGCAGGCGAACACGGTGATCATTGCCTCGGCTCTGCGCCCTTTTGAAGGGGTGCTTTGCGCTTCGACCGGCCATATCAACACCCATGAGACCGGCGCCATTGAAGCGATGGGGCACAAGGTGATTCCCCTGAATGCCCGGGACGGACGCATTACTTCCGCCCAGTTGAGCGTGGCGATGGCATTGCAGGCGGACGATGAGCACACCGTGCGCCCCGGAATGGTGTACATCTCCATCTCTACGGAATTGGGAACCCTGTATAACCGTGCCCAGCTGCACGATTTGTATCAGACCTGCCAGCAGCTGGGACTGTATCTGTTCATTGACGGTGCGCGCCTGGGGTATGCGCTCACATCCCCTGTCAACGATCTGACCTGCGAGGACATTGCCGCCAACTGCGATGCATTTACCATTGGCGGCACGAAAGTGGGCGCGCTGTTTGGCGAAGCGGCGGTGCTGGTGAACCCGGCGCTGCAGCCGCGTTTCCGCTACATGATGAAGCGACACGGCGCGCTGCTGGCCAAGGGCCGGCTGCTGGGCATTCAGTTTGAAACACTGATGGAGGACGACCGCTATTTTACCATTGCCAAAGAAGCAGTAGAGCAGGCCATGCGCATCCGCACGACCCTGAAGGAGAAGCAGATTCCGCTGCTGGTGGATTCGCCCACCAATCAGCTTTTCCCCATCCTGACGGATGAACAGCTGGAAGCGCTGGAGGAACAGTTTGATTTCAGCATTTGGGAAAGGGTGGATGAGCAGCACACGGCCATCCGGCTGTGCACATCCTGGGCGACAAGGAAAGAGCATGTGGATCAGCTGATTGCAGCGGTGAAAAAGCTGTAAAAAAAGCTGTGAATTTGCAGAAAATCAATGGAAAAGGCTTGCAAAACAAGAGGGAATCTGTTATAATCTCTAATTGGCACATCCTTGCGCTGCACATGGATGCAGCGCCAAAGTCCGTGAGGAGGTGAAAGGTATGAATAGGTATGAACTGACCTACATCATCGACACCGCGCTGGAGGAAGCTGCTCGCAAAGAGCTGATTGAAAAGGTTTCCGCCCTGATCGCGGCAAACGGTGGTGAGGTGGAAAAGGTCGACGAGACTTGGGGCAAGCGCCGCCTGGCGTATGCCATCAACTACAAGACCGAGGGCTGGTACGTGCTGGTGACCTTCAAGGCGCCCGCTGAGTTCCCCCGCGAGCTTGAGCGTAATCTGGAGATCTACGACAGCGTCATCCGCTATCTGGTGGTGAAGCTGGTGGAGAAGCGCAGCAATGTGAAGCCCCGCGCCGCGCGTCCCGCGCCCGTGGCTGCCGCTATGGAAACTGTTGAAGCTTCCGTGGAGGCTGCTCCCGCTGTGGAAGCTCCTGCTGCTGACGCCGAGTAAGGCAACCAAGAGGATAAGCACATGAACAAGATCATCCTGATCGGCAACCTGACCCGTGACCCTGAACTGCGTACCACCCCCAATGGCTACACCGTGTGCGACTTCACCATTGCGGTGAACGATCGCCGCGCCCGTAACCAGCAGAATGCGGGCGGCGCACAGCAGCAGGATACGGCGCAGTTCTTCCGCGTGACCGCATGGCGGCAGCTGGGAGAAAACTGTGCCAAGTATCTGGCCAAGGGCCGCAAGGTGTTCGTGTCCGGGCCGCTGACCGCGCGGACCTATCAGGCCAACGACGGTACGACCCGCGTGTCTCTGGAAGTCAGCGCTGAAGATGTCGAGTTCCTGTCCAGCCGCAATGATGATGGCGCAGCGCCCTATGCGCCCGCCGCATCTTCCGCACCTGCCGGTTTGACCGCGCAGAATGCGGGCTTCACGGCTGTGGAAAGCGACGAACTGCCGTTTTAACGCTTAAGTTTTCGTGAGAGGAGGCCATCCGAATGTCTGAAGAACGTGGTGAAAGAAGGCCGCGCCCCCGCGGAGGACGTCGTCCCCGCCGGAAGGTGTGCAGCTTCTGTGTGGATAAGGTCGAGTACATCGACTACAAGGACATCAACCGTCTGCGTCGTTTCATCAACGAGCGCGGCAAGATCCTGCCCCGCCGTATGTCCGGCAACTGCGCCAAGCATCAGCGTCAGCTGAGCGAGGCCATTAAGCGCGCCCGTGCCATCGCGCTGCTGCCCTTCACGGTGGACTAATCCATCCGCAGAGCGAACAGCTCCCAGCCTTGTGCTGGGAGCTGTTTTATTGCAAAAAAGGACGTGCAGCAAAGTCAATGAAGACTGTGCCGCACGTCCTTTTGCATGAAAGAAAATGGCCGCATCAGCCTTGCAGGCGCTTGAACCACCGCAGGCCGAGGAACATGGTGTACAGGAGAACGAGACCTTCGTAAATCAGGCTCAGGCCAATGACAACACCGACGGCGATGTTCAGCACTTCCGGCTTAAGGAAACCGGCAATGCCCAGCGCGGCTTCAAGGATGCCGATGATCCACAGCCAGACACGGCCGGGAATGTGATCCTGCCGCATGGCCAGCGCGGCGCCCAAGAGGCTGATGCCGTCCACCAGCACCATCATGCTGATGAGCACGCGCAGCACTTCGCCTGCGATGAAGGATTTGCACATGATGAATACGCCCACCACAATGGCCACAACGCCTTTGGTGAGGAAGCCCCGATCACCGAAGATGGTGGTGCGCATGAGCCATGCGATGCTCAACTGAAGCAAGCCGGAAAGCACGACCACAACGCCGATCCAATCCGCCATGAGATCCATGATTTCATTGCTGTTGAACAGGCAGCCGAAGCCTGCGGCAACCAGCAGCGCGGCAGAAAGTCCCCAAAGGATGGTTAACAGAATCCGTTTGGATTTGAAGGACATGAAATAGCCACCTTTCTATGAAGTACATCAGATGTGGGAAATGTCTGATGATGCATAATCATTGTAGCACAGGAAAGGAAGTGAAAGTAAGGACAATTTGGGGAATATGTCCGAAGAAAAAACGAGGATTGGTCTATTTTTGCAAAGGAGAAAGAGGCCTTCCGCAAAAGCGCAAAGAAGACGATACGGGTTGGTTCTTTCTGAAAAACGTGAAAAGAGACTTTGGTTTGTTTACGGAGGAAATTGCAAAACATGCGGGGGATGTGCTATAATCGCGGCGGAAAAGAGGCTTGGAGGGGAAGCAATGGCGGAGAAACGGCTGGCCGGAAACACAGCTACAGGAATGCTGAAGGTGATTGCGCTGATTGCGATGTTTTGCGACCACGCAGGCAAGATGTTACTGCCTGATGTGCCGGAAATGCGGATGATTGGCCGTTTGGCGTTTCCGCTGTATGCATGGTGCATGGTGGTTGGCGCGTGCTACACACACAGCGTGGGCAAATATTTGCTGCGCGTGCTGATGGTGGGGGTGGCATCGCAGCCACTGTACATGATGGCGCTTCGGCACACCTGGCGGGAGCCAAACATCTTTCTGACGCTGGCGGTGGCGCTGCTGGCGCTGTGGGGGATGCGGGAAAAGCGCTGGCTGTCCCAGGCGTGGGGACCTATACTGGCGCTGATATTGGCCGAAGCGCTGAGCTGCGACTATGGCTGGAAGGGCGTATTGCTGGTGATCTTGCTCTATGCGGTGCGGGACAGCCGTGCCGGGATAGCTGCGGTGATGATCGCGTTCTGCCTGTATTGGGGAAGCAGCTCAAGGACAGTGACAACACTGTTTGGCTGCACGATTCGCATACCAGGCGGGGCTGTGATGAATGCACTGGTACAACCGTGGCTTCGCTTGCAAGCCATGGCAGTGCTCGCAACACCGCTGATGCTATGGAAATGTCGGTCGCGCTGGAAAATGCCGGCGTGGTTGGCCTATGGCATCTATCCGGCACATTTGGTTATATTATGGTTGTTAGAAACCGTAATGTAACAACAAAAAAGAAGAAACAAGACGGAAAAGAAATATACGCTGTGTGGATGATTGTAGAAAAATAAGTAATTGAACAAAACTATATAAAGTAGGAAGAAACATGACGTGCACGGAAGCGAGAAAGCCTTCGTGCATGTTTTTCTTTCCATGGGGATAAAATGGCATGGCAAGAACAGAAACAAAAAAAGATGCGGGCAAAGAGGGGGAAAAAATAAAAAACTTTCGATTTGAATGAAAAAAATTTGGAAAATGGCGGAATTGTAACTACCCATGTAACCTTGACGGAGTAGAATAAAGATATTCGATGGAACAAAGTGTCATGTACGCCGAAAGGCTTAGATTAATGGAGGTAATTGATATGAAAAAGTTCTTCGCGATGTTGTTGGCCGCTACGATGATGACCACTGCCGCCCTAGCTGCAACACCCACTGATTTACCGGAAACAGAGGCTGCGGTGGAAACACCTGTTGAAGTTACCTCTGTGCAGGAAACGGAGCCGGCTCCTGCGGCAGAAGAGACGCCTGCGCCTGTGGAAACACCTGCGGCAGAAGAGACGCCTGCGCCTGTGGAAACACCCGCGGCAGAAGAGACGCCTGCACCTGTGGAAACACCCGCGGCAGAAGAACAGCCTGCGGCTGAGGACAATGTAAGCGAGACGGAAGAAGCCGCTGCGGAAGAAACGCAGATTGAAAAGGAAAAGGCGGAAACCGCGGATGAAGTCAACCAGGAGGCGGAAGAAACCGCGGAGGAGGAACAGCCTGCCGCACAGCGCAGTGTGGCGATTTATGCCATCGGCGAGGGTCCTTTCACGGTGGGCGACCGCGTGGGTCTGCAGGCTGTGCTGACCGGCTATGAGAATGTGAACTACACCTTGCAGTGGCAGCGCTGGAACAGCAAAGCGCAGGTGTGGGAGAACATTGCCGGCGCGAACAGCCTGGTGCTGTGGATCAACACCGTGGAAGGCATGGACGGTACGCAGTGGCAGGTCGTTGTGACGGTGCTGTAACAAAAAAGCTGGTCTGCCCTAAGAGCAGGTCAGCTTTCGTGCCCTTCATTCTATGAAGGATTTTTGAACACACCATTCGGCTCACTGTACAAAAATGGAAAAACGTGTTATAATAATTTACTGGAAAAAACTGAGACGAAAACGACCGTGAGCCGGAAATGTGACCGGACGCAGAGCATAGTTAAGGAGGCATTCATATGACGGACAAAATGAAGAAAGCAGCGGTATCCATCCTGACGGCGGCGCTGCTGGCAACAGGCACGGCGCTGGCTGGTGAAACATCGGCAACGTTCACGCTTCGCCTGATGCCGAGGGTGGTTGAAACGGCTGAAGTGATTGAAGCGACGGCTGCGCCTGCACCGAATGCGGATGCCCCTGAAAAGACGCAGGAGCCCTCGGCCACGCCGGTTCCGAAACTGACATACGAGGAAGAGGCGGCCTACTCCGACGCCATTGAATGGAAGCGGGACGAAAACGGCAACCTGGTGCTGGATGAAAACGGCAACCCGGAGGCTGTGCTCGGTGAAGGCGAGGAAGTGCCGGTTGCCTTTGAAAAAGATGAAAACGGCAACCTGGTGCTGGACGAAAACGGCAATCCGATGGTGAAGGAAACCGCCCCTGCCGGATCGGACAAGATGACCACCATCCATGATGAGCTGGATCCGAACCGCAGCATTGACATCTATGTCTCCTGGAACGGACAGGAGCCCGCGTTTGGCGGCACGGTGACAATGACGGCTGTGCTCAACGGTTACGGCGACGCCGATTGCCGGATTCAGTGGCAGCGCAGCGCTGACAATGCCAGCTGGGCGGATGTGCCCGGCGGAGCGGGCAGCCGCCTGTCGGTGCAGATGACCGAAGAAAACTATCTGGACTACTGGCGTGTGGCTGTGACCATCGCCGAGGTTCAGTAAATTGGGACCATCACTTGAATGGAGGACAAAACCATGAAAGATAGCTTGCGGAAAGCAGTTGCACTGCTGATGGCGATCCTGATGGTCACCACCTGCCTGCCGCTGAGCGCACTGGCGGAGATCATTGATGTGAGCCGCTCGGTGCAGCCCGGCGCGCGGCTGATGTCCATCCTGCCGGACGAGACAGCGGTTATGACCTATGTCTTCAAAGGTGCGGACGGGGAAGACCTCGGCACGCAGATTGTGAAAAACGGCGATACGCTGTATGCGCCCAAGTCTCCTGAGCGGGAAGGTTACCGCTTCATGGGCTGGTTTGACGGTGAGAACCATTTCACCGCCTTTGGCGTGCAGAGCGGCATTACGCAGAACCAAACGGTGACCCTCACGGCGCGGATGCAGGAAGTGCATTACGTGTTCTTTGTTGACCAGAACGACCGCGTGGTGACCACCCGCGAAGGCGTCGGCGGTGATGAAATCGCAGCGGACGCGACCTTCCCTGTGGGCGCAGATGAAAGCATTACCGGTTGGTATCTGGACAGCGCGCTGACCCAGAAGGTGACCAGCGTGACGCTGGAAAACGCCAACGTGACGCTGTATCCCAAGGTGGAAAAAGGCCACTGGATTGTGTTTGACAGCAACAACGGCAGCTACATCGAGCCGGAGTTTGTGCAGCCCAATACAGCGACGGTAATGCCCGAGGCACCTACTCGCCTGGGCTACAACTTTGCGGGCTGGTACAACGGAGCGGATGCGTTTGCTTTCGGCGGAGAGCTGACGGCGAGTGTGACGCTGACGGCAAAGTGGACGGCACGGGCGGACACGAAGTATACCGTGATTCACTGGTATGAAAACGCCAATGACGACGGATACTCCTTCGGTTCCGCGCAGGAGCTGACCGGCACCACCGGCGAAATGACCAAAGCCAGCGGAAAGACGGAAAAAACCTCCGGCGTGGACATTTGGGGCAACAGCACCTCTGATACGGTATTCACTGCCCAGACAATCGATCAGCAGGTGATTGCAGGCGACGGTTCCACCATTGTGAACGTGTATTATACGCGCAAGAGCTATACCATGACGTTCAAGAATAGGAGGTCTACGTACAAAACCATCACCAAGAAATGGGGGGCGGATATTGCCGCTTCTGAATGGCCATCCTACAACGGTGATGCAAACTGGAAGCTGAGCAATGGCAGATACATTGCCTATCAGAGCACCATGGCCATGGGCGATGCAACCCTGACAGCTGTGGGCAACGACGGCCGAGCAAACACGGCTACCTACTATGGCGAGGCGCTGAGCAGCAGCCAGAGTGGGGCGATTCAGGTGAGCGGCCGGTGGTTCATCGTGCACCACACGGACACGACGAATGGCACGGCCAGTTACACGGTTGGTGAAGAGGATCGTTATGCCATCAAGGGCTTCACGCTGATTTCCAAGATGGGTACTCAGGTTGGAGATCGCTATAGAAACGCGAAGTTCTACTACAGCCGCAACAGTTACAATGTGCGCTATTACAATGGCGGCAGTGAAGAGAACACGGCGACGTACAAGTATGAAGCGGACATTTCTGCTGCGGGCAGCTATACGCCCAGTCATCCGGCGGGCATCCCGGCTGAGTACATCTTCAAGGGATGGTACAAGGATCCGGCAGGCACGCAGGCCATGGACTTCAGCGGCAAAACCATGCCGGCGGAAGACATCATTGTGTATGCCAAGTGGGCTCCGCCCACGGTGAGCGGCGTTGCCTATGTGACCATGGAAGGCGAGAACGGCAAAACGCTGACCATTACCTATGGCGAGACGATTGACCAAACGCAGATGCCGAATCCGACCGAGCCTGACAGCATCAACGAATGGGAATTTGTCGGCTGGGCAATCAAGGTTGGCGAACAGTTTGTTCCGTTCAACTTCAATACCAGGATCTACAACAATATTGAACTGTATCCCTACTATATCAACAAGAACAAATACAGCGTGGTTTATGAAGCCAACGGCGGCGCAGGCGCAGCGCCCGTGGATGAGCGCGCTTATGCCGCAGGCAGCTTTGCCGATGTGAAGAACGGAATCGTTGCGCCGTCCGGCAAGGTGTTCAAAGGCTGGAACACGGCGGCGGATGGCACCGGCACAATGTATCAGCCCGGCGACAAGGTGAAAATCGCCAATGGTGATGTGACGCTGTATGCCATTTTCGGCGAAAAGCCCACCGGCACAACGCTGACTTATCACGACAACTACACCGGCGCAACCCAAACGGTGCAGAGCGTGAACAACGGTACGGTACAGGTGCTGTCGTTGGATGGCGCGGGCTTTGCAAGCCGCACGGGCTATGTTTTCAAGGGATGGAGCGAGAGCGCGAATGGCGCCGCGACGTTCCAGCCCGGCGTGAGCATCCGCGTGGATAACAGCAGCAGCAATGACCTGTATGCCATTTGGGAGCGGGGCAGCTTCAGCTATACGGTGGAATACTACTACGACGGTGCGAAGAACGAGAGCGCGACCGAGAACGCTTCTGCCGAATACGAGGCTGAAATTACAACCTATACAAACAAATGCCCCGAAGGCTACAAGCTGGACAGGGAAGAAAACCTCCCTCTGACCATCAGCGCAGATGCGGCGGCCAACGTCATCCGTGTGTACTACGTGAAGGACAGCTTTGCCTACACGGTGGAGTACTACAAAGATGGCGAACTGATGCGCGATGCAACGGAGAACGGCACGGCAGCCTATAACGATGTCATTACAACCTACCCGAACAAGTGCCCCGAAGGCTACAAGCTGGACAGGGAAGAAAACCTTCCCCTGACCATCAGCGCAGATGTGGCAGCCAACGTCATCCGTGTGTACTACGTGAAGAATGAGTTCGAACTAACGGTACACTACCTGTATGACGATGGCAGCGAAGCAAAGCCTGACTACAAGGACACAGTGACGTGCGGCGACCCGTACATCGTAACATCCCCCAGGATTGACGGCTACGTGGCGAATAAGCTTAAGGTAGCTGGTACCATGCCTGCCTCCAATGTGGAGAAAACGGTTGTATACACCAAACGCGGCGACCTGAGCTACACCGTTTACTACTACTGGAATGGAACTCAGACGCCTGTTGCCAACAGCAAAACGGTGAGCGCCCAGGTGTACAATGCCCGTGTGACGGAGTCGCCCGCGACTGTGAGCGGCTACACGCCGGTTTCCACGGACGCCAAGAGCATCACCATCACTACAGGAACCAATGAAATTATTTTCTACTACTACAAGAACGTTACATTGACGGCCAACAGCGACGAAACAAAGTACGACGGAACGGAAAAGACTGTGTCCGGCTACAAGGTGACTGCAGGCGCACAGGAAGAGTTGACCTTCCCGGGTGTTGAAGCCAGCGCGGCACGCATCGATGCAGGCGAGACGGATGTGGACTTTGACATGCCGCTGGTGGCGGTGGACGCGACGAACCGCTACATTGTCACGGCGACCTACTCCGGAACGCTTAAGATCAGCAAACGCAGCGTGACGCTGACAAGCGCGACAGACGACAAGGTCTATGACGGAACGGCGC